>NZ_SMSJ01000200.1 GCF_004355005.1 Dankookia rubra
AACTGGACGCCGGCTGGCGACGTCTGCCTCAACCCCGAGCGCGACGCCCGAGACCCGAAAATCAGAGACGCCGCCTGATCGGCACCGGACAACTTCTTTGACAATCACCGGCCACCACAGCCCTCGAAATTGGCCAAAGTCGAGCTTAGAACCCCAAGGCTGACCTGGTCATTGATCCGAGCCCCGTTCGGCAAGCGCGTCGCCGTGCGGACCATTGCTTGGTCCTCCCGCAGCGGTCAGCGGTCCCACCGCCCAACTCCGCCAGCGAGCCCGACCAAAGTTAACGGTATTGGGGCTAGCACTTAAAAACCATTCTTGCTGTATTCAACAGCTCCGATATCAATTGAACCCCCTTGCGGTCTCGGTGTTTCGTAAAAATCTAAATATAACTTCACTAATTTACTTCCTTTGTCTATCGCAGGACTCTGTGCACTCAATCGGTAGTTTCCCTGATCGGCGTCTATGAAAAGCGGATCACTATAGATATTCCGAACGTCATTGATGTTTCCTCCCTCACAAAATTTGGCCGCAACAATCAGGTTGTAATCCACAATAAAATCCTTGATTATAGCGCCATCAATAACAAATGCTGCGCCACTCGTTAAGATAATGTTGTTTCTGATCGTTAAGCTGAAAATTCTTGGAAATTGCAAAAAGAAGCCGGTAGGATTGGTTTCATATTTTGCGTTCCTATTGTCGATGGTGTTGTTAAATATCTGTATATTTGAGATCGCTCCAGTTGTGGGTCCCCAAGCAGGAAACCCAATGCCCATATAGAACGTATTGCGTATTATATTATTATAGATTTTAATATTTTTTAGAGTTGCGGAAACTTCGCTCGTAAGGGCGATACCCATAGAGGTATTATAAATAAGATTGCCGTGAATCTCAATATATTCTGTTACTCCTTCTTGATAAGCGTCGACGTAGATACCTTCGAGAGGAAGATCATGTACGATATTTTTGCTAATCACGCCATACTTTGAGCCGTTTTTTACATCTATTCCCTCGCACTTCTCAGGCCATACTTGAGTGTTCCAGACAACATTGTGGCTAATCTCGAAGTACGATGTACCGTTTACTGATAAACACTCCTGGGTGCCAGTTGTACGACCGTCTTGAACCTTATTGTCACGAACCACAACGTAGCTGGAATACCAGGAGCCAATGCCAGCGCTTGCCGTCTGAATCGTATGATTACGGTCAATCACGACATTCGACGCATTCTCAGCCAGTATACCAAACTGCGTCGAGTTACCACGAACATTCTTCACCGTAAATCCACTTACGCGCACATAGCTCGCATTAATCTCAATTGGCGCGGAATTTTCGGGCAACACTAAATTTATGGCGTCGATGATGGGAACTTCCCCAGGATAAGCTGCGAACAATATATATTTTCCGGCCTTTCCTGAATTGTTCTGCGAAAATTTAACAGTTTGGTTGTATGTGCCGCCTCTGACTAATATGACGCTTCCTGGCCTCGCTACATTTACGGCTTTTTGAAATGTGCGCAAGGGCGCAGACAGCGTACCAGGATTGAAATCGTCTCCGGTTGGGGAAACATAAAGATCGGCATGCTTTGAAACTACTTGTTCTGCCATGAAGGATTCGGGAAGGCGGTTAATTGCGATACTCATCGAAAAACCTGAGTAGCAATTACCTAAGAGAATTACAACAAAAATTACAGTTCCCTTTGCTGTTCTTTCAAAAAAATTACTTGGCAAAATACACACGAAAGCCTCCATTAGTGCTTTGTGAATTACTTATGATTGGAGTAGGCTGTTGCTGACTGCTTTGTGTCGCCGGCTAAACGGTTAATGTCCATCCGGGAACAAGCAGCCGATTCTTAGTGACTTACAATCAGACCGCGCGCGAACTCGCCGTAGTAGCCCATGACCGGCACGGGGACGCGCAGGTTCAGCCGCCGACGGCAAATGACTGATTCGACAAAGCCTGTTCTCGGATGGACACTTAGGCATTGGGGATAATCGCCTCTGATGTAACTCAGGCAGGCACCGACTCTGTGCACTGGTCGTTGTGTCACGGCACGGCACGGCGCGATAGCTGATTTGGAACGGCGGACAGACACCCGGTGTAGTTTTCGCAAGGTTTGGTACGCAGACTGCAGGTACCACTCGCCACCGCAAGCGACGAGACCGCAGATGCTGAAGCGCCCAGCATTCTGGCACTCCGTCGTCTGGCGGAACACCGGCTCCGCCAAGGTACAACGCTGACGGTAAATGGGGTGGCCGCGCTCGGTCCGTACCTGCGCTGCATGCGCCCCCCTTGGCACCGGCACATCGCGCAACTTGGCGCTCTGCTGGCACTCCTGTCGGGTGGCGTTAAGCAACTCGCATTTGCGGTATGGTTGGCAGCGTTGTCTTCTGACCAGGTGCCGGCGCCGGCGATCACTGCGCCGTACATGGCGTTCAGCGCTCATCAACCCGACGACTGCGGCCGGTATAATTTCGAACACCGGCTTGGGTTGGTGAGCATCGTTGGCTTTGGTACTCACCTGAGCGGCAAGGATGATCTGCTGCAGCATCACAACCGCTTGGACAAAATAGACTAGAACCCAACCCTGACGGGTATTCATGACGCCGCTCTCTGGCTCGACTTGGCTGGTGACCCGGTCGGGATCGATGGCCATGTCTGCGGGTTCGGGTCTGCGGCCGCGTCGCCGCTTGCCGGATCCTCAATCGCGCAGGCGTCGCTCTTCCCCTACTGCCGGGCCGTGACAGCGTCGGTTTACCTCTCCAACTTTATATGGTAACCGCGCAAACGTGCCGTACAATCTTCGGCGCAAACCAAACGCGCCGTCTATATGGCAACAAATGCCATCAGTGTAGGAGATGCCTGCACCTGCGTTCAAAGCGCTCGTGTCACCGTGTCCTTCTCCACAGGCCTGAGCAACGACAAGTCGCACCGCAGGTCCATCCAGCTTCAGAACTACTTGCATAGGACATTCAGCTACACCAGGGTGACGTCAAACGACCTGTTCCAGCCTAGGCCATACCACGTCAAAGCCAAGACAAGAAGGTATGAATCGAGGTAGTCAGACCGGATTGCTGGTTCTGGCCCGGCGAATTGTTTTGTTAAGAAAATGATTCTTCCGGCACTCTGACCTTTGGAGGAAGGTGTCATGGCTGAGAGTCCATCCGGGATCATATGGTTTACTGACATAGCCTTCGGAGCATGCGGCAGACGGCGGCCCGTCGCAGGAAGGTAAGCGCGCGGCGGTTCAAGCGCTTCCAATCCTTGGCTAATCGTCGGCAGCGGTTGAGCCAGGCGATGGTGCGCTCGACCACCGCCTGTACAATCTTGCCAGTTGGGGGCGTTGCTGCCAGCGGGACCGGGCGGAGTGGGAGCGCTGCCGCCCGGCGGCGGGACGCGGACAACCACTTCGATGTCGTCGCCATTAATCTCGGTTCGGCACAGCAGCGTTCGTATTATGTCCCGTGCGCCGAGCCAGTCGAGGGTATGAAGCCCAGCGCGCACCTTGGTTGCGAAGTCCTCTAGCTGACTGGTAACCAGGGTCAACTCCCGTTTGGCCTTGCCCCGCTTTCACGGACAGTGTTACGCGGCTGAAGCGGCCGCATGGAACGCCGCCACCTTCTGCTCTGGTGTGAGATAGCCCAGGGCCGAATGCAAGCGACGTCGATTGTACCAGCCCTTCAGGAACTGGAATACGTCAGCCCTGGCGTCATCGCGCGTCAGGTAGTCGCGTTGCTCGACGAGCTCGCCCTTCAGCGTGGCGTAGAAGCTCTCCATCGGCGCATTGTCCCAGCAATCACCCTTGCGGCTCATGGAGCAGCGGATGCCATGCTGCCGCAACCGCTTGCGATACTCATGGGCCGCAAATTGCACCCCGCGGTCCGAGTGATGGGTGAGGCCCGGCGCGGGACGCTGACGCGCGATGGCCATGTC
>NZ_SMSJ01000201.1 GCF_004355005.1 Dankookia rubra
CCACCCGCTACGAGAAAACCGCGTGTTCCTTCATGGGCGTGCTCTGCATGGCCGCCACGATAGACTGGATCAAGTAGACACACAGAACTTAAGGCCTGACAGGCCCTAGGAGAAAGGTGCCACCATAGCGGCCCATCGCCAGAATCTTGGTATGTCCGAGCCGTCCACGACCCCACCCGAGACTCTGCCTTGCCAGCGGCCTAGACTCTGTAAGCAGTAGGAGCCTTGGCGTGCTCATGTGGGACGGAACGGGACCGGCTAAGTGGACGGGAAAGGGCAGGATCCAAGCATGTACGATGCCGCCCTGCCTCTGGTGGTCAAGTTGGCTCGCCAGTCTTCTCCGCATGAGCGCGCAGCGTCAATGCATGGTCCGCTTCGCGCAATGCCGCATCGCCGATCGCGTCCCGGCTACGCAGCCGGATCAGAGCCTGCCGCCCTTCAGCTGCGGCTGTCTCAGGATCTGTGACCGCGCGCGCCTGATCCTGGGCCGCCGCCGCCTCGCTTTTGGCAAGGTCTTTCTCCTGCACCTCCTCCGCCGCGCCACCAAGCCGGGCCCAGCCCAGCAGGGCTGGCAGCGTGGTCCCCTGCAGCAGCCCTGAGCCGACTACGAGCAGGCCAGTCAGCGAGAGTACGAGGTCTCGATCGGGGAAGGGCCGACCATCTGCCGTCGTGGCGGGCACAGCGAGTGCAAGCGCCAGCGCGATGGCCGAACGATGCGCCGACAAGGCGGCAACGGCGGCAACACGCAGCGCCCCGGCGGGGCGCCCATCCTCGCCCGGCATACGTGGTGTCCAGGGCATCATCATAGCCAGCAGCGCCAGCCCGAATTGCAGTGCGAGCACCAGTGCCAGCAGCGCTGCAGCGGCGAGGCCAAGGTGCAACCCGCCATAATGGCTGAGCGCCGCCAGCGCTTCCGGAAGGGAACGGCCGACCAAGAAGTAGAGCGCGGCGGAGAGCATAACCTCCGCTTCCGACCAGACATGCCGTGCCACCAGCCGCGCCTCAGGCGAGGAGATCGCCTGTCCTGTCTGCCGATCCACAGAGCGGGTGGATATGGTCAGCGCCGCCACAACGATGACCACGGCCACCGAGACACCAACGGCTTCAGCAAGCACAGCGGCAAGGAATGGTGTGGCAATAGAGATTGCCACCTCCACCACCGCGGGGCCGATGCGGCGGCGCAGCGCGACCACGGCCAAGCCGACCGCCAAGCCCAGCAGACCACCACCGATCACGTCGATGCCGAGCCGGAGCAGTGCCGCCCCAACTTCCGGTGGTGAGCCACCGACCGCTGACCGGGCCAGCATGTATAGTGTGACCACGATGAGGCGGGCGCTGACCGCCTGGCCGGCAAACGCATCGGTCAGGGCGCGCGGCAGATGCCGGTGCTGCCCGGTCTCCTGTGGCAGCCGCGTATCGCCGATCGCGGCGCACACGCCGAGCAGAAGGCAAGCAACGGGATCGAGCCCCGGCAGCAACACGTGCGCCGCCAGCGCCACCGTCAGCGTGATGCCGATGACCAGTGCCGCACCCGCCAGTACCCCGCGCACGAGCGCATGGCGAAGCAGATCAACCGAGAGCGCGACGACACCGGCATATAGCAACGGCGGCAACAGCAGCCCGAGGACCACCTCCGGATTGGTGCGCAACGGCGGCAATGATACCGGCAGCAGCGCGGAGGCGAGGCCGCCGGCGAACACGACCGCCGATGGTGGCAGACCCGTGAGCCGCGCCAACGCCAGCAGCAGGCCCAATGCGACGATGACACCCGAGACGAACTGGACTTCCGGCAATGGTCAGCGTCCGCGGTTGAGGGAGGGGAGCGCAGGCAACGCTGCGGCATCCGGGCTGTTGCCTGCATCCGTTCCTCATACCCGCGATAAGCCGGAAATCCGTTAGGGCGGCGGTGCGGGCAGATGCTCGCCTTGAACACCATGGTTCGTGGCGCGGGGCCGGAGCGCCGGGTGTGCTGAAGGCGGACTACTCCTGCGTCAGGCCATGGCGGCGTGCAGCAGGGTGAGCGTGCGGCGCAGGTTGCAGGCCACGGCGGCGAGGCGGACCTGCAGGCCCGCCTGCGCCAGGCCGAGCCATCGCATACGGGCCAAGCCGTAGCTGCGCTTGCAGGTGTCGAAGACATTCTCGACGCGGCAGCGGACGCGCCGGACAGCGGCATCGTGCGCCTCCAGTCGCGCCAGCGCCTCCGGGCCGCCCTAGGTGCCGGTCCCGGTTGTCCACGGCACGCCGCTGCGGGCGCGGATAGTGGCTTCCGCCCTGCTGCCCGAGAGGGCGCTGTCGGGGTAAACCTTGCTCGGATCGTCCGGCAGCCCGGCCGTACATGGTGCGCTTGACTGGTCCTGACCCGGCAAACTGGTCCGGTGGGAGCGCAAGTTTTTCGGGCACTCTGACCCTTGGAGGAGGGTGCCATGAAGCGGCAGCGCTCCCCCGCCGCCCGGTGCTGCTGGCGGCCCCCCCCGAACTGGCAAGATTGTACAGGCGGTCGTCGAGCGCACCATCGCCTGGCTTAACCGCTGCCGACGATTGCCAAGGATTGGGAGTGCCTGAACCGCCGCGCGCTTGCCTTCCTGCGTTGGGCCTCCGTCCGCCGGATGCTCCGAAAGCTATGTCATAAAACTATATGATCCCGGATGGACCTTTAGCACTGTGACGATCCTGCTTCGCTGATTGCAATCCGCCTGATGTTCACCGTATCATTCGCCCTTAACGGGAACAACTATCAGGCTTCTAAGCACAATTATTAGTTGTGCAAATTTCGTGTTGCACACGTGTGGTTTTTCAATTTGACTTAAAATAACTTCATGTTGGTGTTGGATCGGTACTTTTACCCTGAAAAGCTAATGTATCTGTCTGGTTCAATCTGAAGTTATTGTGCAAGGTTATGTAAAGCGGGGGGAATATGGCTATCATAATCAGCAACTCGGATGACACCGTTGTTAATGGCACGTCAGATGCCGACACTATTGTTGTTAGAGGCAGCAATAACACGATCTCAGGGTTTGGTGATAGCGACACTATTTTTGGTGTAGGTGATGCCAACTTACTTTATGGCGACAGCACGGTCCAAGGCGGGCCTGATGCGGGTGTCGGGAGTGACGTCCTGATCGGTGGCTCTGGCGACGACACACTTTGGGGCGGCGCCGACGCCGATACGCTCCAAGGCGGTGATGGCGCCGACAAGTTCAGCTTTGGCTTCGTGCCTCAAGCACGCCTCCCAGTTCTAGATTCAACCAGCCAAAACCCGGACTTGATCGTAGATTTCAGTCAGGCCGAAGGCGACGTAGTTGATCTTTCCAGCTTGCGTCTTTTTCCCGCCGTGCCTGTTGTCTTCCTTGGGACGGAAAGCTTCACCGACCAAATCGCATTAGAAATCCGATACGAAACAACGG
This sequence comes from Dankookia rubra, assembly GCF_004355005.1. Taxonomy (GTDB): domain Bacteria; phylum Pseudomonadota; class Alphaproteobacteria; order Acetobacterales; family Acetobacteraceae; genus Paracraurococcus; species Paracraurococcus ruber_A. The sequence continues at coordinate 3,405 of NZ_SMSJ01000201.1, forward strand.
GCAATTCTACCATCGTTCAGTTCCGTGTACCCGAAAGTGACGATCCTTCCACGCCGGCGACCCTGCTCGGTCAGATCAACCTTGCCGGCAACGTAGACCTTACGGCGGACGACTTCGTCACTGACCTCACGCTGGACATTCCCGGCGATCCTGAACCGGACACTTCGGTCGATGTGGACGGGGAAGCGGAGAAGGATCAAACGACGTCGAACTGCGTTCCTGTCGAACACTGGCTCATGTAACAGCCCGTCCTTGCAGCCATAGGGCGTGTGGTCGCATGCAGTAGCGTGAGCGAGGCGGTGGAGCATCGGGCGGATCGTAGCCAAGGTGACCACCGTCTCGGAGGCCTCGTAACCCTCGCTAGGAGCTCGTCCACGTAACGGCTGAAGAGGCTCGACAGGCGGATCGTGCGGTGATTCGCTCGGCGGCATGACGAAGAGCTTTCGGCCCTGGAAGGTGGACGAGGCCT
>NZ_SMSJ01000202.1 GCF_004355005.1 Dankookia rubra
CCCGCTCACCGGGAGCGGCGCAGCGCCGTCGAAAAGGCACCCCTTACGCTTTCTTGGCCTTTCCGCCCCTCCGGTGTTCTGCGCCGCTCGAATGTATCACACTCCATAACCGCCCTTCTGGAGCCTGTTGACCGCCTGCCACATTTCATGCCCCAATCCCGGCAAGCCGTTGAGATCGCCCGCATGTCCGAACTCGCCCTGCTGCCCGACGCCGAGGTCGCCCGCGCCGCCGGCTATGCCCGCCAGGCGCTGGCGCCGGCAACGCTCGCCGCCTACGCCGCGGACTGGGCAGACTTCGAGGCGTGGTGCCGGGAGAAAGGCATCGCCGCGCTGCCGGCCACGCCGGTGACCGTCGCCGCCTACCTTGCCACCCTGGCCACCACCCACGCCGGCGCCACCCTGCGCCGCCGGCTCGCCGCCATCGGCCGCGCCCACCGCATGGCCGGCCACCCCTGGCTGGGCTCGCACCCGGCACTGCGCGACACCCTGGCCGGCATCGCCCGCCAGCACGGCGTGCCACAGCGCCGCGCCGCGGCGATCGGCACCGCCGAGATCCGCCGCCTCGTCGCCACCTGCAGCGACGGCCTCACCGGCACGCGGGACAAGGCCTTGTTGCTGCTGGGCTTCGCGGCGGCGCTGCGTCGATCCGAGCTGGTCGCGGTGCAACGCGAGCACCTGACCGTCACACCCGAGGGGCTGCGCCTGCTGATCCCGCGCGCCAAGGCCGACCAGCAGGGCAGGGGGGCCGAGCTTGGCCTGCCGCGCGGGAAGACGCCCGAGACCTGCCCGGTGCGCGCGCTGGAGACCTGGCTGCAGGCCAGCGACTGCCGCTACGGCCCGGTGTTCCGCAAGATCGACCGCTGGGGCACCGTGGAGACCGCCGCCCTGCACCCCTACGCCCTGCCGCGGATCCTGCGCCGGCGGCTGGCGCTGGCCGGGATCAAGGCGTCAGGGCTCGAGCGGCTGTCGCTGCACGGGCTCAGGGCCGGGTTCATCACCGAGGCCTACAAGGCCGGGGTGCGCGACGAGGCCATCATGGAGCACAGCCGTCACCGCGACATCCGCACCATGCGCGGCTATGTCCGGCGGGCAAAGCTCGTCGGCGAGAGCCCGGCAGGGATCGTCGGGCTGTAGCCATTCGAAATGCTTTCGCCCACTTGGTCGGGGAGAAGGACAAGCCGCTCGCCTCGCTGGCCTGAGGGCAGTCTCTGATCAGCCGCAGCACGACTGCTGCTGACCCAATGCGGGCCTCCGGTATCTTAAGCGGCTCAGGCGACAGCGGTGGCCGTCATGCTGGCGCGGCCCGCGATGCTTTCCCACCACCGCCCCAGCTTGGGGTAAGCCGCGAGCAGCGGACCAGCTTCTGGCGTTGTGGCAAAGCAGGCGAACATTGGCGCGGCGTGCAGGTCCGCCAGTGTCAGCGCAGCGCCGGCCAGATGCCGTCCCGGCCCCATAATCTGCTCAAGGGCCCCCAAGCAGGTCGCTGCCCGCGGCAGGGCGGCGCAGATCCGCGCCTCGTCTGGCTCTCGCCCCTGCGCCGGGGCGACAACCCGCTCGACGTAGATGTCCCACACGAGCGTGCGGTAGGCGTAGGCATCGAGAACGCCGATCGCTTGGTTCACCCGGGCCCGCGCCTCTGGCGAGGCCGGCTGCAGGGCGGGCCCAGAGAATGCCTCGTCCACGTAGCGCGTGATAGCTCCCGTCTCGTACAGCCGGAAACCTCGGTGCTCGAAGGCCGGGATGCGGCCGAACGGGTGCCGCTTCAGGTACTCGGCCGGCGGGCCGCCGGGGGTGAACACGTCGACCGGCACCAGCTCATAGGCGACGCCCTTCTCGGCCAGCGCGAGGCGGGCGGCGCGCACGTACACGCTGTAGGGCGCGCCGTAGAGAGCCGGTCCTTCGTCGTTCATCGCGCGCCCTCCCAGCCACAGGCCGAGGCGAGCATAGGGCAGGAGCGCCACCCGCGAGAGTCTGTTTCCCGCCCTCGTCGGACGCTATGGCTTGAGCGCAGTCAGCTTGAAGGGACCAGCCTCGGCTGCCGCGTGCTCCACCGCGTCATTGACTTCTGCCAGCGGGAACTCGGTCACCGCCCATTGCTCCAGATCCAGTAACCCGCTGCGGATCAATCCCACCATTCCCGGCACGGCGGCTGCGTCGTACATCCACTGGCCGCGCACCGTTATGAGGCTGCGCATGATCCAGGGATATGGAAGCGCCAGGTCCTCGCCGCCCAGCATCCCCACCCCGCCCATCAGCACTGCCCTCCCACCCTGGCGCAACGTAATAATCGCAGCCCGGGCCACGGTCGCGCTGACCGTCGGCGGAAGGAAGTCCTGCACCGCGTCGATCGGGCCCGGGGCTGCCCGGCGCATCGCTTCCGTGTCCGCGGCGCTGTCCCCACTCAGCTCGACCGGTACGATCCGTTCGCCGAACCGGGTCCGTAGGCTGTCGAGCACTGCCCGATTGCGACCGGGCGCTACGACGCAGCGCGCGCCCATCGCCAGCGCCAGGGCCACGGTGGCGGAGCCGAAGTTGCCGGTCGCCCCGCTCACCAGCAGCGTTTCCCCAGGCCGGAAGTCCATCGCGAGCAGCCCGCCGTAAGCAACCAGCAACGTGTTGATGGCGCACCACCGCCCGGCTTCCACCGGGTCGATCGCCCCGATCGGCGCCGCATTCTCGGTCGGCACGCGAACCCTCTCGGCGAAGGTGCCGTCGCGGAAGTAGCGCTGCAACTTCTGCCCGCCTTCGCCGCGGGCGCTCCAGCCCTGCAGGGTGATGTCGGGCGTGGCCGCGCCGTCGCGTGACCGCACGGTGGGGTCGCAGAACACCCAGTCGCCGGGCCGCAGGCGCGTGCTGTCCGGTCCCACCGCGCGCACCCGGCCGATGGCGCCGCAACCCGGCACCACGGGTGTAGGCAACAGGTAGCGGCGCGCGCCGCTGAAGACCTCGGTTGCATAGGACAGTACCGGCGCGGCGACGACGTCTACCAGCGCCTCGCCGGTTCCGATCGTCGGCTCCGGCACGTCCTCGACACTCAGCGGTGCCCCGAAGCGGGGCAGGATAGCGGCCTTCATGCTCGGTCTTGCCGCCGCCGGCGGGCGGCAGCCGTTCCAGCGCGAGAGCGTGCCAGACCCGCTCCGCCGCATCGTCGGGAGCCTGCCGGAGCCCGCCTATCTTACCGGGCAGCGCTGGGACATCCTGGCCTGGAACGCCGCCGCGGCAGCGCTGTTCGGCGATTTCGGCCAGCTCGGGACCGAGGACCGCAACATCCTGCACTGGATGCTTACCGGCCCCGCCGCGAAGCGGCTCTTCGGGGAGAGCTGGGCGGAGGAGGCGCGGCGCATCGTGTCGCTGTTCCGCGCGGCGCATGACCTATGGCCCAGTGATCCAGCCTTTGAGTCGCTCGTGGCCCGGCTCCACGCGGGCTGCCCGGAGTTCGACAGCTGGTGGCGCGCGCACGGGATCGGGGCGCCGGTGTCCGGCACCAAGTACCTGCATCACCCGACGAGGGGCACCACCCGCTACGAGTACGCGAGCTTCCAGGCCAACGACAACCCAGCCCTCAAGCTCGCCCTCTACGCGCGAACCTGAGAGGACGGGAAGCTCAGACCGTCTGCCTCTACGTCAGCAAACCGCCCTTCTTCGACCTTGAATTGGACGCCAAGCGTTAGGCGTTAATCACTAGAGCGACCACGCAACCACGTCACACGATGGCTCGGCCAGGCACTTGCCGGACGCGACGCGGCGTCGCGATCCAGATTGCAGCTGCGGACGCCGCACATAGCACGGCAGCCAAAGCAAAGGCGAGGTCGTAGCTGCCAGTCACATCGTGCACCGTACCCGCAACCCAAGGACCGGC
>NZ_SMSJ01000203.1 GCF_004355005.1 Dankookia rubra
GGTCAGCGCCGGCTCCAGCATGTAGCCCGAGATGCGGGTGTCCTTGCCGATGACGACGCGGTGGCGATGGGTGCCGCGGTTGAAGAAGCGCCCGGCCGCCTGGCCGAGGCGGAGCGCGGTCGCGGCATCCATGGGCGCCTTGTTGGCGGTGCCACGGATGCCATCGGTGCCGAAGAGGCGACGGGGAGGTACGGTCATGGCGGCCCCAATGCGCGGCGGGCGAGACCTGCCGAACCGGAGATCCGGCAGGCCTCGCAAGCCTGGTGTCTGCCGAGCAGGCCGACGCCCCCGGGCGTTTCCGCCCCGCGGCGATCTGCTTCAGGTCAGGGCATGAAGTAGCGAAGTGCGCGCCCGCGGTCCATCAACCCGTGCGGTCATCGGGCGCCGCGCCGCTGGCCGCGGCGCGCCAGGTGGCCAGCGCCTGCACCGTTTCCGCCACGTCGTGCACCCGCAGGATGGCGGCGCCGCGGCTGGCGGCGAAGACCGCGCCGGCGACGCTCGGCACCATGCGCGCCGCGGCCTCCGGCAGGCCGGCGATGCGGCCGAGGAAGCGCTTGCGCGACAGCCCGACCAGCAGGTGGCAGCCGAGCCCGGCCAGGATCGGCAGCCGTTCCAGCAGGGCCAGGTTGTGTTCCATGGTCTTGCCGAAGCCGATGCCGGGATCGATGGCGATGCGCCCGCGCGGGATGCCGAGGCGTTCCAGCGCCTCGACCCGGTCGCGCAGGAAGCGGGCGACCTCCAGCACCACGTCGGCGTAGCGGGCCTTGGCCTGCATGGTGCGGGGCTCGGTGCCGGGCATGTGCATCAGCACCACCGGCGCGGCGGCGGCGGCGACCACCTGCGGCGCGGCGCCGTCGTGGCGCAGCGCGGTGACGTCGTTGACGATCTCCGCCCCGGCCTCCAGCGCCGCCGCCATGGTGGCGGCATGCCGGGTATCGACCGAGACGGGCGCGGCGCGGGCGAGGTCGCGGACCACCGGAAGGATGCGGCGGATCTCCTCCCCGGGCGAGACGGGGGCGGCGCCCGGCCGGGTGCTCTCGCCGCCGATGTCGAGGATATCGGCCCCGGCTTCCAGCATGGCATGGCCGCGGGCGACCGCGGCGGCGGCATCCGTCCCCAGCCCGTCGCCGGAGAAGCTGTCGGGGGTGAGGTTGACGATGCCCATGACCAGGGGGCGGCCGGGCTCCGGCGGCTCGATCCCGGCGAAGGGCGGGGGACGGCGGGTCAGCGCCGGCAGCAGGTCGTGCCAGTCCTCGGGGATCGCCTGCGCCGGGTGGATGCCGCGGTCGGCGCCGGCCTCGATCAGCCGCACCAGGCAAAAGGCCAGGTGGCCGCCCTGCAGCGGCAGGGCCAACCCGTCGCGGGCCGCAAAAAAAGCCGCCGGGCCCTCGATGAGGCCCAGCGGCTCGATAAACCTGTCGCCCACGGCGCGCCCTAGGTGGCGGGCGCCGGCCCCGGGTTCAGCCCGCCCGGGGTCGGGCGCGGGGCCCGGCCGCTGGTCGGGACGCTGCCGCGGCCCTGCGGCACCGGCTCGTCCGGCCGGTTCCGCACGATCGGCTCGCCGCGGATGATCTGCTTGATCTCGTCGCCCGACAGCGTCTCGTGCTCCAGCAGCCCCTTGGCCAGCAGGTGCAGCTCGTCGATGTTCTCGCTGAGCAGCTGCTTCGACCGCGCATAGGCCTCGTCGATGATGCGGCGGATCTCGCTGTCGATCTGCCGCGCCGTCTCCTCGGACAGGTTCTTCGACTGGGTGACGCTATGGCCCAGGAAGACCTCCTGGCTGTTCTCGCCATAGGCGATCATGCCGAGCTTGTCGGACATGCCCCATTCCGTGACCATCATCCGGGTCTGGTTGGTCGCCATCTTGATGTCGCCGGACGCGCCGTTCGACACCTTGTCGGAGCCGAAGATCAGCTCCTCGGCGACCCGGCCGCCCATCGCCATGGCCAACTCGGCCAGCAGCTTCGACTTGTGCTTGGAATAGCGGTCGCCTTCCGGCAGCGACATCACCAGGCCCAGCGCCCGTCCCCGCGGGATGATCGTCGCCTTGTGCACCGGGTCGCATTCCGGCAGCTTCATCGCGCAGAGGGCATGGCCCGCCTCGTGATAGGCGGTCATCCGCTTCTCGTCCTCGGACATCACCAGCGAACGCCGCTCGGCGCCCATCATGACCTTGTCCTTGGCCTGCTCGAACTCGTGCATGCCGACGGTGCGGCGGCCGGTGCGGGCGGCCAGGAGCGCCGCCTCGTTCACCAGGTTGGCGAGGTCCGCGCCGGAGAAGCCGGGCGTGCCGCGGGCGATGGTCTTCGGGTCCACGTCCGAGGCCAGCGGCACTTTCCGCATGTGGACGCGGAGGATCTTCTCCCGGCCCATCACGTCGGGGTTCGGCACCACCACCTGGCGGTCGAAGCGGCCGGGGCGCAGCAGCGCCGGGTCCAGCACGTCCGGCCGGTTGGTCGCGGCGATGATGATGACGCCCTCGTTCGACTCGAAGCCGTCCATCTCGACCAGCATCTGGTTGAGGGTCTGCTCCCGCTCGTCGTTGCCGCCGCCGAGGCCCGCGCCGCGGTGGCGGCCCACCGCGTCGATCTCGTCGATGAAGATGATGCAGGGGGCGTTCTTCTTGCCCTGCTCGAACATGTCCCTGACACGCGATGCGCCGACGCCGACGAACATCTCGACGAAGTCGGAGCCGGAGATGGTGAAGAAGGGCACGTTCGCCTCGCCGGCGATGGAGCGCGCCAGCAGGGTCTTGCCGGTGCCCGGCGGGCCGACCAGCAGGCAGCCCTTCGGGATCTTGCCGCCGAGCCGCTGGAACTTCTGCGGATCGCGCAGGAATTCCACGATCTCCTCGAGCTCGGACTTGGCTTCCTCGATGCCGGCGACGTCCTCGAAGGTGACGCGGCCCTGCTTTTCCGTGAGCAGCTTGGCCTTCGACTTGCCGAAGCCCATGGCACGGCCGCCGCCCGACTGCATCTGCCGCATGAAGAAGACCCAGACGCCGATCAGCAACAGCATCGGGAACCAGGACAGCAGGTAGTGGAAGAGCGGGTTGACGTCGCTTTCCTCGGGCCGCGCCACGACGCGGACTCCCTTCTCGGTCAGCTTGCTGACCAGGGCGGGGTCTTCGGGGGTATAGGTCTGGAAGGTGCGGCCGTCCGAAAGCTGGCCGCTGACGGTACGACCCTGTATCACCACATCGCGAACATGCCCGGCCCCGACTTCGTTGAGGAAGTCGGAATAGGCGACCTGCTGGGCGCCGCGCTGCGCCGAGCCACTGGGCTGGAACAGGTTGAAGAGCGCGACGAGCAGCAGCGCCACGATGACCCAAAGCGCCAGATTGCGGCCGAAATTGTTCACCGATTCACATCCCGTTTCCGCCATGGCCCCGCAACGGGCCATGAACCCTTGGGCGTCATGCCCGCGATCCTGCCGATCTTTGATATAGGGAGCGAGTCCCGGCAGTTAATGGGCAACAGGACCCCGCCAATCGGCCCCCCCGGCGATGTCACCAGCGCCCGGGGCGAACACGACTGGAAAGGCCGCGCAGCTTTGCCGGTCAGGATAGCCGAGGAATGGCACCGCGACCAGCGCGGCGTGGTGGCGGATGGCCGGCAGGGCCGCAACAATTGCGGCGGGCAGGCCGGGCGCCAGCGGCCGCAGCCGCGCGGCCTCCCCGCCCAGCGCGCCCAGGCTGCAGCCGGGCCGGCCGGCGGCCGAAAGCCGGAACCGCTGGTCCCAGATGGCGCCGGCCAGGGCCGCCACCGGGGCGGCCACCGCCCCGGGCTCCCGCAGCAGCAGCCAGCGCCCGCCGTGCGGC
>NZ_SMSJ01000204.1 GCF_004355005.1 Dankookia rubra
TGGCCCGGCTTGGCGCCTCCAGGCTTGGCGCGCTCGCGCCTCTCCTTCCGGTCCGTGGACGGCGGCTGGGAGGATGTGCGCGAGGTCTTCTCCGGCCGCTGCAGCCGCAGCACCAGCTCGATCAGCTCCGCCTTGCTCAGCCGCTCAAGCGCGTCCCGCTGCATGCCAGGATCGAATCAGCCAACCCGCTTCCGCGTAAGGAGGGTGGGTAATTACCAGACACTGATCTCCTTCAGCGAAACGTCGAGCGCGACATACTGCTCCATGGCGGCTCCTCCCGAGATGGCGTACCCGCGCTGATGCTAGCCAGCGGGCGTCGGGGAGGCTGCCCGCCCCGATTACCGCATGTTTGACGAACAGATCGTGGCCGCCAAGGTGGGGTTGCGGACAGTTCTCTTCCTGAAGACCGCTATATTGAGGGCAGTTGATCGTACGTCGGTTGAAGATTTCGACTCGATCGTGCCCCAACACGTGGTGTAGGAGCGGTGCTACTGGGCGGGCTGGGCCGCCTTGTCAGGATGCCAGGGCTGGCAGGCTGACGGGTGCAGTATCGCTGATGGTGCCGATGGTCTCCAGAGTCATGTAGCGGGCCCGCTGGGTGGCCCACTCGTCAGACTGTTCGAGCAGGATCGCGCCGATCAGCCTGGTGATGGCAGCGTCGTTGGGGAATATGCCGACGACATCGGTGCGGCGCTTGATCTCGCCGTTGAGCCGCTCGATCGGGTTTGTGCTGTGCAACTTGGCCCGATGCGCGGCGGGGAAGTGCATGTAGGCGAGGACGTCCTCCTCGGCGGCGTCCATCAAGGCGGCCAGCTTCGGCACCTTGGGGCGGAGTTGGTCGGCCACCGTGCGCCATTGGGCGTGGGCAGTCGCGGCGTCCTCCTGGGCATAGGCGGTGCCGATCCAGGCGGAGACGATGCGGCGCTGGATCTTCCCGGCATGAGCCAGGGCCGTGCGGCCGAAATGCACGCGACAGCGTTGCCAGGTTGCCCGCAGCACCTTGGTCACCGCGGCCTTCAGCCCCTCATGGGCGTCGGAGATGACCAGCTTGACGCCCCGTAGCCCGCGCCGCGCCAGGGCGCGCAGGAAGTCCAGCCAGAACGTCTCTGCCTCGGAGGCGCCGATGGCCATGCCGAGGACTTCGCGCCGGCCGTCGCCATTGACGCCGACCGCGATGGTGACGGCGACCGGGACAATGCGTCCGGCCTCGCGGACCTTCACGTAAGTGGCGTCGAGCCAGAGGTACGGCCAGTCGCCCTCGATCGGGCGGGCGAGGAAGTCGGCGACCCGCTCGTCGATCTCGGCGCAGAGGCGACTGACCTGGCTCTTGGAGACGCCTTCCAGACCCATGGCACGGACCAAGTCATCGACCGAGCGGGTCGAGATGCCGTGGACATAGGCCTCCTGGATCACTGCGGTCAGCGCCTTCTCGGCGGTCCTGCGGGGCTCGAGAAAGCCCGGGAAGTAGGATCCCCGCCGGAGCTTCGGGATCCGTAACTCGACCGTCCCGGCGCGGGTCTGCCAGTCACGCTCGCGGTAACCGTTGCGCTGGTTCACCCGCTCGGCGCTGCGTTCACCATGGGCGGCGCCGCACAGGCCATCAGCTTCCAGCTCCATCAGCCGCTGGGCGGCGAAGCCGATCATCTCGCGGAGGAAGGTCGCGTCAGAACCCTTCTCCAAGAGCTCCCGAAGGGCAATCCTGTCGTCGGTCATCGTGGCTGTCCAAGGTTCGGGGTGCAGGTCTCGACAACCCAACCCTACCCAGGACCACCACGATGGCCGCCACCGTTACGGCAGCGGCCTCTTACACCACCTCGCGGGACACGACCTTCGACTCTGGCGAAGTGCTGACAGATGGGGTGATTGGGGTCTCTCCCCGGTGATCCGGTGGCTGCTCATCTCAGGATGATAAAGCGTGGTCCGGTTTGCATCGGCCACCAGCATCGAGGAGGAGCAGCCATGGGTAACTTTGCAGGCTTGGATGTATCGCTGGACGAGGCCGCCATCTGCATCGTCGATGATGTCGGCCGCATCGTGCGCGAAGCGCGCGCGGCCAGCGAGCCGGACGTCCTGGTCGCGTTCTTCGGGCCTTGCGGCATTGCGATTGAGCGGGTCGGCCTCGAGGCGTGTTCGCTGACGGCTTGGCTACATGCCGGGCTGACGGAGGTCGGCCTGCCGGCGATTTGCATCGAGGCGCGCCAGGCCAAGGCGGCGACGGGCGCTATGCCGAACAGGACCGACCGCAACGACGCGCGCGGGATCGCGCAGATCATGCGCACCGGCTGGTATCGGGCGGTGCATGTGAAGAGCCCACCCTGCCGCTCCTGGCAGGCGCTGCTCACTGCGCGGTGGATGCTGCTCAACAAGCGCCGCGACGTCGAGAACGGCATTCGGGCGCTGCTGCGGGAGGCCGGGCTGAAAGTCGGCACGCCGAGCCGCAAGGCGTTCCCGACGCGGGTGCGCGAACTGGCGGCCGATACCCGGTCTTGGCAAGCCTGGCCGCGTCGATGCTAACCGTCGTCGAGGCGATGACCCAGGAGGTCGACCAGCTGACCAAGCGGGTGCTCGACGAGGTACGCCTGGAACCCACCGGCCGCCGGCTGATGACGGTGCCGGGCGTCGAGCCCCTGACCGCCCTGGCATTCCGCGCGACTATCGACCGGCCGAACCGTTTCCGAGAATTCTGCGACGTGGGTACGCATCTCGGGCTACCAGCGTAACGCAATCAGTCCGGCGAGACTGACATCTAAGGATCTGACGCGTAAAAACTGGATCAGATGTAGTGGCGGCTCAGTGGCTGAGAGCTGGAAGAGACTGACGGTGGTTGGCCGCGGTGGCGTAATCGGCGGGGGTGATCGACCTCGACGACATCCGCATTCGGTATCAGCAAGCCTACAAGTTCCTGGATGAGCGCGGGCGACGGCTGTCTGCGGCCAACGAGGCCCTGGCGCTGGGCCATGGTGGGGTGACGGCGACTTCGGCTGCGGTCGGGCTGGCGCGCAGCACTATCCGGCGAGCCATCGTGGAGCTGCAGAGCGGGGCCAATCCGATCGGCCCGCGGGTGTAGAGCGACAATCTGGACCTGCTCGCCCGCGACAATCAGGGCGCCGCGAGTGAACATTCCGGCACTGCTCATGGTTGCCTCTTCCTCCGATCGTCCTCGTTGACCAAACCCTCGTAAAGCCTGGCCTTTCAGGCCACCGCCTACGGCGGCTTCGGGCTTGACGAGGATTCGGTCAACGAAGGGACGCAACTGGTGGATGTGTCGCCGATTCTCGCTGAACCATGGGTCCAGATTGTCGCGCGACACGCGGGTCAGACGAAGTGACGGCGGGCGCAAGAGCGCGGTCACCCTGCAACCGGAGCTGCCGGGCGCTCTGGAGGAGCTGATCGAGGATGCCATCCGCGGTGACCCGGAGACGCCATTGCGCTGGGTGAGCCGCAGCCAGCGTCAGATCGCCCGGGTACCGGGCGAGCGTGGCTTCGCCGTCAGCCAGAAGCTGGTTTGGGTTTGCCCCGTTTCGGTGGCTTTTCCGCAGGAGGCGTGGTTCAGGCGGCGAGGAGCACGCGGCGGCGGAGAAGGTCGAAGCTGCTGCGTCCAAAGGTCTGGCGTTTCAGCATTTTCAGCTTGCCCACCTGACCCTCGGTTTGTCCGCTGCTCCATGTGCTGGTGAGCGCGGCTTTCACCGCTGCGCCGTCCTGCTGCAGCCCGGCGGCGAAGGTGGTAACGGCGGCCACACCGCTCCGCCGG
>NZ_SMSJ01000205.1 GCF_004355005.1 Dankookia rubra
ACGGCATCAGGCACGAATCCTACGCACCCGCTTTCGGCGCGACCCCAAGGCCTACCTCGCCGAGCTGGAGCAGAAAGCCTGCCAGCCAGCTTTGCCAGCCTAGAAAAAAAGGCGAGCTGGAGCTAAGGGAGAGCGTCTGGGGGGTGATGTCGTGCGGCTTTGGCTTTTGAGCTCCGGCAGGGCTCACGGTACGGAAGCGCGAGGAGCTGCGACCGGAGACGCGGGCCGGGCTCGCCGACTAAGCGGATGGGGTGCGGGAGTGGCAGCCGGGCGACTGCCGCTAGGAAGGTGAGGTCTAGCCCGCCCCGCTCGGAAAGGATGCCGTAGACCTCTCGACCTCAACATGCACTGCAATGCGAGGCGCAATCACCACTGACGACGTCTAACACGCGCTTTTCGGCCCGATTATCGGAGGTGAGAGAGCGCTGCCCTAATCCGAGAAACGCGCGCCAGAAGCACCGGGCGCGAGGTGGCACAGGGAGGCTGGGCAAGCTCTGGCTAACACGCGTTCTCCGCGCTTCCCGCGTGTTAGAGGGAGCCGCCTTATTCGATGGCAGTGGCAGAGGAAGTCGAGGTGACGACCGTCAATGCCGCGGCAATTAGTTCGTATGAGCCTGCCCCCTGAACAGCCGCCGCCATCGCCACTCACCCTTCCCGGAATGCCGTCCTAAACGATAGCGTGCCACCTCAGATGATGCGGGAGACGTCCGATGAATGCCGCGGACGACTACGGGGGCGAGATCCGGGGTGACGTTACCCCGACGCACGTCAACCCGGCGCTGGTCGAATTACGCGAGCGGGCGGCCCGAGCCGAGGGCGAACCGCGGCGCTCCGGGATGCCTTGGCGCGCGAGGCAGCCCAAGCAGCAGCAGAGCGCGCGGCGAGACAGACACTGGAAGCTTCATGGCGGGCCGCAGAGGCGGAGGTTGACCTAACCCGAGCGGAGTTGGCAGCGCTGACCGAGGGCGGCCCGCTGCAGCGCGCCCTCCGGGCCTTCGCATTCCGGCGGGGTCGGCCGTGAAGCCCGAGTTGATCGTCTTCTTCCTCGCTCTGCTGCTTGTCGCTGCGATCTCTAACACCCCGTCTCCATCCTTAATCGAGAATGAGAAGTACGCCGCTGGTCGACCTCTGGGCCGATGCCGGCCGGCTGCCTAGCTACATGCGGCGGAATAGAAAGGCCCAGCATGAGCGAGGACGAGGCACGGCGGCCGCCGGTGCGGGTGGATCAGATGACCTTCGACCGTCTAATCCGCATCGCTGACCGGCTAGGCCGCGTTCAGGCGGGCAATGCTGCGGCCGATCAGGCCATCTACCAGGCGCTCAATCGCAGCGGGCCGGTGCTGGCGTACACGGTGGCCGAGGACGCTGCCCAGAGCCTGCTACCTGCCGGCTTCGAATTGCTGCCCGCCACCTATGCCGGCGGCGCGGTCTATGCGGCCTGCCGGCGCAGCGGGACAGATGGGAAGTTGCCGCAGCCGCACCATGGGCAGTGGGGCACCACGTTGCCGCTGGCGATATGCGGCGTTTGCTTGCGGGTCCATGAGGGGCTGGACCAGGACCGCCGCAGCGCCCGGACCAGCAGGGCCTTGTTCTGACCGATGCTGAATAGCGGGTTGTTGCCCGCGCCCTCGCCAGTGCTCACTCACGCTGGAGAGAATGCCGCCGCGCCTGCGACCGGCTGAAGAGGCCGCCATCGTCAGCCGCTTGCTACAACGCCTCCTTGGCGACGACTGGCCGCGCTCGCCAGCACGGTCCGGTATCGCGTGAAGTGATCATCGGCACCGGAGGCGAGCATGACACCGACACCGGAGGTTGTCAGAAACCGGCCAGGGCGGCCGTGACGATTCCGCCGGCACCGACAGCCTGGTCGGCAAGGCCGAGGCCGTGTCGCATGGCTTGCGGCGGACCACCGGCTCGGGCCTGGTGAGCCTTCCTGACCTGGCGAGGACGGTCGTGACGCTGGACGCACCACATATGCTGGCCCTGGGCGCGGGGGCGCTGATGCTGGTCTGCATCAGCTTCTTGGGGGGCCTAAACAGCACCGTCATGTGGACGCTGCGCCTGCTGGCATGGGCGATGATCGCCACAGTGATCCTGCTGGCGCCATGACCGAGACCGACCCCGGCATCTTGTGGGGACAGCCCTACCCCGGTCGCTGCCGAGCAGTCAGACGCGGCGTGGCGCGATATTGGCCAGGGCGGCCTCTATGCTTGCCGATGCAGCGAGTTCGCGTAGGGCGATGCTGGCATGGTGGGGCGCGACCGGGACCACGTCTGCGATGCGCGCAGTGGTCTGGCGGCAGCCGTCCAGGGTGGTGCCAGTGACGCTTGGAATGAGGCTCGCAGTATCGAACCGGCGCACGGTGCGGAAGATCTGAGCGGGGCGACCGATCAGGGTGAAGTGGGTCATGGCCATCGCGGTGGGTCTCTCTGCGCCTGGGGCAGTGTCCCCCAGCCGTGTCCGGATCACTGTGGCGTGTGACACATATCAGGCGGTGACCTTGAAGCCTGGATTGCTGGTCGACGCTGGAAGATGACGCCCAGCGGCTGGTTCGTCACCGGCGAGTTGCAGGGCTGGCAATTCCGGCTCGACGTCATCCCGGCTGGTCTCCGCATCAGCGCCAGCGCGCCGGGCGGTGACCCTGCGGTGTGGGCCGTCACACGGTGAACGGTCAGCGCGGCGGACCGGGGTGACGCCGGCCACCAGCCGCGACCACGCCAAGGCTGCTTGGGTGGACGCCACCAGCGGATAGCCGCGCCGCTGCAATTAAGCCGTCGCGAGGACCTTGAACGACGCCTCAGCAATCCCTGAATCATGGCCGCCGGACGCCCGGATGGGGTTCGGTGGGAGCTGCCGGAGATCCGGCGCCGCCCGTGTCCATGTTGCTTCGCAAGGAGGATGTGGAGATGAGGACCGAGTACGACTTCAGCCCGCTGTTCCGCTCGACCGTTGGCTTCGACCGGATGTTCGACCTGCTGCAGCACGCGGCGCACGGCGGAGTGGACGAGAACTATCCGCCCTATGACATCGAGCGGACCGGCGAAGACAGCTACCGCGTCACGCTCGCGGTGGCCGGCTTCAAACCAGACGACCTGAACGTGGTGGCCCAGCAGAATATGCTGATCGTCACTGGCGAGCGGCGGAGCCGCACCGAGGCAAATGGTGAGCAGCAACGCCAAGTGCTCCATCGCGGTATTGCCGGCCGCTCCTTCGAGCGCCGCTTCGAGCTGGCTGACCATGTGAAGGTGGCGAGCGCCGATCTCGCCGACGGCCTGCTCACGATTGAGCTCAAGCGCGAGATACCCGAGGCGATGCGGCCGCGCCGGATCGAGGTCGGCAGTGCCGGGGGCAACGTGCTCCGCGGCCCGCAGCCGCAGCGCCAGGTCGAAGGCCAGGCGCAGGTCGCGTAAGCCCCGCGATCGACTGGCTCGAGCCGCAGCAGACATTGCCCCGCCGCTGCCGAGCGGCGGGGCTGCCCCAGCCTTACGCAGGATGACGATGACCAAATCGCGGCCACTCTGCCGGCATGAGCCTGCCACCTGCCAAGCCGAAGCTTACGTCCGAGGAACGCCACACCCGGCAGGCTGACCAGATGGCGCCAATGCGCCTCCGGATGGCGATTATTGATCCGGCCTGGGCGGTCTTGAAGGCGAGTAGGATCCGTCCAGGTTGGGGGCATGAAGCATGTGGACATGCGCAAGCTGCCGGCGGCGGCGCAAGAGGAACGTC
>NZ_SMSJ01000206.1 GCF_004355005.1 Dankookia rubra
GGTTATGGAGTGTGATACATTCGAGCGGCGCAGAACACCGGAGGGGCGGAAAGGCCAAGAAAGCGTAAGGGGTGCCTTTTCGACGGCGCTGCGCCGCTCCCGGTGAGCGGGACTTATCAGAGGTAAGCAGGTTTCGGAGAGCCGCAGGGCACTCTGGGAGCGTGAGGCGTTCAAGGCAGACTGAACGACGAAATCAGGATAGGTCCGCATTATAGCCTGACTGTTTGGTGTGACCTGAGACGGGATCGCGGCACAGCTTGTCCGAAGCGGCGTGCTATGCGCCGGGGCTCCTCTCTTTCCCCTCCCGCCCTGTTTTCAGGAGTGCCTGGACCCGTCGTGCCAGAGTGTCGAGCTCAAAAGGTTTGCCGATCACCTCGACACCCGGTGGCAGCGACGTTCCGGCGTAGCCGGTGATGAACAGCACATGCAGGCCTGGCACCCGCTCGCGCGCCGCCTCGGCGACCTGCCGTCCGTTCATGCCGTTCGGCAGCCCCACATCGGTCACCAGCAAGTCCGGGGTTGCCGCGGCGAGAACGCGCAGTGCCTCCGCGCCGTCGCGCGCCTCCAGCACCATGTAGCCCAACTCGCGTAGACAGTCGGCCGCTGGCCACCGTGCCGCGGCCTCGTCGTCGACCAGCAGCACCGTCCTATGCGGGCCCGACCGAGCCGGCGGCGGCGCGATCGCCTCTTCCACCGCCTGCATGCGATCGTGCAGCGGCAGGAAGAGACGCACCGTGGTGCCCCGCCCCGGCGCGCTCTCGATCCGCACCAGGCCACCCGATTGCCGCACAAAACCGTAAACCTGGCTCAGCCCCAGCCCCGTGCCCTGGCCCTGGCCCTGCGGCTTGGTGGTGAAGAACGGGTCGAACACCCGCGCGAGCACCTCCGGCGGCATGCCCGTCCCCGCATCCGCGACCGAGATCGCCACGTAGCGGCCCGGCTTGGCATCCCCGTCCGGGATGTCAGTTGCCGCGACATGCACGTCTGTCGTGGCGATCGCCAGTCGTCCGCCCTCGGGCATGGCATCGCGCGCGTTGATACAGAGGTTCAGCAGGGCGCTTTCCAGCTCGTTGGCGTCGCACAGCACGCTCCCGGTGCCGCCGCGCAGCTGCAGCTCCACCGCGACCCCAGGGCCCATCGTACGGCGGATCAGGTCCGCCAAGCCCGCGACCAAGCCGTCCGCATCCACCGGCTTGGGGTCGAGGCGCTGCCGGCGGGCAAAGGCCAGCAGGCGGCGGGTCAGCCCCGCCGCCCGCCCCGTCGCCTCGCGCGCGGCGTCAAGATAGCGCTCGGCCTGCGCAACACGGCCTTCGCTGACGTGACGACGCGCCATCTCGACGCTGCCGACAACGCCCTGGAGCATGTTGTTGAAATCGTGCGCGATGCCGCCGGTGAGTTGGCCCACCGCCTCCATCTTCTGTGCCTGCCGCAGGCTCTCCTCAGCAGCCATCAACTCCGTCGTGCGCGCGGCAACGAGGGCCTCAAGTTCCTCGTGACTACGGGCCAGCACATCGCGGGCGCGCACCTGCTCGTCGATGTCAGTGCAGGAGCCAATCCAATCGACGACCTCGTCGCCGCCGTTGCGAACCGGCATGCCGCGCATCTGGAACCAGCCATAGTGGCCGGTGTCCGCCTGACGGATGCGGCAATCGACCCGGACCACGCCGTCCGACCCCGCCTCCTGCCATGCCTTCAGCGCGGCCCCGCGGTCGTCGGGGTGCAAGGCATCCAGCCACCCGCGGCCGAGGCTGGCCTCGCCTGACAGGCCGGTATAGGTGCTCCACTGCGGCCCCGCCCAGGTCCAGTCCCCGCCGTCCGCCGAGCGCCAGACCAGCTGCGGCAACCCCTCGATCAGCGCGCGCTGCCGCGTCTCGCTCTCGCGCAGCTGCTCCTCGACCGCCCGGCGTTCGGTGACGTCCTGGCCGATCTTGAGGAACCCTCGCAGTCCGCCATCCCTGCCGCGCAGTGCGATGACGGTGCCGTCGATGAACACCCGCCTGCCGTCCTTGCGGATGTGCCAGCGCACGTTCGGTGCGACGCCATGCAGGCGGGCGGTCTCGATCTCGTCCTGGTCCACATGGTGTGCCCGGTCCTCAGGCGTGAACAGGGTGCTGCTGTGCTGCCCGACTGCCTCGGCCGCCTTCCAGCCGAAGACAATCTCGGCGCCGGGGAACCAGTCGGTGATCCAGTCCTCCGCGTCGGTAACGAAGATCGCATAGTCACGCGCCGCCTCCACGATCAGACGGAACCGCTCCTCGGTCGCCCGAAGCCGGCTGACCTTGTGCAAGCGGTCGATCACCGGCCCAAGGATGGTGGCGTAGGTGCGCAGGAACTCGGAGTCGTCCGGACCAAAGGCGCGCGGCTGGGTGGCGTCCACCTGCAGCAGGCCGTAGGTCCGTCCGCCAGGCAGGAAGATCGGGACATTCGCCAGCGCGACGACCCCGGCGTCCCTCAGGAACGCAGGCACATCGAAGCGGGCTTCCTCGTGGATATCCTGGGTGATGACGGGCCTGCCTGCCTTGATCGAGAAGGTCTCGGACGACCGCTCGCGCATCTCCAGGCGCAGCTTTCCAACGATATCCGGGGCCCAACCCACGCCCGCCCGCACCAGGAGCGACTGACCGTCCTGCTGGATCTCAAGAATCTTGGCGTGCTTCGTCCCGAGTGCCTCGCTCACCAGGCGACAGGCCTCGGTCAGGACCTCGTCCAAAGTTTCGCTGCGCAGGGCGTACTCGCCAAAGTCGGCGAGTATTCGCTGGCGCGTTGCCGCCTGCTTCCCGTCAGACATGCCGTCCGCGCGCCCCCGCGTCTTCTGGAACCACCCGTGTCCCAGGCTCCCGCTCCGCGCCGAGGTGGCGGAGCAGTCTCTCGCCGTCCGGTCGGAGACGGCCCTCGGGATCCACATGGCGGTAAAGCGTCTGGCGAGTGATACCCAACTCGGCGCAGAGCGCGCTCACGCCCGTGTCCCGCCGGCCCATGGCAACCTGGGCGAGGCGGAGCTTGGCCGCGGTCATCTTGTACGACCGCCCGCCGAGGCGACCGCGGGCGCGTGCCACGGCCAAGCCCGCCATACCGCGCTCGACGAGCAGCACGCGCTCGAACTCGGCTAGCACCGCAAAGGCGTCGAGCATCAGCCGGCCGTTCAGGGTGGCGGTATCGATGGCCGCCCCCTTGCCGGCGAGGACGCGCAGTCCCACGCCGCGCTCGGTCAACTCGTGCACGAGGTTGACGAGGTGCCGCAGGTCGCGCCCCAGCCGGTCGAGCGTCCAGACGACCAGGGTATCGCCGGGGCGCAGGCTCGTCAGGCAGGCCTCTAGCCCGGGCCGCCCAGCGTGCCTGCCCGTGGCGTTGTCCTCGTACAAGCGGATCGGGTCCACGCCGGCGGCCAGCAGCGCATCGCGTTGCTGGTGGAGGGTTCCGGCGCTCTTCGCCTTACTCGCACGCATGTAGCCGATCAGCACGGGGGTTCTCCACGCTACAAACCGCAGCGCGCGGAACGTCGCCGGGGCGCCGTTGCCCCTGCCGACTGCGCGGTCACACAACCCGTCACCTCCGCTTACCGCTGCAAACGATGGGCGCACGATTGCGCGACACCTACCGTTGAGTGCTCGTGGAGCTTTGCGCGATTGGGAGTACGACGGCCGCTTAG
>NZ_SMSJ01000207.1 GCF_004355005.1 Dankookia rubra
TCGAGTCCGACATCCGCGCCTTCATCACCGCCCACAACGCCAACCCAAAGCCTTTCCGCTGGACCAAGTCCGCAGATGACATCCTCGCCGCCATCCAGCGCTTCTGCCTCCGAACACAGCAGATCGGAGGAATTACGGAATCAGGACACTAGCCTGCTGACCCGCCACCAGTGACGCGAGGGCGATGTCGCGCGCCTGCAGGCTGCAGGCCTGATGCTTAGCAGTATGAGGAGCCGTGCCCGGAAACGCGGGCGTTCCGCTGCCCCAACCACTCCATCATACACGCGCTGGCCAGACCCTGGTGTCTGGCCTTGAACTCTGCGGCGCGGGCGCAGTCATGCTCGAGCAGGGTGCCGCCTTCGGCAGGGTCCTCGTAGAGCCGCTCGGATCAGCCAGCGAAGACCTGCTCGCGCCCGGCGCGGTCGCTGCCTAACCAACACCGTACCTTGTCCTTTCCTACGAACAATCCTGTTAGCCTCGTCAGAACGCTTAATCGCTATGGCGCGCACCGCTGACACCAAACGGCGCCGAACAGTGCCGTGCAGCCGTATTTTGTTCCGTCGCTGCAAGTCTCTATTGCGTTCTGGAAGCACACAGGGACTGCGCCGTTCTGGCAGTTGTTGTTCTCCCAGGTCGTAGGACAGCCAGGATCCGCTAGAATGCCTGAATCCGGCGTGCAACCGTTGATGCTGCCTCCCGGGGGAAGAGACTTGGTACAAGCAAGGGTTACCCTGAGTTCGTCGGCATTGCAGAAGTTGGTTGTTGAGATGTCGAGCTTGCTCGGGTTGCCCTCTTCCGGTCCGGCCCACTCGGTAGGCGAGATGAAGCAACTCTTTTGGCCGGTCGCGCTCGACCAGTCGTAGGTCTGGTTGGCTGGAGCATTGATGGGGTCGTACCACCACAGGCCCCAAAAATAAGGATGGTCGCCAGTGCAATAGAATGCCCAGCCTTTCGTTTCCCAAGCACCGAACGGCACGGGTGCCTGGACCTGCGGCTCGCATTCGGGGATTCCGTCGCACACGGCTGCTTTGGCCGAGTTCGACCACTGATGAGCAAACAACGCGGCCAACAGCAGCAGGCACACTGCCCTGGAGCGCATCGAGGTTTTGGTCAGTATCATTGATTCCTGCCTGTCAGCGCTGCAGGCTAAAGGGAACGCCGCTGCGCATGTGACCGAACGAGGTGGTTCGGGATTGCTCGGCCGAGCATCCAAGAAAGATTGTCACGAAGCCGATCGCATCGCCTTTATTTTCGGCCACGACCTTCAGCAATCTTTCCGGGGTAGGGATGCGGGTGAACGTGCTTCCGGAGGTGGAAGGCAAGTCGTCAAGGACGACCATTGTGGCGATGTGTTCGTGCTGCTCCGTGTCCCATCCGACGACGTGAGGGTGGTTTCCAGGACACCGCACACGAAAGACGTCCCGTTGTCCCGGGGCGACACGCCGCTGTTTAGACTCGATAGTTATGCAACTCGGCTGACCGCCGCACTCGCTTCCCAGGTGCTCTAGAACGCGGCTGGTGTCATACAAGCTGGCGGTCTGAGCTGTCGCCGCACCGGGTACGAAACCGATCAATCCCAGCCCGCCCAGTAGGACGAGGAAACCACTCCGACGCTGCAGGCCCGCTAGCCCATTGGGCACCGCAACACTTCCATTGCATGTACTCATAGACGCCTCCCGCTTTCTGTGACGCTCTCCGGTCAAGATCTCATCCGTGGGCTGATCGCGGTGCGACTAAGCCGCGAGCGGAGGCCAAAGCACGGCCAGGGGAACTGCTGGTGGCGAACATACTGGCGGCTCGCATTTTACCCGGACCGAGCTTCCGGCATGAACCTGCATCTTTTAGAATTCCTGGAACCTCCAACGACGCCGTTCCGTGCGGTATTCTGGTGGCGCCATCTACATACTCAGCAGCCACCATCGCCCGGTCTCACCTCTGATAAGGCCCGATTATCAGAGGTGAGGAGAGGCGCGCCACAATCGCGGTCAGCCCACCGAGATGGCGGGCTGTCAACACCGACCCGGCGGACTTGGGAGTTTGGGCCAGGACGGCCGCCGTGCCGGGCGGCCGTCCAGCTACATGATACCTTTGGGACGCTAGGCAGGTGCAAATCGGCTGCTCGGCCTGTGCCAACCGGCAGCAATGATGGGTTTGCCATTTATAAAAATTCAACTAGTGCGTGCGACTGGTTCAGGGCCGTACGCTGTTATTGCGTCGTGCTGTGCGGCTCGAGGTTCATCATTGCTACGAGCGATTTTGCTCTTGTATTCAAACGTCTTAGTTGAACATTGAATCAGATTTGAGACATCAATGCGCAGCGATGGCGTACTCACCCGGTCCAGGATCCATCCGCCATGACCCCGCGTCCCATCCTCATCATCGAAGACGACGCCACGCTCCGCGCCACCCTTGCCGAGCAGATCGCCCTGGACGGCAGCTTCACCGCCGATGCAGCGGAGAGCGCCTCTGAGGCGACTGCCAAGCTGGCCGAGGTGGATGTCCGCTACGACGCCATCCTGCTGGACGTCAGCCTGCCAGACGCCGATGGCCGCGACTTCTGCGCCCAGCTCCGGCGCGACGGCAACACCACCCCGATCATCATGCTGACCGGCGCGGATGCCGAAGCTGACGTGGTGCGCGGCCTCGATGCTGGCGCCAATGACTATGTCGCCAAGCCCTTCCGCCTGCCGGAGCTGCTGGCCCGGGTCCGCGCCCAGCTCCGCACCTTCGACAACTCGGAAGCCGCCATCTTCACCATCGGCCCCTACCAGTTCCGTCCGAGCGCCAAGCTGCTGCTCGACCCCGGCAAGAACCGCAAGGTGCGGCTGACTGACAAGGAGTGTCAGATCCTGAAGTACCTGCTCCGGAACAACGGCACACCGGTCGATCGCGCGACGCTACTGGCCGATGTGTGGGGCTTCAACAGCGGGATTACCACCCACACGCTCGAGACGCACATCTACCGCCTGCGGCAGAAGATGGAAGCCGATCCGTCGAGCCCGCAGCTGCTGCTGACCGACCGCGGCGCTTATCGGCTAAACGCGGCGGAAGCCCCGGCCACCGGTGCCCAGTCCGAGCCTCTTCGCAAGCATTGAACCATTCTCTCGAGATCGGACTTCGACCATGGCTGACATCCTGCTCTTCCCTGCTGGACGGGCCTCGGCTGCGACGCCTCGTACTGATGCGCCGCAACTCCAGGCCGCGGCACTCGCAGTAGTTTCCGACGCCAAGGCATGGCCGGGGGACGACACGGAAGACAACAGTGGGCTTGAGACGGTGGTCAGTCTGGCCGCCGCCCCATCAGAGTCGCTCGCCGTCACGGCGGCCAAGCTGGAGATCCTGGTCGCCCGCCTCGCACCGGATGATGGGACCGACACTGGCTTGTGCCGCGCTGAGACAAGCTTGCTGCGCGACGTGCAGACCTTTGCCATGGACGCTGTCTATGCGGCCCAGGGTGCCTACTTGTGGGCACTGGTATCGGCTACGGCCAAGCTAGCCCGTCCTATTCACCGGGTTGGAGCGTAGGGCGTCCTGGCAGGCTGACTTGAGCGTTCGGCACGCGGCTGCATCCGCTTGCGGCGGGGTGGTTGGGCCTGACGGGC
>NZ_SMSJ01000208.1 GCF_004355005.1 Dankookia rubra
GCCGTGGCGGGGCCGGCGACCGGCGGCAGCGACTGGGCGGGGCTCGGCCGGGCCGGCGCCGCGGATTCGGCGCGCGGCCGCGACCCGCCGCCGCCGCCCTCCAGCTGCTGCAGCCGGTAGTCGAGGTCGCCCTGCAGCTTTTCCAATTGCTGGGCCTGGTTGCGGTTCTGGAACTCGGCCTGCTCCAGCCGGCCGCGCAGCCGGCGGGTCTCGTCCTCCAGCGTTGTGACGCGGTCGAGCAGCGCGCCGACCAGCTCGCCCTGCGGCGCGGCATTGCCGCCGCGCGGCACCGGCGCGACCGCCGCCCCGCCGCCGCGGCGGACCTGATCGAGCTCCTGCCGCAGCTGGAGGATCTGGTTCTGCAGGTAGATGCCCTCGCGGCTCTCGGCCTGCGCGCGGGCGGGCGCGGCATCGGCCAGTACGAACGGCGTGGCGAGGATCAGGGCGGCGAGCGCGCGTCGCATCGGGGGGCTCCGGTCGGGCTCGTCGCGCCGCGGCCGGGACCGCCCCGGCCGCTGCGCCGGGGGCCACAGGGTCCCCCGGGTTGTAGCGGCAGCCGGCGGCGGACCGAAGCCCGCCGCGCAACACAAGGCGCGAAACCTGGCGGCCGGCAGCCGCCCGCGTCGCTACCGGACGACGGTCACCGCGCGGCGGTTCTGCGCCCAGGCTTCCTCGGTCGAGCCGAGCGCCGCCGGCTTGTCCTTGCCGTAGGAGATGGTCGAGATGCGCGCGCCGGCGACGCCGCCCGCGACCAGGCCGTCGCGCGCCGCATTGGCGCGGCGCTGGCCGAGCGCCAGGTTGTATTCGCGCGTGCCGCGCTCGTCGGCATGGCCCTCGAGCTGCACGGTGACGCCGGCATTGGTGCCGAGCCAGGCGGCCTGCTTCTGCAGCACCGGGCGCTGGTCGGCGCGGATGCTGCTCTCGTCGGTGTCGAAGTAGACGCGGTCGCTGCCGGCGGTGGCGATCAGGTCTTCCTGGCTGCCCGGGCGGATGCTGCTGCCGGTGGTCGCCGCGCCGGCGCCCGTCGCCGCCGTATCGGTCGCCGACTGGCAGGCCGCGAGCAGCGCGACCGCCGCGAAAGCGCCGAGCACCTTGGTGTTCATCATCCTCTGGTCCTTCCCATCGGGCAGCATCCGGCTGCGGAAATATCCGCTGGGCGCGTTACAACCCGTGGTCGGAAGGGTCAAGAAAATCGAACACTTCCGCGGCAAAGATGCGGAGAGGCGTGGCGGCCGAGGCAACCCTCTCGCTCCCGCACCATCCAGCAGCCGCGACGGCCGGCAGCGGGCCTGGAGGCGGCGCGCGGACGCCCCCCGGACCGGGCGCGATCACCTCCCCCCGGCGCGCCCCGCCGCCGCGGCCCGCATCAGGACAGCAGCGGCGACCAGGCGGGGTCGGAGGCGTCGGTCGGCGTGACGATCTGCCTTTCGTTGAAGCCGGCGATGTCGATCGACGACAGGCGCGACGAATAGCCGCCGCCCCGGTTGTCGCGCGCCGGCGTTTCGCGGAAGAACATCATCACCCGGCCGTTCGGCGCGAAGGTCGGCCCCTCCATGCCCCAGCCCTCCGACAGGATCCGCTCGCCCGAGCCGTCGGGGCGCATCACCCCGATGCCGAACTGCCCGCCGGAGATGCGGGTAAAAGCGATCAGGTCGCCGCGCGGCGACCAGACCGGCGTCGCGTAGCGGCCGCGGCCGAAGGAGATGCGGCGGATGCCGCCGCCATCGGCGCCCATGACATAGAGCTGCTGGTCGCCGCCGCGGTCGGAGTTGAAGACGATCTGCGACCCGTCCGGCGAGAAGCAGGGCGAGACGTCGAGCCCGCCGCCCGAGGTCAGCTGGCGTTCGCGCCGCGAGCCGAGATCGACCACGTAGATGTTGGAATCGTTCCCCCGCGTCGCCGACAGCACCACGCTGCGCCCGTCCGGGCTGAAGCGGGGCGAGAGCGTCATGCCGGGGAAATTCCCCAGGGGCTCCGGCCGCCCGCCATTCAGGTTGAACAGGTAGACCTTCGGCTCCCCGCGCGCATAGGACATGAAGGCGATCTGCCGCGCGCTGGGATGGAAGCGTGGGGTCAGCGCGGCGGCGGAGCCATCGGTCAGGAAACGGTGGTTCTCGCCGTCCTGGTCCATGATCGCCAGGCGCCGGGTGCGGCGGTCGCGCGGGCCGCTTTCCGCGACATAGACGACCTCGGTGTCGAAATAGCCCTTCTCGCCCAGCAGGCGCTCATAGATCACGTCGGAGATCAGGTGGGCGATCTTGCGCCAGCTGCCGGAGGCCGCGGTGAAGGCGGTGCCCTGGATCTGCTGTTCCGGCAGCACGTCCCAGAGCCGGAACTCGACGCGGACGCGGTCCCCCCCGGTATCGACGCGGCCGGTGGTCAGCGCCTGGGCGCCGATCACGCGCCAGTCCTGGAAGCGCGGCAGCGCCGCGGCCGCCTCCGGCGTCTGGATGAAGGCGGCGCGCTCCACCGGGCGGAACAGGCCCGAGTTCTTCAGGTTGTTGATCACGACGCGGGCGATGTCGCGGCCCACCGCGCCGCCGGCGAAGTCCGGGATGGCGATCGGGATCGGGTCGGTGCGGGCCTTGGTGATGTCGACCACCGAGCTCTGCGCCAGCGCCGTGCCCGGCAGCCCGGCCAGCAGCGGCAGGCCGAGCGCCGCGCCGCCGAACAGCGCGGCCCGGCGCGAGAGCAGCCCCTCCATCGCCATCTCGTCCGGGGTCATGCGGTCACTCCTGTGGATGTGGCGCGCAGCTTGGGGGCGGGGCCGCCCCGGTCAAGCCCGGGGCGGCGGCGTCACCGCAGGCCGAGGTCGCGCGGGTTGAAGCGGAAGACGGTCTCCCGCAGCGCCGCCAGCCGGTCCTTCGGCAGCGGCAGCGGGTTGCACTTGGGATCGAGCAGCGCGCGCCGCGCCGCCTCGTAGACCGAGCGCGCGCGCGGCTCGCTCGGCGGCGCGCCGTCGGCGCGGACGTTGCGCACGATGCCGCCGGCATCGACATCGACCCGCAGGCTGACCACGATGTCGCGCACCCCCATGCCGCCGCCGTCGACCGACCAGCATTCGCTGATCTTGTCGGCAAGGCCGGCCTTCTCCCCGGCATTCAGCGCGGCGGTGCCGTTCGGCGCGCCGCCGCCCTGCTGCGGGCTGCCCGCCGGCGCGCTCGGCCGTCCCGTCGGCGGGCGGTTCTGCTGCGCCGACTGGATCAGCTTGTCCATGTTGTTCAGCACGGACCTGCTGTCGACCTGCGGCTTCTGCACCGCCGGCGTCCGGCCGGTCCCGGCCTCCTTGGACGGGGTCGGCGGCGGCGGCACCGGGCTCGGCGGCCGCGGCGGCGCCGGCTCGGGCTTGGCCGGGGCGGCGGCCGGCGCGGGCTTCTCCGGCTTGGCCTCGGCCACCTGCTGCTGCGGCGGCGGCTTCGGCGCC
>NZ_SMSJ01000209.1 GCF_004355005.1 Dankookia rubra
CGCCACCCGCTACGAGAAAACCGCGTGTTCCTTCATGGGCGTGCTCTGCATGGCCGCCACGATAGACTGGATCAAGTAGACACACAGAACTTAAGGCCTGACAGGCCCTAGCAGGGTCACAGTGACAAGTAATCGATCAATTCGGGCGATGATTCACATTTCGAGGGGAGGTCATCACCGGCGCTCGGTGCGCCAGTTGAGGCGCAGGCCGCGGAGCCTAGCCGCGCCTCGCGGCGAATCACTTCTTCAACGCCGGCCAGCATCGGCGGGTCCGCTGGCCGTGCAGGGTGCCGTAGAGCGATCGTTGCTGCTGCTCGGCCAGCCGCGAGGAGAGGCACTTCGATGGTTGCCACCCGATCCGCCGTCGCGCGAGCATGGGCCGACACACCCGGGAGAGCCGCCGGCATGCCGATGATCCTCGCCGCCAATGCCAATGCCCAAGGGTCCCATGTCGGCGAATGGCGCCACCCCGACGCCTGGGAGCGGCCGGCAAGCAATCTCGAGAATGCTGTGCGCCTCGCCCGCATCGCCGAAGCCGGCAAGTTCGACCTGCTCTTCCTCGCCGACGGCAATGGCGTGCGCAACCTCGACAAGCCGGACCTCTTCGCCGCCACGAGCCCATCGGACCGGCCAGGGGTCTTCGAGCCGGTGACGCTGCTCTCGGCGCTAGCAATGGTGACCGAGCATATCGGCCTCGTCGCCACCACGACAACGACCTATGACGAGCCCTTCGCCGTGGCGCGCCGCTTCGCGTCGCTCGACCATCTGAGCAAAGGCCGGGCCGGCTGGAACCTGGTCACCACCTCCAATCCCGGCGACGCGTTGAACTTCTCGCACGAGGCCCATGTCCCGCGCGAGGACCGCTACGAACGCGCCGCGGAATTCGCCGGCGTGGTGAAGGGGCTGTGGGACAGCTGGGCCGACGATGCCTTTCCGCAGGACAAGGCAAGCGGTCGCTTTCTCGATCCGTCGCGCGTGCATGCGCTGAACCACCGCGGCAAGCATTTCCAGGTGGCCGGGCCCTTGAACGCGCCGCGGCCGCCGCAAGGCCACCCCGTGATCTTCTCGGCCGGGCAGTCCGAGACCGGCAAGGAGCTGTCGGCCGCGACAGCCGACTGCGTCTTCGCCATCGAGGGCACGATCGACAATGCCCGCCGGCTCTACGCCGACCTGAAGTCGCGCCTGCCGCGGTACGGCCGCACCGCGGACAGCCTGAAGGTGCTGAGCGGCGTGACCATCTTCACCGGCGAGACCGAGGCCGAGGCCGAGGCCTTGTTCCAGGAGCTGGAAGACCTCGTCTCGCCGGCGGTCGGGCTCGACTATCTCTCGAAGATGGTCGGCGCGCGAATGGCCGAATATCCACTCGACGGGCCGATGCCGATCTTCGCGGCCGAACATGTCGGGCCCACCGGCATCGGCCGCGCCATCATCGCCATGGCGGCGGCCGAGAACCTCACTGTGCGGCAGACCTACAAGCGTATTCTGCCGCAGATGGCGGGTAACCTGTTCAAGGGCAGCGCCATGCAGGTGGCCGATCAGATGGAGGAATGGTTCAAGACCCAGGCTTGCGACGGCTTCATGATAGCCGCGCCCGTCGTGCCGACCGGGCTCGAGCGCTTCATCCGCCTAGTCGTGCCGGAGCTTCGCCACCGCGGCCTGTTCCGCCGGGAGTACGAGGGCCGCACGCTGCGGGAGAATCTGGGCCTAGCGCGGCCGGCCAACCGCTTCTTCCCCGTGGTGGCAGGGTGATGTCGCCGTCGCGCCGCGCGGCCCTCGCACTGCTCGCCGCCGCCAGCCCGGGCCGGATCGCAACCGAAGCCTGGGCGCAAGCTTGGCCGCTGCGCCCGCTGCGCGTTGTCGTTCCTTTCGCGCCGGGCGGCGCCACGGACCTGATTGCGCGGTTGATCGCCGACAATCTGGCCGCCCCTCTCGGTCAGCCAGTCGCCGTCGAGAACCGCGCCGGGGCTTTCGGTATCCTCGGCGCCGATGCTGTGGCGAAGGCCCCGCCCGACGGTTACATGCTGCTGGCCGGTAGTCCCGGCCCGATGGCGGTGAACCCTTTCGTCTACAAGGCGCTGCCCTATAGCCCGGAGCGCGACCTCGTCGGCGTCTCGATGGTGGCGACGATCCCCTACGTGATGGTGGTGCCAGCCTCGCTCGGTGTTGCCACGGTGCAGGAATTCCTGACCCTCGCCCGCAGTCGCCGGGGCAACGTGAACTTCGCCACATCGGGCATGGCGTCGCGGCTAACGGTCGAGATGTTCCGCATGCTGGCAGGCGGCGTCGAGATGGAGATGGTGCAGTATCGTGGCGGCGCGCCCGCCCGCACCGACCTGCTGGCCGGCCGTATCCAGCTCGTCATCGAACAGGCGCCCTCCTTCCTCGAAGATTTCCGCGCCGGGACGCTGCGGCCGCTGGCGGTGGGCGGCACCCGCCGCTTCGCTCTGCTGCCGGATGTGCCGACCATGCAGGAAGCTGGCATTCCCGGCTACGAGGCCGCGGCCTGGCTTGGCTATGCCGCGCCGGCCGGCACGCCGATGGAGATCCGCCGCAGCATCGCCACTGAGATCGACCACCTGCTCTTGCGCCGTGACATCCGCGACCGCCTCGCGACCTGGGGGGCTGAACCGGTCGGCGGGCTACCGGAGGAGATGGACCGCCTGCTGGCGGCCGAGCGCGCGCGCTGGGCCGAGGTCGTGCGGCTGGCGGGCATCGAGCGCGAATAGCCGCGGCGCGGTGGGGAGCGGCCGCGCGGCGTCACCCCGGGGTGCCGAGCAGGTTCTCGCGGAGCGTGCGGCCGGTGTAGTCCCGGCGGAACACGCCACGCTGCTGCAACTCCGGCACCAGGGTAGCGGCGATCTCCTCGAAGACGCCGGGGAAAACGGTCGGCGCGACCACGAAGCCGTCGCAGGCCCTCGCCTCGAACAGGGCCTGCATTCGGTCGGCGATCATGGTCGGCGTGCCGACGAGCGTGAAGCGGCTGCCGCGGCGGACCGCCTGGTCGAAGGTCAGGCCCTCATCCCGCATCTGCCGCTCAATCCGCTGCTGCATGCCGTCCATACCCTGGTTGCCCCGCGCCTCGGCCACGCCCTCCTGCCCGACCCTGGCGAGGTCGACGGCCAATCCGCTGGAGCTTGCCGCGAGCGCCAATTCGGGATCGATCAGGGAATCGAGATGATCGGCCTTCTCCCGCGCGATCGCCTCGGTCTCCCCGAGCACGACGGTCAGGCCCTGCAGGATGAGGCATTCCCCGGGCGCCCTGCCGCGCGCCGCCATGCGACCCTTCACGTCGCCGTAGAACTCGGTCATGGCCGCTTGTCTGTTCTGCGCGGCGAAGATCGCCTCGGCCCAGCGCGCGGCGAAATCGCGGCCGCGCTCCGAAGCGCCGGCC
>NZ_SMSJ01000020.1 GCF_004355005.1 Dankookia rubra
CCCTGGCCTTCTTCATCCGCTTCCGCGGCCGCATCGCCTTCTGGGTCTGAGGCCCTCACCCATGCCCCATATCCTCGCCAACCAACTCACCATCGAATTTCCACTGTATCACATGGGCGCGAGGTCGCTGAAGAAGCGCATCCTCGCCAAGTCGCCCCTGCGGCTGCGGGAGGATGCCTCCCACCGTGTCGTCGTCTCGGCCCTGCGTGACCTCACCTTCCAGGTCGGCCGGGGCGAGCGGGTGGCGCTCGTCGGCGGCAACGGCGCCGGCAAGACCACGCTGCTGCGGACCCTCGCCGGCGTCTACCAGCCGGTCGGCGGGCGGCTGGAGGTCGCCGGTCTGATCGGCTCGCTGATCGATCCGTCGGCCGGGATGGACCAGGAATCCACGGGACGGGAGAACATCGTCCTGCGCGGTCTGTTCCGCGGCCTGTCGGAGGCCGAGAGCGAGGCCATGGCCGACGAGGTCGGCGCCTTCTCCGGCCTCAACGAGTTCCTCGACGTCCCCGTCCGAACCTATTCGGCGGGGATGCAGGTGCGGCTGTCCTTCGCCATGGCGACGGTGATGGAGCCCGAGGTGCTGCTGATGGACGAGTGGTTCCTGGCCGGCGACGCCGCCTTCATGGCCAAGGCGCGGGAGAAGCTGGCCAAGCTGGTCACCGATGCCGAGATCCTGGTCCTGGCGACGCACGACATGGCGGTGGTGCGGGAATGGTGCACCCGCGCGATCCGGCTGGAGGCCGGGCGGATCGTCGCCGACGGGCCGGTGGAGGCGGTGCTGGAGGACGCCTGAACCGGGCTGCTACAAGGCCCGGTAGGCAATGTCCCGCCGGCAGAACCCTTCCGGCCAGTCCAGCGCATCGACCGCGGCATAGGCGGCATCGCGCGCCGCCTGCACACTCCCGCCGGTTGCCGCGATGCCCAGCACCCGGCCGCCATTGGCCAGCACAGCGCCATCCGCCCGCCGGATGGTGCCGGCGTGGAAAACCTGCACGCCGGGGATGGCCGCGGCGCAGTCTAGTCCGCGGATCACCGTCCCCTTGGCATAAGCACCCGGGTAACCCTTCGCCGCCATCACCACGACCAGGCTTGGCCGAGGGTCCCACCGCAGGTCGAAATCGGCCAGTTCGCCGTCGTAGGCGGCCAGCAGCGCCGCCAGCAGGTCGGAGCGCAGCCGCAGCATCAGCGCCTGGCATTCCGGGTCGCCGAAGCGGACGTTGAACTCGATCAGCTTCGGCCCGCCCTCGGTGATCATCAGCCCGGCGAAGAGCACGCCGCGGAAGGGCGTGCCGCGACGCGCCATCTCGGCCAGCGTCGGGCGGATCACCCGGTCCATGATCTCGGCATGCAGTGCCTCGGTGAGGATGGGCGGCGGGGAATAGGCGCCCATGCCGCCGGTATTCGGCCCGGTATCGCCGTCCCCCACCCGCTTGTGGTCCTGCGCCGCACCGAGGGCCAGGGCGGTCTCTCCGTCGCAGAGGGCGAAGAAGGAGACCTCCTGGCCGACCAGGCATTCCTCGATCACCACGGCGGCGCCGGCGGCGCCATGCACGCGGTCCTCCATGATCTCGGCGATGGCGGCCTCAGCCTCCTCGACGGTCTGCGCCACCACCACGCCCTTGCCGGCGGCCAGCCCATCGGCCTTGACCACGATCGGCGCGCCCTGGGCACGGATATAGGCGCGCGCGGCGGCAGGATCGGTGAAGCGGGACCAGGCGGCGGTCGGCACGCCGGCGGCGTCCGCGACCTCCTTGGTGAAGGTCTTGCTGCCCTCGAGCTGCGCCGCGGCGGCGGACGGCCCGAAGCAGCGCAGCCCGGCCGCGGCGCAGGCATCCGCGAGTCCGAGGGTCAGCGGCGCCTCCGGCCCCACCACCACCAGGTTCACCGCCTGCGTCTGGGCGAAGCCGACCAGGCCGGGGATGTCCTCGGCGCCGATCGCCACGCACTCCGCGACCTCGGCGATGCCGGCATTGCCCGGGGCGCACCAGAGCTTGGTCAGCAAGGGGGAGCCCGACAACGCCCAGCACAGCGCATGTTCCCGCCCGCCGCCGCCGACCACGAGGACCTTCATGGCACATCAGCCCTGATCTGAATCATCCGGGGAAGAGCCTCCCCCGCGGGCGGCCCCTAGCATATCCTGCCGGCATGGACACCACGCCGCCGGTCGCCAAGGCCGCCCCGAACATCCCGGAATTCGCCGTCTCCGAGCTCGCCGGCGCCATCCGCCGGACGCTGGAGGACCGCTTCGGCCGGGTCCGCGTCCGCGGCGAGATCACCGAGCTGAAGCGCTACCCATCTGGGCACATCTACCTCTCGCTGAAGGACGAGAGCGCCAAGCTGGAATCGGTGATCTGGAAGACCAGCGTCCCCCGCCTGGCGATCAAGCCGGAGAACGGGGTCGAGGTCATCGCCACCGGCAAGATCGGCACCTATGCCGACCGATCGAAGTACCAGCTCGTCATCGACCGGCTGGAATATGCCGGCGAGGGCGCGCTGCTGGCGCGGATCGAGAAGCTGCGGCTGCGCCTGCTGGAGGAAGGGCTGTTCGACCCGGCGCGGAAGCGCGCCCTGCCGGTGCTGCCGCGGGTGATCGGCGTCGTCACCTCCGAACGCGGCGCAGTCATCCAGGACATCCGCACCACGATCCTGCGCCGCTTCCCGCGCCGGCTCATCCTTTGGCCCGTCCCAGTCCAGGGCAACGGCGCGGCCGAGCAGATCGCCGCCGCCATCCGCGGCCTTGGCGCGCTGCCGCCGGACGGGCCGGTCCCCCGCCCCGACGTCATCATCGTGGCCCGCGGCGGCGGCAGCCTTGAGGACCTGATGGCTTTCAACGAGGAGGTCGTGGTCCGCGCCGCGGCCGAGAGTCCGGTCCCCCTCATCAGCGCCGTCGGTCATGAGACCGACACGACGCTGATCGATTTCGCCTCCGACCGCCGCGCGCCGACGCCGACCGCCGCGGCCGAGATGGCTATTCCGGCACGGGCCGACCTGCTGGCCGACCTGTCGCAGACCGGGGCGCGGCTGCTGCAGGCTGGGCAGTCGCTGCTAGACCGCGCCCGGCGGCGGTTGATGATGGCGGAGCGCGGCCTGCCCGACCTGCCCGGCATCCTCGGCGCCATGCGGCAGCGGCTGGAAGATCGGGGCGAGCGGCTCGCCGTCGCCCTGCCCGGGCTGATCGAGCGGAAGCGCGGCGCCCTCGCCCGCATCGCGCCCCGCCTGCCCCACCCGCGGGAGGGGATGGCGGCGCGCCGCGCCGCGCTCGGCCTGCTGGACGCGCGGCGGAGCGCGGCACTGCACCGGGCGGTGGCCCGGGCGCAGGCGGCGCCGGCGCTTGCGCGCTTCTCCGCCACGCCCGTCGCGGCGCTGGTGCGGGAAAAGCGGGCGCGGCTGGATGGATTGGTGGCGCGGCTTGAGGGCGTCTCCTACCAGGCGGTGCTGGCGCGCGGCTTCGCGCTGGTCTCGGACGCCGAAGGCGCGCCGCTGACAAACGCCGCCGCGGTGCCGGCGGGCGGGCGGCTGGTGGTGACATTCGCGGATGGCACGGTAGGCGCGACGGCGGACGGGGCGAAGCCGAAGCGGAAGGCCGAGCCGAAGCAGGGGGCGCTGCTGTGACGGAGGACAGCGTAGGCCGGGGGAAAGTATCCCCCCGGTCCCCCTTCTATTTCCGTGAGTTTGGCACCCGACAGCTCAGCCTGCGGACTCACAGAAATAGAGGGGAGCGCGAGGGGATAGTTTCCCTCGCTCTTTCTCGCCGTTCCTTGCTCAGCCTGTTGCTGATCCCGGCCACGGCCCGCGCCGCAAGCTACTCCCAGGGCATGCTCGTCACCGGCCGCGTTCCCCCGGGCACCAGGCTGGCCCTCGACGGCCGCCCGCTCCGCGTCGGGCCGCGCGGCGACTATGCCTTCGGCTTCGGCCGCGACCACGGGCCCGAGGCGTTGCTGACCGTCACGCCGCCCGGCGGCCGGCCGGAGGCCCAGCGCCTGGCCGTGGCGAAACGCGAATGGCAGGTGCAGCGGCTGCAGGGCTTGCCCGGCGCCATGGTCACCCCGCCGCCCGAAACCATGGCCCGCATCACTCGCGAGCGCGACCACCTGGCCGCTCTCCGCAAGACCGACAGCGCCGAGCCGCACTTCGCCGCCGGCTTCGTCTGGCCGGCCACCGGCCGCATCAGTGGCGTTTATGGCAGCCAGCGCATCCTGAACGGGGAAGCGCGGGCGCCGCATGTCGGGCTCGACGTCGCGGTGCCGGTCGGCACGCCGCTGCGCGCCGCCGCGGCCGGCCGGGTGCTGCTGGCGATGGACCTGTACTTCACCGGCAACACCGTGGTGATCGACCACGGCTTCGGCGTGCAGACGCTCTATGCCCACCTGTCACGGCTGGATGTCACCGAGGGGGAGCCGCTCGCCTCCGGCCAGGGCATCGGCCTCTCGGGCGCCACCGGCCGCGTCACCGGGCCGCACCTGCATTTCGCGATGAACTGGTTCTCCACCGCGATTGATCCCGCCAGCGCCTTGCCCGCGACGCAGGGATGAGTTTGCACGCCTCCGGCGGGAGGTTGAACTTCGGCGCGCCCCGGACACTTGAAGCCGGACCTGATTCGGGAGGATCCCCATGGCCGACAGCTTCGCCCATTATCCGAGCCTGAAGGACCGCACCGTCCTCGTCACCGGCGGGGCCAGTGGCATCGGTGCCGAGATGGTCGCGCAGTTTGCCGCGCAAGGGTCGCGCACCGCCTTCCTCGACTTAGATGACGCGAATGGCCGGCTGGTGGCGGAACGCACCGGCGCGCTCTTCCTGCATTGCGACCTGCGCGACGTCGCCGCGCTCCGGGCCGCGGTGGCGGAAGCCGCATCGCGGCTCGGCCGCATCACCGTGCTGGCCAACAACGCCGCCCGCGACGACCGCCATGGCTGGGAGACGGTGGAGCCCGACTACTGGGACGAGCGCATGCACACCAACCTGCGCCACCAGTTCTTTTGCAGCCAAGCGGTGGCGCCGATGATGCAGGCGGAGAAGCGGGGCTCGATCGTCTTCTTCGGCAGCGTGTCCTGGATGAAGTCACAGGGCGGCATGCCGGCCTATACCACCGCCAAGGCGGCGGTGCATGGCTTGGCGCGCGGCCTGGCGCGCGACCTCGGCCCCGCCGGCATCCGCTGCAACGTGGTGGTGCCGGGCTGGATCTTCACCGAGCGGCAGGAGCAGCTCTGGGCAACGCCCGAGGCGGTTGCGGCGGCGCTCGAGCGGCAATGCCTGAAGGAGAAGCTCTACCCACCCGATATCGCCCGCATGGTGCTCTGGCTGGCCGCCGATGACAGCCGGATGGTGACGGCGCAGACCTTCGTGGTGGATGGCGGGTCACTGTAACTTCTATAGCGCCGCCGCCACGGTGAAGCGCACCGCCAGCGGCTCGACCGGGTGGAAGTGCCGGTCCTCCACCCCCGCCGCCGGTTCCCCCGGCAGGCGGGAGGCGTACCAGTAGTCGATCTGGCTGGCCTTGGTATTGAACAGGTTGAAGGCGTCCAGGCGCAGGGTGACGCCGTTTTCCAGCCGGTAGCCGGCACGGGCATTGACCAGGGCGGTGGTGCGCGACCGCTCCTGCCCGTCCTCGGTCAGCGGCCGCGGGCCGAAGACCCTGAGCCGCGCCGCGCCGAACCAGCCGATCCCCTCGTCCCAGCTTGCCCCCGCCGCCAGCACCAGGTTGGGCGCGCCGGGCACATGGTTGCCGGCCGGGTCGTATTCAGTGAAGCGCGTCCGCGTCGCCGCGACGTCGAGGTCGAGCGCGAGCGCCGGTGACGCCTGCCAGCGGTTGTTCCATTCGACGCCGATGCGCCGGCTCGCGCGGCTCGGCTCGGTCGTTCCGGCATCACCGAGGAAGAGGATCTCCGAACCCACCTCCAGTACGAAGGCGGCCAGCCGGCTGTCGAGCCCGGGCATCGCCTGGGTGGCGACACCGAGTTCCGCCCCCTTGGCCCGCACCAGCAGCGGCACGCGGGAGGCCGGGGTCAGCCGGTCAGCCGGCTCGACCCGGATTGTGGCGCCGCGCAGGTCGTTGCTGTGGAAGCCGCTGCCGGCATTGAGGAAGACCTCCGTCGCCCACCATGGCCCGAGCACGACGCCGGCCTTCGGGCTGGCAATCCATGCGCCGGCCGCGCCGGAGTTCGCCGCCGTGTCGCTGCGCACCCGTCCGCCCATCCAGTCGGCCCGCAGGCCGCCGGTCAGCCGCAGCCAATCCTTCG
This sequence comes from Dankookia rubra, assembly GCF_004355005.1. Classification (GTDB taxonomy): domain Bacteria; phylum Pseudomonadota; class Alphaproteobacteria; order Acetobacterales; family Acetobacteraceae; genus Paracraurococcus; species Paracraurococcus ruber_A. The sequence goes on from NZ_SMSJ01000020.1 coordinate 6,237, forward strand.
GGCGTAAGGTGGTATCGGTGAAGAATCCAAGGCTGTCCTGCCGCACCGCATCCTGCCGCACCGTCGACAGCGCCGTGCGCGCCTGGGTTCGGAACAGGCCGAGGCGGATGTCGTCGTGCCGGGTCTGGACGCCGAAGCGGGTCTCGGCCGCGCGGCCGAAGGCCGCCCAGGGCAGGCTCTGCACCACTTCCCCGCCCAGCACCCAGCGGCGGTCGGTCTGGTGGAACTGGTCGCCATTCACCGGATCGTCGAGGAAGTAGGTGAAATCGTTGTAGAGGTCGAGCGTCGAGCGGATCGCATAGGCGGAGATCCGCATGGTGCCCCAGTCCCCAGTGGTGGCGTAGCGCCCCGAAAGGCTTGCCCTCTGCGCCCGACCGCCATCGGTCGGGTCGATCGCGCCGAAGCGGTTCACCAAGCCGGCGGAGACGCCCCGCGCCGGCACCTGATCGGTCGAATCCCAGCGCCCGCCATAGCCCATCCCGGTCAGGATGAAGCCGTCCAGCGCGGTGCCCTGCCTATACCGCAGGACGCCGTTCAGCCGGCGCAGGTCGTCGCCGTTTCGCCACGGCCCCTGGTAGGTCGCAACCTCCCCGGCCGCCAGCAGCGTGCCGGCACCGAGGTCCTTCGACCCGGCGGCAAGCCCGCGCCAATAGCCGAAGCTGCCAACGGTGCCCTGCACGAAGGGGCGTTCAAGCGCATCCACCAGGTCCAGTCGCAGTGCGCCGGCGGTGGCGAAGTCGCCGTCATCGGCATAGTAGGGGCCCTTGCGCACCCGCAGCCCGCCGAGCAGCTCGGGGATCAGGAAGTTCAGGTCGGCATAGCCCTGGCCGTGCGCGTGCGTCCGCATGTTGACCGGCATCCCGTCCAGCGTGATTGCCAGATCGGTCCCATGGTCGAGGTTGAAGCCGCGCAGGAAATACTGGTTCGCCTTCCCCTCACCGCTGTGCTGGGTGACGACCAGGCCCGGCGCCGCTTCCAGCGCCTCCGCCGTACGGGCGATCGGGCGGGCGAGGAGTTCGGCGCGCGGCACCTCGAGCTCGCTGGCCGCGGCGGCGGGGCCTGCGGCCGCGCCGGTGACCAGCAGGGCCGGCAGCTCGGCCTCCTGTGCCTGCGCCGCCCCCGTCAGCAGCAACGCGCCGAACCACCCCAACCGCAACGCCGCCGTTCCCCGGTTCCCGCGGCGCAGTTAGGCCGGGAGCGGCGCCGTAGGCAACCGGCCTACCGCATCGGCAACGCGTAGATCAGCCCGCCCTGGGTCCAGAGCCTGTTCGGCCCGCGCGCCAGGTCGATCTGCGTGTCGGGGCCGAAGGACCGGTCGTAGATCTCGCCGTAATTCCCCATGGCCCTGACGGCGTTGAAGGCCCAATTGCGGTCGAGCTTCAGCGATTCGCCAAGCTCCGGCGTCACGCCCAGCAGCCGGCGGGTGTTCGGGTTCACGCTGGTCTTCCGCATCTCCTCCGCATTGGCGCGGCTGATGCCCTGCTCCTCCGCCTCGATCAGCGCGGTGGTGTACCAGCGCACCACGTCAAACCATTGCTGGTCATCGCGGCGGATATAGGCGCCGTAGGGCTCCTTGCTGAAGCGCTCAGGCAGGATCACCCAGTCCTTCGGGTTGGCCATGGTCGACTTCACCCCGGCCAGCTGCGACGCGTCGGTGCCGAAGCTGTCGCAGCGGCCGGCCTGGAGCGCGGCCGCGGCCTGGTCGGTGCGTTCGTACAGCACCGGCTTGAAGGGCGTGTTGATGCTGCGGAAGTAGTCCGCCGTCACCTGCTCATTGGTCGTGCCCTGCACCAGGCAGATGGTGGCGTCGCGCATCTCGGAAACCTTGGCGACGCTGTCCTTCTTCACGATGAAGCCATGCCCGTCGTAGAAATAGGTCACCACGTGCCGGAGGCCGAGCGTCACGTCGCGCAGCATGGTCTGGGTGCTGGTGCGGAACAGCACGTCCACCTCCCCCGCACCCAGCGCGGTGAAGCGGGTCGAGGAGGACAGCGGCGTGAAGCGCACCTTTTTCGGGTCGTTGAAGATGGCGGCGGCAAGGCCGCGGCAGAGATCCACGTCCATGCCCTGCCAGACGCCCTTGCTGTCCGGCAGGCCGAAGCCGGCGACGCCGGTGCCGATGCCGCAGACCAACTGCCCCCGCGCCTTGATCGCCTCCAGCGTCTGCTGCGCCGAAGCGGCGCCGGCGTTGAACAGCGTGGCCACCATGGCCGCGGTGGCGAGGAAGGCTCGTCCCAGCATGCTCCGGATCCTTTCGTTGGTGGAGGGATGCTGTCTGCCACGCGGCGGCGGCGTCAACCGGCACGCATGGGCGGAATCAGGCTGCGGGGACGCCTTCTGCCTGTTTCGTAGGCACGATCCGCCCATCCTCCATCGAGACAATGCGGTCCGCGAGGTCGAGGATGCGCGGGTCGTGCGTCACCAGCAGGATCGGCACGCCGCGCCGCTTCGCAAGCTCCCGCAGCAGCCGCACGACCTCGCCGCCGGATTGCCGGTCGAGCGCCGCGGTCGGCTCGTCCGCCAGGATCAGCCCGGGCTCGCCGGCGAGCGCCCGCGCCACTGCCACGCGCTGCCGCTGCCCCCCGGAGAGTTCGCTCGGCAGGCTGGCGCCGCGGTCACCGAGGCCCACGGCCGCCAGCATCGCAGTCGCCCGCTCCAGCCGCCCGGCCTCGGTGGTGCGCGGGTCGAGCTCGATCGCCATGGCGACATTCTGTTGCGCGGTCAGGAAGCCGAGCAGGTTGTGCTGCTGGAAGATGAAGCCGATCTGACGGCGGAGCTGCACGCGTTGCGCCTCGCTCGCCCCCATCAACTCCTGCCCGAGCACGCGGCAACTCCCTTCCTGCATCGCCCTGAGCGCGCCGATCAGGGTCAGCAGCGTGGTCTTGCCGCTGCCGGACGGGCCGGTCAGCAGCACGATCTCGCCGGGGCGGATGGTCAGGTCGATGTCGCGCAGCACCGGCCGGCGCAGTTCGCCCTCACCATAGGCATAGCCGAGGCCCCGGATCTCGACGGGCGCAGGCCTGACGGCGGACGCATGACCGTCCATCAGAACATGTCCGCGGGATTGGCGTCGCGCAGCTTCCGCATCGCCAGCAGCCCGGCGAGGCCGCACATGGTGAAGATCATCCCGAAGACCGCCAGCGCCCGCGGCGCATCCATCGCCAGCGGCAGGAAGGTGCTTTTCCCCACCACGTCGTAAAGAAAGGTGGAAAGCGCGAAGCCCGGCAGGAAGCCGAGCAGCGCCAGGATGAAGGCGGCCGAGAGCACCGCGCGGCCGAGATAGAAGTTGGAATAGCCCATCGCCTTCAGCGTGGCGTATTCCTTCAGGTGGCTGGCGATGTCGCTGAACAGGATCTGGTAGACGATCACCATCCCGACGATCAGCCCCATGATGCTGCCGAACATGAAAATGAAGCCGATCGGCGTCGCGCTCTCCCAGTAGTCGCGCTCGTGCTTCACCAAGTCGGGGCCGCCCAGCACCGTGACGTCGGGCGGCAGCACCTGCCGCAGCCGGGCGACCGCCGCCTCGCGGTCGGCGCCGGGCACCAGCCGGATGGCGATCAGGTCGACCTGGCTGACCTGGCGTTCCTTCACCAGCCGGCGGAAATTCGTCTCCGACATCACCACGTTGCCGTCGGCGCCGAAGGAGGGCCCGATCTCAATCAGCCCGACCACCTCCATCTGCCGGTTGGCGACCTGCACCTCGAAGGGCCCGCGCTCCGCCAGCAGCTTCGGCACGGGGCCGAATTCGGGCCGCGAGCGTCGGTCGAAAACCATGGTGTCCGGCCGCTTCAGCGTCTCGATCAGCGGGGCGAGGCCGGGGAAGTCCATCACCCCCGCCTCGACGTCGAAGCCGACCAGCTGCACCGCGCGGCGCGCGCCGCTCTCGGGGTTCCGCCAGGTCGCCTGCGCCAGGTAGACCGGGACCGTCGCCTGCACCTCGGGCAATGCCAGGGCCTGGCTGGCCCGCACCCGCGGCAGCATCTCCGGCTTGAAGCTGACCTGCGTCATCGGGTGCATCAGGAAGACGTCGGCGCGGAAGCTGGCCAGCAGCGCCGTCGCGCTGTCGAACAGCGCGGAGCGGAACCCGAGCTGCATGAAGACCAGGACGCAGGCGAACATGACGCCGGCGATGGCGGAGGCGAGCCTCGCCTTCTCCGCCCGCAGCTGCCGCCAGGCGAGGCGGAGCGGCAGGTACAGCGCCGCGCCCGGCCGTCCCCGCGGCGCGCGCGGCTCGGGCGGCGGCCCGGCCTCCCCGGTCAGCTCCGGCGCCCAGGGCAGGAATCCGGGCGGCGCCGGCGCTTCGCGCGCCTGGACGTTCATGGCCGGATCGCCACCTGGACCTGCATATTGGTCCGCCGCTCCAGCGCCGCCCGGCCTTCCTCGCCGAGCGCGAGCCGCACCTCGACCGTGCGGGCATCGACGGCGGCGACCGGATCCGTGCCGGCCTGGGTGGTGCGGCGGACCATCCACCCGATCTCGCGCAGGGTCGCGGCGTAGCGGCGCGGCTCGCCGGGCACGACGACCTCGGCCGGGGCCCCCTCGCGCAGCCGCGGCAGGTCGGTCTCGAAGACGTCGGCGACGATGTCGAGCCGCGTCAGGTCAGCGAGATCCAGCACGCCGTCGCTGCCGACCTGGTCGCCCGGGCGGGCATAGATCTTCAGCACGGTGCCGGCGATCGGCGCGGCGATGCGCGACAGCCCGGCATCGGCGCGCGCCCGGGCCGCCGCCGCCTCGGCCGCGGCCAGCTCGGCCTCGGCCACCGCCAGGTCCTCGGGGCGGGGACGCAGCAGGCGGGCCAGGTCGGCCTCGGCCTCGGCCCGCTCGGCGGCGGCGCGGCTGGCAGCGAAGCGGTTGCGCTCGGCGGTGGCGATGTTGCCGGCGCCGGAGGGCAGCAGCGCCTCGGCCCGCTCGGCCTCGCGCCGCGCGCTGGCCTCGGCGGCGTGCAGCGCCTGGATGCGGGCGCGCTGCGCCTCGATCTCCTCCGGCCGCCCGGCGGCGCGGATGCGCTCGAGGCTGGCGCGGGACTGCCGGGCGCTGGCCTCGGCCTGCAGGGCGGCGGCATCCTTCTGCGCGGCATCGGCGAGGATCGCGAGCACCTGGCCGGCCTCGACCCGGTCGCCCTCGGCGACCAGCAGCCGGTCGAGCCGGGCGACGTTGAAGCCGCCGGGCTGGTTCAGCTTGCGGATGCGTGACGCCGGCTCGACCCGGCCGAGCGCGCCAACGCCGACGGGGCCCGCAGGGACGGCAGCGATGGGTGGCGGGGCGCGATCGGCACTGCCATCACGGCTCCAGACCAGGGCGCCGACGCCGATCCCGGCGAGGAGGAGGACGGCAAGCAGGAGCCCCTTGCGGTTCATGCGCGGCTCACTGGCCGGCCTCGGCGGCGGGGGCGCCGAGCTGGGCGATGAACTCCGCCTCGTCCAGCAGGTCGCGCGAGAGCAGAGCCGCATCCTCGGGGCTGCCGCAGCCGAGCAGCTGGGCGAGGACGCCGAGCAGCCCCGGCGGCTCCGTCACTTGAGTAGTGGCGGCGGCGGCGCCGGCCAGCAGCAGGGTCATGGCCGCGCCGGCCAGGGCGGGAACCAGCTTCATGACGCAACCTCCAGCAGGCGCGAGAGCGCGGCGTGCATGGCGTGACGCTCCGGCTCCGTCGGCGCGTAAAGGCCGAAGACCCGGGCCATGAACAGCCCGTCGCCGGCCGCCATGATGGCGTGCCCATGGCCGGGCGGAAGGCCATCCGCCTCAACCGCCTTTCGCATCCGGGCGATCACCGCTCGGATCGGGCCGAGCAAGGCGGGGTCGTGGTGGAAGGCGGCGAGGAAGACCGCAGCGGCGCGGTCGCAACGCTCGTTGATCGCGTCGGGGGTCAGCTCGAAGGCCCAGGCCAGCATGGCGCGGGCGACCCGGCCGGGGCCTTCCGGCTGGCCGGCGACGCAGCTCTCGAAATCGAGTGCCATCCATTCGGCCATACGGCCGAGCAGGCCGGTGATCAGCGCTTCCTTGGAGCCGAAATGATAGAGCAGCCCGCCCTTCGACACGCCGGCCTGCCTGGCCGCGGCATCGAGGGTCAGGCCGCTGACGCCCCGGGCGCGGACAATCGCCTCGGCGGCGTCGAGGATGCGAGTGCGGGCATCGCCGGAGACGGAGCCATCGGGCATGCAACGAGACTATACCGGCTGGACGGTAAGTCAACCGTCCAGCCGGTATAGTCACGTCGATGTATGCGACAAAGATGATGCCGCCGGCCTCCGCCCTGATTGCGCCCGTTCAGCTTTGCTTCGGCCAGCGCCGGTGCAACCAGAGCCATTCCTCCGGTCGCTCCCGGATCCAGGCCGAGAGCCGGTCGTTGATCGCCCCGGTCAGCACCTGGATCGCCGCCTGGCGGTCGGTGTCGAGGGGTAGGGCCAGGGGCGGGTCTACCACCAGCCGGAAGCGACAGGGGCCGAGCCGCTGGATGCGACCGGGGATGACCGGGCAGCGGAAGCGTAGGGCCAGCTGCGCCGGGGCCGCGGCGGTCATCGCCGGCACGCCCAGCAGCGGCACGGCGATGCCATCGTTCAGCTTCTGGTCGGCGAGCAGGCCGAGCACGCCACCCTGGGACAGGAACTTCAGCGCCGCCCGTGCCCCCTGCGCTCCCTTCGGGAAGAGCGGCAGCGGCGCACCACGCACCGCTCGGGCGCGCAGCCTGTTCACCAGCGCGTCCACCTGCGGATTGTCCGCCGCGCGGTAGACGCTGCCCATGCGGATGCCGAGGCGCTCGAGCGCCGGCGGCAGCACCTCCCAATTGCCGATATGGCCGGAGACCATGATCGCCGGCCCACCTTGCGCGGCGATCGGCGCCAGGTGCTCGGCCCCCACGATCTCCCAGTCCAGCGCCGGCAGATGCGGCAGCTCCCCCACCGTGCGGCCGAGATTCTCCCACATGTCGCGCAGGATGCGGGCGCGCGCGGCGGCGTCGCGGTCCGGCAGGGCGAGCGCCAAGTTGGCCCGGGCGACGCGGGAGACCGGCAGCAGCGGACCCAGCCCACGCGCCAGCGCGCCGCCGACATCGGAAGCACGGCGCGGCCCCAGCCGATGCGCCAGGGCGAGGACCGCGCGGACCGCCAGGGTCTCGGCGGCAAATTGCAGACGCCTCACGCGGGGCTGCTCAGGCAGGGATCGGTACCCGCTGCGCCAGGGGGTCGAGCAAGCCCTCGATCGTCGCCGGCTCTTCCCATTCCAGCCGGATCGTCACCACCGTGACCCGGCTGCGGAAGCCAGGGGGGATGCGGACGAAATCCTTCCGCGTGGTGACCGGGATGGCGCGGAGACGGTCGGCCTCGGCCAGCAGGTCGCGCATGTCGCCCTCGTCGAAAGGATAATGGTCGGCGAAGGGCATCCGCCCCGCCAGCACCGCCCCGGCCTCCTGCAGCGTCGAGAAGAACTTGCGCGGGTTGCCGATGCCGCAGAAGGCATAGACCGGCTGGCCCGCCAGCAGTGCCGCCTCCGGCCCCGGCACCAGCTTCGCCCGCAGCACCGGCAAGCGCGGCGGCAGCCGGGCCAGCGCGCCGTATTCGTCTTCCCCGATCAGCACCGCGGCGCGGCAGCGCGCGGCGGCGGCCTCCGGCATCTCCCGCAAGGGCCCGGCCGGAATGATGCGGCCATTGCCGAAGCCGTAGGTGCCGTCGATAATCAGCAGCGAGAGATCCTTCTCGAGGGTGGGATTCTGCAATCCGTCATCCATGACGATGCACTGCGCCCCGCCGGCGACCGCGGCGCGCGCCCCGGCGGCGCGATCGGCCGAGATCCAGGCGGGACGCTCGGCCGCCAGCAGCAAGGCCTCGTCGCCCACAGCCTGGCTGTCATGGGCACGCGGGTCCACCCGGGCCGGCCCCTTCAGGTGGCCGCCATAGCCGCGCAGCAGGAAATGCAGGCCGACGCCACGGTTCGCCAGGCGCTGGCCGAGATCAAGCGCGACCGTGGTCTTGCCCGAGCCGCCGGCAGTGGCATTGCCGCAGCAGATCACCGGCACCGGCGCCGTCCAGCCATGCCGCCGCATCCGGCGCGCGGTGACGGCGGCATAGACTGCGGCGGCGGGGGACAGGAAGAGGGGCAAGAATCCACCACCGTCCCCGGTCCAGAATTCGGGGGCACGCATCAGGCCTTGACCAGTCCTTGGTTCATCCGGCGTTCATCCGACCGGGTCCGTGCCGGCGATGCCAGTCCGGAGCCGCAGCCCAGGCCTCAACGCACCCCGCCCCGCCGGGGTTGGCCGGCCGGCGTCGCTGCCGGATCAGCCTCGGGTCGCGTCGCGGCCGCGTCATCCGGCCCATACCCCGGCCCGGCGCCGAGGATAAGCCCGATCAGCAATCCCGCGAGGAGGTCCGGCAAGCCGGCCTCCGCAGCAAGCGCCGCGGCGGCGGCATTCGCCATGACTCGCCCGCGGTCCGGATCGGATAGCACGGCGCCGGCGGCAGCCGCCAGCGCCCCCGGCTCGGGTGCCACGCGGGCGGCGCCGCCGGCGGCCAGCAGCCGGGCGACCGGCTCCTCGAAGTTGTGGGTATGCGGGCCGAGCAGGATGGGGCAGCCGAGCCGGGCCGGCTCGCGCGGGTTCTGCCCTCCATGCGGGACCAAGGAGCCGCCGACCAGGCAAACCCCGGCCAGGCGGTAAAACAGGCCAAGCTCGCCGAGGGTGTCGGCGAGGTAGATCGCGGTTTCCGGCGCCGGCAGGATGCCTTCCGCTCGACGGGCGACCGGCAGGGGCGCCAGTTCGGCGGCGATCGCCGCGCCGCGGTCCGGGTGGCGCGGCACGATCACGGTCAGCAGGCCGGGATGGCTCGGCGCCAGCAGTGCATGGGCGCTGGCGACGATCGCCTCCTCCCCTGGCTGGGTGCTGGCGGCGAGGAAGACCGGCCGGTCGTCAACCGCCTCGCGCAACGCCGCCAGCGCGGCGACATCGGCGGGCAAGGGCGGCGAGGCATCTTTCAGGTTGCCCGGCGTCAGCACCGCTGCCGCACCGAGCTCGCGGAGCCGCGCCGCATCCGCTGCGGATTGCGCGGTGACCAGGCGGAAGGCGCCGAGCAGCCGCCGCCCGAGGCCCGGCGCCAGCAGCCGCCAGCGTCGGGACGAGCGCGCGCTGAACCGCGCATTCACCAAAGCGAGCGGCACCCCGCGCGTGGCGGCGGCCGAGATCAGGTTGGGCCAGAGCTCGGATTCCACCAGCACCGCGCAATCCGGCCGCCAGCCATCGAGGAAGCGCTCCACCCAGCGCGGGACGTCGAGCGGCACGAAGCGGTGCAGCAGCCGACCGTCCAGTCCGCCCGGCAGGCGCTGGGCCAGCAGCACGGCGGCGGTCACGGTGCCGGTGGTGACCAGCAGGGTCAGGTCGGGCGCGCGCGCCGCCAGCGCCTCCAGGAGCGGGATGACCGAGAGCGTCTCGCCGACGCTGGCGGCATGCAGCCAGAGCAGCCGGCCGGGCGGCCGGGCGACACCCTCGCCCCGGCGCTCGCCGAGCCGGGCGGCGACCTCCTTGCCGAGCCGGGCCCGCCGGCGGAGGTGCAGCGGCAGCAGCGGCGCCACGGCGCCGGCCGCCAGCCGCCAGAGCGCGAGGCTGACGGTCATGCCATCGCGGCGCGGGCGGCCGCCGGCGCCGTGACCCAGGCATCCGCCGCGGCGCAGGCGGCGGTCAGCCCGGCCTCGATGGCCGGGAGGGCGGCGAGCGGGTCGTCGCGGTCCACCGGCACCGCCGGCTGCACCACCAGGACGCCGCGGCCGAAGGGCAGCGGCAGGACCATGCGGTCCCAGCTCCCCAGCACATGCGCCCGCGTGGTCCGCGCGGCGCAGGGCAGCACCGGCAGGCCGGAAACGGCCGCCAGCTGGGCGACGCCCGGCGCGGCGACCCGGCGCGGACCGCGCGGCCCGTCCGGGGTGATCGCCACCATGTCGCCCTGGGCCAGCATCCGCAGCAGAACCCGCATGCCCGTGGCCCCGCCCTTGCTGGCGCCGCCCTTGGCGGCGGCGCCCCCGGCACTGGTAGAAGCGTGGACCATGTCGAGGTCGAAGCGCCGCACCACCTCGCCGATGAAGCGGCCATCGCGGTGGCGGGATACCAGGACATGCGCCTTCATCCCCACCATCTCCGGCAGCCGGGCGCGCGCCTGCTGCCAGAGCATCGGCATCATCGGCAGGCGTTCGTGCCAGAAGGCGGCAATGACGCTGCGGGGCCGGCCTTCGGCGTCGCGGAAGGCGGCGCGCAGCGAAGCCTCTCCCAGCAGGGTCCAGCGCGTGGTGCGGTAGACGCAGGCCAGGTACAGGCCGAGCGCCCGGGCAAAGGCCGCCTGGACGGCGGCGGAGCGGATCAGCCGCCGGAACATGGATGCGCGCGCATATCGAGAACCGGCGGGTAGCACGGGCGGGCGCCCGGGAACAGGCGGGCCGGCCCCCGGGGGAGGCGTGTCGCCGGCGAAGCGGCGTCACGCCTCCGGGCGGTTCCGCCCTTCGGCCATCCGCATCAGCCGATCGGCACCAGCTGGCGGCGGAAGCCGGCGGCGCAGCCCTCCCAGGAATAACGCTCGGCGTGCCGCCGCGCCGCCGCCCGCTCGCAGCCGAGCGCCGCCAATGCCGCCGCCCGCAGATCCTCGTTCACCACCCCGGCGCCAGAGCCGGGGATGACGTCGAGCGGCCCGGTGACCGGATAGGCGGCGACCGGCGTGCCGCAGGCCATCGCTTCCAGGATCACCAGGCCGAAGGTGTCGGTCCTCGAGGGGAAGACCGAGACATCCGCCCCGGCATAGCAGCGGGCGAGATCGGCGCCCTGCTGCCAGCCGGCGAAATGCGCAGCCGGGAAGCGCCGGGCAAGGGCCGCTCGCTGCGGCCCGTCGCCCACCACTACCTTCGACCCCGGTAGGTCGAGTGCCAGGAAGGCCCCGATGTTCTTCTCGACGGCGACGCGGCCGGCATAGAGGAAGACGGGGCGCGGCAGGCCGGCCCAGGCCTCGCGCGGCTCCAGCGCGAACTGCGCGAGATCGACGCCACGGGTCCAGGGGCGGATCTTGGTGAAGCCGCGCGCGGCCAACTCGGCGCGAAGCGAGGGCGTCGCGGCGAAGGTACCGTTCCCGGCTTCATGGAAGCGGCGCAGCCAAGCCCAGGCGAAGCGCGGCGGCAGGCCGGTGCGGGCCTGGAGGTATTCGGGGAACTTGGTGTGGAAACTGGTGGTGAAGGGCCAGCGGCGCTGCAGGCAGAGCGACCGCATCGCCATCCCGAGCGGGCCCTCGGTGGCGATATGCACCGCGGTCGGCCGGTACGCATCGACCATCCCGCGCAGCGCGCGGGCCGGAAGCAGCGCCAGACGGATCTCCAGATAGCCCGGCATGGGCAGGGTGCGGAAGCGGTCCGGGCCGATCACCTCCACCGTGTCGCCCAGCGCCTGCAGCCGCGCGGCGACGGTCGACAGCGTGCGCACGACGCCATTCACCTGCGGCGCCCAGGCATCGGTGACGATCAGCAGCCGCAGCATCTCGGTATCGGGCAGCACCGTGGGCGCGCCTTCCGGCGCGTCGGCGAGATCGATGAACATGGCGATCTTCCGTTCAGGCCGCGGCCACGGCCGGGCTTCCGAGCCGACGCCAAACGGAAAGCCGGTTGTCCGCCGCCCAGTCCAGCAACTCGAACCGTCCGTCGGCATGCTCGACCAGCGCGGTGCAGCTTTCCACCCAGTCGCCGTCGTTCATGTACATGACGCCCTGCACCATCCGCATCTCGGCATGGTGGATGTGACCGCAGACTACGCCGTCCAGGCCGCGCCGCCGCGCCTCCGCGGCCAGCGCCACCTCGAACCGGTCGATCGCCTTGACCGCACCCTTGACCTGACGCTTCAGCCATTGCGACAGCGACCAATAGGGATAGCCGAGGCGGCGCCGGGCGCCATTGAAGACCCGGTTGAGCGTCAGCGCCCAGTCATAGGCCCAGTCGCCCAGATGGGCGAGGAACTTGGCATAGCGGATCACGCCGTCGAACTCGTCGCCGTGGATCACCAGGTAGCGCCGTCCGTCGGCGCCCTCATGCACCGTGTCGCGCGCCATCCGCACTCCGGCGACCTGGAAGCCGAGACCGAGCCAATCACGGAACATCTCGTCGTGGTTACCGGGGATGTAGGTTACCGCGACGCCGCGCCGCGCCATGGTCAGGATCTCGCGCAGCACCTCGTCGAACTCGGCGGTCCAGTACCAGGACTTGCGGAGCCGCCAACCGTCGAGGATGTCGCCGACGAGGTAGAGCTGGTCGCATTCCGTCCGCCGCAGGAAGTCGAGCAGGAAGTCCGACCGGCAGCCCCTGGTCCCGAGATGCACGTCCGAGAGGAAGATCGTGCGGTATCGGCTTTTCGGATCGGTGGTCTGCATCGCACCTGCCTTCGGTGGCCGGCCTCGTCGCGGGAAGGATACCGCGCCGGGCAACCGGCCGTTGCGCGCCCTCGCAGTAACGCAGGGGAACGGCAGCGGTCGTGAATCTTGCGTGACGCGGGGCCGCAAGCGGGCGCCGGGTGAAAGATTTCATCCCGCCGCAATATCGGCGACGCGGGGCTGTCGCCGAACCTCCGCAGTGAGGTGACCCGCCCAACCCGGCAGGCACCGCCACCCCGATCGCCAGGAGCCGCATGCTCATCGTCTTCAACCCTGCCGCCGGCAGCCGCCGCCGTCGCCGCCTGGCCCGCGCGCTCGGCACCCTGGCCGAGGCCGGCATCCTCGCCCGGGTGGCGGAGACGCTGCATCCCGGCCATGCGACGCTGCTGGCACGGGGTGCGGCGGGCGAGGGCATCGGGGTGGTGGTCGCGGCCGGCGGCGATGGGACGATCGCCGAAGTCGCGGCGGGCTTGGCCGGCAGCGCGGCGCGGCTCGGCATCCTGCCCTTTGGCACGGCCAACGTGCTGGCCTGGGAGCTCGGCCTGCCGCCACGCCCGGAAGCCGCGGCGGCGGTGCTGTCCGGCGGCCAGGCGCGGCGGCTCTGGCCGGGGCTGGCCCGGTTCGCCGACGGGTCGGAGCGGCTCTTCGTGCAGATGCTCGGCGCCGGCTTCGACGCGGAGGTGGTGGCGCGGCTCGACCCCGGCCTGAAGCGGAGGATCGGGCGCGGCGCCTACGTCCTGCAGGGGATGCGCGAGCTGGGACGGTACCGCTTCCCGCGCTTCAACGCCGTGCTCGACGGGCAGGCGGAGGAGGTGGTGAGCGCCATCGTCTCCAAGGGCCGGCTCTATGCCGGGCGGTACCTGCTGGCACCGGCGGCACGGCCGGGGGAGGCCGGCTTCGAGGTAGTGCTGTTCCGCGGCGGGGCAATGGGCGCACGGCTGCAGGCGGCACTCTGCGGCGCCGCGCTGCCGCTCGACCTGCTGCCGCGGATGCCAGGCGTGGAACTGCGTCGAGCGTGGCGGGTCGAGCTGCGGGACGGGCCCATGGCCGGATACGCGGCAGGGTCCATCGGCAGGACGGTCCCGGTCCAGGCGGATGGCGATCCGGCGGGAATGCTGCCGGTGATGCTGGAGAGTGCCGCGGGGCCGATCGAGGTCATGCTGCCCTGCGCACGTGTCGCAGAGCGATAGGGGACAATTCAATCCGCAGATTATATCACTGCTTCGACATGGAAAGCTGGCCCGCTCCAAGCCGCCTCAAGACTCAAAAACGTACTTTCGCAACAAAAACGAGGACGGCACTTCACCATTATCCTTAGAGGTTAGCAGTCACCCCCGTTCGTAGGATCTCCTCCGGCAGTATGAGATTTTCGTTTTTTAAACAATATCAGAAACGAGAATAACACCCACGAAATCGGTGATAACTGGCGGCTTGCTGATGCTGGTAGCCGATGGCCCAGCCCTGGCTCGATCAGCGGTCCCTATCTCAGGGCCAGGGCCGGAGCGAATTTCCGTCAAGATTCCGGTCTGACCCTGAAGACGCCCAGTGCCGACATGGACCGGGCCATGGGTTACTGCCACCACCGGAAAGCTTGGCTTCGACGGGGCCGGCCAGGCGCCTTGGGCAGCCTCAGGCTGGGGCTTTGGCCAGGGCCTCCGGGCCGAGGTTGAATTCGGCTATCGCAGCAGCGGGGTCGGCAAGACTTCGGCCGTCGGCTACTCCGCGCATGCCCAGCTTACCGGTACGACCAGCACCTCGGCGGTAATGGCCAAAGTCTTCTACAACGTGCCTCGGCTGGGTTGGCGGCTGGGCGTGCCGGTGACGCCGCAGGTCGAACTCAGTGCCGGCTATGCCTGGTCGGCTTACGACCGGATCATGATCCGTAGCGGCAATGACGAGTCGATGACATCGGCGTCGACGGGCGCTTCGCCTGACCAAGCGATTCTCGGCCTGGACCGGGACCTCTCGAGCCTGGTGCGGAGCCTCTCGCTCTCGGCCTAGACCGCTACTTCGCCGTGCTGGACCCGCAGGTGGAACATGGCGTCCGAATCGGCCGGGCCGGCTTCCGTCACGCCAAACTCGAGATCACCAATCACAACCACGCATTCATCATTGGGCTGCGCTATGCCTTCCGTAGCCCGGGCATGCCGTCGGCGTGCTCGCCCAATGCCGGCCGTGCCTAGGCTTGGCCACGCCCTTGGGCCTCACGGCGGAGCGCGACCGCGGTGGCGGCGAGGCCCGCGGCCAGCGAGACCGCGCCGAGCGCCGGCGCCGCGAGCAACGCCGCGGGCGCCAGCACGGCGGCGGGGCCGAGAGCCAGACCGACCGCGGCAAGCCCACCAACAGCGGCCAGGACGGCCAGGAAGCACAGGGCGATCATGGGCGGAACCTCTCCGGCTGACAGCGATGCGGCAGCGCGCTGCCACGATGATGCCATGATTTGGCCCAAGTCCACCCTAATTGCGAGCGCGCCGTCCGGGCCAGTAGCCCAGACGGCGCAAACGTGACCGAAATGCGGCAGTCGAAACGGCCGGAAGGTTCGGCTCAGCCGGTCTGCTGAATGGCCGAGAGCATCCAGGGGCCACCCTGGGTGCGAACGAAGGTCCACAGCTCCGTCGCGGTGACGCGGCGGTTCGGGTCACCCTCCACCACCGCGCCGTCACTGATCCGGCGGGTGACGTCGACCTGGGAGAAGCGCATCGCCACGGTCGCGTATTCCCGGGCACCTTCACGCCAGGCCTCAGCCAAGTCGCCCTTCTCCAGCACCACGTCGCGCGTCTCGTTGCGCCAGCCGCGGCGGGCCAGGTCGGCCAGGTCGCCGCCGAAATACTGCATCATCTCTGGCGTGGCGACTGCGCGCATCCCCTGCTCGTCCTGCCGCGACCAAGCGGCATTGACCACCTTCAGGACATTCTCGAAGGCCTGGAAATCGGCCGGGGTCAGTTGAATCGGCGCACCCGCTGGGGCGGCACCACCGCCCCCGCCGCCATAGATCGGGCGTGGGCCATGCTGGGCCTCGCGCGCCATGCCCGCGGGCATCCCGGCCAGGGCCGGCTGCTGGCGCCGGCGGAACCAAGCCATGGCAAAACGGACCAGCAGCACCACCAGGCCGATCTGCAGCAGCAGGCCGAGGATGCTGGCGAAGCCGCTCAGGCCGCCGAACAGCCCATGGCCGAACAGCAGGCCACCGATGCCGGCGCCGATCAGGCCGCCCATCAACCCGGCCATGAGCGGCGAGCGGGAGAAGAAGCCGCCCGCCGGGTTCGGCTGGAAGGGCCGCGAGGGCTGGGCATAGGGCGCGCCGGGCCGCGACGGCTCGGTGATCGTCCGGTCCATCTGGCGGGCCGTCCCTGGCGCCGTCTGGGTCGAGGGCGGCGGGCTATAGGTGCGGGCACCGCGGCTCCCCATCGAGGAGCCGCCGCCCGGCCGCGCATCGGCGATCGCCGGCGCGAGCGCAAGGGCCGCGGCAGCGAAGGCCGCGAGCAAGAAGGCGGGACGACGCATGGTCTGGATTCTCTCCGGCATCATGTTACTTGGCGTCCATATAGGGTGCCGCCTGGAGGATTGCGACAGGGCCGGCAAGCCTTCACCCTGCCCCCGTAGCGGCTGGGAAACAACGGGATGGCGCAGGCGTGGATCAGGGCGGCGGCCCTGAGTGGGCTCCTGCTGGCGGCAGGCACCGCCGCGGCGCAAACGCCGGCCAAGGTCTTCCGGTTCGCCACCAGCACGGATGCGGCGACGCTCGACCCGCATGCGACCAACGCGCTCTTCACCTACCTGATCGTCTCCCAGGTCTATGAGCCGCTGACCCATCGCGGCGACGACCTGACGCTGCATCCCGGCCTGGCGGTGCGGTGGGAGCAGGTGGATCCCACCCGCTGGCGCTTCCATCTGCGTGACGGGGTGAAGTTCGCCGGCGGCGAGAGCTTCGGGGCGGAAGATGCCGCCTTCTCCATCGCCCGCGTCCGTGCGCCGACCAGCAATTACGGAATCTACGTCGACACGGTCTTGGGCACCGAGGTGGTGGACCGGCTTACCCTCGACGTCATCACTCGCACGCCGGACGCCACCATCCCCGACAAAATGAGCCGCGTGCTGGTGATGGACAAAGGCTGGTCGGAGGCCAACCGGAGCGCCGCGCCGCAGAATTTCGGCCAGCGGGAGGAAACCTTCGCCAGCCGCAACACCAACGGGACCGGCCCCTTCGTCATCGCCCGGCGGGAGGTCGACCAGCGCACGGTGATGGCCCGCAACCCGCAATGGTGGGGGATCGAGGCCAAGGCGGCGCCGGGCAACGTCACCGAGTTCCACTACGTCGTGCTGAACTCGGATCCGACGCGGGTCGCCGCCCTGCTCTCGGGCGAGGTCGACATGGTGCATGTCGTGCCCGTGCAGGACATCGAGCGCATCCGCCGCGACCCGCGGCTGCGGGTGCTGGAGGGCCAGGAGAACCGCACCGTCTTCCTGGCGATGAACCAGGAGGCCGATGACCTGTCCTCCTCCGACATCCGCGACCGGAACCCCTTCAAGGATGTCCGCGTCCGCCAGGCCGTCGCCCATGCCATCGACGTGGAAACCCTGAAACGCCGCACGCTCCGCGGCCAGGCGGTGCCGACCGGGTCGATGTGGACGCAGTTCGTCAACGGCTGGACGGCGGAGACCGACAAGCGGCTGCCCTACGACCGCGACCGGGCGAAGGCGCTGCTGGCCGAGGCCGGCTACCCCCTGGGCTTCGCCATCGGCTTCGACTGCCCGGTCGGCACCTATGACGAAGCCTGCCAGGCGATCACTGCCATGCTGGCCCAGGTCGGCATCAAGGCCAGCCTGAACCTGGTGCCGAACAGCCAGTTCATCGGCCGCATCCAGCGCCGCGAAAGCCAGTTCTATGCGCTATCCTGGGGCGTGCCGACCTTCGATGCGCTGTACACGCTGCGCGCGGTCATGGCGTCCCGCGCGTTGGGCGGCAGCGCCAGCTGGAATGCCGGCGGCTATGCCAATGCGGAATTCGACGCGCTGGTGCGCCGGGTGGAATCGGAGACCGATGCCGAGACCCGTCGCGGCCTGATCGCCCGGGCGCATGCTCTCCACAATGCCGAGCTCGGCCACATCCCGCTCTACCACATGATGATTCCCTGGGCGGTGCGACAGGGCGTCGGCGTGACCCACCGGGCGGACAACCAGGTGCAGGTGCGGGAGATCCGGCTCGACTGAGCGCCGCGACCGCGCCGGCTGGTCCAAGCGCGACCGGCCTGGCAAATCCGCTACCCTGCCATTTGTCTTTTGGCGGTGGGGAGCGTCCGGTCGCAGTCTCTGATGCCCCGACAGGGGAAGCTGCCATGAGGACGATCGTGCTGCTGTCAGCGACGATGTTGTCAGCAGGCCTGCTGCTGCCCGCCACGCCATCGGCGGCACAGCCGGGCAAGCAAGCCGACGAGAAGCTGATTACCAGCGCCAGGTCTGCGGGGCCGAAATCCGTTGCCCTGAACGCCACCGTGGTCGCCATGGAAGCCGACGGCACCCTGCGAACGCTGCGCCAGGGCAGGAACGGCTTCACCTGCATCCCGGACGATCCCGCCTCTCCCGGCCGCGACCCGATGTGCCTCAATACCAACGGGATGGAATGGCGGCATACCTGGATGAACAAGACGCTGCCGCCCGACAAGGTCGGGATCGTCTTCATGCTCGTCACCGGCGGCGATGTCAGCAACACCGATCCCTTTGCCACCAAGCCGGAAGCGGGGCGGCGGTGGATCAGCACCGGGCCGCATATGATGGTGGTCGGTGGGCCGGCGGTGAATGCCACGGCCGGCTATCCCCGCACGCCCGACCCGGACCCGGGTAAGCCCTTCATGATGTGGATCGGCACACCTTACGAGCATGCGATGATCCCGATCCGCTGAAAGACGGGCGCGGCGGCGCCGCGCCAACCGAACCCCGGCGATGGCGGCAGCGTTGGCGCGGCGCCCTCCCGGAGCCGCGCCGCCGATGTCCCTGCAGAGCATCCCCGGCGCCCGCGCGCTGGACGGGCTGAACTTCGCCCTGGCCGATGTCCGGGACGGGCTCGGCCCCTATCTCGCAGTCTATCTCCTGGCGCTCGGCTGGGACCCGGCGCAGACCGGCCTCGTCCTCGCTACCTCCGGCGTCGCCGGGCTGCTGGCCCAGGCACCGGCCGGGGTTCTGGTGGATGCGATGTCGGCGCGGCGGGCGGTCCTGGCCCTGGCCGCCCTTATGGTCACCACCACCTGCCTGCTGATCCCGGCTTTTCCCGGCTTCTGGCCGGTGGCGGCGCTGCAGGCGGCCAGCGGCATGGCCGCCGCGGTCTTCGCCCCGGCGATCGCCGCGCTCACCTTGGGACTGGCGGGCCGCGCCGCCTTCAGCCGCCGCACCGGGCGGAACGAGGCATTCAACCATACGGGCAACGCTGCCTCCGCCGCTGCGGCGGGCGGGCTCTCGCTCTGGTTCGGGCCAGTCGCGGTGTTCTGGCTGCTGGGCGGGATGGCATTGGCCAGCATCGCCGCCGCCCTGGCGATCCCGGCCAGCAGGATCGACGAGCGGCTGGCGCGCGGTGCCGACGAGAATGGCGGCGAGCACGTCTCGGCCTGGCGGACGCTGCTGACCTGCCGGCCGCTGCTTGTCTTCGCGCTGTGTGTCGCGCTGTTCCATCTGGCCAATGCGGCGATGCTGCCGCTGGTCGGGCAGAAGCTGGCGCAGCAGGACCTCAACCGCGGCACGGCGCTGATGTCGGTCTGCATCGTCGCGGCGCAGCTGGTGATGGTGCCAATGGCGGCGCTGGCCGGCGCCCGGGCCGATGCCTGGGGCCGCAAGCCGCTCTTCCTCGCCGGCTTCGCCGTGCTGACGCTGCGTGGCGTGCTCTACACCCTGTCAGATGATCCCTGGTGGCTGGTCGGGGTGCAGGCGCTGGACGGGGTCGGCGCCGGGCTGTTCGGCGCCCTGATGCCGATGATCACCGCCGACCTGACGCGGGGCACCGGGCATTTCGGCGCCGGGCTCGGTGCCGTCGCCACCGCGCAGGGTCTCGGCGCCTCGATCTCCAATGCCGCGGCCGGCTGGGTGGTGGTGCAAGCCGGCTATTCCGCGGCCTTCCTCGCCCTGGCCGCGACCGCGGCGGCTGGGGCGCTGCTGTTCTGGTGGGCGATGCCGGAGACGGCCGCGACGGCTACTGCGGCTTCAACGAGGCCAGAGTGGTCTCCTTCTCCGCTTCGCTGAGCGGGACCATCTGCTGCCAGACCGCGGCGGCCCAGGCCTGCGCATGGCGCGACAGGCGCTCCAGGTCGTGCTCGTCGAGGCCTTCGACGTATTCCGCGACACTCTCGCCCTCGTCGTCCCAGCCGGAGGCGATGTCGACGACGACGGCGGTCGCGTTCATCGCCTCGTCATCCAGGTCTCCCGCCTCGAAGGCGCCCATCTCCACCAGCTCAGGCACTTGGTGAGCGGTGACGACGGCAAGCGCCGCCGCCTCGCGCAGCGGCAGGCGGCCGTTCTCGTTCACCACCAACTCGGCCAGTGCCGCGATCGCCTCGCGCTCCATGTGTTCGCGCGCCTTGCGCCATTCCTGGATAGCCATGCGCCGCTCCCCTGCTCAGCCGCCGGCCATCGTCAGGCCCTCGACGCGGATCGTCGGGCTGTCTGTGCCGCGGCGGAATTCCAGGTCGTCCGCCGGGATCAGGTTCAGCAGCATCTCCTTCACATTACCGGCGATGGTGATCTCGCTCACCGGCTCGGCCAGGGCGCCGTCGCGGATCATGAAGCCGGCGGCGCCGCGACTGTAGTCGCCGGTCACGCCATTGACGCCCATGCCGATCAGCTCGGTGACGTAGATGCCCTCCCGGATATCGGCCATCAGCGCCGCTGGCGTCACGCTGCCGGGCTCGAGCCAAAGATTGGTGGTGGAGGGCGAGGGCGGGCCGCCGGTGCCACGGCTGGCATGCCCGGTCGAGACCATACCGAGTTGCCGGGCACTGCGCCAATCGAGGATCCAGGTGGTGAGGATGCCATCCTCGACGATGGCGCGACGGGTGCCCTTCATGCCCTCCCCATCGAAGGGGCGGCTGCGCAGGCCGCGCCGCCGGGTCGGGTCGTCGACCACCGTCAGCCCGGCCGCCATGACCCGCTGACCGAGCCTGTCGCCCAGGAAGGACGTGCCACGGGCGACCGCGGCGCCGTTGATGGCGCCCGAGAGGTGCCCGAGCAGCGAGGTGGCGACGCGTGGGTCGTAGATCACGGGGATGCGGGCGGTCTTCGGCCGGGTCGGGTTCAGCCGCGCCACCGCCTTCTCCCCGGCGCGACGACCGAGCATGGCGGCGTCCTCCAGGTCCTCCAGGTGGACGGTGCTGGAATAGTCGTAGTCGCGCTCCATCGCCGTCCCCTGCCCGGCCAGCGCGGTGACCGAGATGGAATGGCTGGTGCGGGCATATTCGCCGGCGAAGCCGTTGCTGGCGGCCATGGCGATGGCGTAGCGGCCCCAGCCGGCGGAAGCCCCTTCCGAGTTGCTGACGCCGGCGACGGCGAGCGCCGCATCCTCGGCCGCCGCGGCGCGGGCGATCAGCGCCGCGGCGTTCGGCTCCTCGGCATCCGCCAGGTCGAGATCGACCGCGACCAGCCCGTCCGGCGCGTCGGCGAGGCCGGCATGGGGGTCCTCCGGCACCACCCGTGCCATGGCGACGGCGCGCTCGGCCAGCGCGGCGAAGCCCTTCGGCGAAGGGTCGGTCGAGGAGACGATCGCCTGGCGCTGGCCGAGGAAGACGCGGAGGCCGAGGTCGAAACCCTCGGACCGCTCGAGCTGCTCGATCGCGCCGAGCCGGCGGGAGACATGGAGGGAAGCATTGCTGACCAGGATGGCGTCGGCGGCATCCGCCCCGGCCCGGCGGGCGGCAGCGACGAGGTCCTGCAGGGTATCGGCGTGGGTCATCCTGGTCTCCTCGGAGCCATGGCGGATGCCGGCTCCTCCGCGTGATCGGGGCGGCAAAGCGCTGCCGCCCCCGCTGGGTCAAGCGCGGGCCCGGCCCGCCGGATGGGTCAGGCCGCGAGCCCGTTGGCGATCTCCTGCAGGCCCGGCACCTTGCCAGCCGGGCCCAGCGCCGCGAGCGTCGGCGGCGCGCGGAAGGCCGCGCGTGCGGCTTCCTGCACGTCCGCGATGGTGACGGCGGCGATGCGGGCCTTGGTCTCCTCCACGGGGATGATGCGGCCATGCACCTGGATCTGCCGGGCGAGCTGTTCCGTTCGGCTGCCGGTGCTCTCCATCGACATGAGCAGGCTGGCGCGGAACTGCGCCTTGGCGCGGTCCAGCTCGTCCTGCGTCACGTCGGTCTGCACCTTGCGCAGTTCCTCGACCGTCACCGGGACAAGTTCCTCGGCCTCCTTCTCCCCGGTGCCGGCATAGACCGCGAAGAGCCCGCCGTCCTGGAAGGGATGGGCGAAGGAATAGATCGAATAAACCAGGCCGCGCTTCTCGCGGATCTCCTGGAACAACCGGGACGACATGCCGCCGCCGAGCAGCGTCGAGAGCAGCAGGGACGGGTAATACAGGCGGTCCTTGTAGCCCGCGGCCGGGAAGCCGAGAACGATATGCACCTGCTCGAGGTCGTCCTCCTCGCGGAACTCGCCGCCCACGTAGCGAGAGGCCTCGGGCGGCGGCGGCGCCACCTGCGGCAGGTCGGCGAAGTGGCGCTGCACGAGGTCGAGCATGGCCTCGTGCTCCACCGCACCGGCGGCGGCGACCACCATGCGCTCCGGCCCGTAGTGGTGGCGCATGTAGCTGGTCAGCGCCTCCCGCTTCATCCCCTTGATGACCTCCTCGGTGCCGAGGGTCGGGCGGCCCATGGGCTGGCCGGGATAGGCGGTGGTCTGGAAGTGGTCGAAGATGATGTCGTCCGGCGTGTCGTTCGCCTGGCCGATCTCCTGCAGGATGACGCCCCGCTCCCGCTCCAGCTCTTCCGGGATGAAGGTGGAATGGGTCAGGATGTCACCGATGATGTCGGCAGCCAGCCCCACATCCTCCTTCAGCACCTTGCAGTAGTAGGCGGTGTTCTCGCGGGAGGTATAGGCGTTCAGGTGGCCGCCCACATTCTCGATCTCGCGGGCGATCGCCAGCGCGTCGCGCTTCTCGGTGCCCTTGAAGGCCATGTGCTCGAGGAAGTGGGAGACGCCGTTCTCGGCCGCGCTCTCGTGCCGGGTACCGGCGGCGACATAGGCACCGAAGGAGACGGTCTCGACCCGCGGCATGTGCTCGGAGACGACGGTCAAGCCGTTGGGCAGGCGGGTGAGGCGGACGGCGTCGGACATGCGGTTTCCTCAGGGGAGATGGCAGCGGCAGCGGCGGCGACCATCCGGTCAGGGGGGCATCAGCCTGACATGTAGTACCGCGCAACGCCCAGCGCGACCGTTGCGCGGAAGCGGACCTTATCGGCCCGGGATGATGCGGGCCTGCCGCAGCCGGGCGAAGAGGTCGAAAAAGGCTTCGTCGGTCGGCTGGTAGTCGAGGAAGCCGAGCTTCCGGCTGCGGCCCATGTCGGTCACCACCTCAATCGGCCGGCCGAGATCGGCATCGGTGTGCCAGGCCGAGGCCAGCCGGCCGAGATCGGGCTCGGCCAGGCCGTGCCGCGCGGCGAGGTCCGCCCAGACCGGCCCGGCATCGGCCAGTTGCCGCTCCAACGGCGTCGGCTCGCCGGGGTAGGCCGCCGGCGCCAGCCCGAACCAGCCGGCGATCCGCCCCCACATCCAGCTCCAGCGGAAGACGTCGCCGTTCACCACGTTGAAGGCGAGGTCGCGCGCCGCCGGGGTGGTCGCCGCCCATTCCAGGTGGCGCGCCAGCAGCCGCGCATCGGTCATGTCGGTCAGCCCGTTCCACTGCGCGGCGGAGCCGGGGAACAGGAAGGGCCGGCCCGTCTCGCGGCAGACCGTGGCATAGGCCGCAAGGGTGACGCCCATGTTCATCGCGTTGCCGAGGGCATAGCCGATGATGGTGTGGGGCCGGTGCACGCTCCAGCCGAAGCCGTCGCGGGCGGCGGCGGCGAAGACCGCGTCCTCCTGCGCGTAGTAGAAGTTCTCGACATCGAGCCGCGGCTGCTCCTCGCGGAATGGCGTCGCCGGCAGGCGGCCCTTCCCATAGGCCTCGAAGGGGCCGAGGTAGTGCTTGAGCCCGGTGACCAGCGCGACGTGCCGCACCGTCCCGGCCGGCCGCAGGGCGTCGAGCAGGTTACGCACCATGGCGGCGTTGACGCGGATGTTCTCCGCCTCGGTTGGCTGCCGCATCCAGGTGGTGAGGAAGACATGGCTCGGCCGCGCCCCGTCCAGCGCCGCCCGCAGCCCGGCGGGGTCGAGCAGATCGGCGGCGACCGGCCGCAGCCCGTCGATGTCGGCCGGGGGGCGTCGCGCCAGCCCGGCCACCTCCCAGCCCTGGCCCAGCAGGTGCCGCGCCAGGTTGTTGCCGACGATGCCGCTGACGCCCACCACCAATGCCGATCCGTGCATGCCATCCGCCTTCCGCTATGGCGGCATCAACGGCGTGGCCGGCACATCGGTTGGGCGGCGGGCCAGGAGAAATCGGCAGGGCTGCCGCCCGGCCGGGCGAGGCCGGCCGGTTCGGGCGGGTCAGGCCGCGCGGTTGCGCCGGGCATGGGCGCGGACGAAATCCTCGACCGACCCGAGCCCGAGCGGCAGCACCGAGAACCGCTCCTCCCGTGCATAGAGATCGGCCAGCCGCGGCGGCAGGGGCGGGCGGAAGCCCACCGCGCGCTCCACCGCATCCGGGAATTTCGCGGGATGGGCGGTGGCGGCGACCACCACCGGGATGCCGGGGTCGGCCGGCGCATGCGCCCGCGCCGCGGCGGTGCCGACCGCGGTATGCGGGTCCGCCAGGTAGCCGGCCGTCTCCCGGAGGTGGCGGATCTCCTCCAGCGTGCCCTCGTCGGACAGGGCGAAGCCGTGGAACAGCCCGGCCGCCCGGCGCCAGGCGGCATCCGGCACCGGCATCCGTCCCTCGGCGCGGAAGCGGCGCATGGTCTCGGCCGTTGCTGCGGCGTCGCGGCCCAGCAGCTCGAAGAGCAGCCGCTCGAAGTTGGAGCTCACCTGGATGTCCATGCTGGGCGACAGGCTCGGCTCGACGCCTCGCACCGTCATGTCGTTGGCCGCCAGGAAGCGCGCCAGGATGTCGTTCCGATTGGCGCCGACGATCAGCCGCTCCACCGGCAGCCCCATCTCCCTGACAGCCCAGGCGGCGAGCACATTGCCGAAATTTCCGGTCGGCACGCTGAAGGCCACCGGCCGGTCCGGCGCGCCCAGGGCGAGTGCGGCATAGGCATAATAGGGGATCTGCGCCGCGACCCGGGCCCAGTTGATGGAATTGACGGCGGCCAGCCGCATCTCCTCCCTGAAGGGCGCGTCGCCGAACATCGCCTTCACCAGGTCCTGGCAGTCGTCGAAGCTGCCCTGGACCGCGAGGTTGGCGACGTTGTCCGACAGCACGGTCGTCATCTGCCGGCGCTGCACCTCGGAGGTCCGCCCCTCCGGATGGAGGATGACGATGTCGATGGCGCGGCGGTCGCGGCAGGCCTCGATCGCGGCCGAGCCGGTGTCGCCGCTGGTCGCTCCGACGATGGTGATCCGCTCGCCCCGCCGGGCCAGCACGTGGTCGAAGAGCCGCCCGAGCAGCTGCATCGCCATGTCCTTGAAGGCGAGCGTCGGCCCGTGGAACAGCTCGAGCGCGAAGGTCCGGGTGTCGAGCTGGACCAGCGGCGCGACGGCGGGGTGGCCGAAGCCGGCATAGGCCAGGCCGGTCATGCCGCGGAGCGTCTCGAGCGACAGCGTCTCCCCGGCAAACAGATGCATCAGCCGGGCCGAGAGCTCCGGGTAGGGCAGGCCGCGCAGGGCGCGCCATTCGGTGCCGGAGAGGTTCGGCCAGCTCTCCGGCAGGAAAAGGCCGCCATCCTCGGCGAGGCCGGCGAGCAGGACGCCTTCGAAGTCACGGGGGGCGGCCTGGCCGCGGGTGCTGAGGTAGCGCATGGGGCGCGGACCCTAATGCAGATCGCCGGGGGGCGGAACCGGCCGGAGGCCGTGGGGCTGCTGTGCCAACAACAAACCAGGGCAGCGTGCCGGACCGCAAGTCCGACGTGCCGCTCGGGACCTTGGCGGGAGCAGTCGGCAGGCGGAGGATGGGGCCCGTTGTTCATTCGCCGCGGATCGGTCCCCGGAAAGGACGCAGAATGCCCGCAACGGTCCCGCCTGCCCCCCAGGTCCTCATCGCCGGCGCCGGCCCGACCGGCCTTGTGCTTGCCCTCTCCCTGCTCCACCACGGCATCCGGCCCCGCATCCTGGACAAGGCCGCCGGGCCAGGCACGGCCTCCCGCGCCATGGTCGTGCAGGCGCGGACGCTGGAGCTCTACCGCCAGCTCGGCCTCGCCGAGGCGGTCATCGACCGCGGCATCAAGGTGGAGGCGCTGCACCTGCGCGAGACCGCCGCCGAGGTCGCCCAGGTCTCGCTGCAGGACCTTGGCAAGGGGCTGAGCCCCTATCCCTTCGCCCTCAGCTTCCCGCAGGACGATCACGAGCGTTTCCTGGTTGAGCGCTTGGCCGCTGCCGGCGTCGCGGTCGAGTGGGACACCGAGCTGGCGGGCTTCGCCGAGACCCCGGACGGCATCCGCGCCACGCTCCGCCGCGGCGGCTCTGAAACCGAAGCCGCGGCGGGCTATATCTGCGGCTGCGACGGCGCGCATAGCCGGGTGCGCCAGGTGCTCGGCCTCGGCTTCCCCGGCGGCACCTATGGCCAGCTCTTTTACGTGGCGGATGTCCGGCTCGCCGGGCCGTTCCAGCCGGACCTCTCGGTCAACCTCGCCACGCAGGGCTTCGCGCTGATGCTGCCGGTCCGCAGCCGCGGCATGAACCGGCTGATCGGCGTGGTCCCCGCATCGCTCGGCGACCGCCCCGGCCTTGGCTTCGAGGACCTCCGCGCCGAGGTGGAGGCGCTGCTCGACGTCCGCGTGGAGCAGGTGAACTGGTTCGCCACCTACCATGTCCATCACCGCGTCGCGGCCCGCTTCCGGCAGGGCCGCGCCTTCCTCGCCGGCGATGCCGGGCACATCCACAGCCCGGCCGGCGGCCAGGGGATGAACACCGGCATCGGCGACGCGGTGAACCTGGCCTGGAAGCTGGCCGAGGTGCTGCATGGCCGGGCCGCCCCCGCCATGCTCGATACCTACGAGTCGGAGCGCATCGGCTTCGCCCGCAGCCTGGTCGAGACCACCGACCGCGTCTTCCGCGGCGCGGTCTCGACCGGACTCGGCGGCCGGCTGGTCCGGCGCTGGCTGCTGCCGCGGCTGCTGCCGATCGCCGCCGGCTTCGAGGCCGGCCGGCACGCCTTCTTCCGGCTGATCTCGCAAATCCGCATTGCCTATCCGGACAGCGCGCTCAGCGAGGGCAAGGCCGGCGGCGTTGCAGCCGGGGACCGCCTGCCCTGGGTGGCCCCGCTCGACAACCACGCGCCGCTCGACGGCGGGGGCTGGCGCTTGCAGGTGCATGGCGCCGTCTCTCCCGCCCTGGCCGCCGCCGCCGCGGAGCGCCGGCTGCCGCTCGATGCCTTCCGCTGGACCGCGGCGGCAGGCCGCGCCGGGCTGGCGCGCGATGCCGCCTACCTGCTGCGGCCAGACGGGCATGTCGGCCTGGCCGAGCCCAGGCAGGATCCCGGGCGGCTGGCGGCCTATGCCGTGCGCCACGGCCTGAGCTTCGCATCGTAGGATTCGTGACGTGACCTTCGTGATGTGACCGGGCGTATGGCGCGCGGTATCGGTCAGCGTCGAGGGATGTTCCCATGCGCCGCCGCACCGCCCTGCTGCTTTCGCTGCTGCCGGTTCTCCTGCCGGGCCAGGCCAGCGCCCAGGCGACCTCGCCGCTGTCGCGCTTCGGCGGCCCGGCCATTCGCCTCGTCGTTCCCTTCGCCCCCGGCGGCGGTGCCGACACCGCGGCGCATATCCTCGCCCCCTCCCTCGCCGCCGCGCTCGGCCGGCCGGTGCTGGTGGAGAACCGCCCCGGCGGGCGCGGCATCCCCGGCGCCGATTTGGTCGCCCGCGCCAATCCGGACGGCCAGACGCTCGGCCTGACCAATACCGCCCCGCTCGGCATGGCGCCGCTGCTGGAAGCCCTGCCCTATGATCCCGACCGCGACTTCACCCATGTCGCGCTGATCGCCGAGACGCCGAGCGTGCTGCTGGTGCCGGCCGACAGCCGCTTCCAGACCTTCGATCTCTACCTCCGCGCCGCGCGGTCCTGGGCGCGCGGCCTGACCTATGGCAGCCCCGCCACTGGCAGCCTGCAGCACCTTCAGGGGGAAATGCTGGCCAAGGCCGCCGGGGCGCGGCTGACACATGTCGCCTATCGCGGCACCGGGCCGGCGCTGCTGGACCTGCTGAACGGCCAAGTGGACAGCATGATGGCGCCGCTCGCCAGCGCGATCGGCGCGGTGACGTCCGGCCGGGCCCGGGCACTGGCGGTCAGCGGCCCGGCGGCGGAGCCGTCGCTGCCTGGCGTGCCGGCCTTCGCTGCTCTTGGCTTCCCGCAGCTGACCGCGACGGCCTGGATGGGACTGAGCGGCCCGCGCGGTCTGCCGCCGACGTTGGTCGAGCGACTGAACGGCGAGGTCAACCGGATCATCGCCCTGCCGGAGGTGGCGGCGCAATTGCGCGCGGCCGGACTGACCCCGCCAGACCGGCCGCTGGACGCCGCAGCCTACCGGCAGCTGGTGGCGGATTTCGCCACGACTTGGCGGCCTGTGGTGGCAGCATCAGGGATGTCGGCGAAGTAAGACTTGAGCGCATTACGCCCACGCACTACGATCCTGCCGTCATGGCCTCCCCCCTTTCCATTCGGCTCGACGACAATGTTCTCGTCACCCTCGAAGGTGCCGCCAAGGCGCGCGGCATCGGCCTCGCCACCTATCTGCGCGAACTGGCCACAGCCGAGGCGCGGCGCATCCGCCGCGAGCGGATCCGCGAGCAGAGCCGGCAGGCTGCGGCCCATGTCGCCGGCTCACCGGAGGCGCAGGGATTCGTCGCCGACTGGGGCATCCCGACGGCAAAGGTCGAGCCTTGAGCCTGCCACTGCGGGCGGGCCAGATCGTCATTGCCGACTGGCGCGATGCGCTGCCAAGGGCGCCCAGCCGGCTCCGCCCCGCCATCGTGGTCGAGGACAGCGAGCTCTTCGACCCGGCCTACCCCAACGTCGTGCTGGTGCCGATCACCGAGGACGCCAGGCTCGGCATCGCCGACCTCAGCGTGTCCATCCCGCCTTCGGCGGAGAACGGCTGCACCAAGCTCTGTTTCGCTCTCGCGACGCATGTGACCGCGACCTCCAAGTCGCGCATCCGGCCGACGGAGTCCGCCATCACCCCCGACCAGCTCACCGCCATTCGCGCCCGCATCGGCATCGCGCTCGGCCTGTGATGCAGGACGCCCGCCGCTCCGCCCCCGCCGTCGCGCGCAACCGCGATCCGATCCTCGCCGTGCTGCGCCGGCACCTGCCGGAGACGGGCACCCTGCTGGAGGTCTCCGCCGGCACCGGGGAGCATGCGGTGCATTTCGCCGCCGCCTTCCCCGGCCTGATCTGGCAGCCGACCGACCCGGACCCGGCCGCCCGCGCCAGCATCGCCGCCTGGACACGCGCAGCAAAGCTGAACAACCTCCGCCCGCCGCTGGCGCTCGACACTGCGGCGGAGAACTGGCCGGTGGCGCGGGCCGATGCGGTTCTCTGCATCAACATGATCCACATCGCGCCCTGGGCGGCAGGGCTCGGCCTGCTGCGCGGCGCCGCGCGCATCCTGCCGCCGGGCGGAAAGCTGATCCTCTACGGGCCGTATAGGCAGGGCGGCGCGCACACCGCGCCATCGAACGCGGCCTTCGATGCCGGCCTTCGCGCCCAGGACCCGGACTGGGGCGTCCGCGCCCTCGAGACCGTTGCTGCCGAGGCCGCCGCCGCGGGCTTCGGCCCGCCCGAGATTGTCGAGATGCCGGCAAACAACCTGATGCCGATCTTCCGCCGCGCCGGCTGATGCGCCACCCTCCCCGCCAAGGGGAGAGAGACGCCGCCATGGACACCGACTACCTCGTCATCGGCGCCGGCTCGGCCGGCTGCGCCGTTGCCGCGCGTTTGGCCGAAAGCGGCGCCCGCGTCACGCTGCTGGAAGCCGGGCCGCGCGACCGCCATCCCTGGATCCACATCCCCGCCGGGATGATCAAGCTGCTGCAGAACCAGAAGCTGGTGAACTGGGGCTATGTCACCGAGCCGGAGAAGGGCTCGAACGACCGGGAGATTCGCTGGCCGCGCGGCCGCACCCTCGGCGGCTCCTCCTCGATCAACGGCATGCTTTATGTCCGCGGCAACCCCGCCGATTTCGACATCTGGGCACAGATGGGCTGCCGCGGCTGGTCCTATGACGAGGTCCTGCCCTTCTTCCGCAGGTCGGAAACCTACAGGCAGGGCGGCGACCCGGAGTATCGCGGCCAGGACGGCCCGCTGCAGGTGGAGGACTACCGCACCATCCTCCCCCTCACCCACCGCTTCATCGAGGCGGCGCAGCAGGCCGGCCATCCCTTCCGCCGCGACCTGAACGGGAAGGAGCAGGAAGGCGTCGGCTATTCGCAGATGACCCGCATCGGCCGCTGGCGCGGCTCGACCGCCCGCACCTACCTGGCGGCTGCCAAGGGGAAGGTGCGGGTCGAGACCGAGGCGCAGGTCGCACGGCTGCTCTTCGACGGCCGGCGCTGCACCGGCGCCGAGTTCCGCCAGCGCGGCACGCTGCGGATCATCCGCGCAGCGCGGGAGGTCATCGTCTCCGGCGGCGCGGTGAACTCGCCACACCTGCTGCAGCTGTCGGGCATCGGCCCCGCGGACCACCTGCGCGCACTCGGCATCGAGGTGCTGCAGGACATGCCCGCGGTCGGCGCCAACCTGCAGGACCACTATGTCTCCCGCGTCCAGCACCGGGTGCGCGACATGCTCAGCACCAACCAGCTGGCGCGCGGCGTCCGCCTGGCCGGCGAGGTGGCGAAGTTCTTCACCCGGGGCAACGGAGCCCTCACCTTCGGCGTCACCACCGCCCAGGTCTTCGCCCGCTCGCGCGAGGGCCTCGCCAGCCCCGACCTTCAGTTGCTGTTCACCCCGGCCAGCTACGCCGCGGGCAAGTTCGGCGTGCTGGAATCCGCCCCCGGCATGACCTGCGCCATCTGCCCGGTGAAGCCCGACAGCCGCGGCAGCGTCATGGCAAAATCGCCCGACCCCTTCGACCGCCCGGCCATCCGGCCCAACTACCTCGCGGCACGCAGCGACCAGGACCTGCTGGCGCGCGGCATCCGCATGGTGCGCGAGATCTTCGCCCAGCCGGCCATCGCCAGGTACAGCGTCGAGGAGATCCTGCCCGGCCCCGGCGCCGCCTCCGATGACGAGCTGCTGGCATTCAACCGGCAATACGGCACCACCATCTACCACCCCGTCGGCACCTGCCGGATGGGGGAGGACCCCGCCGCCGTGGTCGACAGCCGACTGCGGGTGCGCGGCATCGCCGGGCTGCGGGTCGCGGACGCTTCCGTTATGCCGACCTTGACTACCGGCAATACCAATGCTCCGACGATCATGATCGGCGAGAAGGCGGCGGCGATGATCCTCGAGGACGCGGCGGCGTAGGAAGCAAGCGCCGGGGATGGCACTCCTCCGGCGCCCTTCGTTTTCCGGGAGACGAACAATGATGGACGAGGGTATCGCCACGCTGAAAGGCATGATCGAGGCGGCAAGGCGGATCATCGTCTTCTCCGGCGCCGGGATCAGCACGGAATCGGGCATCCCCGACTTTCGCAGCCCGGGGACGGGGACCTGGGAAAAAATGAAGCCGATCTACTTCGACGAGTTCCTTCGCTCGCCCGAAGCCCGACGCGAGGCCTGGCGGCGCCGCTTCGAGAGTGACGCCACCCTGCGTGCCGCGGAGCCCAACCGCGGCCACCGTGCGGTCGCCCGGCTGGTGCGGGAGGGCAAGGTCCATGCGGTCATTACCCAGAACATCGACGGCCTCCACCAGGCCTCCGGCATCCCCGACGACCATGTGATCGAGTTGCACGGCAACACCACCTACGCCACCTGTCTCACCTGCGCGACGCGGCACGAGATCGCAGACATCCATGCCGCATTCGCCCAGACCGATCAGGTGCCGGACTGCCGCACCTGCGGCGGCCTGTTGAAGACCGCGACGGTCAGCTTCGGTCAGTCCATGCCGGAAGGCCCGATGCTGCGGGCACACGAAGCGGTGCAGGCGACCGACCTCTGCCTCGTCCTCGGCTCCTCCCTCGTGGTCTATCCGGCCGCGGGCTTCCCGGAGATGGCCAAGCGGCGCGGCGCCGGGCTGGTCATCCTCAACCGGCAGGAGACCGGGCTGGACCCGATCGCCGACCTGGTAATCCATGCCGGCATCGGCGACGTGCTGGGCGGCGCCGTCGGGGTGAACTGATCAGGCGAGCATGACGGCCTCGGCCCGCGCCAGCACGCGCGCCGCTGGCAGCACGATCTCGCAGCGCAGGCCCTTGGGATCCCAGCACAGCGACAGCGTCCCGCCGAGCTGCCGCGTCAGCGTCGCCTGCAGCACTCGGCTGCCGAAGCCCCGCCCGGCCGGCGCCACCGTGACCGGCGGTCCGCCGCGTTCCCGCCAGACCAGGCGCAGGCGCTCCGGCTGCTCCGCCAGCACCTCCCATTCCAGCGTCAGCACGCCATGAGGGCGCGACAGCGCGCCGTACTTCGTCGCATTCGTCGCCAGCTCGTGAATCGCCATGGCCAGCGGCTGCACTGCGGTCGCGGTGATCGTCACCGCCGGCCCGCGCAACTCGGCCCGCGGCCCGCCCTCCGCCCCGCTGAGGAAGACCGCCAATTCCTGCCGCGCCAGCAGGTCGAGCTCGACGCCATGCCATTGCGTATTGGACAGCAGGGCCAGCGCCTGGGCCAGCGCGCCGATCCGCCCGTCCACCTCGCGCACGAAGCCATCGAGGCTGGTCGCCCGGCTCAGCCGCAGGACCGCCCGCGCAGTGGCGAGCACGTTCTTCGCCCGGTGGTCCACCTCCCGCATCAGCAGGTCGCGGCGCAGCTCCGCCTCGCGCTGCTCGGAGATGTCCTGCACCAGCACCACCACCCGGCCCGGCTCCCCCGGCAGCGGGGCGGAGGAGACGCGGACCGGCAGGCGCAGCCCGTCGGGCCGCAGGTAGTCCTTCTCGAAGGGCTGCCACCAGCCATCCGCCTGCGCCTCCCGCCGCGCATTCTCGGACAGCGCCACATGCTCGGGCGCGGTCACCCGGCGCCAGTCCCAGTCCCCCGCCTCGAAGGCCTTCCGGTCGGTGCCGGTCATCTCCAGCAGCCTGTCATTCGCCACCAGCATCTTGCCGCTCGCCAGATCGAGCACCGCCATGCCTACCGCCCGGCTCTCGAATACCGCGCGGAAACGCTGCTCGGCCGCCTGCCGCGCTTCCGCCGCCGCCCGTGCCGTCGCCTCCCGCCGCAACGCCGCCTCGGCCGCCTCGGCCGCCCGGGCGCCGCGCAGCGCCAGCCAAGTGACCAGCAGCAGCGTCAGCGCCGCCGCCGCGGCCACCGCTCCGTAGACGCGAAGGTTGCCGTGCCAACGATCGAGCAGCGAGTCGGCATCGGCGCCGAAGCTGACATAGATCGGCCAGGTGCCGACCCGGCGATAGGAATAGACCCGCCGGCGCCCGTCCAGGCTCGAAACATCGGTGAAGGTTGCGCGGGCCTGCCCCTCGCCGACCCGACGGAAGACCGGGCTGGTCGGCGCCACGCGGTCGGGTGCCCCCGGCAGCGCCGGCTGGCGCACCAGGATGGCGCCGTCGGCGCGGAACAATGCCGCGGCATGGCGGAAGGGTGGCGCCGCCTCGGCATAGAAGCGTGCGAAGTAGTCCGGGCTGAGCGCGACATGGATGGTGCCGGCGAAGTTGCCCGCGGCGTCGCTGCGCCGCCGGCTGACGGCGAAGGAGGCGATGGTGGTGGCCCGGCCGGTGAAGGCCGCGCTGACATGGCTGCCGGCATCCGCCCGCTCGCGTTGTACCCTGAAGAACTCCCGGTCGGCGATCGACACCGACGGGTCCCAGGCCTGGCTGCCGGCACGGACCTGCCCATCGGCGTCGGCCACCCAGACCGAGACGATCTGGTCGAATGACGACGCCATGCTCCGCAGCAGATCGCTGGTCGCCGGTGCGGCCACCGCCTCGGCATCGAGGCGGCCGACATGGTCGGCGACCCAGGCCAGGATGAGGTTGGCGGTATCGAAGACCTTGGCCGCGTGTTCCTGCATCACGGCCGAGGTGCGGTCGACGGCGTCGGTGCCCTCCCGCAGCACCTCGCCACGGTTCCACCAGGCTGCGGCAGCGAAGACCAGCATCGGCACGAGCAAGGAGGCGGCCATGACGGCGCGATGCAGGCGAAGGGCAGGGGACGTCACGCTCGGTCAGGACTCCTGCGATGACGATCAAGGGAGTACCCAGGGCCGCCGGGAACCATTATCCTTATGATCAAACTGCGCTGCTCCCGCAACGTCGAATGACCCGCGATGCATGCTTCGCGACGGGCACGGGAATGGCCGCCCTACCCTGCCACCTGCCGCGGCCGCCAGATCGCCGTGTGCAGGACCTGCGTCACGGGGGCGCCTGCGCCATCCACCACCAGCACGTCGAGCTCGACGATTCGATGCCCCTTGCGCTCCGTATTGTCGGTCACCCGCGCGCGCGCCGTCAGGCTTTGCCCGACCCGCGGCGCGGCCAGCATCCGGACCCGGCTGCCGACATGGATCCAGGGGCCCAGCACCACATTCTGCACCAGCGCCTGGTTGCAGAGCCGCAGCACCTGCCCCGGATGCACCAGCCCCTCCCGGGCATAGATCGGGTCCACCTCCCGCACCGCGGCCAGGTAGTCGGCGGCGAGCGCCGGCGTGACCTCGAGCGGCGCGGTGCCGAGGACCATGCCGCGGGCGAGCGTTTGCTCGCTGGCCGGGGGCCGGCTCGCGGGCGGCGCGCGCCAAGGCCAAGCGTCGGGATCGGGCAGGGCGGCGGCGGCCGGCAGCGCCGCATAGCCGGTGGCGCAGGTCGCCTCGCCGTGGCGGACCGTCAGGGCGAGACCGTTGCCGGCCTCAGCTGCTTCCACCACCACGCGGTCGCCGTCATAGACCGGCGACTGGAAGCGGCATTCGGCGGTGCCGCGCTCCAGCCAGGCACGGCCCCAGCGGCGGACCGCGGGATGGCAGGCATAGGCATAGACCTCGACTCCCGGGACCAGCGCGCCGGTGAAGCCGAAGCGGCGCGCGACGGTGTCGTCGTGGATCTTGTTCTCGGACTGGGCCGAGAGGTTGTGGGCGAGCACCTCGTAGGGCTGGGACATGGCGTTTCCTCCGCTTTGCCGGAAGCGTGGCGGCTCGGGCGGGGTGCAGCAAGGTCGGGGAGAAGGTATTTTCCCCGAGCCCCTCATCCATTTTTCAGAGCCTGGCACCCTCCGCCTGGCGAATGCCAGGCCCACAAGAAGGACGGGGTTTGGGGTGGGAGTACTTCAAACTTCCCACCTTGCCTCGCCAGCTGCCTGGAAGCACCGTCCCGCATGGACACCGAACCCACGCACAGCCCCGGCGGCAAGGTCCGCCTGAAGGTCGCAGCCCATATCGTCTCGGCCGCCGGCTTCGACGGGCCGGGGAATTGCTACCGCTACTGGCTGGAGCGCCGGTGGGACGGCAAGCCCTTCGGCAGCCCGGGCTATGCCGTGCAGATCGGCATGAACCCCTCCGTCGCCAATATCGACTTCGACGACCCGACGGTGGCGCGCTGCGTCGAACGCGCCCGGCGCTGGGGCTACGGCGCCCTGGTGATGCTGAACGCCTTCGGCTACCGCGCCACCGACAAGATGCGGCTGCTGGAGGTCGCCGACCCGGTGGGCCCAGGCAATGACGACGCCATCCTGCGCTACGCGGCTGGGGCCGGCGTCGTCGTCGTCGGCTGGGGCAAGCCGCCCGAGCCGCTGAAGGCGCGCGGTGCCGAGGTGGCGGCGCGGCTGCGCGCGATCGGGGTGAAGCCGCTGTGCTTCAAGGTGAACGGCGACGGCAGCCCGAAGCACCCGCTGTACGTGGCGCTGGATGCGCCGCTGGTGCCCTACCCGACGCCACTCGGCTGAGCCGGCGCGGCGGCCTGCACCACGGGCGCCGGATTGCGCCCGGCCAGCCGGTCGGCCAGCCAGAACATCGCCGGGTTCAGCGCAATGGTGAGCAGCGCCACTGCCAGCACCAGGTCGCGCCCGACCTCGGGCAACACCTTCTCCGTCACGCCGAGCCCGGCCAGGATGAAGCTGAACTCGCCGATCTGGGCGAGGGAGGCGGCGATGGTCAGCGCCTCCCGTCCCGACATCCCGCGCACCCGCGCCATGGCCCAGGCCACAGCCGACTTGCCGAGCATCACGACCAGCACCGCGCCGGCGAGGCCCAGCGGCTCCCGCAGCAAAACGCCCGGGTCGAACAGCATTCCGACCGAAACGAAGAACAGCACCGCGAAGGCGTCGCGCAGCGGCAGCGTCTGCTCCGCCGCTTTCAGGCTCAGTGCCGATTGGCCCAGCACCAGGCCGGACAGGAAAGCGCCGAGGGCAAAGGATACACCAAAGGCGACGAAGGCGAGGTAGGCGACGCCGAGCGCCGCGACCAGGGCGGCGAGGGAGAACAGCTCCCGCGACCGCAGCGCGCCGACCATCGACAGCGCCGCCGGCATGACCCGGCTGCCGACCAGCAGCATGAACGCGACGAAGGCCGCCAGCTTGCCGAGGGTGACCAGCAGGGAAACCAGCACACCCCCGTCCCCCACTCCCATCCCGGCCAGCATGCCCGCCGGCGTCCGCCCATCCAGCAGCGCCGCGGCGACGGGCACCAGAACCAGGGCGAGGACCATCGCCAGGTCCTCCACCACCAGCCAGCCGATCGCCACATGCCCCTCGCGCGAGGCCGTATCTCCGCGTTCCTGCAGGCTGCGGAGTACCACGACGGTGCTGGCGACCGACAGGCAGATGCCGAAGACCAGTCCCTGCCCATTGGTCCAGCCGAGCAGCCGCGCCAAGCCCCAGCCCAGCAGCGTCACCACCGTGACGCCCGCCAGCGCGCCGGGTACCGCGACGCCCCTCACCTGCACCAAGTCCTGCGGGGAGAAGTGCAGGCCGACGCCGAACATCAGCAGGATAATGCCAATCTCCGACAGTTCCCCCGCCAGTTCCAGGTTGCCGATATAGCCCGGGGTATGGGGCCCGATCAGCACACCGGCGACCAGGTAGCCAACCAGCGGCGGCAGCCGCAGCTTACGCGCGGTCACGCCCAGCAGCAACGCCACGGTCAGGGCGGCGACCAGGGTCGTGATCAGCGGGGTGGAGTGCGGCATGCCCCTATGTGCGGGATTCCGGGGCGCGATGCACGCCGCGCGTCATGCTTCCAGGTAACGGCTCTGCAGGTGGGCGGTGAAATCCGCCGGGTCGAGCGGCTTGCCAGTAGCGAAGCGCAGGAGGTCCTGAAAGCCGAGCCGGGCGCCCTGGCCATGCACCCGCTCGCGCAGCCAGCTCATCAGCGGCCGCAGGTCGCCAAGCGCCAGCGCGTCGTCGAGTCCAGCGACGTCGTGCCGTGCCGCGCACATCAGTTGCGCCGCGGCCATCGCGCCTAGGGTGTAGCTGGGGAAATAGCCGAAGGCGCCGTCATGCCAATGGATGTCCTGCAGGCAGCCCCGCGCGTCGTCAGGTGGGGCGATGCCGAGCAGGGCGCGGAAACCATCGTTCCAGGCGCCGGGCAGGTCGGCCACCGCCAGGTCGCCGCCGATCAGCGCGCGTTCGAGCCGGAAGCGCAGGATGACATGCGCGGGATAGGTCAGCTCGTCGGCATCGACCCGGATGAAGCCGCGCGAGACATGCCGCCAGTGCGCCGCAAGGTTGGCTGTGCTGTAGGCGGCCGGGTCGCCGCCGAAACTGGCGCGCAGCTCACCGCCGAGAAAGCCGAGGAAGGCATCCGACCGGCAGGCCTGCATCTCGACGATCAGGGACTGCGACTCGTGCGCTGCCATCCCTGCCGCCTCGCCGACCGGCTGGCGTGCCCAAGGCTCCGGCAGGCCGCGCTCGTATTGCGCATGTCCGGTCTCGTGCAGCACGCCCATCAGCGCCTTGGCAACGTCCTGCTCGGCATAGAAGGTGGTGATGCGCACATCGGTCGGCGTGCCGCCGCAGAAGGGGTGCAGGCTCTCGTCCAGCCGCGCGTGCGCATAGTCCAGCCCGACGCGCTGCGACATCCGCTGGCACAGCGCCTTTTGCGCCGCGACCGGAAAGGGGCCGGGCAGCGGGATGGCGGCGGGGCGGCGGGCCTGGATTGCCTCGGCCCGCGGCAGGGCATCCTTCAGGAAAGCCTCGTAGGCGGTGAAGACCGGCTCGACCTCGGCGGCCGTCACGCCGCGCTGGTAGCCTTCCATCAGCGAGTCGTAGGGCGACAGGCCGGTCAGCGCCGAGAGCGCCTGCGCCATCTCCCGCTGCAGCCGCACCACTTCGGTCAGCGCCGGGCGGACCAGGGGGAAGTCGGCCTTCGCCTTGGCCTCGCGCCAGATGTTCTCGCAAGCGCTGTTGGCCCGCGCCATCGCCTCGACCAGCTGGGTCGGCAGAGCGGAGGCGCGGAGATGGGCGCGGCGCATCAGGTCGAGGTTGGGGGCGTCCCATTCGCCGGTGGCCTCGGCGCCGTCGAGGTCGTCGGCGACTTCCGGCGCGGCCAGCAGATCGTGCGTCAGGCCGGCCAGCGTCGCCAGTTGCTCGCCACGTGCCACGGCGCCGCCGGGCGGCATCATGGCGCTCGCATCCCAGTGCAGCATGGCCTGCGCCTCACCCAGCGTGGCGATGCGGGCAAAGCGGGATTTCAGGCGGTCATAGGCGGCGTTCATACCGGATCCCTCGTGCTGCGATGACGGGTTGGAATGGACGGTGGTCATGCGCGACCGGCCGCGGCTACAGACCGGGCCGCGCCGGCTCCGAGGCGGGCTGCCGCTTTCGCAGCATGAAGGCCGCCACCACGCCGACCAGCGCCGCCGCCAGCCCGAACCAGGTGATGGCATAACCGAGATGCGGGTTGTTCGGCCGCGGCAGGGTGGTGGGCGCCGCCGGCAGCGTGGCGGGCGGCGTGCCGGGCGGCGACAGCGCCACCAAGCCGAAGGGGGCGGGCGGCGACAAGCCGAGCGCCGCGCCGATCGCCGCGGTATCGAGAATGTAGAAGCGCCGTCCGGCCGGATCGTCCTTCGGGCTGTTCCAGTCGCGCTCGTCGGGCGGGCGGACATAGCCGGTGACGGAGACCTTGCCCTCAGGCCGGCCCACCGGCCGGTCGCGCTCGATCGGCACCCATCCGCGATCCACCAGCAGCGGCGGCGCGCCCTCCCGCAGCAGGGGTACCAGCAGGTGGGCGCCAAGGGTGGTGCCGCGAACCTCAAGGCCCAACAACGCCTCCCGCCCATGGTCGAAGCGACCGGTGGCGACGACCTTGGTGTAAGGGGTGGGCGCGGAGCCGAGCGGCACCGGCGGCCCGGCCTCGGAGGCCGTGATGGTCGCCAGCATGTCAGTCTTCCAGACAAGACGTCGTACTTGCCAGATGCCGAGCGCCAGGAGCACGGCCAGAACCGGCAGGGCAACCAGCACCGGCGCCCAACGCTTGAGGATCACGGGGCGGGAACACGCAAGCGGTGGCGGTACTGCAGCGCGACCAGCAGCGCCTTGGCAACGCGCATCACCGCCAGCGACAGCACCAGGATCACCACCGGCCAGACCAGCGCATGCACCCAGAACGAGGGCTGGTATTTGATGTCAACCACCAGCGCCATGATCACCACCAGCGCGCCGACGATGAAGATGCCGGCCATCGCCGGGCCATCCCCAGAGTCATGAGCCCGAAGGTCGAGGCCGCAGGCCAAGCAGGCCTCCCGCACCCTCAGCAGCCCGGAAAACAAAGGGCCGCTGCCGCAACGCGGACAGCGGCCCAGCAGTGCGGCCGGCGCCAGGGGCGCCGGTCCGGTGGCATCGTCCATCAGTGCTGGGCGATCTCGCCCGCACCGAGGAAGTAGATGCAGACGAAGAGGAACAGCCACACCACGTCGACGAAGTGCCAGTACCAAGCCGCCGCCTCGAAGCCGAAATGCCGCTGCGGGGTGAAGCCGCCCTTGATCGCGCGGATCAGGCAGACCAGCAGGAAGGTGGTGCCGATGATGACGTGGAAGCCGTGGAAGCCGGTGGCTAGGAAGAAGACCGAAGGATAGACGCCGCCGGTGAAGTGGAACGGGGCCTCGGCATACTCGATCGCCTGGAAGGTGCTGAAGCTGATGCCGAGCAGGACGGTG
The DNA here is from genome assembly GCF_004355005.1 of Dankookia rubra. Classification (GTDB taxonomy): domain Bacteria; phylum Pseudomonadota; class Alphaproteobacteria; order Acetobacterales; family Acetobacteraceae; genus Paracraurococcus; species Paracraurococcus ruber_A. The sequence continues at coordinate 46,018 of NZ_SMSJ01000020.1, forward strand.
ATCGCCAGGCCGGCGACCAGCCCCTTGCGGTCGCCGTGGAGCAGCGAGTGGTGCGCCCAGGTCACCGTGCAGCCCGACAGCAGCAGGATCATGGTGTTCAGGAAGGGCAGACCGAAGGGATCGAAGGTCAGCACGCCCTTCGGCGGCCAGACCGCGACCGCGGCACCGGAGACATGTTCCGGGTAAAGCGCGAAGTGGAAATAGGCCCAGAAGAAGGCGACGAAGAACATGACCTCGGAGGCGATGAACAGGGTCATGCCATAACGCAGGCCGATCCGCACCACCGGGGTATGCAGGCCGGGCGTCCGCGACTCGATCAGGACGTCGCGCCACCAGAAGAACATGGTCGCCAGAACGCCGGCGATGCCGAGGTAGAGCATCCAGTGAATGCCCTCGTGCGCCAGCAGGATGATGCCGAGCACCAAGGCGCCGCCGGCGAAGCTGCCGACGATCGGCCAGGGCGAGGGATCCACCAAGTGGTAGGGGTGCTTGTGCAGCGGGGCAGGCTCCGCCGCGATCTCAGTGGTGCTGGCCATGTCTCGTCCTGGTCCGATCTCTCAGGCGAGGCCCCGAAAGGCCCTGTCGCCGGGTATGCACATCAATCCCGGAAAATCCCGCCCCGATCAAGCCCATGCAGGCCATCCGGGCGGCTCATGGGGTGGCCCGCGGCGCGGCGCCGACATGCGGCCCGGCATTCGCAAGGGCTCCGCTGCGGTCGGCGTCGTCCAGGCTGCGGAAGAAGCTGTAGCTGATGGTGATGGTGTGGATGTCCCGCGTCGCCGGGTCCTTGGCCATCTGCGGGTCGACCCAAAAGGCGAGCGGCATGTCCACCTGCTGGCCCGGCTCGAGCGTCTGCTGCTCGAAGCAGAAGCAAGCGGTTTTGTGGAAATACTTGCCCACCGTCGCGGGCGTGACGTTGTAGGTGGCGACGCCGGTCACTGGCGCCACGGCGGTGTTGCTCGCCTGGTAGAAGGCCATGCCCTCCTCGCCAAGGCGGAGTTGCATCGGTCCCTGGGATGGCGCGAAGCGCCAGGGCAGGCCGGGGGCGGTATTGGCGTTGAAGCGGATGGTCACCACCCGGGCAGGCATGTCCTTGGCCGCGCCGGGCGCCGCCGGGCCACCGACCTGCACCGTGCCGCCATAGCCAGTGGCGCGGCAGAACATGTCGTAGAGCGGGACGGAGGCATAGGCGAGCCCCAGCATGCCGCATACGAAGGCGCCGACACCGATCGCGGTGCGGCGGTTGCGGCGTTGCAGGGCTTCGGCGCGGGTCTGTTCCATGGTGCGGCAGGTGGCGGCCTGGTGGGGATCGGGCAAGGTCAGCCGCGCAGCACGCGCGCGGTGCTGATAAAGAAGAACAGGATGACCAGCGCGACCAGCACGCCGAGCACCGCCCAGTTCTTCTGCCGGCGGCGGCGGTTGAAGGCGGCGCGCTCCTCGGGCGTCATAGAAACCGTCTCGGCCGGGCTCATCCGAGGATCATCCGGTCGACGGCCAGCGCGATGAAGAGCAGGCCGAGATAGGAGAGCGAGTAGCGGAAGGCCTTCCGGGCCGGCGCGTCGCCGGTCAAGCTGCGGCCGGCCACATCCTGCCGGTCGCGGAACACAAGAACCGCGTGGCGGAGGAATTCGGCGCCCAGCAAGACTGCGGCTGCAGCATAGACCCAGCCGGCGAAGCCCAGCAGCGTCGGCAGCAGGGTCAGCGGCAGCAGCACCAGCGTATAGATCAGGACCTGCTTCCGGGTTTCCTTCGCACCATGCGTGACGGGCAGCATCGGCACGCCGACGCGTTCGTAGTCGGCATGGGCGAAGAGGCTGAGCGCCCAGAAATGCGGCGGCGTCCAGAAGAAGATGATGGCGAAGAGGATGATCGGCTCGAGCGTGATGTGGCCGGTCACCGCCGCCCAGCCGATCACCGGCGGGAAGGCCCCAGCGGCGCCGCCGATGACGATGTTCTGGCTGGTCCGGCGCTTCAGCCACATGGTGTAGACGAAGACGTAGAAGCCGATCGACAGCGCCAGCACCGCGGCGGCGACCCAGTTGGTTGCCAGCCCCATGATGAGGACCGAGGCGGCGGCGAGCGCCACGCCATAGGCCAGCGCGGCGCCCGGTTCGATCCGCCCGGCCGGGATGGGCCGGGTGGCCGTGCGCTTCATCCGCGCATCAATGTCGCGGTCGTACCACATGTTGATGGCGCCGGCCGCCCCAGCGCCGAGCGCGATGCAGAGCACCGCGGCAACCGCAAGGGCAGGAGCCAGATGGCCCGGGGCCACCATCAGCCCAACGATGCCGGTCAGCACTACCAGAGAGATGACCCGCGGCTTCAGCAGCGTCACCCAATCGCGGACTTCGGAAAGGTCCTGCGGGATGCTGTCCGAGGCGGAGGAGGCGGTCAGGTCGCTCATGGTCGCAGATCTGGGTCCTGAATGGACGGAACGCCATGCCCTGCGGCATGGCGTTCCGGTTACGCAGTGCGGGGCGGTCGGGACCGCCCCGGAAACGTCAGCGGACGCGAGGGAGTTCTTCGAAGGTGTGGAAGGGCGGCGGGCTGGACACCTGCCATTCCAGCGTCGTCGCACCCTCGCCCCAGTAGTTGTCGGCCAAGCGATCCTTCGCGGTGAAGGTCCGATAGACGACATAGAAGAAGACGAGCATGGAGGCGGCCGAGATGTAGGACCCGAGCGACGAGACCATATTCCAGCCCCAGAAGGCGTCCGGATAGTCCGGGTAGCGGCGGGGCATACCCTGCGCGCCCAGGAAGTGCTGCGGGAAGAAAATCAGGTTGGCGCCGATGAACAGCATCCAGAAGTGCACCTTGCCCCAGAACTCGGGGTACTGGTGCCCGCTCATCTTGCCAATCCAGTAATAGAACCCGGCGAAGATTGAGAAGACCGCACCGAGCGACAGCACGTAATGGAAATGCGCCACCACGTAGTAGGTGTTGTGCAGCACCACGTCGGCGCCGGCATTGGCCAGCTTCACGCCTGTGACGCCACCGAGCGTGAACAGGAAGATGAAGCCGATCGCCCAGAGCATCGGCGTCTTCAGCTGGATGGACCCGCCCCACATGGTGGCGATCCAGGAGAAGATCTTCACGCCCGTCGGCACCGCGATGACCATCGTCGCCGCCATGAAGTAGGCGCGCGTGTCGACGTCGATGCCGGAGGTATACATGTGGTGCGCCCACACCACGAAGCCGACCACGCCGATGGCGACCATGGCGTAGGCCATGCCGAGGTAGCCGAAGACCGGCTTGCGGCTGAAGGTCGAGACGATGTGGCTGATGATGCCGAAGCCCGGCAGGATCATGATGTAGACTTCGGGGTGGCCGAAGAACCAGAACAGGTGCTGGAACAGCACCGGGTCGCCACCGCCTTCGGGCTTGAAGAAGGCCGTGCCGAAGTTGCGGTCGGTGATCAGCATGGTGATGACGCCGGCCAGCACCGGGACCGCCAGCAGCAGCAGGAAGGCGGTGACCAGCATCGACCACACGAACAGCGGCATCTTGTGCAGGGTCATGCCCGGCGCGCGCATGTTGAAGATTGTGGTGATGAAGTTGGCCGCGCCCATGATCGAGGACGCACCCGCCAGGTGCAGCGCGAACAGCGCCAGGTCCATCGAGGCACTGGGATGGTACTCGTTGCTGGACAGCGGGGTATAGATCGTCCAGCCCGCGCCGGCACCCTCGCCCACGAATAGCGAGGCGCCGAGCAGCATGAAGGCCGGCACCAGCAGCCAGAAGCTGATGTTGTTCATGCGGGGGAAGGCCATGTCAGGCGCGCCGATCATGATCGGCACGAACCAGTTGCCAAAGCCGCCGATCAGCGCCGGCATGACCACGAAGAACACCATGATCAGGCCATGGGCGCTGACGATGGCGTTCCAGGTCTGGCCGTCCGAGAAGAACTGCAGGCCGGGATTCTGCAACTCCATTCGCATCAGCACGGACAGCGCCACGCCGATGACGGCGGCGAAGACCGAGAAGATCAGATAGAGGGTGCCGATGTCCTTGTGGTTCGTGCTGAAGAGCCAGCGCGCCACAAAGCCAGGGGCGTGGTCGTGATGGTCGTCGTGCCCGTGATGGGCGTGGTCAGTCGCGGTGGCCATGGATCCGTCCCGCCAAGAGGTCAATCAAGGTCAGCCGAACCCCGGGGCTACCGGGGCAGGGCCGCAAGCTGCTGCGTCGCCGGGGCCGGCAGCACGGCCACCGGGGCCTCGCCGCTATCGGCCTTGGCATACTTCTTCTGCGCCGAAGCGACCCAGGCCTGGAATTCGGCGGCCGGGACTGCCTGGACCTGGATCGGCATGAACCAGTGGTTGGTCCCGCAGATCTGGTTGCACTGACCATAGAAGGTCCCGGCGCGGTCGGCCTTGAACCAAGTCTCCAGCGTCCGGCCGGGGATGGTGTATTTCTGGACGCCCAGCGAAGGGACGAAGAAGCTGTGAATCACGTCCTGGCCGGTGGTCAGCACGCGAACGGTGGCGCCTACCGGAATCACAAGCGGCTCGTCCACCGTCAGGTTCCGCAGCTGGTCGGACTTCAGGTCCTCGGTGGGAATCGGCCGGCTGTCGAAGGCGAAGTTGCCGTTGTCCGGGTAGGCATAGTGCCAGTACCACTGCCGGCCCTGCACGTTGATCGTCAGGTCGGCGTCGCGGGCCCGGTCCTGGTAGTAGATCAGCCGGAAGGACGGGATGGCGATCACCACCAGGATGAGCACCGGGATCACCGTCCAGGCGATCTCGATCATCGTGTTGTGGCTGGTCCGCGACGGGGTCGGATTGACCGATTCGCGGTACTTGAAGACCACCCAGCCGAGCAACGCCATGACGAAGGCGGTAATGGCGATGATGATCCACAGCACCAGGGTGTTGAAGTCGTGGACCGCTTCCTTCACCGGGCCGGCCGCCGGCTGCAGGCCGATGCCCCAGGGCGTCGGCGCACCGAGCGAGCTATGCGTCTCGCCCACCAGCCCGCCGGAGGGCGCGGCATTCTGCGCCGAGGCCGATCCGATGACAGAGAGTGCAACGAAGAGGCCGGCGTATGCGAGCCCCGATGCCTTAGCGAACAATCGCCCGATCACACGTCGCTTCCCATTCCCGTCCGGGTCGACGACACGCGCCGCCCTATCGCATTCCCGCCGGGCCGCAGGACGGCCCGCACGCCGTGCCACCAGGGGTGGAACGGACGCGGCCGGACCATAAGTCCCGGCATCGCACCGCACAAGTGAGGCGCCCCGCCGATGTAGCAAGGGCACGGCTTTTTTCAGCCAGCCCCATCGGCCCCGACATCGCCCTCGGCATCGACCTCGGCCACGTGGTCGACCATGTCCGACAGCATCGACCGGATATGCTCGTCCTGCACCGCATAGAAGACCTGCCGGCCGCGCCGGTCCGCCTGCAGCAGCCGTGCCGCGCGCAGCAGCCGCAGGTGGTGGGAGACCAGCGAGGCCGAGATGCCCAGGCGCTCCGCCATCTCCCCCACGGCCGCCGCGTGGTCGAGACAGGCGAGGATGATCTTCAGCCGCGTCGGGTCGCTCATCAGCCGGAACATCTCCGCCAGTTCGACCACCTGATCGTCGCCGATCCTCACCCGTCCGCGCATCGTCGCTGCATCCTGTTCCCGGCCCGGCCACACTTGCGCGCCGCCGAGCCCGACCACAAGCGGGCCTTGACAGGACGGGGCCTCGGGGGCACCTCCGGAGTGACGTTTAACCCGCTGAAAAACAAGGGCCATTCTAACAGTTGAAGACCTGTTCAGCCATGCCGAACGACAGCGCCGCATGCTGACCCGGCCGGACCAGGCCGCGGACCCGGCCGAGGCGGCGGCTTCGCCCATGGGCCCTTTGCCCGAGGGGCGCAGCCTGCCGGAGATGCACCGCAGCGTGGTGATCCCGAATGCCGCGGGATGGCTGCGCCGGCTCATGGCCTTCATTGGCCCGGGCTACCTGGTCGCGGTCGGCTACATGGACCCGGGCAACTGGGCGACCGCCCTCGCCGGCGGATCGGCCTTCGGGTACACGCTGCTCAGCGTCGCGCTGCTGTCCTCGCTCATGGCGATGCTGCTGCAGGCGCTCTGCGCCCGGATCGGTATCGCCACGGGGCGGGACCTCGCCCAGCTCTGCCGCGACCGCTTTCCCCGCCCGGTCAACCTGGCACTCTGGGCGCTGGCGGAGATCGCCATTTGTGCCACTGACTTGGCCGAGCTGATCGGCACCGCCATCGCGCTGCAGCTGCTGTTCGGCATCCCGCTGCTGGCCGGCGTGCTCCTGACCGCGCTCGACGCGCTGCTCATTCTCTGGCTGCAGCACCGCGGAGTGCGATGGCTGGAAGCCCTGGTGGCCGGGCTCATCTTCCTGGTCTTCGGCTGCTTCGGCATCCAACTGGTCTGGGCGCAGCCCGACTGGGCCGCGGTGCTGAACGGCTATCTTCCCAGCGCCTCGATCGTCACCGACCAGCAGCAGCTCTACATCGCCATCGGCATTCTCGGCGCCACGGTGATGCCGCACAACCTCTACCTTCATACCGCCGTGGTGCAGTCCCGGGCTTACGGGAACGGCGGTGCGGCGAAGCGGGAGGCGATCCGCTTCGCCACGATCGACAGCTCCGCGGCGCTCTGCCTCGCCCTCCTGGTCAATTCCGCCATCCTGATCACCGCCGCCGCGGTCTTCCATGCCGGCGGGCGAACAGAAGTCGCCGAGATCCAGGAGGCTTACGAGCTGCTGACGCCGATGGTCGGCACAGCCGCCGCGGCGACGCTGTTTGCCGTGGCGCTGCTGGCCTGCGGGCTCAACGCCACGGTGACGGCGACGCTGGCCGGCCAAGTGGTAATGGAAGGTTTCCTCGGCCTGCGCCTGCCGGCGGTGGTCCGCCGATTGGTCACCCGGCTGGTGGCGATCGTGCCGGCGGTGATCGTGACCTGGTCCTACGGCACTTCCGGCACCGCGCAGCTGCTGATCCTGTCGCAGGTGGTGCTCTGCCTGCAGCTGCCCTTCGCGGTGATCCCGCTGATGCTCTTTGCCTCGGACCGGACGCGGCTCGGACCCCTGGTCGCGCCACGCTGGCAGCTGGTGCTGGGCTGGGCGACCACGATGGTCATCGTGGCGATGAACCTCAAGCTGCTATGGGACGTGGTGGCGGGTTGACGGACCGGGGCCGGCGGGCAGAGACCGCCGGCATGCGCGCTGCCCTCACCGGCCTCCTGCTCCTCCTCGGCCTAGCCGCGACGGCGCGCGCGGAAGGCCCGGACGACCCATGGACTGCCTGCCGCCGCGCCATCCTGGCGGCAGAACCCCGCTCCGGCCTGCCGCCCGGCCTGTTGCTCGCCATTGCCCTGGTCGAGAGCGGCCGCAGCGACCCGCGCAGCGGCCGGTTTGAGCCCTGGCCCTGGTCGCTGAACGTCGAAGGCGAGGGCCGCACCCCGCCGAGCCGGGCCGCCGCGGCGGCGGAGGTGGCGGCGCTGCAGGCCGAAGGGCGACATTCGATCGATATCGGCTGCATGCAGGTGAACCTGCTGTACCATCCGGGGGCTTTCCCGGACGTCCCCACCGGCCTGCGGCCAGAGGCGAATATCCGTTATGCCATCACCTTCCTGAAATCGCTGCACGGCCGCTTCGGCAATTGGGCCGAGGCCATCGCCAACTATCATTCCGCTGATGCGGAGCGCGGCGCCAACTACCATCGCCGCGTGATGCTCGCCCGGCTCGGTGCGGCCTGGGCCGCCGGCGGGGGGACGGTGCCGATCGCCGCTGCCGCCGGACTCTGCGCACCGGGGCTGCGGCCGGTGCTGAAGATCAAGCCGCGCGCGCCGCGGCCTTCGCTCGGCTGCCGGAAAGCCAGCCGTTAGCACGCATCACCGCAGGGCCGGACTCCGCAAGCACTGGGCCGGAGCGGCCCAGGTCAGGCCGGCTGAGGTACCCGCACCAGGGTGAACAAGCCGAAGGGCGGGCATGACACGATTTCTGCCGCCATCTGCGGATCTTCCAGCAGATCGCCGAGCACGAAATCCGGGTGCCAGCCGAGCACACGGGACAGCGGAGCCAGCGTCCGTTCCGCCCACCACCGCAGGCCGCCTTGAGCGGCGAAATGGTTGACGAACAGCAGCTGGCCGCCCGGCCGTACCACCCGGCGCATCTCCCGCACCAGGCGGCGCGCATCGGGCACCACGGTGGCGGTGAACATCGCCACCGCAATGTCGAAACTGTCATCGGCGAAGGCCATGGATTCGGCATCCATCTCCGCCAGGCCGACCACGTTGCGGAGCCGTCGCGTGGCCACGCGCTCCTTCGCCCGGAGCAGCATGTCGCGCGACAGATCAATGCCGACAACGCGCTTGCGCGGGTCATACAGCGGCAAGGCAAGCCCGGTACCGACACCTACCTCAAGCACCCGCGTGCCCGGCAAGCCATTGACCGCGGCCACTGCGCGGCGCCGACCAGGGCCGGAGACGGAGCCGAATACCTCGTCATAGACGCCCGCCCAGCGGCGGTAGGCCTCCCGCACGGAATCGGCGTCGAGCGCCGCACGGGGGTGGCCCATCCGGGCGTCCTGGAGCAGCCTCGCCTCGCGAATGGGTTTGGACCTTTTGTAAATACCGGGAGTTCACGGGCTAGACCACCAGCGGCGGCAAGGCAAGGGCCGATCAGGCGCGCGCCGGCCGATCCGGAAGCGCCACCAGCACCCCGCCGAGAGCGATGACAGCGGCGCCGGCCAGCGTCGTCAGGTCCGGCCAATCAGCGAAGACAAGCACGCCGGCCACCGTCGCCCAGATCAACTGGGTATAGGACATCGGCGCCAGCAGGCTGGCGGGTGCCCGGGAGAATGCCAGCACCAGCAGCCCATGCCCGACCCCACCGAGCAGGCCGAGCCCGATCAGCATCGCCCATTCCGGCGCGGTCGGCGGGATCCAGACAAAGGGCTGCACCAGGCTGGCGACGACCGCGCCGGCGAAGCCGGTATGCAGGATGGTGGTGCGGGGGTCGTCGATCGCCGCCAGCTTGCGGGTCAGGATCGAGTAGACCGCGAACATCGCCGCGGTACCGAGCGGCAGGATGGCGGCCCAATGCACCGGCTCTCCGCCGGTCAGGAAGGGCGGCCGCAGCGCCACCAGTACGCCGAGGAAGCCGATGCCGACGCCCGTCCAGCGGCGCGGCCCGACCCGTTCCTTCAGCCAGAGCGCTGCCAGGGCGACGGTGAACAAGGGCGAGGCGAAGCCGATCGCGGTGCAGTCGGTGAGCGGCAGGTGCACCAGGGCGGAGGAGAACATCAGGTTGCTGCCGGCCAGCAGCAGGCTGCGGACGGCTTGTAGCCCGGGTGTCTTTGACCGCCAGGGCAGCCGGCCGGTGACCAGGCGGAAGAAGGCCGCGGCGGCGATCAGACTGAAGAAGAAGCGCGCCCACATCAGCTGCGGCACGGCGAAATGCGCCGTCAGCAGCTTCAGCATGGTGTCCATGCAGACGAAGACGGCAAGGGCGGTGAGTTGCAGCGCGACGCCAGCGAGCCGGCCGGTCATCGCGGATTATGGGGGTATTTCATTGCTGCAGCATCGCCGCGGCCAGACGCTTCACCAAATGCGCGCTGCGAAGCCCCGCATTGCGCGCGGAACGTCGCTGCGGGCGCCCTGGGCAAGGGGCAGAGCGTCGGGTCCCGCGGGCCGCTCAAACCCGATGTCCGTAAAGGCGGACCAATGCCCGAGGCGGTTCCGCCCCGCGGCGATCCGCTTCAGGCCGCGTCCTCGCGCCGCTCCCGCACCCGGACATAGGCTACCGAGGCATGCTCTGCGCAATAGGGCTTTCCCGGTGTCGCATTGCCCGTGCAGAAGCGGAAATCCGGCGTCCCGGGCTCGCCCAGCGGCCAGCAGCAACTGCGGGTGGAGGCGCGCGGGAAGGGCCGCACCACCATGGCTTGCGGCGCCGGCGCGACCACCGAGGCGGCGGCGACCGGAGCCGAAGCTTCGAGCCGGCGGAGCGGCGCAGCGTCCCGAAGAGGCGCCGTGGCCGCCAGGGACGGGGCTGCGGCCGGCATGGCGCCGGGCTGGCGACGGGGCTGTGGCGCGGGGCGCGAAGCCGCCTCGCCTTCGGCCTCGCGGCGGATCGGGCTGGGCCGCGCCGGCAGGTTCAGCCGGTGCGCCTTACCAACCACGGCATTCTTCGAAATGCCCATGCGGCGGCCGATCTCGGCCGTCGAGTGGCCTTCCGCCCAGAAGGCGCGGAGCCGATCGATCGCTTCAGCCGTCCAGTCCATGTGGTTCTCCCGCCGCCCGACCCACAAGATGTGGTCACCTACTAGATACGGTAGGCCAACGCGGGCACCCGCCACAAGTTCTGGCAAAGGGTCGATACACGAAAATCTGTGGAAAACATTGTGGAGAAGGCCGGTAAAACATGTAACGGAAAATATTTGCGCCCTCCGGCCCGTTCGGACCGGGGGGCGCAGCGCCAACGGGACCATGTCCCTATTAGTATAAGATTACTGAAGGTCGACCGTGACGAGATCCTGGAACCAGGACTGCGCGGAGACGAAGCTCTTGACCCGCCTTGACATTGCCCGCGGGTTCAAGTCGTGCACGATGTAGAGCCAGGGTGGGTTGTCCACCAGCCGCTCATGCGCCTTGGCATAGGCGGCGTTGAACGCGGCCTCGTCCTTGGCGACTTCCAGCGCGGCGAAGGCCTCCTCGAAGGCAGGGTCGTTCCACTGGCCCCAATTGAAGCCGTTGGGCGGCACGAAGGCCTGCAGGAAGTAGCGCGCCGCGACCGCGGGGTCGGAGGAGGGCGATGACGGGTTTACCGAGGTCGAGCCGTTCAGGATCGGCGCGTCCGGGCTCTGCCGGATCGCGGTCAGCAGCGTGTTCCACTCCGTCACCTCGAAGGACACCTCGACCCCGCAGGCCTCCTTCAGGTTCTGCTGCATGTACTCGTTCATCGGCAGCGGCAGCATCTGGCCGGAGCCCGAGGCCGAGATCATCACCTTGAACGTCAGCGGCTTCTGCGGCGTGAAGCCGGCCGCGGCGAGCAGCGCCTTGCCCCTGCCAGGATCGAATCCGTAGTGATTCTCCGGCTTGCCGAAATTGGGGTCGGAGGGCTTCAGCCAGCCGACCGAGGGCTCCGCCGTGTCGTTCAGCAGCCCGACCAGCCCGGCGCGGTCGACGCAGTAGTTCAGACCCTGGCGCACGCGGACGTCTTTGAACGGCGTGGCCGTGCCGCCCATCTGGTAGAACCAGGGCCAGACATGCGGGTAGGAGTTGGTCACCACGTTGAAGCCGGCCTGCTTCAGGCTGGGGATGGCATCCGGCGGCGGCACCTCGATCCAGTCCACCTGGCCGGAGCGCAGGGCGGCGAGCCGGGTATTCGCCTCCGGCATCGGCAGCAGCAGCACGCGGTCGAGCTTCGGGATCCGGGCCTTGTCCCAGTAGCCCTCGTTCCGCGAGAGCTCGGCCGAGACGCGCGGGGTGAATTTCGACAGCCGGAAGGGTCCAGTACCGGCCGGCGGCAGCGCCGCCGCCCTGGACCAGTCGCGCCCCGCCGCCTCGAAGCTCTGCGGGCTGGTCATCAGGATGTAGACGGCCATGTAGGGGAAGTAGCTGGCGACGCGGGTGGTGCTGACCGCCACCGTCATGTCGTCGAGCTTCTTGTAGCCGGCCATGATCGGCGTGCGGGCGCGGGCGATGCCGCTGCCGGCCGGCTCGAATTGCGGGCTGTCGTTCTTCCAGTAGCGGTCGAGGTTCCAGATCACCGCATCGGCGTTGAAATCCGCGCCGTCATGGAATTTGACGCCGGGGCGGAGCTTGAAGATCCAGGTCTTCGGGTCGGCGGGGTCCTGTGCCCAGCTTTCGGCGAGGCCCGCGCGCAGCGTGGCCGGCCGGTCGGCGCGCGACAGGTCCCAGAGCACCAGCCCCTCGAAGGCGGGGTAGCCGAGGAAGCGGACGCCCTCGAAGCCGTTGTTCGGCGCGCCGGTGGTGGTCGGCACGTCGGCGGCGGTCATGGCGATGCGCAGCACCTTCTGCTGCGCAGATGCGGGCAGGGCGCCCGCGATGAGCGCCGCGAGGCCGAGGCCCGCGGCACGGTGGAGAAGGCGCATGAAGGATCCTCCCGGGACGGAATGCGTCCGGGGAAGCAAGGACTGCGCCAGGACCGGGTCGGGCGGTGGGGCGCGCCCCGCCCTGCCTCGCGCCCAGGCTCGCGCCACCCTGCCCAAGCCTATTGCAGGTCGACGCGCGTCAGGTCCTGGTACCAGGACTGCGCACTCACGAACCCCTTCACCCGCCGCGTCATCGCCCGCGGGTTGAGGTCGTGCACGATGTAGAGCCAGGGCGCCCCGTCCACGAGGCGCTCATGCGCGCGGGTCAGCGCCGCGGCGATCCTCGCCGGGTCGCGCTCGGTCTCGACCGCGGCGAAGGCGGCATCGAATTCCACGTCCTTCCAGTGCCCGGCATTGGACCCCACCGGCGTGGCGTTGGAAGACAGGAACCAGCGCGCCATCTGCGAGGGGTCGGAGGAGACCAGGCTGATGTTTAGCGCATCGGCGCCGAGCCATTGCGGCGCATCGGGCGTGGCGCGCAGGCCGGCCAGCAGGGTGTTCCACTCCACCACCTGGAAGCCGACCTCGACTCCGCAATTCTCGCGCAGTGACTGCTGCAGGAACTCGTTCATCGGCAGCGGCAGCATCTGGCCGGAGCCGGAGGTGGAGATGCCGACGGTGATCCGCAGCGGCTTCTGCGGGCCGTAGCCGGCGGCGGCGATCAGGGCCTTCCCCTTCGCCGCGTCCAGCCGGTAGCGGTTCTCCGGCTTGCCGAACAGGGGGTCGTCTGCCTTGTAGAAGCCCACGCTCGGCTCTGCCGTGCCGTTCAGCAGGGCCAGCATGCCGTCGCGGTCGATGCAGTAGTTCAGCGCCTGGCGCACCCGCACATCGGCCGTCGGGCTGCCCGGCTTGCCCGCGGCGAAGACCCAGGGCCAGACATGCGGGTAGGAATTGGTCACCACCTGGAAGCCGCCGGCCCTGAGGCTGGGGATGGCATCCGGCGGCGGCACCTCGATCCAGTCCACCTGGCCGGAGCGCAGGGCGGCGAGCCGGGTATTCGCCTCCGGCATCGGCAGCAGCAGGATGCGGTCGAGCCTAGGTTTCCGGTCGGGGTTCCAGTAGCCGTCGTGGCGCGCCAACTCAGCGGACACGCGCGGCACGAAGCGGCTGATCCGGAATGGCCCGGTCCCGGCGGCGCCGGCGGCCGCCACCTTGCCCCAGTCGTTGCCCGCGGCGGCAAAGCTCTGCGGCGAGGTGAAGAGGATCCAGGTCAGCAGATAGGGCAGGTATGATATGGGCCGGGAAGTCTCGATCTCGACCGTCCGGTCGTCGATCTTTCGGTAGCCCGACATGATGGAGACTCGGCCGCGCGCCAGCGCCGCGGCGGGCGCGTCGAATTGCGGGCTGTCGTTCCGGTAGAACCGGTCGAGGTTCCAGATCACGGCATCGGCGCCGAAGGGGGTGCCGTCGTGGAAGCTGACGCCCCGGCGCAGGGTGAAGCGCCATTTGCGCGGATCGGCGGCATCCTGCGCCCAGGCCTCCGCCAGGCCGGGGCGGATATCGGCCGGCCGGTCGGCCCGGGTCAGGTCTCAGTCCACCAGCGGCTCGAAGACCGGGAAGCCGAGGAAGCGCATCCCCTCGGAGCCGTTGTTCGGCATGCCGGCGGTGGTCGGGACGTCGCTGGCGGTCATCGCGATGCGCAGCACCTTCGGCTGTGCCTGGGCGATGTCCGGCAGGGCGGCCAGAGGGGTGGCCAGCGTGGCGGCAAGGGCGAGGTGGCGCAGTCTCATGCAAGGCTCCGGTCCCGGGATCTGCCGGGGCCTTGCAAGGATCGTGCTGCGGCGGCGGGTCGGGCTCAGCGCGCCGGGAAGGGCCTGTTGTCCTGGTCGCACCGCGTGCCCCGCGGCGGCAGCGTCCCATCGATGATGTAGTCGGCGATGAAGGCCTGGGCGCAGCGGCTCGGGTTCAGCAGCTCCGTATGGCCGAAGCCGTCGACGGTCAGCAGGCGTCCGCGCGCCAGCTCGCGCGCCATCCGCACGGAGCTGGCATAGGCCGTCGCCGGGTCGAAGGTGTTGCCGACCACCAGCACCGGCGCGGCGGTCCGCCGGTCCCAGGGCCCGAGATAGGGATCGGCCGCCCTGGCCGTCCAGCCGACGCAATAGGCGACGAAGGGCCAGGCCGAGATCCCGGCGCGCGCGTAGCTCCGCAGGGCCTGCTCGGACGCGGCCTCCTCGGTCATCGGGTTGGGGCTCTCGCCGCAGATCACCGAGAGCTGCCGCCCGGCGCTGGTGACGTAGACACCCGGGGCGGCCGCGCCGGCTGCCGCGGCCGTCGGCGGTGCCGCGGCAGCGGCGGTGGCCGCCTCGCCGGCCTCCGCGGCCTTCTGCAGGAAGTCGGCGACCGCGGCCCAGCCGGGGAAGCGGCCGAAGCCGGGCAAGGGATCGATCAGGTAGATCGAGCTCTGGACATAGACGGTGATGTCGCGGTCGTCGATCGGCTGGCCCTCGACCACCAGGCCGGATCGCGCGCGCTCCAGCAGGTCGCGCCACTTCCGCCGGGTGGCCTCCGGCGAGCCGGCGGAAAAGGCGCAGGCCGTCGCATCGACCCTGCCGCATTCGTCGAGGAAGGCTCTGACCGTCGCCCGCGACCCGCGATCCGAGCCGAGCCGGATGAAGGTGCTGAGCGACAGGTCCTCGCCCGCATCCCCGGCCCAGGCCGCCGGCGCCACCGCGCCGTCGAGCACCATCGCGCGCAGCCGGTCGGGGAAGAGGTTGGCATAGGTGGCGCCGAGGAAGGTGCCGTAGGAGGTGCCGTAGTAGTTCATCCGCTCCTCGCCGACCGCCTGCCGCAGCAGGTCGAGGTCGCGGGCATTGTCGGCGGTCGAGACATGCGCGAGCAGGTCGCCGTTGCGCGCGATGCAGGCGGCGTTCAGCGCGGTGCGGGCGGCAGCGTCGGCGGCGAGTTCCTCCGGCGTGACGGCCAGGCTCTGCAGCCGGGCGTCGAGGAAGGCCGCCTCCGCCTCGGCGCTGTCGAAGCACTGCACGACCGGGGTGGTGCGGCCGCCCATGCCGCGCGGGTCCCAGCTGATGATGTCGAAGCGGTCCCGCACCCGCTCGGGGAAGCCGCCGATCGCCGCCGGCAGGTACTGCGTGCCCGCGTCGCTCGGCCCGCCGGGATTCCAGAACAGCGTGCCGAGCCGCCGGGCGCCGTCGCGGGCGGGATGCCTGATCACCGCCAGGCTGAAGATTCCATGGCCGGGCTTGGCATGGTCCATCGGCACCACGGCCGTGGCGCAGAGGAAGGCGTCCGTCGGCGCGCTGCCCGCGGGGGCGGGCGGGCAGGCTTCCCAGGCCAGGGTCGGGACCGGCACGGATCGGTCCGCTTCCGCGGGGGCCAGGGGCAGCAAGGCGGACAGCGAAGCCAGCAGGACAGAGGCAAGTCGCAAGGTGCTTTCCCCCCTCGGCATGTTAGAGTTCTGAACCGAGGCTAGGGACATCGTTTCCGGCGATCAAGGCCGGCCCGGCACCGCATCATCCGGCAGCGCGCGGCCGGCCTGCCGCCGGGCACGGCCACGGCCGGGGACAGCCGCGCCGGCGCCGCAACCGGGCCCTCCAGGCAGGGTCGCGCCGCCCGGCAGGCGGCGCGGTGCCGCGGCGCGCGGCTACCCCGCGCTGCGATCCCGGTACTTCTGCTTCAGCTCGGCCTTCCACAGCTTGCCGGTCGCCGTCAGCGGCAGGCTGTCGACGAATTCCACCTGGTCCGGCATCCACCACCGCGCGACCTTGCCGTCGAAATAGGCCAGGATGTCGGCCTCCGTCGGGCTGGTGCCCGGCTTCGGCACCACCAGCAGCAGCGGCCGCTCGTCCCACTTGCTGTGGTGGATGCCGATGACGGCGGCCTGCTGCACCGCCGGGTGGCCCATGATCACGTTCTCCAGCGTGATGGAGCTGATCCACTCGCCGCCCGACTTGATGACATCCTTGGCGCGGTCGACGATCTCCATCGAGCCGAATTCGTCGAGCGTCACCACGTCGCCGGTGCGGAACCAGCCATCCGCGGTGAAGGCCGGGTCGCCCGGGCGGTTGAAGTACTGGCTGGCGATCCAGGGGCCGCGCACCTCCAGCTCGCCGAAGGCCACGCCGTCATGCGCGATGTCCTTCCCCTCCCCGTCCCGCACCCGGATCTCGACGCCGAAGAGCGGCTTGCCCTGCTTGCGGCTGTACTCGACGAAGCGGTCGGCATCCCAATCGGCGTTCTGCGGCATGCGGGCGCCGGTGGTGCCGACCGGGCTGCATTCCGTCATGCCCCAGGCATGCAGGATCTCGACGCCGTATTCCTTCAGGAAGCCGGCATTGACCGGCGTCGGCAGCGCGGTGCCGCCGACCGCGAGCTTCGGCGGCCGGGCGAAGCGCCGCGCCGGGTCGGCTCGCAGCCATTGCAGCAGCGCGGTCCAGATGGTCGGCACCCCCGCCGAGCGGGTGACCCGCTCCTCCTCGATCAGCCGGTGGAGCGAGGCGGGGTCGAGCTTCGGCCCCGGCAGCACCAGGCTGCTGCCGGCGATGGCGGCGGCATAGGGCACGCCCCAGGCATTCACGTGGAACATCGGCACGACCGGCATCACCACGTCCACGCTGGCCAGGTTGAAGACGTCCGGCGAGACCACGGACATGGCGTGCAGCACGGTCGAGCGGTGGCTGTACAGCACGCCCTTCGGGTCGCCCGTGGTGCCGGAGGTATAGCAGAGCGAGGAGGCCGAGCGCTCGTCGAGCTCGGGCCAGTCGTAGCGCCCCGGCCGGCCCTCGATCAGGCTCTCCTGCGCCACCACCTCGAACCGGCCGCGCAGCGGGCAGTCGGCGGGGATGTCGGCCTCGATCCCCATGACGACGATGGTGCGGAGCGTCTCCGGCAGCCGGTCCGCCAGCGCCTCGGCACCCTTCATCAGGGTCGGGTCGACGAACAGGTGGGTATCGGCGGCGTCCTTCAGGATGAAGGCGATCTGGTCGGGGAAGAGCCGCGGGTTCACCGTGTGCAGCACGGCCCCCATGGACGACACGCCGTAATAGACCTCGAGGTGGCGGTGCTCGTTCCAGGCCAGGGTGGCGATGCGCTCGCCCGGCTGCACGCCGCGGGCCGCCAGCGCATGGGCGAGTTGCGCGGCGCGGGCGGCGACCTGCGGCCAGGTGTGACGGACCAGCGTACCGTCCGGCCGGGCGGAGACGATCTTCGCCCCGCCATGGTTCCGCGCCGCGTGCTCGAGCACGGCGGAGATCAGCAGCGGACGGTCCTGCATCAGGCCGAGCATGGTTTGGTGCCTCCCTGGTTTGCCGTCGATATGAGGCGAGGCGGGTGGCGGCGACAAGGGCAGACGCGTTCAGGCGGGAGCGAGGACGAGGTCCAGCAGGCTCGGGCCCTCGGGCAGCCGGCCCTGCAGCATGGCGGCGAAGGCGGCATGCGGGTGAGGCAGCACCAAATGCTGGTCGGCATGGTCGCGCGGCGCCTTCCCGTAAGGACCACCGATTGCCGCAATCAGGTCGGAATAATCGAATCCCGCGGCGCCGCCGGCCTGGACATTGATCCAGCGGCGCGCCCCGGCCTTTACCTGGGCCAGGAAGGCCGGGCCAATGCCGCGGGTGACCGGGTCGATAGTGATCAGCAGGTCCACTGGCCGTCCCTGCCGGCCGAGCGTGGCGGCGACCTTGGCTGCCGCATTGCCGCCCCAGCTATGGCCGACAAGACGGATCGGCCGGCTAGGCGGCTGCGCTTCGATCAGGTCGAGCACGGCGCCCTTCTGCCAATGAAAGAAGTAGTGGACCTCGCGCTCGGCGGCGTCCGGCCGGGCGCGCAGCCAGTCCACCACCTGGCCGACCTTGCGCAGCGTGCCGTCACCGGCGCCGCCGATGAGAACCAGCAGCGGCGTGACGGGCGGGGTGGCGGCGTCGGGCATGCGGTGGCTTCCGAGGAGGGGCCAGGCTAGCCGCCGCCCCGGCGCACCGCTACCGCGTCACATGCGCCGAGACCGCCAGCCAGCGCCCGTCGCGCCGCGCCCAGACATCGGTGTAGCGGCCCTGGCGCGCTTCGCCCTCCGCGGTGCGGTAGCGGGTCCGCGCATGGATGATGGCGACCTCGCCGAGGATGCGGATCAGCACATCCTCGGTTGTGAGGCCGCTGATCGTTACCAGCCGCGCCGTCTGTTCGAGGAAGGCGGCCTTGTCCAGCAGCCTGCCGTCGGGATTTGAGCAGAGGAAGTCCTCAGCGAGGATTTCCCGGAACCGCGCCACGTCGCCCTGCTGGACGCTGCGGATGTAGTCGTCGTTCAGCCTGGCCAGCACGTCGTGGTCGGTCATGCCGCGCGCTCCCGCAGGAAGGCCGCCGCGCGCTCCCCAATCATCAGCGCCGCCGGCTGGATGTTGGAGGAGGGCACCAGCGGCATCACGCTGGCATCCGCCACGCATAGCCCCGTCACCCCCTTCAGCCGCAGCCGGCTATCAACCGGGGCCAAGTTGTCCTCCCCCATCCGGGCCGTGCCGCAGGGGTGGTAGACGGTGCCGCCGTCGCGGCGGATATGCGCTAGGATCTCCTCGTCGGAGGTGACCTTGGCGCCCGGCGTCAGTTCCTCCTCGATCAGCGCCGCCAGCGGCGGCTGGGCCGCGAGCCTGCGAGCATATTTCACGCCCTCCACCATCAGGTGCCGGTCATGCGCCGCTTCCAGGTAGTTGGCCCGGATGATCGGCTTGTCGTCCGGCGAAGCGCTGCGCAGCGTGACCGTGCCGCGGCTGTCCGGCCGGCACTGGCAGGCGCTGAACATGAAGCCCGGATGCCGGTCCGGCCCCTGGTCGTAGCTGGTGACGGTGAAGTTGACGAAAAGGTACTGCATGTCCGGCTCCTCGGCGCCGGGCAGCACGCGGGCAAACAGGTTCGCCTCCGCCGCGCCGATCGCCATCGGCCCGCGCCGGTCGAAGGCATAGCGCGCCGCCATGCGCAGCTTGCCGATCGGGTTGTGCCAGGACTCGTTCACCGTGCCGCAGGGCTTTACCCGATAGCGCATGCGCTGGAGGAAATGGTCCTGCAGGTTCTGCCCGACGCCGGGCGCATGGAGGTACGTCTCGATCCCCATCTCCTGCAGATGCGCTCCGTCGCCGATGCCGGACAGCATCAGAATCTGCGGCGTGCCGATGGCGCCGGCGGACAGCACCACCTCGCGCCGCGCCTCCCAGCGTTCCAGCCCGGCGGGGCCGCGGACGATGGCGCCGGTGCAACGCCTGCCCTCGAAGGTAAGGCGCTGGATCGCCCGCTCC
Organism: Dankookia rubra; assembly: GCF_004355005.1. Lineage (GTDB taxonomy): Bacteria > Pseudomonadota > Alphaproteobacteria > Acetobacterales > Acetobacteraceae > Paracraurococcus > Paracraurococcus ruber_A. The sequence goes on from NZ_SMSJ01000020.1 coordinate 65,324, forward strand.
GGCATGATACGCAGGTTGGCCCGGTTGCGGGCGGGCTTCAGGAACATGTCGCCGGAATGGCTGCGGAAGCCGCCCTTGGTGTTGAGCGGCATCGGCCCGGCGCCCTCGTGCCAGGCGCCGTTGAAGTCCTTCACCCGCTGATGGCCCATCGCAAGCGAGGCGGCGATGAATGCGGCCGCGCCGGGCGAGGTGTGCCGTGCCTCGGAACTGTGGATCGGCCCGTCGGTGCCGCGCTCCTCGGAGGGCTCGCCGGTCCAGGTCTCCATCCGCTTGAAGAAGGGTAGCACGTCATCGTAGCCCCAGCCGCGCGCGCCGGACTGTGCCCAGCGGTCGTAGTCGCGCGGGCTGCCGCGCAGGAAGACCAGCCCGTTCACCGCGCCCGAGCCGCCCACCACCTTGCCGCGGGGCCAGTGGATGCTGCGACCATCGAGGCCGGGCTCGGCCTCGGTATGGAAGCGCCAGTCATACTTGCCGCTGGCATAGAGCCGGGCGAAGCCGGCTGGGATGCGGATCCAGGGGTCCCGCCAAGCGGCCGGCCCGGCCTCGATCAGCGCCACCTGGGTCGCGGCATCCTCGCTGAGCCGCGACGCGATGACGCAGCCAGCCGAGCCGGCGCCGAGCACCAGCACATCGGTGGTGTGCACCGCCATAACCTGGTCACGCGCAAGGGATCCTTCGGGCATCACCGCTTCCTCCTGTTCCTTGGGGCGGAGGATGGCATGTGCCGGCGTAGCGGCGAAAGGGCGGCTCAGGCCCCCATCAGCCGCCGCCGGAGCCGGGTGGAGACGGCATCGAGCATCGCAACCATGGCCAGGATCAGCAGCACGATGAAGGCAACAGTCGGCCATTCCAGCGTGCGGATCATCTCCGTCAGGGTCAGCCCGATCCCGCCGGCCCCGACGATGCCGATGATGGTCGAGGACCGGGTATTGGACTCGAACAGGTAGAGCACCTGCCCCGCCATGACCGGCAGCACCTCCGGCAGCACGCCGAAGCGCACCCGCGACAGGCCGGCGCCACCCGAGGCGACCACGCCCTCCTCCGGCCGCCGGTCGGCCGCCTCCAGTGCCTCGGAATACAGCTTGCCGAAGGTGCCAATGTCTGAGGTCATGATCGCCAGCACGCCGGCGAAGGGGCCGAGGCCGACGACGCTGACCCAGATCAACGCCCAGATCAGCGCATCGATGCCGCGGATGCCGTCCAGCACCCGGCGGGATGCGAAGCGGACCAGTCCGTTGATCGTGGTGTTGCGCGCCGCCAGCAGGCCGAGCGGCAGGGCGAGGCTCGCTGCCAGCAGCGTGCCGAGGAAGGCGATCGCCAGGGTCTCCGCCAGAGCCTGCAGGATCGAAAGGAATTGCGCGCTGGAACCGGGGGCGGGCGGCAGCATCAACGCCAGGAAATGCAGTAGCTGGCCGAAGCCGGACAGCAGCCGGGACGGCTCGATCTCCAGCCGCCAGAGACCGAAGCCCAGCAACAGCGTGCCGCACAGCAACAGCCCGCCCGCCTGCAGCCTGCCGGAGGTGATGGCCTGGAACTGCGCCGGATAGGCTAGTCGCAGCGCCGGCGTCCGATCCAGCGCGGCGGCGCGCTGGCGATCGATGCCGCTCATGCCGCCCGCCAGTCCAGCAGCCGACAGCGCAACTGGCCGGTCAGCGTGTCGATGACGACGACGGTCAGGATGATGAGGATCAGCAGCGCGGCCACATCATTGTAGTAGAATTTGCGGATCGCCTCGATCAGGTCCTGCCCGATCCCACCCGCGCCGACGAAGCCCAGCACTGCGGCGCCGCGGACATTCACCTCGAACCGCAGCAGTGCATAGGACGTGAAGCCGGGCAGCACCTGCGGCACCACGGCAAAACGCGCCATCTGCGGCCAGCCGGCACCGGCGGCGAGCGCCGCTTCCACCGGCCCCGTGTCGATGTTCTCTACCACCTCGCAGAACTGCTTGCCCAGCGTGCCCAGCGTGTGCAGCGCCAGTGCCATGACGCCCGGCAGCGGGCCGAGCCCGAAGGCGATGACGAAAACCAGGGCGAAGACGATCTCCGGCACGGTGCGGCAGAACTCCGCGCCGCGTTTCACCGCCCAGCGCAGCGGCGCGCTGCGCACGATGTTGCCGGCCGAAAGGAGGCCGATCAGGAAGCCGCCGGTCGCCCCGACCAGGGTGCCGACATAGGCCATCAGCAGCGTGTCGCCGAGCAGCCCGAGCCAGTGCGGCAAGCCCCAGAACCACTCCGATGGGTCCATCCAGACCCGCTGGCCGGCGCGGGCGCCGGCTTCCAGCGTCAGCAGCCGGTCGAAATAGTCGAGGAAGTTGCCGGCCTTGGCCCAGAGCAGGCCGGGCGAGACCTCCGCGACCCAGCCGCTGAGCAGCAGCAGGGCCAGCACGATGACGGCGCCGAGCAGCAGGCGCCGCTGTTCCCGCCCCCGGCTACGCGCGTAGGCATCGGCCAGCGGCGCCTGCTGCCCCGAGGAGAGCCGGGAAAGGCCCGCGCCGTCGGCTGGCATCAGTTGCGCTGCCGGCGCAGGTTGTCGACGAAGCGGTTGAGCTCGATGATCGGCTGATAGGCGGCGTTGTCCGTCGGCTCCCAGGGGCGCTGCTTGCCATCGGTCAGGCGCTCGAAGGCCGCCGGGTCCTGCTGCGGCATCACCAGCACCGCGGCGCGGATCGCGGCGCGCAACTCGGCCGGGATGTTGGTGAGGTAGGCCATCGGCGAATTCACGATCTGCTCGGAGGTGAAGATGACGCGGAAGTCCTCCGACTTCACCATGCCCTTGCGCGCCATGCGGAGCAGGTTGCTCTCGGTCTTGTCGTTCCACCAATTGGCAGCGACGTCGACGCTGCCCTGGCTCAGCGCGACGACCGCGTTCTCGTGGCTGCCGGTGTAGACAACCTTGCCGAAGAACTGCTCCGGATTGATACCCATCTTGTGCATGGCGAAGCGCGGGACATTGTTGCCCGAGGTACTGTTCGGATCGACCAGGCCGAGGTTCTTGCCTTGCAGGTCCTCGATTCTCTGGAAGGGGCTGTCCTGCCGCACGTAGAAGACGGAATGATATCCCTTCGTGCCGTCGAGGTTCACCTCGATGGCGAAGGCCTCGATCGACGCGCCGGTCATCAAGGCGCGGGCGAAGGAGGACGGGCCGTAATTGCCGATATGGATGTTGCCGGCGCGCTGGCCCTCGATCACCGCGGCGTAGTCGTTCGCCACACGCAGAGCCACCTTCGCGCCAAGGGTGCGGGTCATGTACTCCACGAAGGGCCCGTAGCGGTTGAGCACGCCAGAGGCGTTTTCCGCCGGGATGACGGCGAACACCAGTTCCGGGTAGGTGGCTCTCCAGGATTGCGCGTGCACCAGGGGCGGGGTGCCGGCCAGCATCGTAGCGGCGCCCAGGAGGCGGCGGCGATGGATCATGCGTCGAGGTCTCCGTTTGTCGTTCAAGCGACGGCGTAGAGCCGCGGCGCTGCCTCAGCGCCGGTCGCCTCGGCAGCTTCCAGCCCATAGAGCCGGCGCGCGGCATCCTGGGTCAGTGCCTCGGGCGGCCCGTCGAAGACCAACTGCCCGGCGGCGAGCCCGATCAGCCGTCCGCAATACTGCCGTGCGAGGTCAAGCGAGTGGATGTTGACCAGCACGGTGATGCCGTAGTTCCGATTGATCTCCGCCAAGGCGTCCATCACCAGCTGCGCATTGCGCGGATCGAGCGAGGCGACCGGCTCATCCGCCAGGATCACCGCGGGCTCCTGCACCAGGGCGCGGGCGATCGCCACGCGCTGCTGCTGGCCACCGGACAGGCTGCCGGCCTGCTGCGCCGCGAGCTGGCCGATATCAAACTGCGTGAGCGCCGAGAGCGCGATGGCCCGGTCGGCCTCAGGCCAGAACCCCGCCAGGGACCGCCAGGCCGGCACGTGGTTCAGCCGGCCGACCAGCACGTTGGTCATGACGTCGAGCCGAGGGACCAGGTTGAACTGCTGAAATATCATGGCGCAGTCGGTGCGCCAGTGACGCAGCGCTTGGCCGCGCAGCGTGGTGATGTCCCGGCCGTCGTGCAGGATGCGGCCGGCGCTGGGGTCGCAGAGCCGGTTGATCATCCGCAGCAGCGTCGACTTGCCGGCGCCGGACCGGCCGATGATGCCGACCAACTGGCCGTCCGGCACGCGCAGCGAAACGCCGTCCACCGCGGTGACGGCGCCGAACCGCCGCGTCAGTCCCTGCAGCTCGAGCATTGGCATCCCTTTGTCCCGCACCGGCTTTACGGGCGGCGCGTGACAAGCAGATGACGCTTCGATGATGCCCGCATGTCCGCGGGGACTTGATCGGTGCGCCCTGCCCGGCCAGCCTGCGGGAAACCAGCCTCCGGGAAACGACCATGCCGATCCGCCGCCGCGCCGCATTCGCCGCGCCGCTTGCCCTGCTGCCCGCTGCCGCCCGAGCGCAGGAGGGCTTCCCCGGTCGTCCCATCAGCGTGCTGTCCGGCTATGCGCCGGGCGGCGTCACCGACATCACCAGCCGCGGTGTCGCCGAGCGCATGGGCCGCGAACTCGGCGTGCCGGTGGTGGTGGAGAACCGTGCCGGCGCGGCGACCGCGGTGGCCAATACTGCCGTCGCCCAGGCCCGGCCGGACGGGTATACGCTGCTGATGGGCACCTCGACCCTGGCGATCAACCCGGGCTTGCAGCCGACGCTGACGCCCAAGGAGCCGCTGCGCGAGTTGGCGCCGGTCGGCATGGTGTTCCGTACCGCCTTCGTGCTGCACGTCCATCCTGCAGTGCCGGCAAGCAGCACGGCCGAACTGATCGCCTGGTGCCGCGTCAATCCGGGCAAGCTTAATTTCGGCAGCAGCGGCACCGGCGCGGTCAACCACCTGGCCCAGGCGCTGTTTGCCCAGGCCGCGGGGATCGAGGTGACCCATGTGCCCTATAAGGGCGGCGCGCCTGCCCTGCTCGACCTGCGCGCCGGCCGCATCCAGGCAATGTTCCAGGCCGTGCTGGAAGCGCTGCCCAGCCTGCGGGACGGCGCCACCCGGGGCCTTGGCATCTCCTCGGCCGAGCGCGCCGCGCTGCTGCCCGATTTGCCGCCGGTCGCGGACGCCCTGCCCGGCTTCGACGTGGTCTTCTGGCAGGGGCTCTTCGCCCCGGCCGGGACGCCCGCCCCGGTTCTGGCGCGGCTGGGCACGGCACTGTCGGCCGCGACCGAGGATCGCGACCTGCGGGCCAGGATGGCCGAACACGGCGTGGTCATCACCACCGGCGATGCCGCCGCGCTGCACCAGACACTAGCGACGGAGACAACGATGTGGGGCAAGCTGATCCGTGACGCCGGGATCCGCCCGGACTAAAGCAGACGGGGGGAGCCACGAACGCCCGGACTCCTGAATCCGATCTGGAGCACGAAGCCAAGGCGGCGGTGCGTTCACGTCTGAATGCAACACCGCTCCAGGAGCCGAAGTCACGCAGCGCGCCCTGCCGTCCCCCGATCGGGAAACGCCAGCGCCAGCCGACATTCTGCATGATGCGGTCCCCGTCGCACAGGCCGGCGCGCGCTCAGCGCGCGTCGGCCACCTCGACCACCGGCGGCGTGCCGAGCGCGGTGAAGAGCGGCGCGTGCAGCGTGCGTTGGCCGGCAATCGACCGATCGACCCAGGCATGCACCTCGGCCAGGCTCAGCGTCCGGCCGCTGCCACGCTCGACAAATACCTCGCGGTTCAGGGCCATGCTGTCGCCGGCGATGAAATCGGCAGCGGGCTTGCTTGGCGTGCGGTCCAGGGCCGCGAGGAATCGCTGCGCCCCGGCCGGGCCGAGCAGATGGACGAAATAAAGGTCAGCAGGTCCCAGGGTGCGGCCGAGCGACTGCTGGAGCGCGATGCCGGCGCGGTTGATCCGCGCCGCCGCCAGCGCGGCGGCAAAGCGCGGATTGTCGCGCAGTTCGAGGATGCGGCTGCGCGTGCGCGGCTGGCGAGTGGTGATGCTGCCGCTGGCGGGATTGGTGGAAAGCACCGCGGCTTCGTATTGCAGGCCGTGCTGCGGGCCGTGGTCGCGCACCGCCTCCAGCCAGGTCGCCTCCGTGAACTGCATAAGGCCGCGCGCGGTGGAACGGCGGTTGCGGGCGCGCGGGTCGAAGCGGCTCTCCTGCCAAGCAAGTGCGGTCAGCAGGGTTGCTTCGATGCCGGTGCTGCGAATTGCGCCGTCGAGAGCCGAAACGACAACCCGGCGGACGCCGGGGATGTTCTCCGCCGGCATCGGCGCCGGCCTGGACGTGGCGGCGACCACCTGGCGCGGCACCTTGGCCGGGCTGTGGCGCGACGCTTGGCGGGCGGGGCGCGACGCAGCCGCTGCAGGAGCACGGCGCGACGGAGTGTTGCGCGCCGCCTGCGGCTTGCCGGCCTGGGCATGCTTAACCTGGGCGTGGCTCGCCTGGGCCTTGCCGGCACGCGCAGCCAGGGCCTCTGGCGCCATCCAGGGCGCGGTCAACAGTGCCGCCACCATGACGACGGCGCGCAGAAGCTTATCGTGCCGCCGTGATGCGGCACGAGGGTCCGAGGGTCGCATGGGGCCGAGCTCCCTGGAGGGGGGTGGGGGAGTGCGGGAACGACGTTGCGAATGGGAAAGCGCGAGCCCGCCTCGCCGGTTCCGCTACGGCTTCGGTTGCGACCGCCCGGGCGATCCGGGTGGAACCGCTCACCCGGCGGTAGCTGCCGGGAATTGCAGGGAGTCCCGGGACCAGCCGCCTCACATCACCAAACGGCGAGCCGGATCGAAATGCGTCGATGCGCGGGAAGGCGACCCCGCATCCTTCCGCCGCCGCGGCGCGCCCCGACCGAATGCGGCCAAGCAGGCATCAGGGAGGAAAGGCGATGCAAGACATTACCCGCCGTTCGGCACTGGCGATCGGCGCCGCGGCGCTGGCCGGCCCGGGCCTCGCGCAGACGGCGCAACCCGGCGGCATCCCACGTACCGATGGTGGTGCGCTCGGTGTCAAGCCGGAAGCCGGTGCCTCGCTGCGTGTCATCCGCCCGGCCCGCTTCGTCGAGCCAGACGAGGTGGTTTTCCGAGCCAATGCGCAGCGTTTTCAGGACCGCTTCAACATCCCCGTCCGCATCGACTTCGTGGGATGGGAGGACATCCGGCCGCAGACCGCCGTGGTGGCCAATACCGGCACCGGGCCGGACATCGTCATCGGCTGGTCGGACGACCCGCATATTTATGCCGATAAGGTGGTCGAGATGGGCGACGTCGCCGACTACCTCGGCAAGCGCTATGGCGGCTGGGGGTCGCTGTCCGAGAAATACGGGCGGCAGCACGGCACCGGCAAATGGATCGGACTGCCGATCGGCGGCAATATCGGCCCCTGCTGCTGGCGGGTTTCCGCATTGAAGGAGGCCGGCTTCGACAGCGTGCCGGATGACCATGCCGGCTTCCTCAAGCTCTGCCTGGCGATGAAGAAGAATAACAAGCCGGTCGGCTTCGCACTCGGCAATGCGGTGGGCGACGGCAACGGCTTCGCTCAATGGCTGCTCTGGTCGCATGGCGCCTCCCTGGTCGATGAGGAAGGCAAGGTCTCGATCAACAGCCCCGAGACGGTCGAGGCGCTGAAATACCTGCAGGAACTCTACCAGGCCTTCGCCCCCGGCACGCTGTCCTGGCTCGACCCCTCCAACAACCGGGCCTATGCGGCGCAGGAGATCTACCTCACCTTCAACGGCGTCTCGCTGTACTTCGCGCTCAAGAACGACCCGAAGACAGCATCGATCGCCGAGGACACCCAGCACACGCTGGTGCCGAAGGGCAAGGCGACGGCATCGCCGCACACTGCGACGGTGATGAACGCCATGGTGTTCCGTCACACCCGCTACCCAAACGCCGCCAAGGCCTTCCTCGCCTTCATGCTGGAAAGCGAGCAATACGACCCCTGGATGCAGGGCTCGCTCGGCTACTGGGCGCACCCCTTGCGCGCCTACAACGCCAGCACCGTCTGGACCAGCGACCCCAAGCTGACGCTGTTCCGCGAGACGATGGAAAGCAAGTTCTGGTCCGGCTACCGGGGCCCGATCAGCCAGGCTTCCGGCGCCGTCGCCGCGGACTACGTGCTGGTTCAGATGTGCGCCGCGGTGGCCAGCGGCCAAGCGACGCCGGCCGATGCGGCGCGCGACGCGGAACGGCGGGCGCGGCGCTACTACCGCAACACCTGAAGGGCGCGCCGCAGGGGCCGGCGGCTTGACCACGGCCGGCCCCTCGGGCGTAAGATAGGGTCTGATATATCAGGTCGGAGGATACGCCGATGGCCCTGCAGTTTACGCCCCTGCATCCGCTGTTTGCCGCCGAGGTCGGCGGGCTCGACCTCCGCACCACGCCGGGGCCCGGCATCTGTGCCGAGATCGACCGCGCCATGGATCGCTATGCCGTGCTGGTCTTCCGCGACCAGCGGCTGGACGACGACCACCAGATGGCCTTCGGCCAGGCGCTCGGCACGTTGGAGGAAGCCCGCGCCACGGTCGATGCGCACAAGCACCGGCTGAAGCACAGCCGGATGGCAGACATTTCCAACCTCGACGTCAACGGCGCACTGTTGGCGGCGGATGACAGGCGGCGGATGTTCAACCTCGGCAACCAGCTCTGGCACAGCGACAGCAGCTTCAAGGCAACGCCGGCGAAGTATTCCATGCTGCATGGCCGGGTCGTGCCACCGCAGGGAGCCGACACCGAATTCGCCGACATGCGCGCCGCCTGGGACGCGCTGCCGGAGGACATGAAGGCGCAAATCAAGGACCTCGTCACTGAGCACAGCTTGATCTACTCCCGTGGCTCGATGGGCTTCGAAGACTATACGCCGGAGGAGAAGCTGGCCTTTGCCCCAGTGAAGCAAAGGCTGGTGCGCTGGCATCCCGGCTCGCAGCGGCATTCGATCTACCTGTCCGCGCATATCGGCCAGATCCTCGGCTGGCCGCGGCCGGAGGCGATGATGCTGATCCGCAACCTGACCGAGTTCGCCACGCAGCGCGCATTCGTCTACGCGCACCAGTGGCGTCCATGGGACCTGGTGATGTGGGACAACCGCAGCACCATGCACCGCGCCCGACCCTTCGACGACAAGCGCTTCCCGCGCGACATGCGGCGGGTCACGCTAACCGACGTGGCGCCGACGCTGGAGCAGCAGATGGCGGCGGAGTAGGGCCGCAGGAGCGCCGCTGGCCTGCCTGCCACGCCGCCGCTTGCCCTTCTACCCGTGGCACGCAATGCTCCGTGCCGCCGCTTGAGACAAGACATACCCGGAACCTACAAAGTAATCGTCGTCAAGAATGTCCCGCCATAAACGGGGATCATCCTGTACCAGTGGCTGCCGGAGGGTCAGGGCAGCCTGGTGTTATTCGTCTGGTTCACCGCCCAGTGCGCGCCGAGCACCAGCAAGACCTTCGCCTGAAAAGCTGAGCTCGCCTTTGTTTGCGAGAACCCATCAAAGCTTGCAGCGGGTGCTGTGTTCGATTCGACCGAGATCCTGGGTTACAGTTCCGCCTAGGCCAGCCAGGTCGCGCTCGGGCTAGGATCGCGAGTTGCGTTTCAAAGACCACAACGGGTGTGACCCCAACGGCAGGCTGCAGGTCGTCCAGGACGCGGCAGTGCCCCCCGGCGCCGGTGCGGTCGGCTTCGCGGTCGGCGGCTGCCCTGCTCTCTTGTGCAGGCGGTGGAGCCGGGACGGACCCTGACCACCCTGCCTCGCCCGGACTACTGGATCGCCCTTGGCCCTTGTACGCCGGGCGAGGTGCTAACCCGGCCCGCGGTCGGCTCCGCCACGTGGCTGCCACTGCCACCGAGCGGCGGCGAGGTCGTCGCGGTCCTCGGCATGGACCATTCCTGGTCGTTCCGCAGCGAAGGGTAAGCCGGCCTCAGCCGTAAGCCTCGCCCGCATCCACCTCCCTGCCCCGCCCGGCGTTGCGCATCACCTGCGCCAGGTGCGGGCGGATGTTCAGCTGGTGGCGATAGAGCGCCGCTGCCGCCGCCGGCAGCGTTCCTTCGCGCCCCAGCATCGCATCGCCGATCTCGAGAATCCTGAGGTTCGGCCAAGCCTTCTCGCGGATGCCGAGGATGCCCTGCAGGATCTCCTCCGCCCCCAGCGCCGGCCGCGCCTGCGCCAGGATCAGCGCCATGGATGCGGTGGAGCGCGAAATGCCGGCGTGGCAATGCACCAGCAGCCGCGACGCCGCCTCAGCCTCGAGGTCCCGGCCGAAGGCCAGCACGGCGCGCACATCGGCTTCCGAGGGCGGGATGGTTCCGGCCGCATCCTCGATCACGTCGTGGAAGCGCAGTTCCAGCTTGGCATGCTCGCCGAAACTGCCGAAGGCCTCCGGCACCGGCCAGTCCGGATCGAGGATGGAGAGGACATGGCTCACCCCGGCCTCGCAATGGCCGGACAGTTCCTCGATGCCGCAGACGGTGAGGCCGAAGGGGAAGTGCATTTCCATGGCGCGAGGATGGGTCCGCGTGGCAGATCGGTCCAGACCCGCCGCGGCGGAATCGGATGACGCCGCGATGCCGGAGCGCTACAACCATGTTCACGTTTTGCCCCAATAGGAGCCAGCCGCTTGGCCAAGGACCGCAACCGCTTCGTCTGCCAAGCCTGCGGCGCCGCCGCCCCGAAATGGCAGGGCAAGTGCGACGCCTGCGGCGAATGGAACACTCTGCAGGAGGAACTGGCGCCCGCTGCCCGTGGCCCCGGCCCGGCGGCCAAGGCAATCGGCGGGCGGCAGATCGAATTCGTTGGGCTGGAAGGCAGCAGCGCCCCGCCGCCGCGCATCCCGACCGGCCTGCCGGAGCTGGACCGGGTGCTGGGCGGCGGGCTGGTGCCGGCCTCCGCCGTGCTGGTCGGCGGCGATCCGGGCATCGGCAAGTCGACCATCCTGTTGCAGGCCGCCGCCCGCATCGCCAGCGGCGGCCGCCGCGCCCTCTATATCAGCGGAGAGGAGGCGGTGGCCCAGGTGCGGCTGCGGGCGCTCCGCCTCGGCCTCGAGAAGGCGCCGCTCGAGCTCGCCGCCGCCAGCGCGCTGCGCGACATCGTCGCCAGCCTGGAGCAGGAGAGCGACGCCGCCCTCGTCGTGATCGATTCCATCCAAACCATGTGGCTGGACGCGCTCGACAGCGCGCCCGGCACGGTCGCCCAGGTCCGCACCTGCGCCGCCGAGTTGATCCGGCTGGCGAAATCCCGCGGCTTCGCCCTGGTGCTGGTCGGGCACGTGACCAAGGAAGGCACGCTGGCCGGGCCCCGGGTGTTGGAGCACATGGTCGACGCGACGCTTTACTTCGAGGGTGACCGCGGCCACCAGTTCCGCATCCTCCGGGCGGTGAAGAACCGCTTCGGCGCGACCGACGAGATCGGCGTCTTCGAGATGACCGAGCGCGGCCTAGTCGAGGTGCCGAACCCCTCCGCCCTCTTCCTTGCAGAGCGCCGCGGCAACGTCTCGGGCTCGGCGGTCTTCGCGGGGATCGAGGGCACGCGTCCGGTGCTGGTCGAGGTCCAGGCGCTGCTGGCCCCCTCCACCGGCGGCAGCCCGCGCCGTCAGGTCGTGGGCTGGGACAGCGGGCGGCTGTCGATGCTGATGGCGGTGCTGGAAGCCCGCTGCGGCCTGACGCTCGGGCAGAACGACGTATACCTCAACATCGCCGGCGGACTCCGGATCAACGAGCCGGCGGCGGACCTGGCCGTCGCCGCCGCGCTGGTCTCGGCCGCGACCGACCGGCCGACCGACCCCGGCACCGTCTATTTCGGCGAGGTCGGACTCTCGGGAGAGATCCGCCAGGTCGCTCAGGCCGAGGCACGGCTGCGGGAGGCGCAGAAGCTCGGCTTCGCCGGCGCCGTGCTGCCCCGCCGGCTGGCTCGCGGCGGCCGCGCGCCGGTGGCGCTGGACGGGCTGCGGCTGAGCGAGATCGGCCACATGGCCGACTTGGTGGCGCCCTTCGCCGCCAAGGGCGCGAAGGCGGCGGCGAGGCCGGAGGTCGCGGCGGAAAAGCCCGGCCGCCGCGCGCCGGTGCCGGCGGGCGCCGAGGCCTGAGCCCAGGAGCGGCGGGGCGCCGCCGGGCAGGTCGCGTGGCCCAACTCGCCCCCCGGCATCATGGGACTGTTCCCGCCGCAAGGCGCCGGCCATGCTGGCGCAAAAGCGACCGAGGAAACGCATGCCATTGCCCCGCCGCGCCGTCCTGGCCCTGCCCTTCCTGTTGCCGGCCATCCGTGCCTGGGCCCAGAGCAACTTCCCCGACCGCCCGGTCCGGCTGATCGTCCCCTTCGCCCCGGGCGGCAATTCCGACACCGTGGCGCGGGTTATGGCGCCGAAGCTCTCGGAGAAGCTCGGCCAACCGGTGGTGGTGGAGAACCGCGCCGGGGCTGCCGGCAACGTCGCCGCCACCGCCTTCGCCCGGGCCAAGCCGGACGGCACCACGATTTTTCTCGGCTCGAACGGCCCCCTGACGGTCAACCCGGTGATCCAGGCCAATCTCGGCTACGATCCGGCGCGCGACTTCACGCCCGTGGGCCTCTTCGTCCGCACCCCGAACGTCCTGGCCGTCCGCCGCAGCGTCCCGGCGCAGACCCTGGCCGAGTTGATCGCGCTCTCGCAGTCCGCCCCGGGCAGCATCTCCACCGGGTCGTCCGGCACCGGCAGCACCTCCCACCTGGCGATCGAGAGCTTCAACGCGGCGACCGGGGCCGGCCTGCAGCACGTGCCCTATGGCAGCGGCGGGGCGATGACACCGGACCTGATCGCGGGGAACATCAAAGCCGGCATGACCGAGATCTCCACCGTCCTGCCACTCCATCGGGAAGGCGTGGTGCGCATCCTCGCCACTGGATCCGCCAAGCGGCTGGCGGTGGCGCCCGAGGTGCCGAGCTTCGACGAGGCAGGTGTCCCCGGCTTCCGCGCCGCAGCCTTCGTCGGCATCGTGGCCCCGAGCGGCACACCGGCCGAGGTGGTGGCGACCATCGCCGGCGCCGTCGCCGCCGCGGTAGCCGACCCCGACAACCGGCAGCGGCTGGAAGAGATGGGCAGCGAGATGGCGACACCCGGGGAGGCGACCCCGGCCGGCTTCGCCGCCTTCCTGGCGCGCGAGAGCGCCTGGACCCGGGCGGCGGCGGACCGCGCCGGGTTGCGACCGGGCTGAGCCGCCCCGCCGCCCCCGCAACAGCGCGTGCCTGCCCCGCTCCCGCCGGCTGGCGCTTGCGTGGACACCGGCAGCCCCCGGCCGCTATATGCGCGGCACGATGACCTGGGTCGATTTCGTGGTGCTGGCGGTGCTTGCCGTCTCGGCGCTGCTCGCCTTCATGCGGGGGCTTGTGCAGGAAGTGTTGGGGGTCGGGGCCTGGATCGGCGCCGCCCTGCTGGCGCTCGCGCTCTACCCGCGGCTGTCGCCGCTGCTGGAAGGCAGCGTGGAGCCGGCTTGGCTGGCCAATGCCCTGGCCGCCGGCGGCGTTTTCCTGGTGGTGCTGGTGGTGCTGAAGATCCTGATCAGCTTCGTCGCCCGCTTCGTGCAGGATTCGGTGCTGGGCGGGACCGACCGTGCCCTCGGATTGGTCTTCGGCGTCGCGCGGGGTGCGTTTCTCGTCATCCTCGCCTATATCCTCGGCGGCATGGTCCTGCCCGCCGCCGATCGCTGGCCCGAGGCTGTCCGGGATGCCCGGGTACTGCCGCTGGTCGTTGATGGCTCCCATTGGGTGGTGGCCCAACTGCCACCCGAGTACCGGCCCCGCGTCGCCGCCCCCCCGGCCCGCGGCCTGCCGACCCAGGACGACTTGATGCGCCCGCCGGCCCGCAACCGGACGTGAGGACACCCGCATGACCGACCTGTCCACCCGTCCGCATGACGACGACAAATTCCAAGAGGAATGCGGCGTCTTCGGCGTTTGGAACGCCACCGACGCCGCGGCGCTTACCGCGCTCGGTCTGCATGCCCTGCAGCATCGCGGGCAGGAAGCGGCCGGCATCGTGGCGCTGGACGATGCCGGCATCTTCCACGCCCATAAGGGCCAGGGATTGGTGGGCGACACCTTCTCCAATCCGAAGGTCATGGCGGCGCTGCGCGGCAGCGCGGCGATCGGCCACAACCGCTACGCCACCACCGGCGAGACCGCGCTGCGCAACGTCCAGCCGCTCTATGCCGACTTCGCCTTCGGCGGCTTCGGCGTGGCGCATAACGGCAACCTGACCAACGCGCTCGGCTTGCGGCGCAACCTGGTCAACCGGGGCTGCCTGTTCCAGTCGACAACGGACTCGGAGGTGTTCATCCACCTCATCGCCATCAGCCTCTATTCCACCGTGGTGGACCGGCTGATCGACGCGCTGCGCCAAGTGCAGGGCGCCTATAGCCTAGTGGCGCTGCACAACGGCGCGCTGATCGGCGCGCGCGACCCGCTCGGCGTCCGGCCGCTGGTGCTGGGCCGGCTGGGCGGAGAAGGCGGCGCCGCGCCGTCCTGGGTGCTGACCTCGGAGACCTGCGCGCTCGACATCGTCGGCGCGGAGTTCGTCCGCGACATCGATGCCGGCGAGATCATCGTCATCGACGACAAGGGCGTGCACAGCATCAAGCCCTTCACCAAGCAGCAGGACCGCTTCTGCATCTTCGAGTACATCTACTTCGCCCGGCCGGATTCGATCGTCGAGGGCACGCCGGTCTACCAGACCCGCAAGAGCATCGGCGCCGAGCTGGCGCGCGAATCGGGCGTCGCGGCCGATGTGGTGGTCCCGGTGCCGGACAGCGGCGTGCCGGCGGCGATGGGCTATTCCATGGAAAGCGGCATCCCCTTCGAGCTCGGGATCATCCGCAACCACTATGTCGGCCGCACCTTCATCGAGCCGACTGACCAGATCCGCAACCTCGGCGTCAAGCTGAAGCACAGCGCCAACCGGCCGATGCTGGAAGGCAAGCGGGTCATCCTGGTGGACGACAGCATCGTCCGCGGCACCACCAGCCGCAAGATCGTCGAGATGGTGCGCGCCGCCGGCGCGAAGGAAGTGCACATGCGCATTTCCTCTCCGCCCACCACGCATAGCTGCTACTATGGCATCGACACGCCGGAGCGCGGCAAGCTGCTGGCGGCGCAGCACGACCTCGAGGAAATGGCGAGGATCATCGGCGTGGACAGCCTGGCCTTCATCTCACTCGATGGGCTCTACCGCGCGCTCGGCAAGCCGGGCCGCGATCCGGCAAAACCCGCCTATTGCGACGCCTGCTTCACCGGCGACTACGGCATCCCGCTGACCGATGCCGGGGACAACCAGGACCGGCAGCTCTCGCTGCTGCAGGCGAGCTGATGCCGAAGCCGCTGGAGGGCTCTGTCGCCCTCGTCACCGGCGCCTCCCGCGGCATCGGCGCCGCCGTGGCGCTCGAGCTCGCCCGGCTCGGCGCGCATTGCGTGCTGACCGCCCGCACTCAGGGCGCGCTCGAGGAGATGGACGACGCGATCCGCGGCGCCGGCGGTCAGGCAACGCTCTTTCCGCTCGACCTGATGAAGGACGGCGAGAAGCTTGACATGGTCGGGCCATCCATCGCCCAGCGTTTCGGACGGCTCGACATCCTGGTACATGCGGCGGGGGCGCTGTCGAAGCTGACGCCGGTGGCACACATCATGCCGCGGGACTGGCAGGAAGCGGTGGCGGTGAACCTCTCGGCGGCCTGGCGGCTGATCCGCACCTGCGACCCGCCGCTGCGCGCCGCGAAGGCCGGCCGCGCCGTCTTCCTGACCGACGGGCTGGTGGCGGAGCCGCGGGCCTACTGGGGCCTTTATGGCTTCGGCAAGGCGGGGCAGGAACACCTGGCGCGGTCCTGGGCGGCCGAGGTCGCCAATACGCCGCTGCGGGTGAACCTGTTCGACCCCGGCGCCGTCGCCACCAAGCTGCGCGGCATGGCCATGCCCGGCGAGGACCCGGCCTCGATCGCCCAGCCCGGGGATGTCGCGCCGCAGATCGCCGCGCTCTGCCTGCCGGTCGAGATGCGCAATGGCGAGGTCATCCGCCTCGCCTGATGTGAGGGTCGCGTGAACTACCGCCACGCCTTCCACGCCGGCAATTTCGCCGATTGCATGAAGCACGCGCTGCTGGTCTGGCTGCTGCGCGCCCTGGCGGCGAAGGAGAAGCCCTTCCGGGTGCTGGACACCCATGCCGGCATCGGCAGCTACGACCTCTCCGAGGCCTCGGAGGCCGAGCGGACCGGCGAATGGCGGCGCGGCATCGGCCGGCTGCTGTCGGTGGAGGACGGGCCGCTGGCCGACTACGTCGCCCTGGTCCACGCCGCCGGGGCCCAGGCGCGCTATCCCGGTTCCCCCGCTTTGGTCGCCGGCCTGCTCCGGCCGCAGGACCACCTGCTGGCCTGCGAACTGCACCCCGACGACGCCGCGACGCTCCGCGCCGCCTTCCGCCGCGACCCGCAGGTCGCCGTCCACCACCGCGACGGCTGGGAAGCGCTGAAGGCACTGACCCCCTTTCCGGAAAAGCGTGGCCTGGTGCTGGTCGACCCGCCCTTCGAGCGGGAAGGCGAGTTCGAGCGGCTGGCGCAGGGCATCGCCCTGGTCTCCCGCCGCTTCCGCGGCGCCGTGCAGGCCTGCTGGTACCCGATCAAACATCGCGCCCCGGTGCGCGCCTTCCACACTGCACTGCAGGAGAGCGGGGTGCGCGACCTGGTCGCTGCCGAGTTCTGGCTGCGCGAGCCAACCGACCCGCAGCGGCTGAACGGCTGCGGGCTGCTGGTCGCCAACCCGCCCTGGAGATTCGAGGCCGAAGGCGGTGCCATCCTCGCCGCGTTGCTGGAAAAGCTTGGCGATGGCGAGCCGGGCCAGGGCTGGGCCATGACCCGAATCGCGGAGGAATAGGCATGGCGCGGCTCGCTGTCCTCGGCGCCGGCGCCTGGGGCACCGCGCTGGCCCTGCAGGCGGGGCGTGCGGGGCAGGCGGTGACGCTCTGGGCGCGCGACCCGGCACGGGTGGCGGCGATCACTGCGGCCCGGGAGAATGCCCGGTACCTGTCGGGCGTGGCTCTGCCGGCCGGCCTTGGGGTGACAGCCGACCTGGCCCAGGCGCTACGGGGCGCCGAGACCGCCATCCTCGCGGTTCCGGCGCAGCACCTGCGGGCCTTCCTCGACGGGCTGCCGGGCAAGGCACCGCCGCTGGTCCTGGCCGCCAAGGGCGTGGAGCGGTCGAGCCTGCTGCTGCCGCTGGAACTGGTGGAGGCGCTGCGGCCAGGCCTGCCCGCCGCCGTGCTGTCCGGGCCGAATTTCGCGCATGAGGTCGCCGCCGGCCTGCCCGCCGCCGCCGTCGTCGCCAGCCAAGACGCGGCGCTGCGGGAACGGGCGGGCGACCTGCTGGCGACGCCCGGCTTCCGGCTCTATGGCTCTGACGATCCCGTCGGCGTGCAGGTCGGGGGTGCCACGAAGAATGTCATCGCCATTGCGGCGGGAGCGGTGATCGGCGCTGGGCTCGGCGAGAACGCGAGGGCGGCGCTGGTGACGCGCGGGGTGGCGGAGCTGTCGCGACTGACCGTGGCGCTCGGCGGCCGGGCGGAGACGGCGGCGGGGCTTTCGGGCCTTGGCGACCTGCTACTGACGGCCTGCGGCCCGGCTAGTCGCAATACCTCGCTCGGCATGGCGCTGGGGCGTGGCCGGGGCTTGGCGGAGGTGCTGGCGGAGCGCGCCGGCGTGACAGAGGGCGTGGCGACCGCGCCGGCGATGGTGGCGCGCGCCGCGGCGGCCGGGGTGGAACTGCCGATCTGCCAAGCGGTCGCCGACCTGCTCGCCGGCGGCCTGACGGTTGCCGAGGCGATGAGGAGGCTGCTGGCCCGGCCGCGACGGGACGAGTAGCGCTTTTCTTTTTTGCGCAGGTTCACGCCTGAAGGCGCGGAGGCCCCCCCGCGATCGGTGCTACGCCGCCTGCTGAAGCGTCGGCGCCATGTCCGCCACCGTGGTGCGGTGCAGGTCGCGCACCTGGGTCGAATCGTAGCGCCGGGCGCGGTGCATGGTGACGCGGTTGTCCCACATCACGAGGTCATGCGGCTGCCAGACATGGGCATGGACGAACTCACGCTGGGTCGCGTGCTCGGTCAAGTCGCGCAGCAGGGCGCGGGCTTCCGGCACCGGCCAGCCCTGGATGGCACCGGCATGGGCCGAGAGGAACAGCGAGAGCCGCCCGGTACGCGGATGGCGGCGCACCAGACGCTGCGGCACCGGCGCCCATTTCGCCAGTTCCTCCGCGGTGAAGTCGGTGAAGCCCAGCACGCCGCGGCTGTAGATCTGGCTGTGCTCGGTCACGAGGTCGCGGACCTGCGCCTGCATCGCCGGATCGAGCGCATCCCAGGCGGCGCGCATGTCGGCGAATTCGGTGTTGCCGTCCTGCCCCGGGATCACCCGGGCGGAGAGCAGCGAGAATTTGGCCGGCGTCGCCTTGAAGCTGCTATCGCTGTGCCAGAGCATGTTGCCGAGCGAGAAGAGCCGCTTGCGGTCGTCCCGCGCCATGACGCTGCCGTCCTGGTGCAGGTTGGAGATGTCGTTTACCTCCATGGACAAGCGCCGCGCCTGGCCCTGGACGATGTCGCCGGTGGCCAGTTCCAGCGGGCCGAAATGGCGGCTGAAGGCGACCTGCTGCGCGTCGTCTATGTCCTGGCCGCGGAAGACCAGCACGCCGTAGCGGTCCATGCCCTCCTCGATCGCCGCAGCCTCGGCGGCGGAGACGCCGGCGCGGATGTCGACGCCAGAGGCCTCGCCGACGAAATCGGGGCGGGCTGGGTTGGCGGGGCGGATGGAGAGGGTCATGGGCCGGGTTCCTCGTCGCGGGGTCTCTGCCCCTTCTGGCGGCGCCCAGTTTAGCTCCGGACGCGGCGGCCGGCCATGTCACCGATGCGCGCTGACGCCGACCTGGCGGCATTGCCGCAGCAGGGCGCAGGCGGAACAGCGCGGCCGTTCCCCGGTGCAGACGAATTTGCCGAAGGGCACCAGCCGCTCGTTGATCTCGATCCAATAGCGCTCCGGCAGCGTCGCCAACAGCGCCTGCATGGTCCGCTCTGGCGTCGTCGTCGCCACATAGCCCCAGCGGTTGGCGATGCGGTGGACATGGATGTCGACCGAGATGGCGGGCTTGCCGAAGCCGACGCCGAGCGTCAGCGCGGCAATCTTAGGGCCGACGCCGCGGAGCGCCTGCAGCCCCTCCATGGTGTCCGGCACCGCCCCGGCCTCGGCGATCCGGCGCGAGAGGGCGAGGATGTCGCGCGCCTTGGGCTCAGGGAAGGTCGCGCCCTGCAGCAGATCCACCAGTTCCGCCTCGGGCAGCGCGGCCATCGCCGCCGGCGTACGGGCCCGGGCGAAGAGGCGGAGGCAGACCGGCGTCGTCGTCTCGTCCCGGGTACGGGCGGAGATCAGCGCGGCGACCAGTTGCTCGAAGGGAGAGGCATGGCCTTGGTCGCGCAGGTCGAACATCGCCGCCTTGGGCAGGCCGGCGGTCGCCTCGCGCAGCAGGCGGAAGACCAGGTCGATGTCGAAGGGGGCCTTGCCGGGAGGTGGGGCTGTGTCCATGCCGCGCCAACGCCGGAGGAGCGGCTCCGTGCGCCAAAGGTTGGGAAGGGAAAGCCATTCCCTCGTCGAATCCTACCCCAGTTGTTGGGGCGAGGCACTCGTCACGCGGCAATGGCCGACTCACAGATTTGGATCAGGGGTCGGGGAAGAATACCTTCTTCCCGGTTTTGCCGACCTCAGTGCGGCCCGGGATCCGGCAGCAGCCCCGGCAGCAGATCATCCGGCCGCGCCGCCTCCCGCCGCGGCTTCGCCGGCGCGGCGGGCGCCTTGGCCACGACCTGGCGCAGCCGGATCAGCTCATCGAAGATGCGGTCCATGGTCTGCCAGAGCGGCTCGTCGCCCTGGCGTTCCGCCATGACAAAGCGATGCGCGGCGAGCGTGACGTTCAGCGTGCCGCGGGTGCTCTCCGGGCGCCGGCTGCGCATCTGCACCAGCGCCTTCTCGACCTCCTCGACCGGCACGCCGAAGCGGGCAGCGATCTCGCCGGGTTCGGCCCCCTGCCGGCGGAACGCCCGGGCCTTGGCGGCCTCGGCTGGGGTCAGCGCAATCTCCGGCCGCAGCGCCTGGGTCCGCCGCGACATCTCGCCCGAGCCGCTGCCCGGCGGCTTGCCCTTGAACGGCATCGCGGTCCCTCTCGCTTCGCCTGCAAGGTGAAGCGAGAGAACGCGCAATGGTTCCCTATTCGGCAGCCTGCTTTGTTGCCTGCGTCCCCGGTCGGCGCACCTTCAGCCGGCGGATCCGCCGTGGATCGGCATCCAGCACGCGGAACTCGAGGCCCGAGGAATGCGAGACCAGCTCGCCCTTGGCTGGCACGCGGCCCGCAAGGGTGAAGACCAGCCCGCCCATGGTGTCGATGTCGGCGGCGCGTTCCTCGTCGGTCAGCACCGTGCCGCCCATCCGCGCCTCGAAAGCCTCGACCGGCATGCGGGCATCGAGTTCGATGGTGCCGTCCGGCCGCTCGACCATCTGCGGCGGCCCCTCCTCGTCGTGCTCGTCCGAGATGTCGCCGGTAATGGTCTCGACCAAGTCCTCGATCGTCACCAGCCCGTCGATGCCGCCGTACTCGTCCACCACCAGCGCCATGTGCACCCGCGCCGTCCGCATCTGCAGCAGCAGGTCGAGCACCGGGACAGAGGGCACGGTGAACAGCGGCTTGCGCAGGATCGCCTTCATGTCGAAGGGCTTTTCGCCACCGACGCTGGCGAAGACGTCCTTGATGTGAACCATGCCGACGATTTCGTCGAGCTGGCCGCGATAGACCGGGTAGCGGCTGTGGCCATCCCGCTGGATCAGCCGGATCGCCTGGTCGAGCGTGAAGTCCTCCGGCATCGCCATGATGTCGGCGCGCGGCACCATGACGTCGTCCGCGGTCTTGTCGCGCAGTTTCAGGACGTTGCCCAGCACCGCGCGTTCCTGCGCGCTGAACTCGTCCGGATGGCCGCGGCCGTTGCTGTCGCGCGGGAGCTCCTCATGCTCCTCGATCAACTCCTCCATGCGGTCGCGGACGCTCTCGGCCTCCCGCTTCCGCAACAGGCCCTGTAGCCGCCAGAGGATGCCCTGGCGCTGCTCGCGCGCCTCGCCGTTCGACATGCTCATGCCGGCACCCCCCGCCAGGGGTTGGGCAACCGCATGCGGCGCATAGCCCGGGCCTCGGCGCGCTCCATCCGGCGCGCCTCGCCTGCGCCCAGGTGATCGTGCCCGATCAGGTGCAGGGTGCCGTGCGCGACCAGATGGGCAAAATGCGCGTCCGGCCGCTTGCCGGCCGCGACGGCCTCCCGCCTCACCACGCCGAGCGCGAGCGCGATGTCGCCGAGGTGATTGCCCACGCCCGGGAAGCTCAGCACGTTGGTGGGCTTGTCCTTGCCGCGATGCTCGCCGTTGAGGCGCTTCAGCTCGCGGTCGTCGGTCAGCAGGACGCTGACACTGCCAGCCTCGCCGCTCTCGCGCAGCGCTGCCGCCACGGCACGCCGGGCCAGGGCCTCGGCCCGCGGCACCAGGCGCCGCCAGGCCGGCTCGGCCGTCACGACCTCGACCACCAATTCGGGGGGGTCTGCGTCGTCCTCGTCCATGATCCCGGCAAAGGCGGGGGAGATCTCCCCCGCACCGCCAGGACGTCTACTTCCCGGTTCCATCCTGTTCCTTCTTCCCCCGACGCCCCAGCTGCTCCGCGTAGGTTTCCCTGCGCTGCTCCGCAGCCTGGACATCGGCCCGCCCGTAGGCCGAGACAATCTTCGCCACCAGGGGATGGCGCACCACGTCCCGCTCGTCGAAGCGGGCCACCCCGATGCCCGGCACCCCGTCCAGGATGCGCAGCGCATCGATCAGCCCGCTCTGCTGACCGCTTGGCAGATCGACCTGGGTCGGATCGCCGGTGATCACCATCCGCGTTCCCTCGCCCATGCGGGTGAGGAACATCTTCATCTGCGCCGCCGTGGTGTTCTGCGCCTCGTCCAGGATGGCGAAGCAATGGGCCAGCGTGCGGCCGCGCATGAAGGCCAGCGGCGCGATCTCGATCTCGCCGCTGGTGATCCGGCGGGCAACCTGTTCCGCCGGCAGCATGTCGTGCAGCGCGTCATAAAGCGGCCGCAGGTAGGGGTCCACCTTTTCCTTCATGTCGCCGGGCAGGAAGCCCAGGCGCTCCCCGGCCTCGACCGCCGGCCGCGACAGCACGATGCGGTCGACCCGGCCCGCCTGCAGCAGGGCAACGCCCTGGGCAACGGCCAGGTAGGTCTTGCCGGTGCCGGCCGGGCCGACGCCGAAGACCATTTCCTGGCGCGACAGCAGGTCGATATAGGCGGCCTGGGCCGGGCTGCGCGGGGCAATCGCCGCCTTACGGGTGCGGATCTCGGGCACGTCCTGCAACGGCAGGCGCGGGTCGTTCTCCGCCTCGCCTTCCGCCATCCGCAATGCCGCCTCCACATCCGCCGTGGTCACGCCCTGCCCCTTCTCCAACCGTCGCCAGAGCGACCGCAACGCCGCCTCGGCGACTTCGGTGCTCGCCGGGGTGCCGGCGATGGTCAGTCGATTGCCGCGCGACCCAAGCTTTATCCCCAGCCGCTGCTCGATCCGCACCAAGTGGCGGTCGTGTTCCCCGTAGAGCAGGGGAAGCAGGGCGTTGTCGTCGAACTGCAGGGTGACGGTCCGCTGTTCGGGGAGGGAGGGGACAGGGCGCGTGATGGCGCGCGCGTCTCCGGGCCTGAGGGCGATGGCGGCGGGGTTCAAGCGGGCGCGGGCTCCTCTGCGGGCTGGACGTTGTCGGCATCGCGCCCGGCCGCCAGCAGGCCGGAGAGCGAATTGGGATGCGCGGCCAGCACCGTCACGGACGCTTCCGTGCCGACCAACCCGAGCTGGCCGGAAAGGTGCAGGGGCTGCAGCCAAGGGGTACGGCCGGCGACCTGGCCGGCATGGCGGCCGGGGCCGGTGAAGAGCACAGGGAAGGTCATGCCGACGCGCGAGCGATTGAACGCGTCCTGCTGGTCCCTGAGCAGCGCCTGGAGCGCCTGCAACCGTGCATCCTTCTCCGCCTCCGGCACCTGATGTGGCGCGCCGGCAGCCGGTGTTCCAGGCCGGGCGGAGTATTTGAAGCTATAAGCCTGGGCGAAGCCGACCCGGCGGACCAGCACCATGGTCTGCTCGAACTCCGCCGTCGTTTCCCCCGGATGCCCGGCGATGAAGTCGGAGGAAAACGCGAGGTCCGGCCGGGCCTCCCGCAGCCGGTCGGCGATGCGGAGGAAGTCGTCGGCCGTATGGCCGCGGTTCATCGCCGCCAGCACCCGGTCGCTGCCGCTCTGCACGGGCAGGTGCAGGAAGGGCATCAGCTGGGGCAGTTCGCGATGGGCCGCGATCAGGTCGTCATCGACGTCGCGCGGGTGGCTGGTGGTGTAGCGCAAGCGACGCAGCCCGGGGATCTCCGCCAACGCCCGCAGCAGCCTGCCGAGCCCCCAGCTGCGGCCATCCGGACCCTCGCCGTGGTAGGCGTTGACGTTCTGGCCCAGCAGCGAGATCTCCCGCGCCCCGGCGGAGACCAGGCGCCGCGCCTCGGCGAGCACCCCGGCGACGGGCCGTGAGAATTCGGCGCCGCGGGTATAAGGGACCACGCAGAAGCTGCAGAACTTGTCGCAGCCCTCCTGCACCGTGAGGAAGGCGGTCACCCCTGGCGGCGCCGCGGCGTCCGGCAGGTGGTCGAACTTGTCCTCGGCGGGGAAGTCGCACTCGATCACCGCGCCGGCGGCGCGGCTGGCGCGGGCCACCATCTCCGGCAGCTTGTGGTAGGTCTGCGGGCCGAGCACGATGTCGACCCAGGGGGCGCGAGCGGTGATCTCCGCGCCTTCCGCCTGGGCGACGCAACCGGCGACGGCCAGCACCATCTCCCCGCCCGCCGCGCGCTTCGTCGCCTTGGCCTCGCGCAGCCGGCCGAGCTCGGAGAAGAGCTTCTCGGTCGCCTTCTCCCGGATGTGGCAGGTATTGAGGATGACCATGTCGGCGCCGTCCGGCGTCTCGGCCGGGGCATACCCGATAGGCGCCAGGACATCCGCCATGCGGCCGCTGTCGTAGACGTTCATCTGGCAGCCCCAGGTCCGGATGAACAGGCGCTTCCGGGGTGGGGTGCTGGTCGTGGTCATGCCGGGTAAACACTCCGCCGCCCCGGCCGCGAAGGGGTGCCGGGGAAAGCGGGGCAGATGCGCAAGGCGCGCCCCGGGGTCAAGCGCCCGATGGGGCCGGCGGTGCCAGGACGGGCGGGGGCCGGCAAAAGGTTGCGAATCGTCTCACGATCAAAGCGTCCGCCATGCGCGGCCCGCTGGTCAAGCAACGCTTTGCGGCAGCCGCGGCGCGAGGGGGGTGGCGGGGCGGTTGCGCCGCAACTGCTCGGCGCCCTCGCGGACGATCCGCTGCGCCTCGCGCGCCAGGGCCTTCCGGTTGGCCAGCCGTTCGGGGGCGAAGGGCTCGTGCAGCACCACAGTCACCCTGGCGCCGCTGCGCCGGGCCAGTCGCCAGAAATGGCTGGCGATCTCCATGTCGCCGTACCAGGCGAAGAGCGGCCGGTCGCGCCGGCAGGCCGGCAGCCCGCCCAGCCGGTCATAGACCACCGAGACCGGCTGGATCAGCCGCGCCCCGTCGGCAATGGCGAAAAAGGACGACCGGAAGGGCAGCTCCCGCGTCCCGTCGTTGCTGGTGCCTTCGGGGAAGAGGATCAGGCTGTCGCCGGACGCCATGCGGGCGCGCATCACCGCCGCTTCCTGCCCGGTGGCGCCGCGGCTGCGGCTGACGAAGACGGTGCGCCCGAGCCGCGCGAGCGTGCGGATAACCGGCCAGGTGCCGACCTCGGCCTTGGCGACGAAGGCGGCGTCCAGCACCCCACCGAGGACGGGGATGTCGAGCCATGAGGAATGGTTGGACACGAACAGCACCGGCCGGTCGCGGCAGGGGGTGCCGACCACTTGAACCTTGAGCCCGATCAGCCCGGCAGCGACGCGATGGTAGAAAACCGGGAAGCGGGACTTGGCATGCCCCGGCAGCAGCATCAGCACCGCTTGGATGGGCAGGCAAAGCAAGGTCCAGAGCAGCATGCTGACCAGCCGCCGCACGGCGCGGACCCGCCCGCCGAGCGGGCGTTCGGTGAAGACCTCGAACAGCCGACCGCCGGGCAGGCCCTGGCCGAAGCGGATGGGCTTCCGCCGGCGCAGGCGGCGCGGTCGCAGCGCGTCAATGGGGGCATCGATGGGGGCGCGGGCCACGGCTTCCATAGGCAATTGCGATACCGCGGGCCCGACGACGCGGCAATGACGGCGCCATGACGGCAACGTGACAACCGGACAGCCCATCAGGCGCCGGGGTCAAGCGCCCGCAGGACGATCCCCTCGGTCAGCACCTGCGGCAGCACCGCAGGTTCGCCCCCGCCGGCGGGGTAGACCAGATAGAGCGGCACTCCCTCCCGCCCGTTCTCGCGCAACAGCGCGCCGATGGCGGCATCGCCATTGGTCCAGTCGCCCTTGAGATAGACGAGGTTGCGGGCGGCGAAGGCGGCCTGGACCGGCGCGGTCCGCAGGACCAGTTGCTCGTTCACCTTGCAGGTGATGCACCAGGCGGCGGTCAGGTTGACGAAGACCGGGCGGCCCTCGGTCTGCAGCGCGGCGACGCGCGCGGCGGACCAGGGCTCGACGCCGGCCTCCGCGCGGGCCGCAGGCGGCGCGGTGGCCAGCGCCGGCAGCAGGGCCAGCGCGGCAATGGCCGCGGCGGCGGCCAGCGCCCG
>NZ_SMSJ01000210.1 GCF_004355005.1 Dankookia rubra
GAACCAGGTCCGAGCCGAGCAACGCAGCCTTGCTCAGTGCCCACCGGCCAACCTACCCTTGGCCGCCTGAATAGCGCAGCCAGCTGTCTCAGCAACCGGGCGCACTACAGGAACGCGCACCTTGCGCAGCGCAGCGGAATCGTCCGCACAGATCGCGAGAGATCGACTATCTTCCCTGTCACGGACACGGATGATGGGGTGCGCCATGGGATACCCGATCGGATTTCTACTCGCCAACGCCAGCCGGGCTGCAGCCGACGCCGATGATCTGGCCGCGGAGCTGGGGGCGGTTCGGGCTGAGTTGAGATCGGCCCGGATGACCCTTGCCGGGGCGAAGCGTCAACGTGACGCGCTGCGTGCCGATCTGCGGCAGAAGTCCCCGAACCACCCCTTGCTGGCGCAGCAGAATGCTCTCTTCGACGAGGGCGCTGCGGGCGCGGGGGTCAGGGAGGGCCTGACCCCGCGCGAGATTGACGCCTGGCTGAGAGCTAGCACTTAACGGCCGTCGCCAGATGGCGGGGTGGGGGCTGAACCGCCACCCTTCCGGCCCTGGCCGCGGCGGCCGATGGCTCCCGTGGCATACTGTTCGGCTTTCTGCGTAGCAGCGATTGCGCCGCCGACCACCTTATCGCCATGGCTGCTGCTACCGTCATTGTCTCCGTAGCCGCCGACCCAACGCAGGATGCGGTCAGGCAGGGTGTGCACGAGGCTGTAGCAGTGCTGCGCGGCCACGACAGAGAGGGTCGCCCCGATCAGCATATGGGCACCGGCACCGATCAGGCCGGCGTTGTTGCCGCCCAAGGCGATCCGGGCTGCTCCGAAATACGTGGTCGAGATCAGGCCCGAAGCCAGCATGAAAATCATCATGCCGACCACCATCCCGATCACCATCAGGACGGGGCGGAGGAAAATCGTGAGCATGAGCCGGTAGCCGGCATGCGTCGCCTCGCCGGCGACCCCTTCCCCCTCGAGTTTCAGGTGAGCGAAGGCCCAGATCGGCGCGGCGACCACGGCTTCGCAAACCAGGATGATCCACGCGAAGATCTGGATAGTGAACACGATGTAGGGCTGCACTGGCAGGATGAATGCCAGCATCACTGCCCCGGCGATCAGCGCCAGCATCGCCAACATAATCGGGCCAGACAGCCCCTCAAAGGCTTTGGCTGCCATTCCGCGGGACGCGACAGCGGAAATGCCGTTTGCGCCCGGGCTGAGCATGGCGACGGCGCCGACAACCGCTCCGCCAGTGGCGACGCTAAGGATGCGATTGCCCAGGCCACTCAGGGTGCCCATGGGGTTCACCCAGGCATCCGCCTCGCTCGCCATCACGAGGTCGATGAGCTCTTTGTCGATAGCCCGGTCAACCGAGGTCGGCACGATCCTCGAGATCCCGTCGTCGCTCTCCCGAGGCTGGCCCGCGGCGCCTGGGAGCAGTCGGCCGGACCGCACCATCGCGTTGAGGGTTTGCAGGTTCGCGTGCCGGGCGACGGTGTCGACGGTCGACAGCCCGGCCCGCAGGCTGTTTGCCATGGTCGTCGTGAGCCCCTCGGCCGTGGGCTGCACGCTCTCAGACACACTGTTGGCCATCGTCCAGATCCGCTCTTGGACCGAAGCAAGCTCGCGGTGGAACGACGCGGCGGAGGGCCAGCCGCCCGCCTTCATCATGGCCGCGAGGTCAGTTTGCGCACTACTAACGGACCCCATGTAGCGGCGCTGAGCCTCTTGGTAGATGGCGTTGGCCAGTTGGTCCCGGGCGCGCTGAATTGTCGCGGCCGCCGCCTCGAGGTCGATCTCGCCCTGAGCCGCCGCCGGGAAGGCTGCTTGGTCGGCGATCTGCCGTGCGAGGTCGGTGAGGTCCGCCTCGGCTGCAGAGATCGCCGCGATCCAGGCGGAAGTGAAGCCGGCTTCCTCAATCTGCACATGCGCGTACTGACCGGGGTTCCGGTCGGCGAGCTGCGTCCCGAGGTTGGCCCGGTAGACGGCCGAGGCCTGCCCCAGGATACGGCCGCTGGGCCCCGTGGTCGGGGCCGGCGTGGTGGGCAGGTTAAAGCGGGGGATCTGGACCCCACCGCAAACCGGCTTGCCGGCCTGGGACGTGCCCCGGTTGAACACGAACAATACTGAGGCGGTCTGATCTCCGCCCGGCCAGCCGCCGGAAACCAGCGTCTTGGTGACCTTGGTCCCGTCCCAGCCGGTGATCTCCCGCACCACGAAGTTGCTCTGGTTCGGCTGTCCTGGCTCGCCGCCATAGGCGTTGTTCAAGGTCTGCTCGCACACGAGGTTGGCGAGCAGCCCCCCAATGAAGTCATCGGTTTTAGGCGGTACGATCTGGGCGAGGCTGGCGCCATTGAGAACCAATGCCGAGACGGCGACTAACCAGATGCTATCGGCGAGGCCGATGCTCCATTTGACGACCGTGAGGACGGCGATTTGGGAAGCGGCGAAGCCGTTGGCGAGCGGCACCATCATGCACATGCCGAGGACAGTGCGGATCGGCGCCCACATGCTCGACCAGCGCTTACCAAGGACCTCGCCATCTTGAGCGGTGTTCATCGTCCCGACGACGATGTTCATCGTGATGTACGCGGCGCCGACGGCCAGCAATGCGGCGTTAAGTCCGCGAAGGATCTCTCCAAGCACCGAAGGTGCGCCCGCTCGGCCAAGAGCCTCTGGAAACAGGGTCGTCATCCACCTCATGGCGGTGGAGCTGGCATCGGGGGTGAGGATGGAAGGATCGAGGACCCCATTCGCAGCTGCGGCGAGGGCGCCGTGTAGCACCCCCGCGGCTAGAGTTGCGAGTGCTACTAGGACGGGGAGCCGGAAGGCGCCCCGGCGAATGGTAAGGCGCATGGGTGCCTCCTGTGGCAATGCGGCTCTCTCAATATAGCGGCGATAAGCTAATGATTTTCTGCCAGCATGCAAGCAAGTAAGCTGGCTGGCTTTACCCGTGAAGGCTACGCTCCGCCCGGACATACCCCCGGTAAGCCGCGAGGGCGGTTTCCGCGCCGGCCGCCAGCATCTGCTCGGTGGTATCCTTCACCCGCCGGCGGGCCCGGGCGCC
This sequence comes from Dankookia rubra, assembly GCF_004355005.1. Lineage (GTDB taxonomy): Bacteria > Pseudomonadota > Alphaproteobacteria > Acetobacterales > Acetobacteraceae > Paracraurococcus > Paracraurococcus ruber_A. The sequence continues at coordinate 3,062 of NZ_SMSJ01000210.1, forward strand.
TGGCGCAGCACTGTCCTGCGGGGCCGCCGCCAGCTTGGGAAGCTCCACGGTGTGTTCAAACACCACCAGGATCTCGGCAACGAGGGCTGCGGTGTGTTGCCAATCCTGCAGCGAGCCCGTTGAGGCGATCTCGATTACGCCTGGCGCACAACGATGCAGCAACAGGAGCGCCAGACGCACTGCAGCGTCATGCGAGCGTGAGCTGCCCCCGGTTTCCCTGGACACCCATTTGTCTGAGGAGAGACCGGAACGATGATATCCACCATGAAGCAGATCGAAGATCATTTGGCCGTTGATGGGCCTGTGGGT
>NZ_SMSJ01000211.1 GCF_004355005.1 Dankookia rubra
GCGATGCCGGCCACACCACGATCAAGATCGGCGACGACAGCATCCGCCTGGATGGGGTCGGCAAGGACGATTTCCTGTCGCACCTGACCAGCTGGGTGAAGATCGTCTGATATCCACATCTGGCAGTTCTTCCGCTCTCTCAACTCAGTAGCGCATGTGCTTCGGCCGGCAGCGCAGGCCCTCTCGGTCCGCGTGCCAGTGCGTAGTCCGGTGCTGCCGGAGATGCCGAACTTGGCGGAGGCAGGGCTGCCGGCCTCCCAACGGCCTAGCCGCTGCAGGCCCGCAGCATGCGGGCCAGCCGGCCGCCGCGCCGCCACTGCGCCAACGCGTGTCGCGCCGCGTCGCGCTCCTTACTGGCCGCGTCGACCTGCTGCCGCAGCGCGGCCGCCTCGGCCCCCGTCGCCGCGACGATGGCCTGCGACGCGGTCTGAAAGCGCAGGGTCACCGCCGCTAGCTCGGCCCGCGCTGCTTGCGCCGCCTCGGCCCTCTGCGCCGCATGGGCCACGATTTCCCAGTTCCGCCGGTTCGCAACTGCCACCTGCATTGCCTGTGCCTCGCGCAGTGCGTGGGTCGCCGTGGCCAGCATCGCGTCGCGCTCGGCTAAGGCCTGGCTATGCTCGGCCAGGGCCTCCTTGTGCCGCAACGCCAGAGCCTTAACGCCTCGCCGCGCTGGTCAGCCAATCGCCGCGCTTCGCCGATTGCCGCTGTGGCCGTGGCCAGTGCTTCCCGCAAGGTGAGGATATGCCCTTCGAGCACGCCCGGGTGGCCGGCATCCTCGCCGGGTGCCGGGGGCGAGGCCTCGTCCAGGGCGTCATCCACGGTGTCAGCCATCGACCCTACCCCGCGTTACTAACGTTCTTGTAGGAGGATGCCGGCCGTATGATTAACCTTTCGTGTGATATAGAAAGAGGAGAACTTCGCCGTCCGATGAGACCACATAGGCATCTCATCGCGGGAGTCATAGCAGGCCGCTCCATCCGAAGCTGCCTTTCATCCCAGCCGAAATCACCTATTGGTTGATATTTGACATACTAAATGTCGTAACCAGTATTTCATTCTCGGGACAGGTCGCTGCTGGTCTTTTGCAAGTACCGTTCCGATAAAAAAATAGTCTGGGCGCCTCTTGCTGGCCTGCGCTGGCCGGAAGGCCCGACCTGTGTGATGCCGTCTCCGGTTGATCAGTTCGGCTGAACCGGCCTGGTCCGGCAATGGAAATCGGTGTGTGTCAATGCTGAGGTCGATTTGGTTCTCCCGCACTTCCCGTGCTGCCGTTCCGCTGTCATGCGGCATTCAGCACACGGGCACGGAGGAGCTCGAATCCCGCCCGGCCGTACATGGTGCGCTTGATCATCTTGATGCGGTTGATCTGTCCCTCGGTCGGGCTGGTCGTCCAGGGCAGGCTGAGCGCGGCTTCCACGGCAGTGACATCCTTCCGCAGCTCGGTGACGACGTCGGAGAGGTGCGTCGTCTCTGCGACAGCAAGGACGTCCGCCAAGGGCTCGTCGGTCTTCTTGCGCAACACGCCTTAGATCCGCTTGGCGGCGGCCACGGTGGCCGCCAGCGCCGGCACCTCCTCCAGCAGACGCGTGGTGAAGGCCCAGTCATGCCGCGACAGGGTCAGGGGTTCGGCCATCAGCAGCCGCGCCACGCGCCGACCCGAAGGCGGTCGGCACGGCTTGCCACCGGCGGTCCGCGGCGCCCGAGCTCCGTTCGGCTCCGTTTTACGGCGCTCCGTTGCCCAGCTTCGGACGATGGCGTCGCGGCCGGAGAAGCCCAGTGCCGCCAGTTCCCGCCACAGCCGGGCGGCGTTGTGGCGTCCCTCGGTCCAGCGGCGCTCCAGGTGGTCACGGTAGGGGTCGAGCACGCTGCCACGCTGGGGCTGCCGCCAGGACGGCGCCGCGCCGGCGCGCAGCCATTGCCGCAGCGTCTTGCGATCGGCGCCGAGCTGCCGGGAGATCGCTCTCAGCGAGGCTCCCGCGGCGTGCAGACGTGCTGCCTCGTCAAACCGGTCCTGCCGGCGCGCGCGTGCCGCCATGCTCCGGCGCCTTACAGCGCTGGGCCGGCGGCCGTCAGCGGTGGCTGGGTGCTGCTGGGCGCCGGCGCGACGCGCCATCCGCAGCAGCGTGTCAACGCTGACCGGCATGGCCAGGCGCGCGGCCAGCCGGGAGCCGACCTCGCCACCGGCGGCGAGGCCCAGTTGGTGCTGCAGGTCTTCCAGTCGACCCGTCCGCCGCCCGGCGGGCGGCGCGGTGTCGGCCAGCCGCTCGGCGAAGGTCAGCCGAGGGCAGTCCGGCTCGAGACAGCGGAAGCGCCGGGCCTGGACACGCAACAGGACCGGCCGCCCCTGCCAGGGCAGGTCGCGGAGTGCGCGGTCGTACCGGCTGTGAACCCGTCAGGACGGGTTGCCGCAGGCTGGGCACGTTGCCCAGGGCTCTCGCGGCGCGACGACGATGGTGAGGTGTTCTGGAGAGGGCAGGATCGGCTGGACCACCAGCCCTGCCGGGGTCAGGTCGCAAAGCGAGCTGACCGGAAGGAGGCGTTTCGACAACAATCAGACTTCAAGGGGAAAAGGTAGGTACCTCACTATATGCTCACTCCGCCCCGGAACGACGACCCACGGCACGGGACGTGCGGGAGAATAGCCGCATCGAGCTGCCGACAGCGCGCGGCGACTGTGGTGCTGAATTTGCCCAGCGAGGCGACATGACGATTGACTACTGGCTCATCACCAGCGGCCAGAGATGCTCGGCGAGCTGAATTTTGGGCGAGTAAGGGTGACGGGAAAACGAGGCCGATCCTCTCGCGGGCGACCAAGGCCTTGGGCCCATGTCAGCCGGCATTCTCAAGCACGAGAACGGTGCTGCGCTCGCAGCCAGCGCCGGTCTCACAGGCGAAGGTGGCGAGCATTTCGGTGAAGCAAGGCCTTGAAGGGCCGCGGCAGCGATACAAAACCGCCTCGCGGCTGGTCGGCTGCACGAAGGCGGCAACATGCAGCCACTGCCATCGACAATGGCCAAGCGCAATCGGCCGCTGGCCGGTAGGCACCCAGACCCGGCGACGGACCGGCTTCAGGCCGAGGCGTCGCCCTCCGCTCAAACCTCGACCGGTCCACCGGACACGCCCAAACCTAGTGCAGGACACAAGGTTTACTCGCATTTGCTGCGCGGCTTTGCCGAAGGTGCGGCGAGCGGGATCGTTTGAGAGAGCGTCCAGACAGACGGCAAAGGCGCTGGCCCGTTTGGGTCAGCGCCTTGTATTTGGATGCGGGG
>NZ_SMSJ01000212.1 GCF_004355005.1 Dankookia rubra
CCAGGCCTCGTCCACCTTCCAGGGCCGAAAGCTCTTCGTCATGCCGCCGAGCGAATCACCGCACGATCCGCCTGTCGAGCCTCTTCAGCCGTTACGTGGACGAGCTCCTAGGGATTGAGAATGCCTGAATCGCAGCGCACTCGCCTTCCTCCGCTCGGCCTCCGTCCGCCTCATGCTCCAAAGGCTATGTCAGAGAACCGCATGATCCCGGATAGGCTCTAATCACTACGTCGCAAAAGACAGAGAGGGTGGGCAATCACCGAAACCCTAAGTTTTCCCCATGACCAGGGGAGCAGCGATTGTGCTACAAACCTTGAAGTTATCTACGCAAAGAACTCGGCTCGTATAATTACCCATCTCCTTCAATACTAATTCAAGACGCTGCCATTGTTCCTGCTCCTCAAGCTCCCAGGAATGTCCCCAGAGGTGGAATGTACCACCGTTTCTTATTGCGGAATCGAGCAGAGAGCACGCCATACTAGTCCAGTCACCGCTCCGGCCATGCGAGATGTATGACCAAAAATTTCTGAAAGCAGCGCGTCTGACGGCATTCCGAAAATACCCAGCAATACCATGTGGGTGGGCCTGAACAGAGGTGGGCATTATTGAGATACCGCTAAGAGGGTGTGGATAGCTCAGCGAGGCCATTTCAACAGTTCTTAAACCCGAAAAGCCAGCATCACGGGCCATTTTAACATGAACCGCTGAAAACCGTCCGGAAGGCGGGCAAAACATGCGACAAGGAGTACCCGTCTCATATTCAATCCAATTCTTCGAACTTATAATTTCATCCCGCGCATGAGGATTTGCTAAACTCGTCAACTTAACGTGGTTGAGAGTGTGTGCGCCAATTTCAAAACCGCTCGCTAAGGCGCGCAGCTGTCCCGAGTTCATTGTGCGCGTCTTTGCGTGCTTGGGAACATAGAATGTACCCTGCAAATTGTATTTGGCAAGCATCTCAGCAACCCGAAGATCAAGTGGGTGGCCGTCATCCCAGCTGGTGGTCAGAAAAGTACAGGTAGACACTTGGAACTCCTCTCGAAGTCCCAAGGTGCCTTTGACGTTACGCAGAACGCCACTCACGAAAGCCGGAGGAGCAAACTTCATCAACACGAAAGGTTCGTTCCCCTGGGCGTTCTCTTCTTCTGTGGCGCTCCCCTGAATGCAAGAACTTTCTGCAGGATCGCGCAGGCGCAGGTGGGTGATGACTTCTGTCCGGCACTCGCTGCGGCCGTTCAGTGCCGCGGGCCAGTCTGGGAGTTTGCAAACCGAGTCTAAATTTAAAGCTTGCACTCGAGGCGCTGTCGATACTGAGTTTGGATTGGCTCTCTCGCATTTCCCGTGCTGCCGCGGCGCCGTCACGCGGCGTGCATCACGCGGGCGCGGAGCAGCGCGAAGCCTGTGACCTGCCCCCGTAGAAGTAGTCCGCCGGTAAGGTAGTCCGGCGGCTACGGAGGAGGCTGGGATGGCGCGGAGGAAGGCGCACACGTCGGAGGAGATCGTCGCCAAGCTGCGGCAGGTCGAGGTTCTGGTGGGCCAGGGCAAGTCAGTGGCCGAGGCGGTCCGATCAATCGGCGTGACGGAGCCGAGCTACTATCGCTGGCGGTCGGAGTACGGCGGCCTGAAGGTGGATCAGGTGAAGCGGCTGAAAGAGCTGGAACGCGAGAACGCCCGGCTGCGGAAGGCTGTGTCGGATCTGACGCTGGAGAAGGTCATTCTGAAGGAAGCCGCGTCGGGAAAATGGTGAGCCCTGCGCGGCGCCGGGCGTGCGTCGAGCATGTGGTGCGCGAACTCGGCGTGTCCGAGCGGCAGGCCTGTAAGGTGCTGGGGCAGCACCGCTCGACGCAGCGGAAGGCGCCGCGCGGGGCAGATAACGAAGCCAGGCTGACGGCCGATATCGTCGAGTTGGCGAAGCGCTATGGCCGATATGGCTACCGGCGGATCACGGCACTACTGCGCGGTGCGGGCTGGTTGGTGAACCGCAAGCGCGTCGAGCGGATCTGGCGAGGCGAGGGGTTGAAGGTGCCGCAGCGGCAGCTAAAGCGCGGCAGGCTGTGGCTGGCGGACGGCTCCTGCATCCGGCTGCGGCCGGAGCGGCCGAACCACGTCTGGGCCTACGACTTCGTCGAGGATCGTACCCGCGAAGGTCGCAAGTTCCGGATGCTCTGCGTGGTCGACGAGTTCACCCGCGAGGCGCTGGCGATCCGCGTCGCGCGCAAGCTCAGCTCGTCGGACGTGATCGACCTGCTGGCTGACCTGTTCCTGAGGCACGGCACGCCCGCTCATATCCGCTCGGACCAGGGGCCGGAGTTCATCGCCGAGGCGGTGAAGGCCTGGATCGTGGGCGTCGGCGCGAAGACGGCGTACATCGAGAAGGCGAGCCCGTGGGAGAACGGCTATGTCGAATCCTTCAACGGCAAGCTGCGCGATGAGCTGCTGAACGGCGAGGTGTTCAACACGCTCCGGGAAGCCCAGGTGCTGATTGAGGAATGGCGCCAGCACTACAACCGGGTGCGGCCGCACTCGTCGCTGGGCTATCGGCCGCCCGCGCCGGAGACGGTGCCAGTGGCCAGATCGCAGATCAGCTCAGGAGCAGGCGCGGCGGCGGTGGTCCACTAAAATTCCGCCCGGACCACTCGATGGGGGCTGGTCACCTGCTCGGCCGTACATGGTGCGCTTGATCATTTTGATGCGGCAGATCTGTCCCTCGGCTGGGCTGGTCGTCCAGGGCAGGCTGAGCGCGGCTTCCACGGCGGTGATGTCCTTCCGCAGCTCGGCGACGAAGGTCCTGTCAGGCCGCGACAGGGTCCTGGACACGGCCATCAGCAGCCGCGCCAAGCGCCGGCCCGAGGGCGGCCGCTATGGCTAGCCGTCGGCGGTCGGGGCGCACGGGTTCTATTCCGCTCCGTCCTTCGGCGCTCCCTTGCCCAGCTGCGGACGGTGGTAGCCGGAGCAGCCCTCGATCCGCACCCGTCGGAAGCAGTGCTTCCGACCACCGAGGCTACCACCTCGGCACGGCGCAGCGTTGCGACGGCTGCCACGCGCCCGGCCTGGAACCGGCCTCGGGCGCGGCGGAGCAGGTTCATCAGCCCGCCCTGGCTGAGGCGCAGCTCGAACAGGTTGTCAATGCTGAGTCCGGATTGGCTCCGGTGATTGTCAAAGAAGTTGTCCGGTGCCGATCAGGCGGCGTCTCTGATTTTCGGGTCTCGGGCGTCGCGCTCGGGGTTGAGGCAGACGTCGCCAGCCGGCGTCCAGTT
>NZ_SMSJ01000213.1 GCF_004355005.1 Dankookia rubra
GTCGCGCTGTGGCGCCCGCGCCTCGAGGCGCTGCTGCGGGAGCGCTACGGTCTCGTTCTGCTCGCGGCCTATACCTATCCGCCACAGGTGGTGTTCTGCCGGAAGGCCTTCGGCGGGCTGTTCGATCTCGCCGGGCGGCGCATCCGCACTTCCTCGGTCGGCCAATCGGAACTAGTGACTGCGCTTGGCGGCATCCCCGTGGTGATCCCCTTCGCCGAGATCGTCGGCGCCATGCGGACCGGCGTGGTGGATTGCGCAATCACCGGTGCCCGGTCCGGCAATTCCATCGGCCTGCACGAAGTCTCGACCCACGTCTCGCGGCTCGGCATCAGCTGGGGCGTCAGCGTCTTCGTCGCAAACCAGGCGGCCTGGGACGAGCTGCCCGCGGAGCGCCGGGCGGAGCTGCGCCAGGGCCTGGCGGCGCTGCAGGACGAGATCTGGGAGGCCGCCGACCGGGAAAGACAGGACGGCTTCGATTGCAATTCCGGCCGGCCGAGCTGCGAAAGCGGCCGGCCGGGCAACATGACCATCGTCGAGGAAAGCTGGCAGGATGACGCGTTGCGGATCAAGCTGCTGAACGACGTCGTGCTGCCCAACTGGGTCCGTCGCTGCGGCGCCGACTGCGCCGCGGAATGGAACCGGCTGATGGCGCCCGAGCTCGGCATCTGGGCGAAGGCGCGCTAGGTGGTGCCGGCCCGGCATTCGCGGCACGCGATCGGCTTCGTCGCGGTCGCCCTGCTCACAGTGATCGGCATCGGCACCGCGCTGCTGCTCGACCAGATGCGCCAGACCGCGCGCGACGCGGCGGACGGGGTGGTGCAGCGCGCCGCCTCGGTCGTCGAAAGCACGGTGAACCGGCTGTTCCTGCAGATCGACGGAACGCTCGCCAGCCTGCCTGGCCTGGTCGGGCAGGTGTCGTCCCAGCGGAACCCAGGTGCCGAGGAGGTGTCGCAGATCCTCCGCAGCATCAACTTCCAGAACCTCAACTTCCGCGACCTGCTGCTGGTCCGGCCGGATGGCGTCGCCTGGGCCAGCGCGCGGGCTTCGTCGCGCGACCGGCCCCTGCCGATCGAGCTGCGGGAGACCGGCCCGGCGCAGCGCTCGGGCGTCGTGCGCATCGCCGGCCCGGTGCAGAACCCGACCACGGGGGAATGGGCGCTGTTCTTCCTGCGCCCGGTGCGGCTGCCGAATCTCGGCCTGCTCTATGCCGCGGCCGAGGTGCCCATCCCGCTGGTCGTCACGCTGCTCAATCCCGCCGCCGAGGTGCCTGGGCTTCGCGTCGCGGTGACGCGGACGGATGGCCGGTTGCTGGTCGGCCTGCCGCATGACGAGGCGCGGCTCAGCCGGCAATCGGCCGAGGCCGCCGGCGCGGGCGAGGTCGCGCCGCCGCCCGCCGCCGTCGCGGCGATCGTGGCGGCGCGGCCGACGCTCTATCGCACCATCGCGATCACCGTCACGCTCGATGCCGCGGCCGGCATGACGGAATGGCAGCGCGACCGCGACCGGCTGATTGCCGTGGCGCTCGGCGCCTCGCTCGTCGTGGTCGCGCTGGCGTTGGCGGCGCTGCTGGTGGTGCAGCAGCGCGAGAGGACCGAGCGGGAGCGCCAGCGCGCCCGGGCAACGCTCGAAAGCGCCATCGAATCCATGTCGGACGGCTTCGTGATGTTCGATGCCGAGGACCGCCTGGTGGTCTGCAACGAACGCTACCGCGACCTGTATTCCGTCAGCGCCCCCTTCATCGTGCCGGGCGCCAGCTTCGAGCACATCATGCGGGAGGGCGCGCGACGCGGTCAGTACCCGCAGGCCGGGGACGACCTCGAAGGCTTCGTCCGCGACACGGTCACTTGGCATCACGGCAACCATCCGCCGATAGAACGGATGCTGCCGGACGGGCGCTGGCTGCTGATCACCGAACGCCCGATGCCGGATGGCGGCACGGTCGGCATCCGCACCGACATCACCGCCCAGAAGCAGGCGATGCGCGAGCTGGCGATCGGCGAGCGGCGCTACAGCGCCCTCGCCAAGGCGGGCGCGATCGTCACCTGGCAGGCCAATGCCGAGGGCACGATCCTGGAGGCACCGGGCTGGACCGCCCTGACCGGGCTGCCGGATACCGTGCTGCGCGACGGCGGGTGGGTTGCGGTGGTCCATCCGGAGGACCAGGCGGCGGTGCCGCCGAATTGGGTCGCGGCCGCCGATGCAGACGGGTCCGTCGACATTGAATTCCGCATCCTGACCGGCGGTGCCTGGCGCTGGATGCGGGTGCGCGGCGCGCCGGTCTACGAGCCGCCGCAGAGCCGGCCGCTCGAATGGGTCGGCACCATCCACGACGTGCACGACCGCCGCGCCGCCCAGGCGGCGCTGGCGGAAAGCGAGGCGCGCTTCGTCCGCGCCATTTCGGCGGTCGGGATGGGTACCTGGGACTGGAACCTGACGACCGACGTGCTGCACCTCTCGCCCGGCTACGAGGCGCTGTACCAGAAGGAGGAAGGCTCCCTGCCGACGGCGCGCGCTGCGGCCGATGCAACGCACCCGGACGACGTCGCCGACGTCACCGCCGCGGTCGACCGGGCGCTGAAAGGCATCGAGGGTGACAGCTACGACATCGAATTCCGCATCCTCCGGCCCGGCGGCGGCCTGCGCTGGCTGCGCATGCAGGGCCGCGCCGAGCGCGACGCCCATGGCAAGGCCATCCGCATGAGCGGCGTGACCCAGGACGTGACGGCCAGGCACGACGCCGAACAGCAACTGGCGCACATGGCCCGGCACGACGCGCTGACCGACCTGCCGAACCGGACCATGCTGCGCGAGCGCATGGATGCGGCGATGGCCGATGCCGGGCGGGGCAATGCCAGCGCGATCTTCTGCCTCGACCTCGACCGCTTCAAGCAGGTGAACGACACGCTCGGCCATCCGGTCGGCGATGCCCTGCTGCGGGCGGTCACCGCTCGCCTGCTCGGCTGCATCCGCGGGACCGACATGGTGGCGCGGATCGGTGGCGACGAATTCGCCATCGTCCAGTCCTCGGTCAACCAGCCGAGCGATGCCCGGACGCTGGCCCGGCGGATCATCGCGGAGATCAGCCGGCCCTACGAGATCGAGGGCAACCGCATCGTCATCGGCACCAGCCTCGGCATCGCTATCGCGCCGCAGGACGGGATCGATTCCGACCGGCTGCTGCGCAG
>NZ_SMSJ01000214.1 GCF_004355005.1 Dankookia rubra
GCTACTCCACCGTCACGCTTTTCGCCAGGTTGCGCGGCTGGTCCACGTCGGTGCCCTTCAGCACCGCGACGTGGTAGGCCAGCAGCTGCACCGCGATGGCATGGAGGATGGGCGCTGATAAGTCGCCGACCTTCGGCAGCTCGATCACCCGCTCGGCGAAGCGGCTCAGCGGGCCGACGCCGTCGGCATCGGTGAAGGCCATGATCCGCCCGCCGCGCGCCGCGGCCTCCTGCAGGTTGGACGCGGTCTTCTCGAACAGCGGCCCGGTCGGGCAGAGCGCGATCACCGGCACCAAGTTGTCGATCAGCGCGATCGGCCCGTGCTTCATCTCGCCGGCGGCATAGCCCTCGGCATGGATGTAGCTGATCTCCTTCAGCTTCAGCGCGCCCTCGAGCGCGATGGGGTAGAGGCTGCCGCGGCCGAGGAAGAGCACGTCGCGCGCCTTGGCCACTTCCGCGGCCAGCTCGCGGATCTGCGCGTCCTTCTCCAGCACCAGCGCCGCATTGCCCGGCACTTCCAGCAGCGCCTGGGTCAGCCGCCCCTCATCGATCGTCGAGAGCTCCCGCCGCGACCGGCCGAAGCCGATGGCGAGGCAGGCCATGACCGCGAGCTGCGCGGTGAAGGCCTTGGTCGAGGCGACGCCGATCTCGGGGCCGGCCACCGTCAGCACCGCCCCGTCGCTCTCGCGCGCCATCGAGGATTCCGGGACGTTGACGACCGACAGCACCTTCTGCCCGCCCTGCCGCAGCAGCTTCAGCGCCGCCATGTTGTCGGCGGTCTCGCCGGACTGGCTGATCAGGATGGCCGCGCCGCCCTCGACCAGCGGCGGGTTGCGGTAGCGGAGCTCGGAAGCGACGTCGGCATCCACCGGCAGCCGCGCCAGCTGCTCGATCCAGTAGCGGCCGACCGCACCGGCGAGGAAGGCGCTGCCGCAGGCGGAGATGGTCAGCCGGGGGATCCGCGCGGGATCGAAGGGCAGCCGCGGCAGCCGCACCTCCAGCGTCTTCGGGTCAAGGTACTGCCGCAGCGTGTCGCCCAGCACCGCCGGGTGCTCGTGCAGCTCCTTCTCCATGAAGTGGCGGTAGTTGCCCTTGCCGACCGCGGCGCCCGAGACGGCGGTGACCACCACCTGGCGCTCGACCGAACGGTCGCGGGCGTCGAAGAAGGCCGCGCCGTCGGTGTCGAGCACGGCCCAGTCGCCCTCGTCCAGGTAGGCGATGCGCCGGGTCAGGGGGGCCAGCGCCAGGGCGTCGGAGCCGACGAACATCTCGCCCTCGCCGAAGCCGACGGCCAGCGGCGCGCCCTGCCGTGCCGCCATCAGCAGCTTCGGGTGGCCGGTGAAGACCGCGGCCAGGGCGAAGGCGCCGTGCACCCGCTTCAGCGCGGCCGAAAAGGCCGCCTGCGGCGCCAGGCCCTGGGCCAGCAGGTCGTCGAGCAGACGGACGAAGGTCTCGGTGTCGGTCTCGGTCTCGAAAACCGCGCCCTTGGCCTCCAGCTCGGCGCGCAGCTCGGCGTGGTTCTCGATGATGCCGTTGTGCACCACGCTGACGCGGCGCGTACCGTGCGGATGCGCGTTGCGCTCGGTCGGCGCGCCATGCGTCGCCCAGCGGGTATGGCCGATGCCGGTGGTGCCGCTCAGCGGCTCGCGCTCCAGCACCGCGGCCAGGTTGCCGAGCTTGCCCTCGGCGCGGCGGCGCTCGACATGGCCATCGACCAGCGTGGCGATGCCGGCGCTGTCATAGCCGCGGTACTCCAGGCGCCGCAGCGCTTCCAGCAGCAGGGGCGCCGCATCGGCCTTGCCCACGACGCCCACGATGCCGCACATCAGTTCGATCCCTTCGTGTCTGTCGGGCGCTTGCCCTTGAAGCCCTTGCCCGGCTTCGTTGCCTGCCGGCCGCGGGCGATCGCCAGCGCGTCGTCCGGCACATCCTCGGTGATCACGCTGCCGGCCGCCACCAGCGCCCGCGCGCCGACCCGGACCGGCGCCACCAGCGCGGTGTCGCTGCCGATGAAGGCGCCGGCGCCGATCTCGGTCCGGTGCTTGTGCACACCGTCGTAGTTGCAGGTGATGGTGCCGGCGCCGATATTCGCCCGCGCGCCCACCGTCACGTCGCCCAGGTAGCTCAGGTGGTTGGCCTTGGCGCCCTCGGCCAAGGTCGCGGCCTTCAGCTCGACGAAATTGCCGACATGCGCCTCCCGCCCCACCTCGGTCCCCGGGCGCAGCCGGGCGAAGGGGCCGATGACGGCGCCGCTGCGCACCAGGCAGCCTTCCAGGTGGCTGAAGGCGCGGATCTCGACCGCGTCCTCGACCGTCACGCCGGGCCCGAAGACCACGTTGGGGGCGATGCTGACATCCTGGCCGAGCCGCGTGTCCCAGGAAAGGAACACCGTCTCCGGCGCGGTCAGGGTCGCGCCGCCCGCCATCGCCGCCTCGCGCAGCCGCGTCTGCATCCCGGCTTCCAGCAGCGCGAGCTCGGCCCGGCTGTTCGCCCCGGCCAGCTCGGCCTCCGACGCCTCCTCGGCCACCACCCGGCGGCCGTCGGCGACCGCCAGGCCGACGATGTCGGTCAGGTAGTATTCGCCCTTGCTGTTGTCGTTGCCGACCGCGTCCAGCCAGCGGAACAGGTCGGCCGCCGGCGCGCAGACCACGCCGGCGTTGCAGAGCCCGATGGCGCGCTCGGCCCCGGAGGCATCGGCCCATTCGACGATGCGCGTCACGTCGCCGGACGGCTCGGTCACCAGCCGCCCGTAGCGCCCCGGGTCGGCCGGCCGCATCGCCAGCAGCGCCAGCCCAGCCTCGGCCCGCTTCTCGACCAGCTTCCGGATGGTCGGCACGGTGATCAGCGGGTTGTCGGCGTAGAGCACCGCCACGTCGCCGGCGAAGTCGCGCAGCAGCGGCGCCGCCATCCGCGCGGCATGGCCGGTGCCCAGCCGTTCCGCCTGCACCACCGTCGCATGCGGCGCCACCGCCCGCTCCATCGCCGGCATGTCCGGCCCCACCACCACCACGATCCGGTCGAAAACCTGCTCGCAGGCACTGACCAGATGATTGATCATCGGCCGCCCGGCGACCGGATGCATCGCCTTGGGCAGCGCGCTCCGCATGCGCGTGCCGAGACCGGCGGC
>NZ_SMSJ01000215.1 GCF_004355005.1 Dankookia rubra
AGGAAATCGGCGACCGCCTGCCCGGCCTCCGCCGCGCCGGGCGCGGGGGCGTCGGCGCCCGCGCGGTGGAACAGCACGGCGGCGACATGGCGGACCCGCCCCGCCCCGCCCGCCGCCACGACGCGCAGGGCCAGGTCGTAGTCGGCCGCCGCGCCGAGCGCCTCGCGCAGGCCGCCGAGCCGGAGCAGCAGGGCGCGCGGGAAGGCCGCGCTGCGGCTGACATAGTCCTGGCCGAGCAGCAGGTCGGGATCGAAGTCGGGCTTGAAGTGCGGCGCCTCGCGCCCGCCCGCCGGGGTGATCCGGTCGGCATCGGCATAGGCCAGCACGGTCTCGGGATGCCGGTCGTAGGCGCTCGCCAGCAGGTAGAGCGCCTGCGGCGCCAGCAGGTCTGCCGCCCCCGGCATGACGACCAGGTCGCCGGTCGCCAGGGCCAGCGCCCGGTTCAGCGCCGCCGCCCGGGCCGCGCCGGGTGGACCGGCCGCCGGCGCGGCGGCCGCGGCGACCTTCACCCGCGTCGGATCGGCGGCGCGCGCCGCCTCCATCACCGCCGCCAGCCCGGGCGGCAAGGCTGCCAGGGGCGCGAGGCAGAGCTCCCACCCGGCATAGGCCTGCCGGCGGACCGAGGCGATGGCCCGCTCCAGCAGCGCCGGCGCCGCCTCCCCGACCGGCAGCAGGACGGAAACGCGCGGCCGCGTCGCCATCGCCGCGACGCCCATCCGGATCGCCGCCAGGTCGGCGGCGCCGAAGCCGTCGTGCAGCGCGACCCAGCGCCGGTAGGTCACGGGATCGCCCGCATCGCCCGGCGGCGCCGGCACCGGCGGCACCCCGCGATGCGGCAGGACATGGCGGATCGGCGCCAGCAGGACGCGCAGCACGGCCCGCAGCCGGGGATGCCGGCGGGCGGTCCCCCAGGCCCGGGTGACGACGCGTGAGACGAAGGGATGCATGGGACCTCAGTGCCGCAGGCGCGCGCGCTCTTCGCGGAAGTCCGCGACCGCCTGGTCCCAGCGGAACCGGTCGCGCACGAAGCGATGCGCGCGCCGCGCATGGTCCTGCAGCAGGCGGCGGTCCGCGGCATAGGCCGCCAGCAGCGCCAGCAGGTCCTGCGGCCCCGCCGCCACCAGCGGCGTCACCTCGGGATGCGCGCCGGTGTCGAAGGCCACGCCCACCGTGCCGAGCGCCTGCGCCTCGACCAGCGGCAGGTTGAAGCCTTCCCAGAGGCTGGGCGAGACGAAGACGTCGAGGCCGCGCAGGAAGTCGGCCCGCTCCGGGTCGGTCAGGTTCAGCCGGACCTCCATCCCGGCCAGCGCGAAGCCGGCGGCATCGACCGGGGCGCCGCGGCCGGCCACCGCGAAATCCGCCGCGATCCCCTGGCCGGCGGCCGCCCGCACCAGGCCGAGCAGCAGCGCGTTGCCCTTGTAGCGCGCTTCCCCGCTGCCCATCCGCAGCAGCGTGCCGACCCGCAGCCGGCCGCCCGGCGGCGCGGCGGCGTCCTTCGGGCCGCGATCCTCGACATGGTCGCAGCCGTTCCAGATCACCCGCGCCGCCGGCCAGCCGATGTCGCGCGCGACGAAGCGGGAGATCGCGATCACCCCGTCGACCGCCGGGTAAACCTGCGCCCGCTTCCGCGCGGCCAGCGCGGCGCGGACCGGCATGTCGTCCTCGAACAGCGCGGCCGGCGGCTCGCCATGGTCCCAGACCATGCGGCAGCGGCTGGCCGGCAGGCCGGGCATGATCTCGACGTAGGGGGTGGAATGGGCCACGACGGTATCCGCGCCGGTCGCCCTGGCCAGGGCCTCGACCGCCCTCGAATCCGGCGCGACGGTGCGGATGTCGAGCCCTTCGAAGGCGTCGTCGTGCTGCTGGCAGCCGATCACCACGACCTCCCCGGCGGCCTGCAGCCGCCGCGCCAGCTCGGCCACCACGACCGAGACACCGAAGCCGTGCATCATCCGCACCGCGAGGAACAGCACGGTCATGCGCCGAGCGCGCCCTCGGCGGCGAGAAAGGAGAACCAGCGCCGCAGGAAAAGGCTGCGGTCGCCCCAGTGCTCCTCCCGCCTCGGCCGGGTGGCGTTCTCCAGGTGCAGGGCGCGCGGGCCGCCGATGAGCACGACCTTTCGGCCGATGCGGCGCAGCTTCAGGCAAAGGTCCACGTCCTGGCATTCCGCCGCGTAGCCTTCCTCGAAGCCGCCGAGCGCCGCGAATTCGCGGCGCGCCACCATGAGGCAGGCGCCGGTGACGGCGGCCGCGGGCGCCGCGGGCGCGAAGGCGGCGGACGGCACCGCGCGATGCGCCCGCGGGTGGTAGGGCAGCCCGCGCCGCGCGGGGTCCTGCAGGAAGCCGATGCCGCCGTGCTGCAGCGTCACCCCGTCGCCGAAATGCAGCACGTGGCCGGCGGCCGCGGCGCGCGGCGTCGCGGCGATGCCGGCATGCATCGCCAGCAGCGACGCCGCGGCATCGTCGAAGGCGACGTCGTTGTTGAGGAACAGCACGTGGTCGTGCCGCGCATGGTCGAAGCAGAGCTGGTTGTTGTTGCGCGAGAAATGGTAGCGGAGGCCCGGGACCAGCTCGATCTCGCCGGCCAGGTCGCGGTACAGCGCCAGCACCGCCGGATCGGTGGAGCCGGTATCGCCCACCAGGATCTGCAGGCCGAGCGCGCGCTCGCGCAGCGCCGGCCGCGCCGCGACCAGGGCGCGCAGCAGCGGGCCGATCAGCCCGGGGCGGTCGAGGGTGAGGATGACGACCGAGATGCCCGGCCGCGTATCCTCGGGCGCGATCCCGGGGGGCCGCCCCAGCACCGCCTCGGCCCGCGCCAGGGCGGGCTCCGCCAGGAAGGGATCCAGCCGCGGGTCGGTCGGCCAGCCGCCGGGCGGCGGCGCGGCGGGCCGGGCGGCACCGGCGGGGATCCCGGGCGGCAGGCGGAGCGCCCGCCGCTCGCGCAGCCGGGCCGGCAGCTGGCCGCTCG
>NZ_SMSJ01000216.1 GCF_004355005.1 Dankookia rubra
CGCCAGGGCAGCCGCTGCCTGACGCACAGCGGCGGCGCACATCGAAAGAGCGCCGCTCCGCCCCCAGCGGCATCAGTCCAAAATCCGGTTACCGGGACGGGCTCCTAGGGGAGGATACTCGATCGAACGCAGGAAAGTATTGTCGATCTCATCCGTCGTATAAAGCAGTCGACGCACATCGGCGGGAAAGGCATAGAAGGGCACCACCTCGGTCCAGGCGCGCCGCCAGCTTGGCCCAATGGCGGCGTATTTCTGGCTCCAGGGCCCGGCCTCGAACGCCGTCAGGGCGGCCTCGGCCGCGGCTGGATCGACGGCCCGGTAGATCTCCTTCGGTGCCGCCGCCACGGCTCGGCGGTCCTTCCAGGAGACGAAGTCCAGGCTGTGCCGGAGCAGGTGAACAATGCGGGTCCGGACCGTGGTCTTGAGGAACGCTGCCTGGATCGCCTCGGGGAAGCCCTTCAGCCCGTCCACCACGGCCAGGAGGATGTCCTCCACGCCGCGGTTGCCGAGTTCGTTCAGCACCCGCAGCCAGAACTTGGCGCCCTCGTTCTGCTCGAGCCAGAGGCCGAGGATCTCCCGGGTGCCGTCTGCCCTGACGCCGAGCGCGATGTGCATCGCCTTGTTGCGGACCAAGCCCTCATCCTGGATCTTCACCCGCAGCGCGTCAAAGAAGACCAGCGGGTAGACTCGCTCGAGCGGCCGGGCCTGCCAGGTGGCGATCTCCTCCAGCACGGCGTCGGTGACCGCGCTGACCAGGTCGGGCGACACCTCGAGGCCGTACAGCTCCAGCACATGCCCGGCGATCTCGCGGGTGCTGAGGCCACGAGCGTAGAGCGACACGATCTTCTCGTCGGCGCCAGGGAAGCGCCACTGGTACTTGGCGATCAGCTGCGGGTCGAAGCTGCCCTGACGATCGCGCGGCACCTCGAGCGCGATCCGTCCGCCGGTGTCGGTCAGCACCGTCTTGCGGCCATAGCCGTTCCGGCTGTTCCCGGCGCCCGCCTCGCCGCCGAGATGGTGGTCCATCTCGGCGTTCAGCGCCCGCTCGGCCAGAGCCTTCTTCAGCTCATCCAGCAGCCCGCCCTGCTGCAGGGCAGCGACGGCATCCGTGCCGGACAGCAGCTGGTCCAGCAACTCATCGGCGATGTGCGGTGCCTTCCTTCGAGCCATGGGGGAGCCCCTTCCTTTCCTTGATGACCGGCAACACACGGAAACGCCGACAGTCTCTTGCCTCCTGCAGAGCTTCGACGTCGGTTGGAAATCGATCATTCCAGACTGTCGATTTGCCAAGGTGGCCAACCACCTCCAGCAACCAGCCCTTCTCGTCCTTGCCGCGGTAGATCTACACGTCGACGGTAACCCATCGCGCGTCACGCGCTTACTCAAGGTTGAGAAGATAAGCTTGCAGTCATTGTCGATGCACTCGTCCTCCCTGTACGGTTATTGCTGGACGCCCAGCCTAATGCGGAAAGGGAAGGTGGAGTACGCGCTTTCCAGAATCCCATGCTCCGCCAGCGCCCGCGCGATCGTCGCCTGATGGTAAAGCCCTGTTCGGCTGTGGATATCTGTAGAACCTCACCACTCGGGCGACGCCGCGCAGCGCCGGCCGCATCAGCCCGCCTCGGCGATGCGATAGACGGTGTAGCTGCCCTAGGCGTCCTCCTTGCCGGGGCCGACCTGTCGGACCCGCTCGGCGGCCTCGACGGCGAGACTGTGGCGCTTCTTCAGCCCAGCGAAGAAGCTCCGGACCGTGTGGGCCTGCCAATCGGTGGCCTCGGCGGCCTGTACCACTGTGGCGCCTTAGGGCCCGCGCAGCAGGACCGGGACCTGCTGCTGCTTCGTGCCCTACCGCGGCATGCGGGGGCCGGTGGGGCGATCAGCCGGCGCCGGCTTGGCTAGCAAACCCCGCGGCACGGCTATGGCTTCGGGCAGGTCGGCGCGCTGGTTGACCTCGTCATTCCGAACGCTGAGGACGCGCTCCGCGGCGGTGCGGAGGCCGGCGTGGGTGGTGGTATGCCGGCGCCGCGGCGGCTACAGCGGCGGCGTCTGCGGCGCCTGGCGCCTGCTGCCCTCCCAACCCAGCCGAAGTAGTGGGCGGCGCGCCGTGAGATTCCTCGGGCGCCTCCGAGGCAGTGGCACCCAGGTCGGCGTGGGGCGTAGCTTGGCCGCTGCCCCGCGGCTCCGGGCCGAAAGCCAGCAGCCTGGCAGCAGTTAGCCGCAGCGCGGTCCAGGCGCCGTCCTGCTGGCACCAGCCAAGGCCAATGTACTCGAAAAGCGCTTGGCATTCCTCGACGTAGCCGCCCCTGAGCAGGCTCTGACGGACCGCATTGCAGGCGGCTTCAGGCAGGTGCTTAGGCGGCGTCGCCAGCCGGAGGGCATGCTGGCCGGCCTCGGTGAGGACGCGGACGGCAGTTTCGGAAAGTGTTATGTTCGGGTCTCCTGGTGCAGCACGCGATGAGCCGGGCGCTACGAGCTTGAGCCCCGCCGGAAAGCCGGTCGGGACAGTGCGCAGGCCGAACCTCCTGCGCGCGTCCGACGAGCCGCTCTGTTCCGGTCCGAAGTGAAGCGCGAAATCAGCCCAAACGCCCATTCCAACTCGTGCCGGCGATCACGCGATCACCCTCACCCGGACGCCGGGTCCTTGTGGACATCTCTCACCTTGTCGGACAGCTCTCGCGAGAACACAGCATGAATTTGCCCACAGGCCTGCTTTCGAGGTGCTGAGCCTTCAGGCAAGTGGGGAAACTTCAGGTTTGCCGCTGGCCGGGGTGAGGTCGTCCCGAAGTTGCCCACAGACTTTTCCCTGCCAACTGGAGCAAGTTGATTGCGTTGGTTCCATCAAAGCGTCCCGCGCCTAGGCCCCGTTAGCGCCTGAACGCTGCGGCGTTGATGGCGTTGGGCCGCCTTTGTGAAGGGGCGGCAGTGGTTCTCACGGATGAGCAATGGGCGGTGCTGGAGCCGCT
>NZ_SMSJ01000217.1 GCF_004355005.1 Dankookia rubra
GGGGCGGAGGATTTCTGGCTCATCTTCACTCCTTGGCGGTTACGGTGAGCCAGAAATCCTCCGCTTCTCAACCCGCCTCAGATGTCTCATGGACCCTGACGCCGGACAGGCATCGACGAGCTCATGCCCTGGTGCTGGGCCGACCTGCAGGCGCCGGCAGCTTCAGCCGAAGCCACCAAGGGTCCGTAGACGCCGCTTACCCTTATCTATGCAGCAACGCCCTTGCACGTAGGTTCCCGAGCTTCAGGTGAACCACAACAGACCATCGTATTCGCGCGGAGTAGGAAGCTGCGATCGAGCGATGCCGCTCCAGGTCACTGAGGCGTCCCAGCTACCATTCGCATCGAAGTCCAAGTGCAGTGTTGCCCCCTCATAGCCCACAGTGCCCGCCATATCCTCCCAGCCAACACGACTGATCCCAGGATGCCAACCCCAGATCGAGAGTTGCTCACCTGCTTCCCAATCGGGGATCGTGCTCCAAGTCGACTGCACGCTACGGCCATCAATGAAGAACACGTCGTGTCCTGCTCCACCGGTCAGGAAGTTCGAACCTGTCCCGCCATCGAGTACATCGTCGCCAGCGCCACCAACCGCCGCATCATCGCCGCCGAGTAGGTTCAAAAAATCATTGCTTGCCGTCGAAGCCACTGCCTCGCCGCCATTGCTGCCGAGCAGTTGATACTGCAAGTAGGCCACCGGCCCGCTGTAAAGGTCCGGCATCACGAAGGACGACACTCCGTCCACAGTTTGCGCTGCCAACTGCTGCAGCCCTGCTTGGGCTAGCACGGCCGAGAGCACTTGTGGTTCGTCCGTGCCCCCATGAAAAGCTATCAACTCGACATTGCGAAGCTCGTACGATTTTGCCCCGGGCCCGTTGATGTAGACTGCCCCTCCGCCCACTCCAAAGCGGTAATTGGTGATAGCCCCGGTGACAACAACGGTGTCGGTGCCTACCTCACCGTCAATGCTCCCGTCGCCGTCGCTAGCGCCAAGCAGCACCACGTCATTTCCGCTTCCAGCCCAGAGATGATTTCCCCAACTCTGGAGGGCAATCGTGTCATCTCCTCCTCCGCTATGCACCATGGCGGTATCGTCCCCGGCAAAGATGACATCGCGCCCGTCGCCCGTTGTGATCAGATTGGACGAGCCCGCCGCGGTGACGCGGTTGTCTCCGTCGCCCGCTTCAATCGTCGAGTTGCCAGCTATGCCGGAGATGTTATCGTCCCCGGCGCCAGTTTGGATCTGATTACTCCAGCCACGAGCCACAACGATACTGTTCCCACCGGCTATTTTGATGCTGGAGTTACTCTGGCCAGCGTCTACCACGCTGTTTCCAATACCAAGGACGATCACGTTGACATAGCCACCAAGCTGAACGAGATGGTCGCCGTTGCCAAAGTGGACGTTGGTGTTGCCCAGCGGTCCACTCAGCCGCGTGCCACCGTTGCCGGCCAACACCGTGTTGTTCCATCCGCCGACTGTTATAATGTTGTTGCCGTCACCAGCATCGATGAGGGCATTGCCTTCGCCGCCGTTGATCGTGTCGTCGCCGCTACCGGCGTCGATCCGGTTATTCCAGCCGTAAGCGCTGAGGTTGTCTGCTGCTTCGGTTCCCTGAAGAACGGCGTTGCCGCCGGCGCCACCTTCTCCACTTTCGCCTCCGTCGGGGGTGCCCGTGCCGGGATCAGGCATTTGGTGGCCTCCTCCTCCAGGCGTGGCGCGGGCATACAGATCGGCCGCCGAAAGCCAGCCGTCGTCAAACCGGATTGCAAGGCGCTCGGAGCTCCGATTGGCGAAGTCGTTGAAGATGATCGCATCGCCAGAAGCATTGAGAATCAACGCCAGCTTTTCGTGGCTGCCGGCGTCCAGCGGATAGCCATTCGACCGACCACGGTCTACGACCGAGGTGACAAAGGTGACAGCCGCGATATCCGAGCGCGAATAGCCGCTGATCTGGATGACGTCCTGTGTGGCATCGAAATCCCACAGCAGGTCAACGCCGTCGCCCCTGGCGAACAAGAAGGTGTCACGTCCACCATTGCCGTACAGGTTGTCGCCGATCACTACCGCGGTCGGTGCACTTGCTACCGGGTGTACCGGATCTGCAAAGGCCAGCGAGCCGTTATCTGTCCCGCCTGCGATGGTGTCATCGTCACCCTCGCCCTGCATCTCGTCATTGCCCGCACCTCCAAAGATCAAGTCGTTGCCGGCACCGGCTTCGATCAGATCGTCGTAGTTCGTGCCGAGAGGCAATGTGACGGGGTCATCTCCCTGGACTGTATCATCACCGCTGCCGGCGTAGAGGCGATCTGCTCCGTCACCGCCTTGGATGAGGTCAGCTCCTCCAGCGCCATAAGCCGTGTCGTTTCCTGTCCCGCCAAGCATGGTATCGGCCTGATCGGCTCCGAACAGGATGTCCTTACCTGCTCCGCCGTCGAACCAGTCCGCCCCGCCGTTGCCGTAGAAGAGATCCGGGCCTTCGGTCCCATGGAACAGATCGTTCGCACCCGATCCATATACTGTAGAACCGTTCGACGTGCTCCCACCGGTTTGCTCATCGTTCTGCCAAAGCCCGGCATCGACGTTGGCCACGCTCTGGCCGGAGGTGAGCGTGATGGCGGTGGTGACGCCGGTCGTGGGACTAGCGTCGCTGTCGAGGGTGTCGTCGCTGCCCCTGTCCTGCGGGCTGAGGCTGTAGCCCGTGGGAGTGACGAACTTGACTGTGTAGGTGCCGGGAGCGGCGGAAAGGCTGTAGCTGCCGCTGCTGTCAGTGGTGGCGCTGGCGACCACGGTGCCGGCAGTGTTGAGCAGTTGCACGGACTGGCCGGCAATGCCGGCCTCGCCGGTGCCCTGGATGCCGTCGCCGTTGGTGTCGGTGAAAGCCAGGCCGC
>NZ_SMSJ01000218.1 GCF_004355005.1 Dankookia rubra
GGCCTGAGGTGCTGCGGGTTGGTCTCGACACCCAAATCCGTAAACGCAATCAGCAGTTTACGCCACGCCCGCCAGCCGCACCGTAGGCCCGTGATGAATAAGAGCGGCTAGTGCAGTGACTCGAACAGAAGGTGCAGGAAGCCTGGCCAGCTTGCCAAGGATGGTTTCTGCAGGTTTGGTCCAGGCGAATGGCTTGGCGGCCTTGTTGTGCTCGCGGATGTAACGGGTGATGGCGTCCTGCAGATCCGGGACGGACTTGAAGACGCCGCGCCGGATGCGCCTGCGGGTGATGGCCGAGAAGAAGCCCTCGACGGCGTTGATCCAGGACGCCGAGGTGGGCGTGAAGTGAAAGACCCAGCGCGGGTGATCAGCCAGCCATTGCCGCACCTTCGGATGCTTGTGGGTAGCATAGTTGTCGAGAATGGCGTCGATCGCGTTGCCAATCGGAACCGCCCGCTCGACGGCGTTGAGGAAGCGGACGAACTCCTTATGGGTGTGCCGGGGCATGCAGCGGCCGACCACGGTGCCGTCGAGCGTGTTGAGGGCAGCGAACAAGGTGGTGGTGCCGTTGCGCTTGTAGTCGTGGGTCGTCGTGCCGCACTTGCCGAGCTTCAGCGGCAAGCCCGGCTGGGTGCGATCGAGCGCCTGGATCTGGCTCTTCTCGTCGATCGACAGCACCACCGCATGGCAGGGCGGGTCCATGTACAGGCCGACCATGTCCTCGACCTTGTTGGCGAAGGCGGGGTCGTTGGAGCGCTTGAAGGTGCGCAGGCGGTGCGGTTGCAGGCGGTTGGCCTGCCAGATGCGCTGCACCGCGCTCAAGCTGATGCCGACCACCTTGGCCATCGCCCGGCCGGTCCAGTGCGTCACGGCACCGGGTGGCTCGGAGCAGGTCAGCGCCAGCACCTTGGCGACCATGGCTGTGGCCAGCGGCACACGGCCAGGCGGGCGCGTCTTGTCACGCAGCAAGCCGTCGACGCCCTGCTCGGCGTATCGCCGTTGCCAGCGCCACACGGCGGGACGGCTGACGCCCGCCCTGCGGGCCACCTCCAGGACCGCCAGCCGATCAGCAGACAGCAAGATGATGTTGACCCGCTGCATGTGCTTATGGGATGGCCCGCCCCTCTCCCCTAAGGCGTTAAGCCGGTGGGGCAACCTGAGGGACGGGAGTTGGTTCGATGCAGATCGCAGTGCTCGGGACCGACCTCGGCAAGAACAGCTGCAGTGTCGTAGGTTTGGATACCAGCGGACGGGTGGTCCTGCGGCGGCGCCTGCAGCGGGACGGAGTCGTCAAGCTGGCGGCGGGGCTGCCAAGCTGCCTCATGGCAATGGAGGCTTGTGGTGGAGCGCATTATCTCGGTCGCAAACTACGTGATCAAGGTCACATCGTCCGGCTGATGTCGCCGGAGTACGTACGCCCCTACGTCAAGGCGCAGAAGAACGACGACCGCGACGCGGAGGCGATTGCCGAGGCGGCCACCCGGCCAACGATGCGGTTTGTCGAGCTGAAAAGCGAGGAGCAGCTCGACATGCAGAGCCTGCATCGCGCTCGTGACCGGCTGGTGGGTGAGCGGACGGCCCTGATCAACCAGTTGCGTGCCTTCCTGCTGGAGCGCGGCATCACCGTTCCTCAGGGGCGGCGCAAGCTGGAGTTGTTCCTCGAGACCTTGCTGGCTGCGGACCAAGCCTTGATCAGTCCCCGAACCCGACTTCTGATCGAGGATCTGCGGGCCGAATGGTGCGAGCTGGACCGCCGTATCCAGGCCTTCGACGAGGAGTTCGCGCATCAGGCCCGCACGGATGAGACGGCCCGATTGCTGAGCACGATCCCAGGCATTGGGCCACTGAACGCTACGGCACTGGCTGCCGCGATCGGCCGGGCCGAGACCTTCGGACGTGGTCGGGATCTGGCGGCATGGCTGGGGCTGGTACCGAAGCAAATGACCACGGGAGGTAAGCCGAAGCTGCTGGGTATCAGCAAGCGGGGTAACGTGTACCTGCGCAAGATGCTGATCCACGGCGCCCGTGCTGTCCTGCCGACCCTGTCCAAGAGCGCGACGCGCCTGGGTGAGTGGCTACGTGGACTTCTGGCTCGGGCCCACGTGAACACGGTGATAGTGGCGCTTGCTGCCAAGCTCGCACGGATCGTCTGCGCGGTACTCCGTAGCGGGCAGCAGTTCGAGATCAAGGCTGCGGCGATGTCGTAGCGCACGAAATCGGCTGGTCGCGCTCACTCGGCGCGAGCAGCTGACGAGGTCTGCGGGTGGTAGAAGCGAGATGGCCTGACAGTCGACCGGTGTTCTGGAACCCTGCCCCGCTCAATGGCGCTCGACGCCGGTGTGCTTATGATGACCAGGACGCGCGGATCTCCATCTTGGCCAGGGCTTGACCCTGAGACCGGATACGTTGGCGTAGACTGATCAGACCGGGTCGTGAATCTGCTTGCAGGCGGGGCGGGCCATACGTTGAGCGGGCGGCTCCGGTCGCCGATGATCGAGCCCAGGCGGGCGCGATCGTCCAATCCAACGATGACACTGACGGTCTGGGCCATGCCCGGAGAATTCCATCGCAGCAGCCCGCTGTGCATCCTCCGTCTGTGTCAGTGCACTAGACAGACGGCGTCTCTCCTAACTGACTTCAAGCCGGCCCACTTACAGCTAAGATCAGGGCGATCCCAGACCAGCTAGCCAAGCTATTGATCCGGCCTGGGCGGTCTTGAAGGCGAGTAGGATCCGTCCAGGTTAGGGGCATGAAGCATGTGGACATCCGCAAGCTGCCGGCGGCGGCGCAAGAGGAACGTCGGCGTCAGGTGATCGGGCTGCGCCAGGCCGGCCTGACCTATGGTGCGATCGCGGCGCAGGTTGGGCTGACCCAGACC
>NZ_SMSJ01000219.1 GCF_004355005.1 Dankookia rubra
AGCGACAGCGTGTCAGGGTCGGCGGGCGGGACCATGCGCCCAAGGGAATCAGAACAGCCGACCCCTGAGAAGGGCAAACCGCGCCGCCGCCACAGGTTTTGCCCCTCTTACCGGCGGCTGAACCTGCGCGTCCCCGTGCCGGCCATGGGCTACTATGGCGAGTTCGCGCGCGGTCTGATTGTAAGTCACTGAGAAGCGGCCGCTTGTTCCCGGACGGACACTGGGGTTATAGATGGGCAGTAGCGCAGCAACGCATTCAGAAAATAGCGCTAGCACAGTTGCCCAAGACACTGAGACCAAAACATTGTATAATATTGCAATCAATTGCTTTGGTATTTGTATATTCCGTTTTAGAACGGAACTTTCCTTTCGAATTTTCTGATCTTATTAGATAACTATATTGTCGATTTAATAAAAATTTTTGATAAAACTTGAACGGTAGCACTATTAATGAGAGAGCTGCCACTGGGACCGCGCCTGCTGCTACGACGATGAGCATTATCGTGGCCCCTATGCGAGTGCGAGTGGTGACTACTTCCCGCATTGCTGCCTCCCGATCACAACGAGAAGCCGTAAAGTTGTATAAGACGCGCATCGAAATGGGTTAAATTCACGAGAGCGAAATGATATAGCGAGACGGTGATCCGACTTACGCGGAACTGGCCATTGCAGCGACAATGATGGTGAGGCCCAAGGTGGCGAGAAGCACAACCATCATCCACCACGTGAGGGTGGCCATCAGCGGCTCCCCACCTTCATCCCCAACCGCGCCGCCGCTGCCTCCAGCAAAGCCACATCTCCTTCTCGCCATTGATGCCAGTTCAGCAGGCTGGTCGCCTCGGCCGCCGGCACGCCGAGGGCTTCGCCGATCGCAGCCGGCGTGGTGATGTCGCGGCCGTCCAGCTCCCGGCCGATTGCCATTCGCAACCGAATGGACGCCCGCCGCTCCTCTTACCGGGCGCGCCGTTCTTCGGCGGACATCTTTGGCTTCGCAGGCAGCGGCAGCTAGTTGGGGGGGCAGGCTCATGCCGTGCGAAGTAGTCCGCTGGTGTTTGGCGTCACCCCGGCCTGCTACGCTGGCTAATCAGTTATGCGGCGACCACCATTAGGCCGTCGGCCCGTGCGGGCCTGTTCGACGACGTCCCGCACAGCAATGGCAAGCGCGTCATGGCCAGCCGGCTTGGGAAGCCGCACCGTGGGCCAGCCCAAGCCGCGCAAATCCGCCTGTGGCGCGTCGTGTCCGAAGCCGGTGACCACCACCACCGGCAGGTCTGGGATTCGCATGCGCAGGGTTTGGATGATGTGCTGGCCTGCCAAGTCTCGACCTAGGCGTAAGTCGACCACGGCTACCGCAAGTAGCCCTGCAGCCGGGATCAGGGCCAGGACCTGTCCCTCGCTCGTAGCACAGAGGGTATCGAAGCCTTCGGCTGCAAGGAGATCCTCGACGGCCAAGGCGAGTAGCACCTCATCCTCGACAATCAGGGCCAAAGGCCGCGTCTTGCCCTGCATGACACACCTCCCGTCCGCGCTGATACGGGCTCTCCGCCTGCGAATTTCCGAAGGCTAAGCTGATTTTCTTTCTGGTTGCTTTTCTACCAGCATGTCCGTCGTCGAACGCTTTGGGACAGGCGCGACATCTTCCTAGCGGAGGCTCTGGCTCATCGGGGTTGGAGGTTATGCGGCCTGCTGCTGATGCAGCAAGCGGCGTTGTTGGATGGTCTGTCGCTTGATGCGTTCACGTTCGGACAGGATGGCTTGTCCGCGGCCGAAGCAGACATCGGCGAGCGTGAGATTGCCGAGGCTCTCTTGAACGCGCCGGTGATTATAGTGATCGATGAAGGCTTCGACCCACGCCTCGAGTTTGCCGGGCAGGTAAGAGTGCTCGAGCAGGATGCGGTCCTTCAGCGTCTGGTGCCAGCGCTCGATCTTGCCCTGGGTCTGCGGGTGGCAGTGTGCGCCGCGGATGTGCTCCATCCTTTGGCTGGCAAGCCAATCGGCCAGGTCACCGGAGATATAGCTCGGCCCATTGTCGGACAGCAGCCGCGGCCTGTGGCACACACGCGCCTGCGTGCAGCCTGACGCGGTGAGCGCGAGTTCCAGCGTGTCGGTGACGTCGCTCGCCGCCTTGGTCGCGCAAAGCTTCCAGGCGATCACGTAGCGGGAGAAGTCGTCCAGCACGGTGGAAAGATAGAACCAACCCCAGCCGATGACCTTGAGGTAGGTGAAATCGGTCTGCCAGAGCTGGTTTGGCGCGTTGGTCTTGGTGTGGAACTCGTCGGCCGCCTTGACCACGATGAAGGCTGGGCTGGTGATCAGGTCGTGTGCCTTGAGCAGGCGATAGACAGATGCCTCGGAGACGAAGTAGCGCTCACGGTCGGTGAAGCGCACCGCCAACTCACGCGGCGACAGCTCGGGTTCGACCAGCGCCAGGTCGATAACCCGGCCGCGCACGTCGTCTGGGATACGGTTCCAGACCCGGTCGGGCCGGGACGGCTTGTCAGCCAACGCCTCCGGCCCGCCGGTCTGGTAGCGTTCGTACCAGCGGTAAAAGGTTGCCGGTGGGATGCCGAGGCGCTCCGGGGTCCGGCGCACCGGCAAATGGGATTGCTCAACCAGGCGGATGATCTCGAGCTTCTCGGAGCCCGGGTATCTCATGCGAGGTCGTCCCCAGTCCCGGTCATGCTTTTTTTCTAGGCTGGCAAAGCTGGCTGGCAGGCTTTCTGCTCCAGCTCGGCGAGGTAGGCCTTGGGGTCGCGCCGAAAGCGGGTGCGTAGGATTCGTGCCTGATGCCGTGGCGCGAG
>NZ_SMSJ01000021.1 GCF_004355005.1 Dankookia rubra
CCAGACAGCATCACCAGATGACGGCGGTTCTCATAGCGCAGGCGCATGTGCCTGCCGCATCCCAGGCACTCCCGCCGGACCGGAACCAGAACCCGCTCCCGCTCCGGCCGCCGTCGAGCCGACACCCTGGCCATCTTGCGCCTCCAAGAGCCGCCAATGACGCCTCCCTCAACGCATCAGGCCAGCCAGCTTTGCCAGCCTAGAAAAAAAGTGTTTCCCCCTCCATCCCCACCCTGCCCTTTTCCGAGTCTGACACTCGTCACGCGGAGGGTGCCGGACTTACAGAGAGAGAGAGGAGGGTCCAAGGAGGATACATCCTCCCTGGCCTTGCCTATTCGGCCGGCCTGCCCACCGGCACGACGTCGTCCAGGTCATGCGCCGCCGGCCCTCGCGCCAGTTCCGACTGCAGCCGCGTCAGATCGAGTTCGCCCTCCCATTTGCTCACCGCGACGCAGGCAACGCCGTTGCCGACCAGGTTGGTGAGCGCCCGGCATTCGCTCATGAACTTGTCGATGCCGACGAGGACCGCAAGCGCCTGGATCGGGATGTCGGGGATGACCGAGAGCGTCGCCGCCAGGGTGACGAAACCCGCTCCGGTGACGCCCGAGGCGCCCTTCGAGGTCAGCATCGCGACCAGCAGGATGGTCAGCTCCTGCCCCAGGGTCAGGTGCGTGTTCGTGGCATAGGCCAGGAACATCGTCGCCAGGGTCATGTAGATGTTGGTGCCGTCGAGGTTGAAGCTGTAGCCGAGCGGCACCGTCAGCCCGACCACCTGCGGCGCGCAGCCGAGCCGCTGGAGCTTGCGCATGATCTGCGGCAGCACGCTCTCGGAGCTGGAGGTGCCGAGGACGATCAGCAATTCCTCGCGGATATAGGCGATGAAGCGGAGGATGCTGAAGCCGCAGAAGCGCGCGATGGTGCCGAGCACGATCAGCACGAAGGCGATCGAGGTGAGGTAGAAGGTCGCCACCAGCTCGCCGAGCTTCAGCAGGGAGCCGATGCCATAGGCGCCGATGGTGAAGGCCATGGCCCCGAAGGCGCCGACCGGCGCCGCCCGCACCACGATCTTGACGATGCCGAAGAAGATCTCGGACAGCCGGTCGACGGCGTGGGACACTGAAAGCCGCGCCTGTTCCGGCAGGGCGTTGATGGCGAAGCCGGTCAGCACCGCCAGCAGCAGCACCTGCAGCAGTTCGCCCTGCGCGAAGGCGCCGACGAAGGTATCCGGGATGATCGCCATGAAATGCGCGACCACGCTGTCCGACTGCGCCTTCTGGGTGAAGCCGCTGATCGCCTTGGCGTCGAGCTGGCTGACATCGATGTTGAAGCCGCTGCCGGTCTGGAAGACCTTGGCGACGATCAGGCCCATGGCGAGGGCGAAGGTCGAGACCACCTCGAAATAGAGGATCGCCTTCAGCCCGACCCGGCCGACCCGGCTGGCATCCCGCACGCTGGCGATGCCGTGCACCACGGTGCAGAAGACCACCGGGGCGATGATCATCTTGATCAGCTTGATGAAGCCGTCGCCGAGCGGCTTCATCGCCGCCCCGGTCTCCGGCCAGATCGCGCCGAGGGTCACGCCGATCGCGATGGCGATCAGTACCTGCACGTACAGCAGCGAAAGCCATCGCCTGGCCATGGCGTTACCCCCCGATCGGGCCCGGGTGCGAGCCGTCGCGGCGCCTGGAACGTCCGGCAGCCTGCGCCCGTTGCAGACGGCTGGCTACCAGCCGTTTACCCGATTCCAGGTGGCGATCACCTGCTCGTCGCCTTCCACCACGTGGTAGCGGTCATGCGCCGCGGCGGTCAGGCAGGAATGGTTGGGCACCACCCGCAACCGGGCGCCGACGGGCAGCGCGGCGAAGGGCAGCGGCGCCGCGGCATGAACCTCGCCATGCTCCTGGTAGGCGCGGGCTACCATTGGCTCGCCGGGCAGCGGATGCCCGGCGGCATCCAGCACCCGGCCGAAGCCCCAGTCGCGCGGCGCGGCCTGGGTGCTCCGGTCCTTCGACAGCGCGAGCGCCCCGGCATCCAGCAGCAGCGTGTTGCGGTCGGGCCGGCGGCCGATGACGGAGGCCAGGACCGTCACCGCGATATCGTCCAGCGGATGGGTGGCGATCTGGCCCTGGAACAGGTCGCCGAACATGTAGACCCCGGCGCGGACCTCGGTCACCCCGTCCATCCGCGCCGCATGCATCGCGGTGGGGGAGGAGCCGAGCGAGACGATGGGCACGGCAAGGCCGCCCTCGCGCAGCCGCGCCGCGGCGGCGGTGATCGCCAGCCGCTCCGCCTCGGCGATCGCCGCCATCTCGGCCGGGCTGCGGCCGGCATAGCTGTGGCCGGAATGGGACAGCACGCCGGCCAGGCGCGGGCCGAGCGCCGCGGCGATTTCCGGCAGGGCGCCGCCATCCGGGGCGACGCCGCCGCGGGCCTCGCCGACATCGACCTCGACCAAGGCCTGGAGCCCGCCGGGATGCGCGGCGATGGCGCGGGCGGCCTCGACATCGTCGGTGATGACCTTCACCGCGGCGCCGGCGGCGTTGAGCGCGGCGACCGCATCGAGCTTCGCCGGGGTGATGCCGACCGCGTAGATCTGGTCGCGCCAGCCGGCCTCGGCGAAGGTGCGCGCCTCGGCCAGGGTGCTGACGGTGATCGGGCCGAAATCCGGCGCGGCCAGGCGCGCCACCTCGATGCTCTTGGCGGTCTTCATGTGCGGCCGCAGCGTGAGGCCGGGAAAGCGCGCCACGGCCGCCTGCATCAGCGCCAGGTTCCGCTTCAGCACGCCGAGGTCGAGCACCAGGCAGGGCGTCGGCAGGTCGTCGAGGGTCATCGCGCGGGGCTCCAATGCGCGTCCGGGTCGATCGGCAGGACCGGGCGCGGCAGCTTCGTCCAGGCGAAGCGGGTGAGGATGGGGGAGGTCAGGCCGGGCGCATCGACCTCAACGATGCGGTCGGGGGTGAAGAACTCGTCGAAGCCGCCGCGGAAATGCCCGCGCGACTTCACCACCACGCAGCGCGCGGCGCCGATGTCGAGCCCGAGATGCTCGAGGAAGGCGGGGTCGGCGCATTGCGTGCGGATCGAGATGACCACCACCGTGATGCCGCCGAGCCGCAGCGCCGCCGTCGCGCCGAGCGTCATCGCCGTGCCGGCGAAGATGCCGCGGCGACCGGTGACGCGGCCGTCGGACAGCGCGACCACCTCGGCCTCGGCCTCCAGGGGGCGGCTGAATTCGTCCTCCGCCGTCAGCGTGCCCTGCGGCCGGTTGAAGCGGGCGGTGAAGCGGGCGCCGACGCCGAGGCGGTGCGCCTCCCCGGCCAGCATCGGGTCGTGGATCACGCCCATCAGGCAGCCCTCGACCCCGGCGGCGAGGAAGCTCGCCAGGATGTGCATCGTATTGCCGCGCCCGCCGCCGCCGGGATTGTCGGCGACATCGGCGAAGGCCAGGGGCACCGGGCTGTCCTTGGCCCGCCGCGTGGCGACCCGCAGCGGGGTCAGTTCCGCGACGAAGCGGTCGCGCCGCGCCCAGGCGGCACGGGCCAGCCGCTCGGCCATGCTGTCGGCGGATTCCTGGTCCGCGGCGGTGACCACCACCGCCATGCCGTTGAACGGCGTGTCGCCATAGGCGAAGCCGCCCATGACCGAGACGTTCCAGATCGCCGGGTCCAATGCGGCCAGCTCCTGGCCGAGGTCGATCACCTCGGCATAGGGGCCGGCGGCGGTGAGCATAGAGACGGTCGGGGCGACGATCGGCAGGCGGACCAGCGCGCGATGCGCCTTCTCCCCGGCCAGCAGGCGGCGCAGCAGTTGCGCGCTCTCGGCGCCGCGCTCCCGCATGTCAAGATGCGGGTTGGTGCGGTAGCCGACAAAGGCGTCGCAGTCGCGCACCATGGCGTCCGAGACATTGGCGTGCAGGTCGTAGCTGCAGACGAAGGGGATGTCGCCCAGCACCTCCCGCACCAGCGCCTGCAGCGCGCCTTCCGGGTCATCCAGCGCGGTGGCCAGCCCGGCGCCGTGCAGGACGGCATAGGCGCCTTCCACCTCGCCCCGCAGCGCCTCGAGGCCTGCGCGCCAGGTTGCCATCATGCGGTCGAATACCGGCTGCTCCACCGGGCCGTTCGGCTCGGCCATGGCCAGCAGGATCGGCCGCGGCTGCCAGGGGCCGGCGGCGTCCATCCCGGCGACGAAGCCCGGCATCTCGCCCAGCGCCTTCGGCGCCGGCCCGCGGGCGTCGGCCACGATCGCCTCGCCCGCCAGCCAGCAGCGGGTGTCGAAATCCCGCTGCGTCGCCGGCGGGGCGAAGCGGTTGCACTCGATCGAGAAGCCGAGCAGCGCGATGCGCGGTCCGCTGGCAGTCATCGCCCTTCCCCATCCATGTCCTGATGCAGCCATACCATCCGGTCGAGGAACCACAATTTCCCCATATAGGCCACCACCAGGCCCAGCAGGCTGGGCCACGGTTCCAGCATGGCGACGCCATAGGCAAGGCAGATCCCGCCGAGCCCCGACAGCGCGGCCAGCCAGTGCGGCAGCCGTCGGTGCCGCGCCGGCACCGGCACGTGGTCCCGGTTCACCCAGAGCCGCTCGCCAAGCACGCTGCGGCTGATCCAGGCATCGAGTCGGCAGGGCGGCGGAAACAACCGCGGGTTCAGCCAGAGGAAGCCCAGCAGCAACACCAGCGGCAGCAGCGCCCACCAGCCGATCCAGGCGCGGCTCCAGCCCGCCAGCGCCAGCAGCGGCAGCACCGCCATGCGGGTCCAGCCGCTCCAGGGATTGGCATGGCGGACCCAGCCGGCATCGTCCAGGCGGAAGGCCCGGGCGAGGCGCGCCTCCCAGGCCATCGCCTACAACGCGACGCCCAACAGCTCGGCGACCCGCTGGGTCGATTTCAGCCCGGTGCCGGTCAGCACCACCACCGTCGTCTCGCCGGCATTGATCGTGCCGGCAGCCAGCAGTTTCGCAAACGCCGCAGCGGCCTGGGCGCAGGTCGGCTCGACATAGACACCGCTCCGCGCCAGGTCGAGGCAGGCCTGGCCGATCTCGGCCTCGGACAGCATCACCGCGCCGCCCTGGCTCAGCCGCAGCACGCCGATGCACTCGCGCGAGCGGATGGGCTGGGCGATGGCCGTGCCCTCGGCGATGGTCGGCTGCGGCGCGACGGCGTCGAGGTCGAGGAACTCGCGGGCGATCGGCGCGCAATTCGCCGGCTGCGCGGCAAAGATGCGGGGAATCCGGTCGATCTGCCCGGCCCGCAGCAGCTCGGAGAAGCCAATGCCGCAGCCCAGCACGTTCGACCCGGCGCCGCAGGGAACGATGACGTTGTCCGGGGCGCGGAAGCCGAGATCCTCCCACAGTTCGTAGGCCAGGGTCTTGGTGCCCTGGAGGAAGAAGGGGTGCCAGTTGTGGCTGGCGTAGAAGATCTTCGCCGCCTCCCGCATTGCCGCGTCGGCGCAATCCTGCCGGCTGCCCGGGACCAGCTCGATCTCGGCGCCCGAGGCGCGGCTCTGCACCGTCTTCGCCGGGCTGGTGCTGGCCGGCACCATGATCTTCGCCCGCATGCCCCCGGCCGCGGCATAGGCGGCGATCGCCGCGCCGCCATTGCCGGAGCTGTCCTCCAGCACCGCCCGGATGCCCTGGGCCCGCAGCAGCGACAGCATGACGGAGGCGCCGCGGTCCTTGAAGCTGCCGGTCGGCATGAACCACTCGCATTTCAGCAGCGCCGTCGCGCCGCCGAGCTGGCGGGGCACCAGCGGCGTGCAGCCCTCCCCCATGCTGATCGGCGCGCCGTCGAGGGGCGGCAGTGCCGCCCGGTAGCGCCACAGGCTGCGGGTGCCGCGGTCGATACCTTCCGGGGTCAGCCCTGGCAGGTCGGTCAGCAGCAGCGGTTCCTGCGCGTCGCCGCACCAGCGGGGGGTCTCGAGCGGCCAGATCCGGCCGGTGCGGGGGTCGAGGTAAGCCAGGGTATCCATGCCGCGGAGACTTGCCCTTTCGCCGCGCCGCGGCAAGCTGCCGCCATGCAAGACTCCCTCGCCCGCCTGGCCACCGAGCTCGTCGCCCTCGACAGCCGCTCCGCCGTCTCTAACCTCGCCGTCGCCGGCCATATCGAGCATGAGCTGCGCGGCTTCGAGGTGGAGCGTCTGGACTACCGCGACGCTGCCGGGGTGGAGAAGCGGGCGCTGGTGGCGCATCGCGGGCCGAAGGGCGGCTTTGCCCTGTCCGGCCACATGGACACCGTTCCGGAGACCGGCTGGCAGCAGGACCCCTGGTCGCCGCGGATCGACCATGCCGGCATCCTGCACGGGCTCGGCAGCGTCGACATGAAGGGGGCGGTCGCCGCCTGCATCCTGGCGGCGAAGTCGGTCCCGGCGCATGTCCCGGCGACCCTGCTGATCACCACGGACGAGGAGACCACCAAGGCCGGCGCCCGGGCCGTCGCGGCCAGCGCCCTCGCCCGCTCGCTCGGCCTCAGGGGCATCGTGGTGGCGGAGCCGACCGGGCTGGTGCCGGTGCGCGGGCACCGGTCGTCCAGCAACATCGTCGCCACCGCCAGCGGGGTGCAGGCGCATTCCTCGACCGGCCAGGGGACCAACGCGAACTGGGCGCTGATCCCCTTCCTGGCGGAGATGCGGGAGATCCAGCAGCGGCTGCGGCAGGACCCGGCGCTGCAGGACCCCGCCTACGACCCGCCCTTCTGCGACTTCAACCTGGTGGTGGACAATCACGGCACCGCGGTGAACGTCACCGTCGCCCGCGCCACCGCCCGCATCAAGTTCCGCGCCAGCCGCAGCCTCGATACCGCGCCCATCCTGGATGCGGTGCGGGCCGCTGCGGGGCGCGCCGGCATCGCGCTCGACATCGCCCGGGAAGGCCGGCCGCCCGAACTGGCGACCGACCACCCGCTGATCCGCCTCGCCGCCGACCTCACGGGACAGGCGCCGCGCACCGCGCCCTACGGCACGGATGCATCGGAACTGCAGGAGCTGGCGCCCTGCGTCATCCTCGGTCCCGGGACGATCGAGACGGCGCATACCCCGCACGAATGCGTGGCCATCGCCGACCTGGCTGCCGCCGTGCCGGTTTTTGCCCGAATCCTCAGCGCAGGATCCGCATGACGGCGAGGCCGCCGCAAGGTCTCGACGTGTAACGAGGGCTGCGGGATGGCCCGCGCGAGCCCATATCGGCACCAGCATCGCGCCCGGCACCCGCCGGGCAGGAAGACAGGACCATGAGAACCCCACGCGCCGCACTCGCCCTGCTCGCCCCGCTGTCCCTTGCCGCCTGCGCGGTGGCGCCGCCGACCGGGCCGAGCGTCCTCGCCCTGCCCGCCAAGGGCAAGGACCTGCAGGCTTTCCAGGCGGAGGACTACAACTGCCGCAACTACGCCCAGGCGCAGATCGGCGGCAACACGCCCGCCAATGCGGCGACGCAGTCAGCGGTCGGCAGCGCCGCCCTCGGTACCGCGCTGGGCGCCGGGGCCGGCGCCCTGCTGGGCGCGGCCGGCGGGGCGGCGGGTGCGGGTGCGGCGATCGGCGCCGGCACGGGCCTGCTGGCCGGGTCGGCAATCGGCGCCGGCAATGCCCAGGTCACCGGATCCAGCCTGCAGCAGCGCTACGACATCGCCTATACTCAGTGCATCGCCAGCACCGGCAACAGCGTGCAGGCGGCGCCCGCGCCGGCCGTGGTCGGCTATCCGGCGCCGGCCTATGCCTACCCGGCGCCCTATGCCTATCCCTACCCTTACTCCTATCCCTACCCGTATTACGGGCCGAGCGTCTCGCTCGGCTTCTACCGCGGCTGGGGCGGCTATGGCTGGCACGGGCGGCGCTGGTAGTCGCCGCGACTATTCCAGCTTGAGGTCGAGCTCCTTCACCTTCCGCGCCCAATAGGCGCTCTCCTGCACCACCGCGGCGGCGAAGGCAGCGCGCGGGCGGTCGGGCGCCGGCTCCAGCCCGTCATGCGCCAGGCGCTCGAGGTAGCGCGGCGACGCGGCAGCCTTGCGCGCCGCGGCCTCCAGCGCATCCATCTGCGCCGCCGGCACGCCGGCCGGGGCGAAGACGCCGTGCCAGCCGGTGATGACGGCGCCCGGCAGGCCGGCCTCGGTCAGGGTCGGGATCTCCGGCAAGGCCGGGATGCGCGCCTCCCCGGTCACCGCGATGGCGCGCAGCTTGCCTTCCCGCACCAGCGCGAGCGCCGGCGGCGGCGAGGAGAAGTTCATCGTCACCCGCCCGGCCACCACGTCCAGCAGCGCAGGCGCCGTGCCGCGATAGGGCACGTGCTCCATCTCCACGCCCGCGGCTTCCGAGAACAGCACTCCGGCCAGGTGGTTGGCATTGCCGACGCCGCCCGAGGAATAGGTCAGCTCGCCCTTGGGGCGCGACTTCACATAGGCGATCAGCTCGGCGAGGGTCCGCGCCGGCACGTCCGGGTGCACCACCAGCAGGTACTGGTAGGTGGAGACCTGCGCCACCGGCTGCAGCGCGGTCGCTAGGTCCAGCTTGTCGCCCTTCTGCAGATGCGGGTTGACGACGATGTTGGTGGAGACGGCAAACAGCAGCGTCGTCGCATCCGGGCGCGACCGTGCCACGCCGGTCGCGCCCACGTGGCCCGCCGCGCCGCCGCGGTTGTCCACCACCACGACCTGCCCCAGCGCCTCGGCGAAGCCGATGGCGAATTCCCGGCCGACGATGTCGGTGCCGCCCCCGGCGGCATAGGGCACCACCAGGGTGATGGGCCGCGCCGGCTGGGCCAGGGCGCCCGGCGGCGCCCGGCCGATGAGCGCCGCAGCGCCGAGGCCCGCGAGGGCAGTGCGGCGGGGAAGCCGGGTGCATGGCATGCCGTTGGGTCCTTCTGGTCAGCGCGGTTGCCGTTACAAGCTGCCAACGGGCCACGACGAGGCCGGTTCGCCGGCCGGCCCGGGCCGGCGCCGCATCGGCGGCCCCCCCCAGGTGCCTGTTCCCGAGGACAGGCCGGCTACAGCGTCGCCCCGCCGTCCACCGCCAGCTCGGCGCCGGTCATGTAGCTGCTGTCGTCCGAGAGCAGGAACAGCACCGCCCGCGCCACCTCCTCCGCCTGCCCGATCCGGCCCATCGGGATCCGCGCCAGCCGCTCAACCCGCTGCGCGTTGCTCCAGACCTGCACCATCTCGGTCTCGATCGGTCCGGGATGGACGCTGTTCACCCGGATGCCGCGCGGCGCCAGGTCGAGCGCCGCCGCCTTCGTCATCCCGCGCAGCGCCCATTTGGTGCCGCTATAGGCGATCGCACCCGGCGAGCCGCGCAGCCCCGCGGTCGAGGAAATATTGACGATCGAGCCGCCGCCCGAGCGCTCCATCGCCGGCACCACCGCCTGCATGCCGAGGAAGCAGCCGAGCTGGTTGACCCGCATGTGCCGCTCGAACAGCGCGGCATCCGTCTCCATCAGCCGCTTCGGCACGTAGATGCCCGCATTGTTGACCATGCCGTGCAGCCCGCCCATGGCCTCGGCCATCGCCACCGCCGCGGCCCAGTCGGCCTCCTGCGTCACGTCCTGGCGGAGGAAGCGGGCGGCCGGACCCAGTTCCTCCGCCAGCGCCCGGCCCTGTTCCTCGAGCAGGTCGCCGAGCACGACCCGGGCGCCCTCGGCCACCAGCAGGCGGGCCTCGGCCGCGCCCTGGCCGCGGGCGCCGCCCGTGATGAGCACCACCTTGCCGCTGAATCTTGCCACCTTGTCCTCCCGCAATGCCCTCCCGGCGAGACTAGGCGAGGATCGGTGGTCCCGCGAAGGAGAAGCCCGATGCGACCCATGCTCGCCCTGGCCGTTCTGCTGCCCGCCCTCGCCAGTGCCGAGGAGCCGGCGCGGCAGGAACGGCTGAATGAGGGCCGCCGCGTGGCGGAGGCCTGGTGCGCCGATTGCCATGTCATCGGCCCCAGGGCGCGCGGCCCGGCCGGCGATGCCGCGCCGCCCTTCGCGGCGGTGGCGGCGATGCCCTCGACCACCGCGATGTCGTTGCGCGCCTTCCTGCAGACGCCGCATTCCCGGATGCCGGACTACCGGCTGACCCAGGCGGAGCTGGACGGGGTGGTCACCTGGATCCTCGCGCAGAAGCCGCGCTGAGGCACGGGGAGGCCGCCGTGCCCCCCGCCGGGGCAGGATCGGCAGCCTGAATATTGGCCGGCATGGACCAACCGGCGGGCGAAATGCGCCAGCGCCGCGGCACTGCATGCTTGATCCCGCGCAACGACACGGCGCGGCATTGCCGCTTGATCCGAACCGGCTAACAGGCTGACCTAGCGATCCGGCGCCGCGCAAAGCATCGCCCGGCTCGGCGTCGGCCCGGAGTCGTGGGCGCAAATCACAGAGGGAGACAGGGGCATGGCACGAGTTGCATTGGTCACGGGCGGGCAGCGCGGCATCGGCGCGGCGATCAGCGAGGCGTTGAAGGCGGCGGGGCGCAAGGTGGTGGCGAACTACGCGGGCAACGATGCGGCGGCACAGGCCTTCACCGAGCGCACCGGCATCCCGTGCTACAAGTTCAATGTCGGCGACTTCGACGCGAGCGTCGCCGCGATCGCCAAGATCGAGGCCGAGCAGGGCCCGATCGAGATCCTGGTCAACAATGCCGGCATCACCCGCGACGCGATGATGCGGAAGCTCACCCGACAGATGTGGGACGACGTGATCGATACCAACCTCGGCTCCTGCTACAACACCTGCAAGGCGGTGTGGGACGGCATGAGCGGGCGGAAGTTCGGCCGCATCGTCAACATCGGCTCGATCAACGGCCAGGCCGGCCAGCTCGGCCAGGTGAACTACGCCGCGGCCAAGTCGGGCATCCACGGCTTCACCAAGGCGCTCGCGCTGGAAGGCGCGCGCAACCAGATCACCGTCAACGCCATCGCCCCGGGCTACGTGGACACGGAGATGGTGCGCGCGGTGCCGCCCGACGTGCTGGAGAAGATCATCGCCAAGATCCCGCGCGGCCGGCTCGGTACCGCCGATGACATCGCCCGCGGCGTGGTCTTCCTGACCGGCGACGAGGCCGACTTCATCACCGGATCGACGCTGTCGATCAACGGCGGCCAGCACATGTACTGACCTGCGCGACGCGTTTCGCGGCGATGCCCGAAGCATTGCCGCGAAACGGCAGCGGCACGGCGGCACGGCGGCACGGCGGCACGGCCGCAAGGCCGGGAACATCCGGCGCGCCGCGCCGTTCGGCTGTCTCCACCGCAGGAGACAGGCCAGGATGACCGGCAGCAAGCATCCATCGGGTCCGGCGGACCGCGAGGCGGGGCTCGGCGCCGACACGCCGCGGCCGCCGGACGACCTCGACCGCGATCCGGGCATCGGCGCGAGCAAAGGCACGCAGCGCCGCGGCGCCCGCGACCCGGACACGATCGCCGGCGACAGCACCAGCGAGGGCGACGTGATGAACGACACCACGCCGCAGGGCGGCGTCGAGCCCGGCAAGCGCGGCCGCACCAACCGGTAGCCGCGGGACGGCTTTCGCGGCATGCTCCCCCGCGGGACGCGGGAGGAGTGATACGCGATGGGCTTTGCGGTGCTCGCCTATGATGGCGAGGATGCCGAGGCGCCGGCGCGGCGCATGGCGGCGCGCGACCGGCACCTCGCGGTCCTGACGCAATGGGCCGGCGACGGCAGGCTGGCCTTCGGCACGCCGCTGCTGGCCGATGACGGCCGCGCGCTCGGCTCCTTCATGGTGCTCGCGGTGCCGGACGAGGCCGGGCTGCGCGACTACCTCGCCGCCGAGCCCTTCAACAATACCGGCGTCTGGACGAAGGTGACGCACTTCCCCTTCCGCATCGCCCCGCTGCCCTACCGGCCGCTGCCGCAGCCCGGCACGCCGCTGGCGCCTCGGCGCACCCATACCGTCGTCATCGCCCGCGACGGCACCGATGCCGGGGCGCCGGCGCGGCGGCAGGCGGTGCGCGCGGCGCATATGGCGCGGGTCGCGCCGATGGCGGCCGAGGGCACGCTCGCGCTCGGCGGCGCCATCCTCGACGCGCCGGACGGCACCATGATCGGCTCCGCCGTCGTCATCGCGCGCGACACCGATGCCGGCGCGCGGGCCTGGCTGGCCGAGGACCCCTACACCACCGGCGGGGTCTGGCAGGAGACGACGCTCTACGGCACCCGCTTCGCCCCGCTGCCGTGGCGGCCGCTGCCGGGGGCGCCCGGCTGATGCCGCGGCTGGTCGACTATGCCGAGGCCGGGCCCGAGGTCCGCGCCGTCTTCGACGCCATCAAGGCGGCGCGCGGCGTGCCGGACGTGAACAACTTCTGGAAGGCGCTGGCGGTCGATCCCGCCACGCTGAAGCGGACCTGGGAGAGCCTGTCGCAGGTCATGGCGCCCGGCGCGCTCGATGCGCGCACGAAGGAAATGCTCTATCTCGCGGTGTCGATGGCCGCGGGCTGCGCCTATTGCACCGCCAGCCACGGCGCCGCCGCCCGCCGCGCCGGGATGGACGACGCCATGTTCGGCGAGCTGCTCGGCGTGGTCGGCATGGCGGCCGAGACCAACCGGCTGGCCGAGGCGCTGCGCGTGCCGGTCGATCCCGCCTTCGAGACATGATCCGCGATCTCCGCATCTGCTTTGTCGGCGACAGCTTCGTCGCCGGCACCGGGGACGCGGCGGCGCTCGGCTGGGTCGGCCGCGTCACCGCGGCGGCCTGGCATCGCGGCGAGGGCTTCACCGCGTACAACCTCGGCGTCCGCCGCGACACCAGCGCCGACCTCAGGCGCCGCGCGGAGGCCGAGATCCTCGCCCGGCTGCTCGGCGCCGGCACGGCCCAGGCTGTGGTCTTCAGCTTCGGCGCGAACGACTGCACGCTGGAGGACGACATGCCCCGCGTGCCGCCCGAGGTGACGGAGGAGAATGCCGCCGCGCTGCTCGGCTGGGCCGCGGCGCGCTGGCCGGTGCTGATGGTCGGCCCGCCGCCGCTGGCGCACGACGCGGCGCATGACGCGCGGGTGGCGGCGCTCTCGGTGCGGCTCGCCGCGCTCTGCGACGCAATGGCCCTGCCCTACCTCGCCCTGCATGCGCCGCTCTCGGGCGGGCCGGCCTGGCGGCAGGCCGCGGCGCGCGGCGACGGGGTGCACCCCGATGCCGCCGGCTATGCCGCGATCGCCGCACTGGTCGAGGGCTGGGCGCCCTGGCGCGCGATGGTGGCGGAATAGGCCGCAGCGCGGGCGACCGCGCCTCAGCGGCAGTATGTGCTGCCGGGCGCGCGCCCGGTATTCTGGCCGAGCGGCCGGTCGTGGATGCGCCGGACGGCGCCGGAGCACCCGCAGCAGGCACTCTCGAGGCCGAGGCGGTCGGTGACCCGGATACGGCGGCGTTCGTGGCGGATTTAGCCGGCCTTCGAGAGCTGGCCCGTCGCGACGGTGACCCCGGCGCGGCGCACGCCCAGCATCGTCGACAGGAACTCGTGGGTCATTGGGAGTTCGTCGCCCTCGGACCGGTCAGCGTGCCGGTCCTGATTCCGTCGAGCCGCATGCGGCCCGGCTCCGGTGGTGGGGCGCGGCCTGCGCGCCTCAACCTGGCCTGGGGGCGGGCCAGGGCGCCGCAGGTTTGGCAGCGATGCGACCGCTGCGCTTCGTTCGTCCCAGGAGCAGCATCCCGGCGCCCGCACCATCCCGCGGATCGCGCTGCTGCGGCCTGTGTCCAGCCGTGGCCGCGGCACCGCTCGAGCCGCCGGTTTCAGCGCGGCGTCACGCGTGCCGGCGATCGCACCCTGCTGCGCGTCGCGCTAACGGCCAGAGGCCGGCAGGTCCGCTGCCGGCGCGAACAACCGCGTCGCCGCCCAGCTCATCACCGACACCACGATCGCGCCCCAGAGCGCCGGCCAGAACCCCGCCACCTCGAAGCCGGGCACCAGCCAGCTGGCCAGGCCGAGCATCGCCGCGTTCACCACCAGCAGGAACAGGCCGAGCGTCAGCACGGTCAGCGGCAGGGAGAGCAGGACCAGCACCGGCCGCACGAAGGCATTGACCAGGCCGAAGGCCAGCGCGGCCAGCAGCAACCGGACGACCCCACGCACCTCGATCCCCGGAACGAGCTGCGTCGCCGCCCAGAGCGCGAAGGCGGTGATGAAAAGTCGTGCCCAGAAACCCATCCCGCCGCCTCCGCGAATCCTGCGGGGCAGCATAGGCTGCGGAGCCCCTGCGACCCACCCGCTTCGCCCGGACGGACCGCCTGCATGGAACGATCGTGACCGCCTCATTGGGACCGACCCTCGCGGGCTGCGCCGCGCTGCTGCTCTGGGCTTTCCTGGCGCTGCTGGCACGGCTTGCACAGCCGGTGCCGCCGCTGCTGCTCACCGGCCTTGCCTTCGCCGTCGGCGGCACCCTCGGCCTGCTGGTGGTGGCGGCGCGCGGCCGGCTGGGCGCGCTGCGGCAGCCACCGCTGGTCTGGCTGCACGGCGTCGGCGGGCTGGCCGGCTACCACGCGCTGTACTTCGCCGCCCTCGCCCTGGCCCCGCCCGTCGAGGCCAACCTGCTGAACTACACCTGGCCGCTGCTGATCGTGCTGTTGGCGGCGCCGCTGCGCGGCCTCAGGCTCGGGCCACGGCGGCTGGCCGGGGTCGGGCTCGGCGCCCTCGGCGCGGTGCTGCTGCTGGCGGGCGGCGGCACGGGCGGCTTCGGCGCAGGGGCGCCGGCGGGCTATGCCCTGGCGCTCGCCGCGGGGCTGACCTGGGCGCTTTATTCGGTGCTCTCGGGCACGCCGCGCCTGGCGCGGACGCCGACCGAGGCGGTCGCCGGCTTCTGCCTCGCCGCCGCCGCCGTCACCCTGGCCGGCCACCTGGCCTTCGAGCCGCCGGGCTGGCCTGGCCCGGCGCAATGGCCGGCGATCCTGCTGCTCGGCATCGGCCCGGTGGGCGCGGCGTTCTTCCTCTGGGACCTCGGGATGAAGCGGGGCGACCCGCGGCTGCTCGGGACGCTTGCCTATGCCACGCCGGTCGGCTCCACCCTGCTGCTGGTCGCCTTCGGGGAGGGCCGGCTCGGCGGGTCGGTGCTGGCGGCCGCGGCGCTCGTGGTCGGCGGCGGCGTGCTGGCGGCAACGGCGCGGCCGGATCCCTGACCCATGCGCCGCTGCGGATGGCGCGGCGGATCGGTCCATGACCGGTCGGCGCCGCGCGCAGGAAGCCCGGATCGTGCCGCAGCGCCTCCCCGCCGGTGCCCGGGGCTACGGCATGGGGCACGCCGGGCTCCGGCTGGTGCCGATGCGGCGGGTCGGGGGTATGCCCCCGCCGCTTCTCCGCGCTCCGATCCGCACGGTCCCTGACCCTGGGCCGGAAAGCGCCAGCGACCGCCTGGCAAGCTGGGGATCGAGCGCAGCAAGGGCCGGGACCGCGCCGCGGCAGGCGGCCTGGCGGCAACCAGGCCCGGCGCGGGAGGCGATGCCCTCCTGCAAGCCGGGGATTGTCTTCGTCGCCCGTTGCCTCGGCCTGGCGCCGGCGGTGCCGAAGGCCGCCTCGGCGCCAATCCGGCCGGCGCGCTTGCCCGTGTCGCGGGCGGCATGGCGCCGCGGGGGCACCGGCCTTCCCCGCCGGCGGCCAAGCGGGCCCCGGCAGGCCGCCTAGCCGGGCGCCCAGCCCGGCTGCGCCAGTTCGAAGCCGGCGAAGTCGAAGGCCGGGCTCACCGTGCAGCCCGCCAGCGTCCAGCGGCCGAGCGGCGCCGCCGCCTGCCAGCACCCGGCCGGCACCACGGCGAAGGGCCGCTGCCCGGCGCCGAGGTCGGGGCCAAGCTGCAGCAGTTCCTCCTCCGTGCCATCCGCCGAGAGCGACAGCGCCAGCGGCCCGCCGGCATACCAGTGCCAGGCCTCGGCGGCGTCCACGCGGTGCCAGTGGCTGCGCTCCCCGGCCGCCAGCAGGTAGTAGATCGCCGTGCCGGCGCCGCGGCCGCCGCCGGCCGGGCGGTCGCGCCATACCTCGCGGAAGTGCCCGCCCTCAGGGTGCGGGGCGAGACCGAGCGCGGTGACCACCCGCGCGGCCTCGACCCGCGGGTCGCGCAGGTCCGGCAGCGGGATCACCGGAAGCTGTCCTTCGCGCTCCGGATCGCGGCCAGCCGGGCCACGTCGCCGGCCCGCAGGAAAGGGTTGGCCGCCTGCTCCTCCGCCAGGGTGGTCGGCACCGTGAACTGCCCGGCGGCGACTTGCGCCTTGGCCTGCTCGGCGCGGGCCCGCAGCGCGGCATTGTCGGGTTCCACGGTCAGGGCGAAGCGGGCATTGCTGAGCGTGTATTCATGGCCGCAGCAGACCAGCGTCTCCGCCGGCAGTGCCGCCAGCTTGGCCAGGCTGGCGAACATCTGTGCCGCGGTCCCCTCCAGCAGCCTGCCGCAGCCGAGCGAGAAGAGCGTGTCGCCGCAGAGCAAGGCGGCGCCGTCCGGGAAATGAAAGGCGATGTGCCCGACGGTATGGCCCGGCGTTTCGATCACCCGGGCGCGGCTCTCGCCCAGCGCCACGGTGTCGCCCTCCCGCACCGCCTGGTCGAGCTTCGGCAGGCGGTGGGCATCGGCCGCGGCGCCGACGATCCGGCCGCCGAAGCGCGCCTGAAGGTCCGCGACGCCGGCGATGTGGTCGCCATGGTGGTGCGTCAGCAGGATCAGGTCGAGCCGGCCGCCGAGCTTCTCCACCGCGGCGATCGCCGGGCCGGCCTCGCCCGGGTCGCAGATCCCGACCGCGCCGGTCGACTGGTCCTGCAGCAGCCAAAGGTAGTTGTCGGAAAGACACGGCACGGCGGTGACCGAGA
Source organism: Dankookia rubra (assembly GCF_004355005.1). Taxonomy (GTDB): domain Bacteria; phylum Pseudomonadota; class Alphaproteobacteria; order Acetobacterales; family Acetobacteraceae; genus Paracraurococcus; species Paracraurococcus ruber_A. Next base: position 16,745 of record NZ_SMSJ01000021.1, read on the forward strand.
GCGGCATGGCGGGCTCCTCCTCCGGCCCCGCTGCAACGGGGGCCCTCGCCGCCCTATATCCCCGGCATGAGCCACGAGGTCCACGGCCTGGGGAATTTCTACGCGACCCCGGCAGGGCTGGTGACGGCGCGCCTGCTGCGCGAAAGGCTTCGCGCGCTCTGGCCGAGCCTGCCGGGCCAGGCGGTGCTCGGCCTCGGCTATGCCAGCCCCTTCCTGCGGGTCTGGCGGGCGGAAGCGCGGCGCTGCGTCGCCACCCTGCCGCCGCACGTGCCGCGGTGGCGCTGGCCGCGGAAGGCGGCCTCCGCCACCGCGGTCGCCGAGGAGGACAGCCTGCCCTTCCCCGACCTGATGTTCGACCGGATCCTGCTGGTGCACGGGCTGGAGACGGCCGACAACGCCCGCCGTCTGCTGCGGGAAGCCTGGCGGGTGCTGAAGGACGACGGGCGGATGCTCGTGGTGGTGCCGAACCGCCTCGGCCTCTGGGCGCATACGGAAGGCACGCCCTTCGGCCATGGCCAGCCCTATTCCGCCGGGCAGATCGAGGGCCTGCTGCGGCGGCAGATGTTCCAGGTGGAGCGGCGCGAGGCCGCGCTCTACGTGCCGCCCTTCCAGACCAGGCTGCTGCTGCGCGGCGCCGGCGCCTGGGAGAGGCTGGGCGGCCGGCTCTGCCCGCGCTTCGCCGGCGTGATGCTGCTGGAGGCGGTGAAGGATTTCGGCGAGCTGGTGCCGGCCGGCGCCGTGCCGGCCCAGGCGCGGCGGGTGGTGGTGGCCGAGGGGGTCTGAGCCGGCCGGAGCGGGCGGCCGACGGACCACCGCCCGGGCGGATGGAGGCCGCTGGAGCTTTTGCCTGTGCGGCCATCGGAACGCCGGGCGGCCCGATTTGGGGTTTTCGGGCTTCTGCCCTTGCGGCCGTCGGGCCGCGTCAGCCGGCGCGGGTCGCCGCGCCCGGCAGGCGTCCGGGCGCCCCCTCCGGCAGCCGCGCCGCCAGCACCAGGCAGGGCGTCAGCACCAGGACCCAGGCCAGCCGCGCGGCGTAGCGGTTCTGCACCTCGGACAGGCCGCCAGTCAGCAGCGCATTTCCCATCGCCGCCAGCAACACCAGGGCGCAGAGGCCGGGGACCAGCGGGTCGCGCCGCCAGACCAGAATGCAGGCCAGCAACCCGGCGATGCCCAGCCAGGCAATCGGCACATGCAGCCGCTCGAAGGGCCGCACATCGGCCAGCAGCAGGCCGCGCTGCTGGCGCGAGTGGTCGAAGGCCTGGAGTTCGGCGGGGAAGAAGCGGGCGATCATCGGCCGCGGGCCGTCATCCTTGGGCCATGGCAGGATCGACTCGCCGGTCCGCAGCGCCGCGAATTGCGCAGCCCCATTGGCCAGGAGGTCGCGCAGGACCCCGGCCGGGTCATGCGCGATGGTGCCGCGGACGATGCGGCTGGCCTCGGCATTCCAGGCCCGGTGGCCGCCGATCGCGTCCCACATTGCCGGCCGGTCCCACAGGAATACGGTGCCGCCGGGCGGGATTTCCGCCAAGTGGTCGCAGAGCCGGTAGTGCTGCGCCGGGCAGGCCTCCTGCAGGTAGTCGAGCGCGGTGCCGTCGGCCAGCATCCGCGCCGCCAGGATGATGTTGCCGAAGGGCGAGATCGCAGGGATGCCGAGCCCGAAGAGATTGACAGCGAAGGCGATCGCCAGGGCCAGGACCGGTGCGGGCGCCATCCGCCGGAGGATCGCCAGCGCCGCCCGGCGGCCGCCGCGCGCCCAGCCGATGGCCCCGGCGGCGGCAACCATGCCGAGCGCCAGCGGCACGTGCGACTGGTGCGCCAGGATCGCCAGAAGCGCGACGGGCGGCAGCACCCAGCGATGCCAGGGCACCGGCCTGCCGAAGGCCAGCAGCGCGAGCGAGAGCACCGCGATGCCGGTGAAGAAGTCGGCGGTCACCTGGCTGGCCAGCCAAGGCAGGCTGGTGAGGCCGGCCAGCGCGACAAAGGCGAGCAGCATCCCCCAGCGGCGGCGCAGGCCGGATTGCTCGAGCGCGATGACCACCACGGTCGCGGCGACCAGCCCCTGGGCCAGCACCGGCCCCCAGAGGGTCAGCCCGAGGTCGGTTCCCGAGAGGAAGGCGCTGTAGAAGGGCGGCGCGGTCCAGCCGATGAAGCGCAGCTTCACCTGCGCTATATAATTCCCGGTATCGTTGAAAACCAAAGGATAGCCGTTCCAGTAGGCCGGCCAACCCAGGATTAGTCCGCCCAGCAGGATGATCGGCAACAAGCGCGGCAATGTAGATGGGGTCCGATTGCCGAGCATGGGTGGGGTATTCTCCTGCTGGTCTTGACGGCGTGCCGGTTCTTTAGCTTCGGCATGGCCGGAAAACGGCGGAAACTCACCTGATTCAGCCAAACAGGCCAGTGCAACAATGCGGGAGCCTGGACCATCGCGGCGCGAAGCCGACGGCGGATACTACCGGTGCAGGCAAGGGCCTGTCGGGGCTGTCGCGAGATCCCCCAGCCCAGCAGGCATCGCCGCACTTACTCGAAACGGCGGCAGCGGAACCAAAGCGGTCGCCATCGTGCCATTCGTTTGTTCGTTATTTAAAGATTTGGTCAGGCAGATCAGCCCTGAACGACATGCTCGTTGCTTTGTCATTCAACCAACCTGTTCGATATCGCTATGGTCACGCCTGCCGGTCGAAGAGCAGAGGCCAAGTGAGAAAGCAGGTGAAAACGCAGCCCGCTCGGCCCGGCCCGCTCGCCCGCTGGTTCGAGCTCGGCGCCGCCGAGGTCGACCGATTGCTGCCGATGGAAGGCCTGCGCGGGCTTGCCGTGCTGCTGGTCTTCTTCGTCCACTACGGCGCGCAACTCGCCCATGCCTCCGGGTTGGCGCCGCCGGCCCTGGGCATGGCCCTGCAGACGCTGGGGCATGCCGGGGTGGATCTGTTCTTCGTGCTCAGCGGCTACCTGATCTACCGGATGCTGCTGGGCCGGGCGCGGCCCTACCTGCCTTTCCTCGCGCGGCGGGTGCAGCGGCTCTACCCGGCCTTCCTCGTGGTGCTGGCGCTGCAGCTCGGCATCGCGCTGGCCTCGGTCTCGGGCGGCGGGCTGCCGCCGGGTGCCGGGGACCGCGCCTGGCTGCTGCTGGCCAACCTGCTGCTGCTGCCGGGCCTCTTCACCATCACGCCGATCGTCATCGTCGCCTGGTCGCTGAGCTATGAGATGGCCTTCTACCTGGCCATGCCGCCGCTGGTCGCGGCGCTGCAGCTGCGGCGCTGGCCGGCGGCGGCGCGGGTGGCGGCGATGCTCGCCGCGGTCGGGCTGATGCTGGCGACCGACTGGGCGCATGGCCGGATGGGCATGTTCGCCGCCGGCATGCTGCTGGTGGAGACGATGCCGTTGCTCGCCGCCCTGGCGCGCCGCGGTCCCTGGCTGGACCTGGCGGCCGGCGCCGCGGTCCTGCTCTGCGGCGGGCTGCTCCTGGCCGGGCCGGGCGGGCAGGCCAATTTCCTCGGCCTCTTCCTTGCCGGCTTCCTGCTGCCGGCCGCGGCCTTCGCCGGCGCCGGGCCGGTGGCGCGGGGCCTTGCCTGGCGGCCGCTGCGCTGGCTCGGCAACATGAGCTATTCCTACTACCTCGTGCATGGCCTGGTGCTGGAGGTGGTGTTCCATGCCCTGAAGCTGGCCGGGCCGGGCCTCGCCGGGCTCGGGGGAGCCGCCTGGTGGGTGCTGCTGGCGCCGGCCTTCCTGGCCACGCTGGTGGGATCGGCGGCGCTGTTCCTGGCGGTGGAGCGGCCCTTCTCGATCCTGCCGGCTGGGGCGGCGAGGCGTCCGGCACCGGCGGCGGGGCTGGCGGCGGCGGAATAGCCAAGGCGGCACGCCGCTTGCCTGGACCGGGTGAAACACCAGCCCGGGACGTCCCATGACCCTTTCGCGTCGCGCCGTGCTAGGCGCCACCGGCCTCGCCACGCTGCCGGGCATGCCTGCGCCTTGGGCAGGCAGCCCAGCCGCCGCGCAAGCGGAACGGGTGCTGCGCTACGGCATCTCCATGGCCGACATCCCGCAGACCACGGGCCAGCCGGATCGCGGCGCCGGCGCCTACCAGTTCACCGGCCATACGCTGTACGACCCGCTGGTCGCCTGGGAGATGGACGTCGCGGACCGGCCGGGCAAGCTGGTCCCCGGCTTGGCCACGAACTGGGAGGCCGACCCGGCGGACCGCAGGAAGTGGGTCTTCAGGCTTCGCCCAGGCGTGAAGTTCCATGACGGCTCCGACTTCGACGCCGAGGCGGTGGTCTGGAACCTCGAGAAGGTCCTGAACCCGCAGGCGCCGCATTTCGACAACCGCCAGGCCGCCCAGGTGCGGCCGCGGCTGCCCTCGGTCGCCGCCTGGCGCAAGCTCGACGCCATGACGGTCGAGGTCACCACCAGGACGGTCGACAGCATCTTCCCCTACCAGATGCTCTGGTTCCTGATCTCCTCCCCGGCGCAGTACGAGAAGCTCGGCCGGTCCTGGGAACGCTTCGCGCAGGAGCCCTCCGGCACCGGCCCCTTCCGCGCCGGCAGGCTGGTGCCGCGGGCCAGCCTCGAGCTGCTGAAGAACGCCGCCTACTGGGACCCGAAGCGCGTGCCGAAGGCGGACCGCATCCTGCTGGTGGTGGCGCCCGACGCGGTGACGCGCACCAATGCCCTGCTGACCGGCCAGGTCGATTTCATCGAGACGCCGGCGCCCGACCTGGTGCCGCGCCTCAAGCAGTCCGGCATGCGGATCGTCGAGAACGTCACGCCGCATGTCTGGAACTACCATCTCAGCCTGCTGGAAGGCTCGCCCTGGCGCGACCTGCGGCTGCGGAAGGCGGCCAACCTGGCGATCAACCGCGACGACGTGGTCGGGCTGATGAACGGCCTGGCCAAGCCGGCGACGGGCGTGGTCGACCCCTCCTCCCCCTGGTACGGCAAGCCGCAGTTCCAGGTGAAGTACGACCCGGACGCGGCGCGGAAGCTGCTGGCCGAGGCCGGCGTCTCGAAGGGCAGCCCGCTGCGCACGAAGTTCCTGGTGGCGACCGGCGGCAGCGGCCAGATGCTGTCAATGCCGATGAACGAGTACATCCAGTCGGCCTGGCGCGAGGTGGGGATCGAGGTCGAGTTCCAGGCGGTGGAGCTGGAAGTCCTCTATACCTGCTGGCGCCAGGGCGCGGCCGGGGAGATCGCCCGGGCGGGCAGCATCACCGCCAACAACGTCGCCTATGTCACCTCGGACCCGCTCTACGCGCTGGTCCGCTTCTTCCACTCAAAGCAGGTCTCGCCGACCGGGGTGAACTGGAGCCACTACAGCGACCCCGAGACCGACGCGCTGATCGACACCGCGGCGAAAACCTTCGACGGCGCCGAGGTCGATCGCCTGATGGCCAGGGTGCACGAGCGGGTGGTGGACCAGGCGCTGCTGGTCTTCGTGGTGCACGACACCAACCCCCATGTCATGGGCCGCGCGGTGCGCGGCTATGTCCAGGCGCAGCATTGGTTCCAGGACCTGACGACCCTCGCCTGAGGGCCGCCCGGCAGCAACCGGCGGCGGGGCTCAGCCCGCCGGCTCGCTGACCTGCATCACCGGCCTGCCGTCGGTGAAGTTCGGGATGTCGCCGAAGATCTCGGCGCCATGCGCCTCGACCGCCCGGCCGAGCGCCTCGGTGCTGTCCCAGGCCAGCAGCGCGGTGATGCGCATCGGCGCCGGGCCGCCATCCGGCGTGCCGAGGCCGCGCAGCACCTGCACGGATTGCAGCCCCATGCCCGACCAGCGCTGCTTCACCATCGGGATGTGGGTCTGCAGGTAGTAGGCCTCGTCGAACCGGGTGGCCGGGTCGTTCGGGTAGGAGACGCTGACGACGATCATGGATGTCCCTCCGCTGGCACGTTGCGGGATAGGCTAACGAAGTTCGGGGGCTGGCGGAACGCCGAGCCTGCCCCGGCCGCCCGCGCGATTGCGTGCACGCGCTCGGCAGATGATTAGCTTGCCTATGTCGCACCAAGCCGTGCCACGCTGGCGCCGGGGCCGCGCCAGGGGGCGGCCCCGACCTGGGGAGGACAACCGAATGACCGATCACTCCGACGCCGCGGCGCGCGGCGCCCAACCCTCGCGCCGTGCGGTGCTCGGCGGCCTCGCCGGCGCGCTGGCCGCCGGTGCCGCGATCCCGGCGGATGCCCAGCAGCGCGACTTCGGCCGCGGGGGCGCGCCCACCCGCTACCCCGATGCCGACATCGTCGCGCTGGACAAGAAGCGCTTCACCGCGCCGCTCGGCAACAGCACCATCCGCCGCCTCTACACCGGGCTCGGCTGGGCCGAGGGCCCGGCCTGGCACGCCACCGGGCGCTTCTGGGTCTGGTCGGACATCCCGAACGACGAATGCCTGCGGATGAACGAGGAGGACCATTCGGTCCATCGCCGCTTCCGCAACCCCTCGGGCTTCTCGAACGGCAATACCTTCGACCGCGAGGGACGGCAGATCGCCTGCCGCCACTTTCACCGCGACGTGGTGCGCTACGAGCCGGACGGCAAGCTGACCGTGCTGGCGGCGCGCGGCCCGGACGGCGCCTTCAACGCGCCGAACGACGCCGTTGTGAACCCGGCCGACGGCGCGATCTGGTTCACCGATCCAGGCTACGGCGCGCTGATGAACTACGAGGGCAACCGGGTGCCGGAGGCCGCCAGCAGCCCCCGCCCCTTCATCAAGGAGGCGGTCTACCGGATCGATGCGCAGTCCGGCCAGGTCACCAAGGTGACCGACCAGCCCTTCAAGCCGAACGGGCTCTGCTTCTCGCCCGACTACAAGAAGCTCTATGTCGCCGACAGCGGCACGAGCCACTATCCGGACGCCAAGAACGTCATCTGGGCTTTCGACGTGGACGGCCAGAAGCTCGGCACCGGCAAGCCGCAGTTCAACATGGAGATGGACGGGAAGTCCGGCTTCGGCGACGGCGTGCGTTGCGACGAAGCGGGCAACCTTTGGGTCGGTGCCGGCTGGGTGGGCGCGGGCTATGACGGGGTGCATGTCTTCGCCCCCGACGGCGCCCGCATCGGGCTGATCAAGCTGCCGGAGATCTGCGCCAACCTCTGCTTCGGCGGCACCCGGCGCAACCAGCTGCTGATGACGGCGAGCCAGTCGATCTACCTGCTGCCGGTCGAGACCCGCGGCGCGCATTTCTGCTGACCGTCGGCGCGGAGCGCGGACGGGCGTGCAGGCCCGGGCGCGCTGTTCCGCGGATCGCGGACGGGTGCGCAAGCCTGGATGCGCGGATCCGCGTCCCGGCCTGAACTCGGGCCGGCGCTGTGGCCCGGACCGCGGGAGGGCGTGAGCGCCCAAACGCGCGAATCTGCCCTGAAGACGATGACCTACAGCGATGCGGCGTTCACCTTTGAACGCAGACCGCCGTAGGTCGCGGCGGCGCCGCGTCCAACTCCGGACGCCGGCCGCCGTCGCCCGGCCGGTTCAATGCAGCGTCGGCTCCGGCCCGACCGCGGGCGGCGACCACACCGCCGCCGCCGCGGACGCGGGCGGCGGCACGCGCAGCAGCCTGGCCAGCCACTCCAGTGCCTCGGCCTCCGCCGCGCGCAGCCCGATCCGCGCGGCGAGGATCGCCGCGGCCCGCAATTGGGCCGCGGCCTCGGAGGCCTGCCCAGCCAGGACCAGCGCGCGGGCGAGCGCCAGCTGGGCCTGCACCTGGGTCGGCCGGAAGCCGAGCGCCGCGGCTTCCTCGGTGGTGCGGCGGGCAAGGTCGCAGGCCCCGATGATGTCGCGCTGCGGCCCTTCCGCCATGGCTCGCGCCAGGGCCGGGTTGCAGAGCAGCCGCTTGCCGCGATGGCCGTTGCGGTCGGCCCGCTCGCAGCCCGCGAGCAGCAGGTCCGCGGCGTCGGTGAAGCGGCCGGCCCGGACATAGGCACGGCCGAGCACATAGGCCATGTAGGGCACGTGGTAGTCGAGGCCATCGGCCCGGGCGCCGCGCAGCGCGCGCTCCAGCAGGTCGATCGAGGCGGTGACCCGGCCGTCCTGCAGCAGCAGGTCGCCCTCGTACATGCTGACCAGCAGCCGGTCGAAGGCCTGGCCATGCCGGCCGGCGATGCCGCGGGCCTCCTCGATCGCCAGGAACCCGGCGTCGACCGCGCCGGTCTCGCCGCGGAACTGCGCCAGGAAGCAGAAATGCACCACGGCCGGCAGCACGAAGGTGGCGGCGCTGCGGCGCTGCCCGGCCTCGCTCCGCGCATGCGGCAGGGTCTGCTCCAGCACCCGCAGCCCCTCGGCCAGGTCGCCGGCATACCACATCGCCTGCCCCAGCCCGAAGGCGGCGCTGACGATGCCGACGGGATCCACGGCGGCCAGCATGATGTCGAGCGCCTGGCGGCTGAGCTCCTTGGCGCGCGCCAGGTCGCCGCCATGCGCCAGCGCGGTCGAGCGGTTGATGTAGACGCGGGCGAGCGTCAGCGCATCGCCGGCCTGCCCGGCCAGCACGTCGGCCTCGTGCAGGTAGTCCTGCACCCGGGCGAGGTCGTTGGCGGCGCCGAGCACGAAGCGAAGCCGCAGCCGCACGTCGATCCCGAGCCCGACCCGCTCGGCGGTCACCGGCTGCTTCTGCAGCGCGGCGAGGACGGCTTCCAGGTGGACCCGCGCCTCGGTCCAGGCCGAACGCCGGGTGGCGCGCTCGCCCGCCTCCATCGAGTAGCGCACCGCCTCCGGCCATGCCTCGGCGGCGATGGCATGGCGGGCCAGGTCCTCGATGCTCGCCTCGTCCGGCGTGGTCTCGAGCACGCGCAGGATGCGCGCATGCAGCCCGCGGCGGTCGCTCCGCAGCAGGCTGTCATGCGCCATCGCCTGGATCAGCACATGGGAGAAGCGGTAGCGCGGCCCGGTCGGCAGGCCGAGCTCCGCCAGGAAGCCGCCGATGCCGAGCACCTCGATCCCGCGCGCCAGCACCGCGGCCGGAACATCGAGGATGGCGCCGAGCAGGGCCGGCGCGAATTGCCGGCCGACCACCGCGGCGACCTGCAGGATCCGCCGGTGCACCGGCAGCAGGCGGTCGATACGGGAGGCGACGATGGCCTGGACCGAGCCGGGAATCTCGAGATCGGCGGGCGGCGGCGCGCCTTCCGCGAGCACCCCGGTCTCGTGCAGGGCGCGGGCGAATTCCTCGAGGAAGAAGGGCGTCCCGCCGGCGCGGGCGACGATCTGCGCGCGCAGCGGCGCCAGCGCCGCCCCGGGGCCGATCAGCTCGCATAGCATCGCCTCGGCCTGGTCGTCGCTCAGCGTCCAGAGCTCGATCTCGGCGCGCGGCGCGGCCGGGTCGGCGGACCAGCCGGGCCGCCGCTCCGGCCGGGTGGTCAGCAGCAGCAGGACGGGGTGCCGCTGCAGCCCGTCGAGCAACTCCTCCACCAGCTCGACGCTCGAGGCGTCGAGCCAGTGGTAGTCCTCGATGACGATGACCAGCGGCTGCCGCGCGGCCTGGCGCCGCAGCACGCCGACCAGCGCGGCCAGCAGCTGGCGGCGGCGCTGGGAAGGATCGGTCGGGTCGAGGTCGGGCCCGCCGGCATCGCTGTCGAGGTATCGCAGCAGCGGCGCGCCATCGATCGCTGCATCCGGCATCAGCGCGGCGAGCCGGGCCGGCAGCCGGGCGGCGATCTCCGCCACCGGGTCGCCCGGCGCGCAGCCGACGATCTCGCGCAGCAACGCGGTGACGAGGAGGTAGGGCACCGCGAGGGAGTGGACGGTGGTCTCGACCCGCATCACCCGCCAGCCGGCCAGAACCGGGGCGCCGAGGAAATCATGCACCAGGCGCGACTTGCCCATGCCGGCATCGGCGACCAGCGCGACCGCCTGCGCCGCCGCCTGCTCCCCGCCCCCCGCCGCCCGCCGCAGCGCCTGGCCGAGCAGCGCGAGTTCCTGCTGCCGGCCGACCAGCGTGGTCAGTGCCCGGCTGCCGGAGCGGACCAGCCAGGAGGAACGGTTCGCCACGCCGAGCAGGCGGTAGAGCCCGAGCGGCTCGGCCAGGCCGCGCAGCGGCACCTTGCCGAGCGGCACGAGCTGGGCGGAGCCGGCGACCAGCACCGCGGTCTGCTGCGCCAGCAGGGCGGTGTTCGGCTCGGCCTGGTGTTCGATGCGGGAGGCGATGTGCGCGGTCAGCCCCCAGACGCCCATCCCCTCGGCATCGCCGTCCTGCCTGCCCGGCCGCAGGATCACCGGCCCGCTGCAGATGCCGATGCGGACCGGCAGCGCCCGGCCGCCGACATCGCGTGCACCCTCGATGATCGCCAGTGCGGCGAAGCAGGCGCGCACCGCATGGTCCTCGGCGGCGACCGGCGCGCCGAACATGGCCATCAGCCCGTCACCCATCCGCACTGCCACGGTGCCACCGCAGCGCGCCACCGCCTCGGCCATCATGTCGAGCGCGAGGCCGAGCGAGACGCTCGCATCCTCGGCGTCCATCGCGGCGATCAGGCCGGTGGAATCGCAGAGGTCGGCGAAGAGAATGGTCGCGTGCTTGTACTGCGCGTCGCGGTCGCGCGGCGGGAGGCCGGCCGGCGGGGCCGCCGTCCCCGGCGCGGCGAAGCCGGCGCCGCAATGCGTGCAGAACCTCGCCACCACGCGGTTCGCCGTCCGGCAGGCCGGACAGGGCTTTTCCAGCGGCGCGCCGCAATGGTCGCAGAACCGCCCGGAGGCGGCAGGCGCGTCGCAGTGGAGGCAGGTGGGGTACATGCGCGACCTGCGCTGGCCGGACCGGTCGCTCAGACCGATGGATTGTAGTGCACGTGCGGGCAGGTGTGGCAGGCCTCGGGGCCGAGCTGCACCCACCAACGGCAGGCGGCACGGATCCCGCAGCGCGGGACCGCGGCGCCGGGCTCGCGCGGCTCGACGAAACCGGCAACGGCCTCCTGCATCCGGCCGATCAGCGAGCAGGCCGCATCCTTCCAGTGCGCGCAATGCCGCTCGGCGCAGGGCCCGGCCAGCCGGAACCGCGCCTCGGGCGTCCCGCCGATCCGCGCCCGCATCCCCGGGGTGAGCGGAATGGGAGTCGGCAGGTTGGCGACGACGCCGCCCTCCCCCACCACCCCGATGATCACCGGCGCGTTGCGCGGGTCGCCGCTGACGCTCGGGCAAAGCGTCGCCCCGGCCGCCATCCGCGGCGGCCGGGGTGCCGGCGCCGCGGCCGGCCGTGCCCCCTCATCCCGGCGGGAGGCCGCGGAGGCGGCGGCGCCAGGGCGGGCGGTCACGCGGGATCGGCCTTCGGCTTGGGCACGGGTTTCGGCTTCGGCACGGGCTTCGGCTTCGGCACGGGCTTCGGCTTGGGCGGCGGCGGCGGCGGCGGGCGCTGGCCGTTGTTGTCCGGCAGCATGCTGATGGTGACGACGTTCGACGCCGCGGAGATCATGGCCAGATGTTCCACGACCGTTTCCTGCACCGCGGCAAGCAGGGCGCGCTGTTCCTCGCCGGTCATCTGTACATACGTAAGATCTATGCAGAGGTGACCGCCGGACAATCTGACCTGTCCACCCATGATCCAGCTCCTCGACCTGCGGCCATGCGCCTTTATTAGTGATTCGCGGAAGGAACGGTACTGGTCACCAATCGCAACTGTCAATTCCGCCGGACCTAGCTTGCGGCCCGGCCGGCGCCGCAAGCCTCGCCGCGGGCCGCCACCGCCGGGCCCCGGCGAGGCGCCCCGCGACAGGGCGGCGGGCGCCGCGGCGCCCGCCGGTCAGGTCACGGGCGTCGACTCAGGGCCGCTCGACGCAGAGCGCGACGCCCATGCCGCCGCCGATGCAGAGCGTCGCCAGGCCGCGCTTGGCATTGCGCTTCTGCATCTCGAACAGCAGCGTGTTCAGCACCCGGGCGCCCGAGGCGCCGATGGGGTGGCCGAGCGCGATCGCGCCGCCATTGACGTTCACCTTGGCCGGATCCCAGCCGAGGTCCTTGTTCACCGCGCAGGCCTGCGCCGCGAAGGCCTCGTTCGCCTCGATCAGGTCGAGCGTGTCGATCGACCAGCCGGCCTTCTGCAGCGCCTTCCGCGAGGCCGGGATCGGGCCGGTGCCCATGATGGAGGGATCGACGCCGGCGGTGGCCCAGGAGACGATCCGCGCCATCGGCGTGACGCCGCGCTTGCGCGCCTCCTCGGCCGACATCACCACGGCGACGGCGGCGCCGTCGTTGATGCCGGAAGCATTGCCCGCGGTCACCGTGCCGGTCTTGCTGAAGGCCGGGCGGAGCTTCGCCAGCACGTCGTAGTCGGTCGAGGGCTTCGGATACTCGTCATCCGAGATCACCACGTCGCCCTTGCGGCCTTTGACCGTGACCGGCGCGATCTCGTCCTTGAAGCGGCCGGCCTTCATGGCCTCGCCCGCCTTCCGCTGGCTGGCGGCGGCGAACTCGTCCTGCTGTTCCCGCGTGATCTGGTACTTCTCGGCGACGTTCTCGGCCGTCGTGCCCATGTGGTAGCCGTGGAAAGCGTCCCAGAGGCCGTCCTTGATCATGGTGTCGACCATGGCGAGGTCGCCCATCTTCTGCCCGGCGCGAAGCTGCGCGGCATGCGGCGCCTGGGTCATGCTCTCCTGGCCGCCGGCGACCACGATCGCGGCGTCGCCGCTGCTGATCTGCTGGGCGGCGAGCGCCACGGCGCGGAGGCCGGAGCCGCAGAGCTGGTTGATGCCGAAGGCCGTGGCACCGGCCGGGATGCCGGCATTGATGGCGGCCTGGCGGGCCGGGTTCTGGCCGGCGCCGGCGGTCAGGATCTGGCCCATGATGACCTCGTCCACTTCGTCCGGCTTCACCCCGGCCCGTTCCAGCGCGGCCTGGATGGCGACGGTGCCGAGCGCATGCGCCGACAGGGAGGCGAAAGCGCCGTTGAAGCTGCCGACGGGTGTACGGGCCGCTGAGGCGATGACGATCTCGGTCAAGACTGGTTCTCCCACCCTGATGTTGCGCCGCACATTGGACCGGCGCCGCCTTTCCCTACAAGCCCAGGGGACCAGGCAACGCCTTGATCCAGGTCAGGAGGGGACGCCAGAGCTGCGCCTCCGCCCCGCTCCCGGCGACCATGCCGACATGGCCGGCCGCGGCATGGTGCACATGGGCGCCGGGCATCGCCGCTGCCAGGGCCAGCGCCGAGGCGGGCGGGACGATACGGTCGCGGGCGGGGATCGCCAGGAAGGCCGGCAGCCGCAGCGCCTGCGGCGCCACCACCTCCCCGGCGATGCGCCATTCGCCGCGCATCGGGGTATTCGCCCCGTACCAGCCGGACAGCGCCTCGCGCGCCACCGCCGCCGCCAGCGGGATCCCGTCGTTCAGCCAGTCCTCGAGCGCCACGAAGCGGCGGGCCTGCGGGCTGTCCGGGTCCAGCCGGGCGAAGGCGCGGTATTTCTCGCCGATGCCGGCCGGGTCGTGCGCCGCGAAGAGAGCCTGCAGCGCATCCACCGGCAGGGTGCCGGTCGCCCGCAGCAGCGGCTCCAGCAGCGGCAGGGTGGCCGCCAGGCCGCGGGCGCGCGCCGCGTCCTCGGCCCAGAAGTCCCAAGGGGTGGCCAGCAGCGCCAGGCCGCGCAGCAGGCCGGGCCGGCGTTGCGCCAGAGCGAGGGCCAGCATCCCGCCCAGGCAATAGCCGGCCAGCACGACCGGTCCTCCGGCGCAGCCGATGGCGGCAGCCAGGGCACGCTCCAGCCGCCCGGCGACGTAGTCGGTCAGCGAGAAGCCGCGCTCCGCCGCGCCCGGCGCGCCCCAATCCAGCAGCAGCGGCCGCACCCCCGCCGCGGCCAGGTGCCGCAGCATCGAGGCGCCGGGCAGCAGGTCCAGCACCTCCGCGCGATTGACCAGGGAGGGGATGACGAGGATCACCGGCGCGCCGGGCGGCCCGCCATGGTCGAGCAGCCGGCTGCCGCCCTCGGTCCAGACCGCCGGCTGCGGCGGCATGTCGCGGCGGAAGGGATGCCGGCGATAGGCCAGGATGCCTTGCAGCAGGGCCGCCTCGCTGGCCCGCAGGCGGCGCTCCACCGCGGCGGCGAAGGCTTCAGGCGGATGGTTGCCGGCGGCGAGGGCGGCGGCGATCCGCGCCGCTTCCCGCCGCCCCGCGTTCGAGCGCGGCGAGCCGCCGCTCCAGCTCGTCGATCCGGGCGCGCAGCCGGGCGGCATCCGCGCCGCCCAGCGGGTCGCCAGCGCCAGGGCCAGGTGAAGCGGGAGCGGACGCGGTCCCCGTCGGCGCGACGTCCCGTCCGGTGCGACCTTGCTCATGCGATGAGAGCCCGCCGAGGGCGCGGTGCCAGGCCGCGGCGAGGTCGAATGCCTGTCGCCAGGCGGCCGCGACCTCTGGATCGGCGGCAAGGCCGGCCAGCTCGCTCTGCCAGAGCGCGATCCACGCCTCCGCCAGGTCGTCCAGCCCCGGCGCGTCCCGCGGGGACCGGTCGCATTCGGGTCCGCATGCCTCGTCCTCAGAGCCAGTCTGCTTGGGGTCGGTAGGCCTGGAGCCGGTCAAGCGCCTCTCCTGTTCGCCGCTCGCGCGATCGTTGTCCAGCGTCCCGAAGGCGTCCAGCGGTCTCGCAACGATATGCTGCCGGGTCTTGGTGCGCTGCGGAATTCCCTCTAACGCAGGTGCGGGATGCACGTGCTAGTCTGGGCTCAGCACCCCTTGCCTACCGGCGCCGTGCCGCCGCGACGAATGAAGGACAGGAGCCGCCATGGCCGAGAACGCCGCACGTGCCGAAACCACGGGCGAACCCCCCTTGCAACCCGTAGTGGTCAAGAAATACGCCAATCGTCGCCTCTACAACACCGAATCTTCCAGCTACGTGACGCTCGAGGACCTCGCCAACATGGTCCGGCAGGGGCGTGACTTCATCGTCTTCGATGCCAAGTCGGGGGAGGACATCACCCGCTCGGTGCTGACCCAGATCATCGTCGAGGAGGAATCGAAAGGCCGCAGCCTGCTGCCGGAGAGCTTCCTTCGCCAGCTGATCGGCTTCTACGGCGACAGCCTGCAGAGCGTGCTGCCGCGCTACCTGGAATTCGCCATGGCCGGCTTCGCCCGGCAGCAGGAGCAGATGCGCCGCTCGGTGGAACAGGCCATGGGCGGCTTCATGCCCTTCGGCGGGATCCCGGGCCTCGAGGAGGTCGGCAAGCAGAACATGGCGATGCTCGAGCGCGCCATGAGCCTGTTCGCTCCCTTCCGCCCGCCGGAGACGCCGGCGACCATGGAATCACTGAAGGCGGAGGTGGAATCGCTGCGCCAGCAACTGGCCGAGGCGACCCGAACGAACAATGGTTCCTCGCGCGAGGCGTGAGTTTCCGGGCTCTCGCTTCCATCACGCGTTCGTCACGCGCCGAGGTGGAACGCCCGCCATGCCGCGGCATTCCGTTGGGTGAGATTCTCAACGGCAAAGGGCACGGCAATGGTGCAGACGACCACGCAGACCGAAGCGAAGCGGCCGGATGGTGCCAAGCCGGGACAGCGGGCGAATGCCGCTGACCGCCATGTCGGCTCCCGGATCCGGGAACGGCGGGTCATGATGGGTCTGTCGCAGCAACAACTCGCGCGAATGATCGGCGTCACCTATCAGCAGGCTCACAAGTACGAGCGCGGCCTGAATCGCATCTCCGCCGGCCGGCTGTTCGAGATCGCCCAGGTGCTCGGAGTCGGGGTGTCCTGGTTCTTCGAAGGCCTGTCCGCCGATTCCGAGCAGCATGAGATCTCGCCCCGCCAGCGCATGTGCCTCGAGCTCGCGCGGAACTTCGCCATGATCGACAATGAGAAGCACCAGGAAGCGCTGAGCCAGATGGCGCGCGCGCTGGCGGCGCAGAGCCAGGCGGCTGCAGCGGTGGTCGGCATGCCGGTCGTCGGCGAGACCGAGGTCGCGGCCGAGACCCATTGACGCGGGGGCCGGGCGTGGCCCGGCCTACCCGTTGGGCGGAGGTATCGAAGCGGGGGCCCTCCCCGCCGTTGCTGCGTCCGCAGCGGCGCTGGACCTTCCGCACGCTGGTTCTTGCGCTGATCCTGTGCATGGTCGGCGCGATCGGTGGGATCGTCGTCGGCCTGGGGCTGCGGCCGCCACCGACCGCCCCATCCGAGCCGCCGCTCGCGGCAGGGCCCGCATCCCCTCCCCGCACGACCGGACCGGCCCAGCCGCCGCCTGAAGCGCCGCCCGACCGGACAGCGGCCGAAGCCAGCGCCGTGGAGGGCCGGCTTGCCGCGCTGCGCCGCGCGGTGGAGCAGGAGCAGGCGCGGCTCGATGCCCTGATCCGGTCGCGCGTCACCGCCGAGGCCGAGCAGCAGGCGCGGCTGGATGCGCTCGGCCGCGCCCGGGCGACGGCCGAGGCGCAGCTGGCCACCCTGCAGCGCGACATCGTGTCGGCACAGCGCGAGTTGGCGGCGGTTCCGCGGCGGGAGGCCGCGCCCTTGCCGCCGATCGCCGGCACGGCGCCGCCGGCTGCCCCGGCGCCTGCGCCGCCCCCGGCACGACCGACGCGGGAAACGCCCGCCACGGCCCCCGCCGCCGGCGGCCAGCCGCGCGTCTTCGTCCACCATCGCGCCGGCTCCGCCGCCGGCGCGGAGGCGGCGTCGGCGGTGTCGGGCACCCTGCGGGACGGCGGGTTCGAGGTGCCGGAGGTGCGGGCGGTGCCGGCCGTGCCCTCGCAGCGGGTGGTGCGCTACTTCCATGCCGAGGATGCCGCGGCCGCCGCACGGCTTGCCGGGCGGCTCGGCCGTGGCTGGGCGATCCAGGACTTCCGCGGCTACGAGCCCTCCCCCGGGTCTGGCACCCTCGAGGTCTGGGTGCCGGACCGCTGAGGCCGCGCCTCAGCCGGTGACGCGCACCGGCGTCAGGTCCTGGAACCAGGAACGCGCCTGGACGAAGCCCTGGACCTTGCGGCTCATCGCCCGTGGGTTCAGGTCATGCGCCACGAAGAGGAACAGCGCGTCCTCGACGATCTTGGCGTGCAGGTCGGAGACGAGCTTGTCCTGCGCCGTCTGGTCGAACTCGGACAGGATCTTCGCGATCAGCGCATCGTAGTCCGGGCTGGAGAAGCCGCCCCAGTTGTTGCCCGCCGGCGGCGTCAGGTCCGACCGGAGGAAGCGGATCATCGCGGTGAAGGGGTCGATCGCGGTGAAGCTGATGTTGATCCCGGTGATCCCGCGGTTGGACGGTGCCTTCCAGCCGTCCCGCCAGATGGTCAGCAGGGTGTTCCACTCGAAGACCTCGAACTCGATCTCGATGCCGACGTCCTTCAGCATCTGCTGCAGCGCCTCGTTCATCGCCATCGGCTGCATCTGCCCGGAGCCCGAGGTCGAGATGCCGATCCTGGTCTTCAGCGGCGTGCGCGGCGTGACGCCGGCATCGGCCAGCAGCTTCTTCGCCGCGGCGGGGTCGTAGCCCCATCTGAACTTCGGCACGTCGTTCCAGGTGCTGCCGAGCGGCAGCAGCCCGGCGCCCTCGTCCATCAGCCCGCCCAGCATGCCCTTCATCGCCGCGCGGTCGATCGCCAGGTTGGCGCCGCGGCGGATGCGGCTGTCGCGCCAGGGCGAGCCCTCCGCGGTCGCCAGTTGCCAGGTCCAATTGTGCGGGTACTGGTTGGTCACGATGGTGTAGCCGGCCTGCTTCAGGCTGGGCACGGCATCGGCCGGCGGCGCCTCGATCCAGTCGACCTGGTTGGAGCGCAGCGCGGCGACGCGGGTATTGGGCTCGGGCAGCGGGATCAGCACCAGCTTCTCGGATTTCGGGATGCGCGCCGCGTCCCAATAGTCGGGGTTGCGCACCAGCACGGCGCGCTCGCGGATCGAGAAGGCTTCCAGCTTCCAGGGCCCGGTGCCGATTGCCTTCGGCATATAGGCGTCCCAGTTCCGCCCCGCCGCCTCCCAGGCCGCCTGCTGGACGATGCCGATCCAGCTCACGCCATAGGGGACGGTGCTGTCGACGGTGCGGGTCTCGAGCGCGAAGGTCCGCTCGTCCACCGCCTCCCAGGCCGAGACGGTCGGGACGCGGACCCGGCCGAAGGCGGCGGCGCGCTGGTCGAAATGCGGCGCGTCGGCCTTCAGCACCCGGTCGAAGGAGAAGACGACGTCCTGCACGGTCAGCGGCTTGCCGTCGTGGAACCTCACGCCCTCGCGCAGGGTGAAGGTCCAGCGCTTCGGGTTCGTCGGGTCGACCTTCCAGGCCGTCGCCAGGCCGGGCCGCAGCACCGCCGGCGCATCGGCCTTCGACAGGTCCCAATGGACCAGCTGGTCATAGAGCGTGACGCCCATGAAGCGGTGGCCCTCGGCGCCCTGGTCGGGGACGCCGTTGGTCAGCGGCACCGCTGCCGCCGTCATGCCGACGCGCAGGGTGCCCGCGGTTTGGGCAAGGGCAAGGTCCCAGGGCAGTGCCGCCGCCGCGATGATGCCGCCCGCGCCGCCCAGCAGGCCGCGCCGTCCGAAGCCGTCATGCATCCCCGATACCCTCTTCCGGTGTGGTGGGGCGGAGGTAAAGCAAAGCCCGGGCCGCGGACCGGAACCACCCCCGATCCTGCGCGCGGCCCTGTGACGAGCCCCGAGGCTGCCGACGATTGTCAGTCCGCAGCAGCGGATGCTCCATGAGCCGCCGGGATGCTTGAACTCGAACAGTACAGGTCCAGCACGTCTTCAGTTCCCGAAGCAATACCATAACGAATTGCTCGCATAAGACCGACGGAATTCATGGGAGGACAACAATGGATGCATCATGGCGCCGCTTCGGCCGGCGCGCGCTGCTGGCGGCCGGCCTGCTCGCGGGCATGGCGCCGGTCGTCGCGCCCGCCCTGGCAAGGGACGGACAGGATGCCGACGGCCGGCACTGGGTGGCGACCTGGCAGGGCAGCCCGCAGACCGGCGACCCGCTGCTCGCCAACCTGGTTCCGCCGCCGCCGAGCTATGCCGACCAGACCCTGCGCGAGATCGTGCATGTCAGCCTCGGCGGGCCGCAACTGCGGCTGCGGCTGACCAACAGCTACGGCGCCCAGACCCTGGTGGTCGGCGCCGTGCATGTCGCCCGCGCCGCCGAGGGGAGCGGCATCAGGCCGGGGACCGACCGCCCCGTCACCTTCGCCGGCCAGCCCGGCGCCAGCATCCCGCCGGGCGCGGTTCTCGTCAGCGACCCGGTCGACCTCGCGGTGCCGGCCCTGTCCGACCTCGCGGTCAGCCTCTACGTCCCGCAGGACACCGGGCCGGCGACGCAGCACACGCTCGGCGTCCAGACCTCCTACGTCACCGCCGGCGATGCCACCGGGGCGGAGAGCTTCCCGCCGGATGCGGCGACCATCCTGACCCGCCCCTTCCTGAGCAATGTCGAGGTGCTCGGCACGCCGCAATCCTACGCGGTGGTCACGCTCGGCGACTCCATCACCGACGGGTACAACTCGACCGTCGATGCCAATGCCCGCTGGCCGGACCAGTTGGCGCGACGGCTGCGCGCGCAGTACGGCAACCGCGTCGCCGTCTCCAATGCCGGGATCAGCGGCAACCGCGTGCTGCACGACGCGATCGGCCCGAATGCCCTGGCCCGCTTCGACCGCGACGTGCTGGTGCAGGCCGGCGCCCGCTTCGTGACGGTGCTGGAGGGGATCAACGACATCGGCTTCTCCGTCGCCCTCGCCCCGGCGGAGGCGGTGACCGCCGAGCAGATCATCGCCGGCTACCGGCAGCTGATCGCCCGCGCGCATGACCAGGGGCTGACGATCTACGGCTGCACGCTGACGCCCTTCCAGGGCGCCGGCTACTACAGCGAGGCCGGGGAGGCGAAGCGCCAGGCGGTCAACGCCTTCATCCGCGGCGGCGGCTTCGACGGGGTGATCGACTTCGACAAGGCGGTGCGCGACCCGCAGAACCCGGCCATGCTGCTGGCGGCGTACGACAGCGGCGACCACCTGCACCCCAGCGACGCGGGCTATGCCGCGATGGCGGCGGCGATCGACCTTTCGCTCTTCGACCCGAAGGCAGCGGTGCGGGAGGCAGCCGCCCAGGCCGCGGAATAGGGCGGCGGGGCAAGCCGGGTCCGGGGCGGCCAAGCCTTCCCCGGACCCAGCGGGCTGGATAGGCTGCCCTCCAGGCCGCCGATGCGTGCGGCCGAAGGGGAGTCTCCGTCCATGCTGCTGACCCGCCGCGCCGCGCTCGGTGCGACCGCCGCCACGCTGACCTTCGGTCCATCGGGAGCCCAGCCGGCCGACACCATCCGCATCGGCGTGCTGACGGATCTCTCCGGCCCCTACCGCGACGTGACCGGCCCGACCTCGGTCGCCTGCGTGCGCCAAGCGGTCGAGGAATTCTCGGCGCAGAACCCCGGCGTTAAGATCGAGATCATCACCGCCGACCACCAGAACAAGCCGGATATCGGCATCAACACCGTCCGCCAATGGTTCGACCAGCGCGGCGTGGATGTCGTGACGGATGTCGGCAACAGCGCCATCGCGCTCGGCATCAACCCGGTCTGCGTCGAGCGCGACCGGATCCACCTCAATGCCTCGGCCGGCAGCTCGGAACTGACCGCGAAGTCCTGCACGCCGAACACGATCCACTGGTCCTACGACACCTGGTGCCTGTCCAACACCTCCGGCACGGCGCTGACCAAGGCGGGCAACGCCACCTGGTACTTCATCACCGCCGACTACGCCTTCGGCCATGCGATCGAGCGCGACACCACGCGCTTCGTCGAGGCCGCCGGGGGCAAGGTACTCGGCGCCTCGCGCTACCCCTTCCCGCAGACCACCGACTTCTCCGCCTTCCTGCTGCAGGCGCAGGCCAGCCGGGCGAAGGTGCTGGGCCTGGCGATGGCGGGCGACGACCTGGTGAACTGCGTGAAGCAGGCGCAGGAATTCGGCCTCGGCAGGTCGGGGATGAAATACGCCGCCATCATCGGCTCCATCACCGGCGTCCTCGCCGCCGGGCTCGAGACCATGCAGGGGATGTATATCTCGGAGACCTTCTGGTGGGACCTCGACGACCGCACCCGCGGCTTCACCAAGCGGGTCCAGACCAAGCTCCCGGCCGGCGTCTTCCCGAACTACGTGCATGCCGGCAACTATGCCGGGGTGACGCACTACCTGAAGGCGGTGAAGGAGATGGGCGTGGCGCGGGCCAAGGCGAGCGGGCGGGAGGTGGTGGCGCTGATGAAGCGCATGCCGACCGACGACGACGCCTTCGGCCGCGGCCTGATCCGCGAGGACGGGCGGAAGATCCACCCGAGCTACCTGCTGCAGGTGAAGAAGCCGGGCGAGAACAAGTATGCCGGCGACGTCTATACCCTGGCCGGCACGGTGCCGGCCGACCAGGCCTTCCGGCCGCTGGCCGAGGGTGGCTGCCCGCTGGTGCGCGCCTGACCGTCCGCATCCGCGCCGCGGCGACTGCCGACCTGCCGGCGCTGGCCGGCATGGTCGCGGCGCTCGCCGCGCACCATGGCGAGGTGGCCGAGGCGAGCGCCGAGGCGCTCGGCCGGCAGTTCTTCGCGCCGGGTGCCGCCGCCTGGCTGGCGGCATTGGTCGCCGCGGCGGCGGACGGGCGGCTGGTGGGCTATGCGGTGCTGCTGAAGGGCCTGCAGGTCGATGCCGCGGAGCCGGTGGTCACGCTCGAGCACCTGCATGTGGCCGCCGGGGCGCGCGGCCAGGGCATCGGCACGGCGCTGCTCGCGGCGGCGGCGGAGCAGGGCCGCGCCTGGGGCTGCGCCGCGCTGGGCGTCGCCGCGCGCGCCGACAATGCCGGTGCGCAGCGCTTCTACGAAAGGCGCGGCCTCAAGGGCCGGCCGCGCGGCGGCATCGCCTACCGCATGCCGCTGCGCTGAGGGCGCCCGCTACGCCTTGCTGTAGGCATCCGCGCCGTCGTAGCGCTGCAGCTTCTCGAGGTGCATCCAGTTGTGCTGCCGGCCGATCCGCTGCAGCAGGTCGGTGATCTCGGCGACGCCGTTGCCCTTCGGCGCCTCCTTGAACATGAAGCGGGCGCGGAAATGGTCGACCAGGAAGGTGTGGCCGGCGACCTCCGGCCAGACCTGCGCCCCGCGCGAGGAGATCATGGTCAGGTCGAAGGCGCTGTTCTCGGCGGCGGCCTGCAGCGTGATGCTGATGGCGCGCGGGTCGCGCTCGCTCTCGACGAAGACGTCGACGCCGACCAGCTCGCGCGTCGAGGCCGCGCGGTACCAGGTGATCTGCGGCCAGCGCTTCATGGCGATCGGCCGGTACTCGCGGTCCGGCACGTTCAGGCTCTCGCGGTCGAGGTTGGCGATGATGCGGTCGACGAAGGCGGCGGTCCGCGCCCCTTCCCCGTCCCGGGCGATGTCGCCGGTGAGGTCGCGGCCCTCCTCCAGCGTCACGTAGAGCGCATGCTCGATCCGCCGCGCCGTGGCGAAGTCGCCGATGTGGCGCAGCATCATCAGGGACGAGAGCAGCAGCGCGGTCGGGTTGGCGACGCCCTTGCCGGCGATCTGCGGGGCGGAGCCGTGCACCGCCTCGAACATCGCCGCCTCGTCGCCGAGATTGGCCGAGGGCGCGACGCCCAATCCCCCGACCAGGCCGGCCGCCAGGTCGGACAGGATGTCGCCGTTCATGTTGGTCATGACGGTGACGTCGAACTGCTCGGGCCGGATGACCATCTGGTGGGCGCAATTGTCGACGATCATGTGCTCGTGCTGCAGGCCGGGATAGTCGGGCATCACCTGCTCGGCGCTGCGCTTCAGCATCCCTTCCGTCAGCTTCATGATGTTGGCCTTGGTGGCGACGGTGACCTTCTTCCGCCCCTCGGCCTCGGCCACCGCGGCGGCGAGGCGGACGATGCGCTCGCAGCCGACCTCGGTGATGATCTTCAGGCATTGCGCGACGCCCGGCGTCTGCATGTGCTCGATGCCCGCATAGACGTCCTCGACGTTTTCGCGCACCACGACGAAGTCGATGCCCCGGCCGGAGAAGGGCGTGCGGATGCCCGGCAATTCCCGCACCGGCCGGATGTTGCCGTACATCTCGAAGGTCTTGCGCAGCGTCACGTTGGCCGACTTGTCGCCGAAGCCGACCGGGGTCTCGAGCGGGCCCTTCAGCGCCACGCCGTTGCGGGCGATGCTGTCGAGCGTCTCCTTCGTGGCGCCGGCGGCGATGCCGCGCTTGAAGGCCTCCGCCCCGGCCAGCGCCTCCTCCCACTCCACCAGGGCGCCGGCGGCGGCCAGCACCGTCTGGGTGGCGCGCATCACCTCCGGTCCGATGCCGTCGCCGGGGATGGCGGTGACCTTCACCTTGGCGCGGGGGGTGGCCTGGAGGGTGGACTGCATCGGGAGGGAATCCATGGGCTGTCTCGTCTTGCGGGTATGATGCTGCATTGCGGCATATAACCGAACGTCAAAAGCCCGGAATTGATCTGGGTCACAGCTTGCGGAACGGTCGCACCCCGGGACGAAGGGCTGCGTTGCGGCGGCAGAATGCACCCTGGAGGTCGCCGCATGCCCCGTCATGCCATGCAAGCCTTTGTTGTCGCGCTGTTACTCCCCTTGGCCGCCGCCGCCCAGGACCGGGCGACCGGCCAGGTGACGATCGACCGGCCGCCCCCCGAGCCGAAGGGCGCCCTCGTCACCACCCCCGATGGCCGCACCGTCGAGGTGCCGCGCGGCGGCGCCGTGCAGGTGCAGGGCGCCGATGTGGTGGTCGAGCGGGAGACCCCGAAGGGCACCACCCTGACGGTGCAGAACGACGTCCTCTTCGACTTCGACAAGGCCGAGCTCAAGCCCGAGGCGGCCGAGGCACTGGGCCGGGTGGTCGAGATCCTGCAGCAGCGCAGGCCGCGCGCCGCGCTGGTGGTCGGCCATACCGATTCGGTCGGCGCGGATGCCTACAACGACCAGCTTTCTCTGCGCCGGGCGGAGGCGGTGCGGGAGTGGATCGCCGGCAATGGCGGCGGCGGCCTTCCCCCGCTCGGCGTCGAAGGCAGGGGCGAGCGGGAGCCGGTCGCGCCGAACAGCGTGAACGGACGCGATGACCCCGAAGGCCGGCAGCGGAACCGCCGGGTCGAGGTGCTGCTGGAGCGGTAGGGCTTCCTTCACCCCGGCGGGCACAGGCTGCGGCCATGCGCCTGCTTCCGGTCCTGTTGCCCGCCGTCCTGGCCTGCGTGCCCGCCCTGGCGCAGGACCTGCCCAGCTGCGGCCCCGGCCGCGAAGGGATGGTGGCCTGCTTCGGCGAGAAGCTCTGCGCATGCCGCTGGGCACCGGGCGGCACGCTGACGGGCCGTCCGCCCGGCCATCGCTGGGATTGCGGCGTGCTGCGCCCGGCTTGCGGCGTCACCCCGGCCGGCCCGCCGCCGGGCGAATCGCCGCCGATCTCGGTGATGCCGTTCCTTCAGCAGAATCCGGCGCCCTCGGCCGACGGCTCCGCCGCTCAGGGGTCATCTCCCCAGGCCGCCTCGTCCTGGCCCGGCGGCACGCCGGCGCCGGACCCGCGCCTCACCCCGCGAAACGGCGCGGCCGCAGCCCCGCGTGGAACCAGGTGATGAGGGAATAGATGTCGAAGACCGGCAGGCCGAGCGCGGCCTGCAGCGCCGCCGCGTAGGGCGGCATGTTGGTGCATTCCAGCACGACGGCGCCGATCCCGGGATGCGCCGCGACCAGCGCCTGTCCGGCCTCCAGGATGTCCTGCTCGGCCAGCGCCACGTCCATGTCGACCGCCTCGGCCCTGATCAGCACGCGGAAGAACTCCCGCCCGCCCTCGGTGCCCTTGATGGGCGTGTCGAGCGGCACGCCGGCGGCCTCGAGATGCGCGGGGGTGAGCGAGCCCTGGCTGACCGTCAGCACGCCGACCCGCCTGCCCGGCGGCAGCGTCGCCTGTACCCAGGGCACCTGCATCAGGGAGGAGGTCGCCACCGGCACGCCGACCGCGGCGGCGATCTCCCGCTGGAACAGCGAAAGGAAGCCGCAATTGGTGGTGATGGCCTCGGCGCCCTGGGCGACCAGGTCCTGCGCCGCGGCGACGAAGTCGGGCAGCAGGCCGCGCGCGCCCTGCAGCACCACGCGCTCGGGGCTGGCACCGCGCACGACGCGGTAGAGCACCGGGAAGGGCCAGGTGCCGGCATTGCCCATGTCGCCGGGAATGCGCGGGAAACGGGCTTCCAGCATAAGGATGCCCAAGGGCGCGCCATAGATGGCCTTGCCGCCGCGGGCGATGCGCGGCGCGGGGGAGTCTTGCAGGTTCATGCCGCCAGCTTAGCCCGCTAGATTGGCCGGCGGAACGGGAAGGACGGGCCGCATGCTCCGCCGCGCGACGATGCTGATCGGGTTGATGCTGGCCCCCCTGCCGCCGGCCACGGCGCAGGAGGCCTGGCCCAGCCGCCCCATCACCCTGCTCGGCGGCTTCCCCAATGGCGCCGGCACCGACATCTATGCCCGCAAGCTGGCCGAGCCGCTCGGCCGCGCCCTCGGGCAGCCGGTGGTCGTCGACAACCGCAGCGGTGCCGGCGGCAACATCGCCTCCGAGGCGGTGGCGAAGGCGCGGCCGGACGGGTACCTGTTCCTGATCGGCACGGCGGGGACCCATGCGATCAACGCCACGCTCTACAAGGCGCTGCCCTTCGACCCGCTGCGCGACGTGACGCATGTCACCCTGCTCGGCGACGTGCCGAACGTGCTGCTGGTGAACCCGGAGAAGCGGCCGCAATACCGCACCTGCGCCGACCTGGTCGCGGCGGCGAAGGCGCGGCCGGGAGCGCTGAACTATGCCTCGACCGGCAACGGCGCCTCCACCCACCTGGCCGCGGCGCAATTCGCCGCCGCGGCGGGGATCGACCTGGTGCACGTGCCCTATCGGGGCCAGCCCGGCGCGATCCAGGCGCTGCTCGGCGGCGACGTCGACCTGTTCTTCAACCAGGTCGGGCTCTCCATCGGGCCGGTGACGCAGGGCCAGGCGCTGGCGCTCGGCGTGACCGTGCCGCGTCCGGTCGCCGCCCTGCCCGGGGTACCGACAGTGGCCGAGGCCTGCGCCCTGCCGGGCTTCGAGAGCAGCACCTGGTACGGGTTGTTCGGCCCGCCCCACTTGCCGCAGGCGATCCAGCAGCGGATGCAGGCGGAGGTGGCCAGGATCCTCGCCACCCCGGACTTCCGGGCTTGGCTGGTGCAAAGCCAGGGCATCACCCCGCCGGCCGATGCCTCGCCCGAGGCCTTCCGCCGGGTGCACGAGGCGGATATCGCCCGCTGGGCGGCCATTGTCCGGCGCTCCGGCGCCAGCCTGGACTAGGTCCCGGCAGGCCCGCGGCCCTGCATGAAGCGGTCGAATTCCTCTCGGTCCCGGGCGCGCTTCAGTTGATCGAGGAATGCACCGAACTCGCGCTGCTGGTCGTCGAGCGCCCGCCGCTCCACCGCCAGCCGCTGCAGCACCGCCGCGCGGTGCGCGTCGAAGGCGGTATTGCCGGTGACGGCGGCGGGCTGCCCCGGCATGCCGAAGCCGCCCCGCGACCCGGCGAGGCGGCCGCCCTTCCAGAGCGCCAGCACCGCCAGGCCGAGCGGCCACCAGGTGGCGAAGCCGGCCACCATGGCGAGCACCGGCACCGCCGGATGGAGGCGCGCGCCAAGCTCGCCGACGCGACGTGCCAGGATCGAGACGGCCTGCGGGGGAAAGGACGGGACGCAGGCGGACATGGGCTCCTCCATGGAAAAGTGAATACCATTTACTTAGCGCCCGGGGAGACCGCGAGTCAATGCAATTCACATGCGGCCCAGCAGCGCCTTCACCCCCTTCTCCAGCACTGCCTCCGCCGCCGGGGCGCCGCTCTCGGGCGCCGGCATCCCGGCCCGCTCCAGCATCGCCACCCCATGCGAGAGCGCCCAGACCTGCATGGCCACGAGCCGCGGGGTGCGTCCGGCGAGCCCCTCGCCGCCCGGCAAAAGGGCGCCGATCGTGCCGGTCAGCGCCTCGAAGGGGCTGCCCTTCTCCGCTTCGCCGGCCGTCTCCTCGGACTGCACGCTGAACATGGCGGCGTAGTAGCCCGGCTCCTCCCGGGCGAAGGCCAGGTAGGCCGGCCCCATGCGCCGCAGCGCCTCGGCCGCGTCGCTGGTGCCCCCGGCGGCGGCCTGCAGCCGCTGGCTGAACAGCGTGAAGCCGCGCCGGCAGAGCTCCGCGAGCACCTCCTCGCGGTCCTTGAAATGCCGGTAGGGTGCGCTGGGCGAGACCCCGGCGCGGCGGGCCGCTTCGGTCAAGGTGAAGGCCTGCGGCCCACGTTCCCCGACCAGTTGCTTGGCGCCTTCGAGCAGGGCCTCCCGCAGGTTGCCGTGGTGATAGCCGCGACGCGCGGCCAGGTCGGGGATCGGTTTTGCCTGGGCCATGCGGGCCAGAAATCCCGAGAAACTTAGTTACTGCAAGTGTCTCGCCGTTACAGATCCGGCGTTTCGCCGCACAAAGACCGCTTTTGCAAGGCTTTAGGCCGCGTAAGGTGATCTCAAGAAAGCGTGAGCTCGTGGGATTCGGACCTCACGCGCGTTCCGAAGCCCGTCTCTCGTCTGCATTTTGAGGCAACGGCGGCGTCCGCCTGCCGCTGCGCGCGGAGTCGCCGCGTCAGAAATCGACGGAAAGGATGAATTTCCCCGCCCAGCGATCGCTGGCATGGGTCAGCCCATGGCCAAGCCCGAAGTGCAGGCCGAGCTTCTCGCCGACCTTGAAGTCGGTGGTGACGAAAAGCTGGTGCGCCTGGCCGGACGGCTTGGCCGGCCGGTCGATCCGGTCGAAATCCATGTAGTGCTCCAGCCCCAGCCAGACGGTTTCCGCCACCCGCCGCACCCCGCGCATTGCCGGGGCGAAGATCGGCCCGTCCCGCCCGAGCGGGAATTCCACCGCGGGGTTGAGGATGAGCTGCCAGGGGCCGGAACGGAAATCCAGGATCGGCCGCAGGGTCAGCGCCCAGTCGGTCGAGGAGAAGCGGTAGGACTGGTGCCGTATCTCCACGTCGAGCCCGGCGGCCAGCGGCCGGTCGGCGGCGCCGGGGGTGACGAAGCTGTTCCGCAGCTTGAAGCCGCCGCCGAAGGTGTCGCCAGAGAATTCCCGGGCGACCGGGAGGTAGACGGCGACCTCGTGCCAGGGCGCGGTCGCGTAGCCGATCTCGGCGGTCAGCAGCCCGCCGTTGCGCGGCGCCCCCTGCCCGTCGAGGATCCCCCGCCGCCCGGCATTGAGATGCAGGTTCAGGTCGACGCTGCCCGGCTCGGTGATCCGGCCGTCGAAGACCTGGAACTCGTCGAAGACGGCGGCCTCCGCGCCGCAGGCGAGCAGCGTAAGGGCGAAGGCGAGGGCGGCGCGGCGCATGGTTGCGGTTCCGGCATTGGGTGCCGCCAACGCGCCGCCGCCGCTGCCGTTCCCGCTGCCGCGCGTCAGCGTGCCGGGGCGATGACCGTCCAGGTCGTGGTGACATGGGTCGCCAGTTCCGCCGAGCCCTCGGCGCGGATCAGGATCTCGCCGAAGACCTGCCGGCGGCCCTGCTTGACCAGGCGCGCCTCGGCCAGCACCGGGCCGCTGCCGGCGGGGCGGAGGAAGTTGACCGTCATGGTGCTGGTGACGCTGTCGTCCCGCCCCTCGGTCGTCGAGAGCAGCGCCGCCCACATCGCCACGTCGGCCAGGCCCATCAGGGCGGGACCGGACACCGTGTTGCCGGGGCGCAGCAGCAGGGGCTTGGCCGGCAGGCGGACCAGCGCGGTGCCGGCCTCGGCCGCCAGCACCTCGATCTCCCACTCCGCGGCGAGCGGCACGCCGCGCCGCATGATGGCCTGGATCTCGGCCGGGCTCAGGTTGCTCATCAACGTCCTTCAACCACGCGGCCGATGCAGGGATTGCCGCCGAGCCAGTAGCAGAGCTCGGCCGGCCGGGCGATCCGGTAGAGCGCGAGGTCGCAGCGAAGGCCGGGCGCGAGCCGGCCGCGGTCCGCGAGCCCCAGGGCGGCCGCGGCGTTCACCGTGACGCCGCGCAGCGCCTCCGCCACGGTCAGGCGGAACAGGGTGCAGCCCATGTTCAGCATCAGCAGCAGCGACAGCGCGGGCGAGGAGCCCGGGTTGAAGTCGGTGGCGACCGCCATCCGGAGGCCGGCCGTGCGCATCGCGGCGATGTCGGGCCGCGCCGTCTCGCGCAGGAAGTAGCAGGCGCCGGGCAGCAGCACGGCGACGCAGCCGGCCGCGGCCATGGCCGCCAGCCCCGCCGCATCGGCGCGCTCGAGGTGGTCGACCGAGAGCACGCCGTGCCGCGCGCCGAGCGCGGCGCTGCCGGCATCGGCATGCTGGTCGCCGTGCAGCTTCGCGGGGATCGCGTGCCGGCGGGCGGCATCCAGCACCCGGCCGGCCTCGGCATCGTCGAAGGCCAGCGGGTCGTGGAAGACGTCGACCGCATCGGCGAGGCCGGCGGCGGCCGCGGCCGGCACCGTCTCCTCGGCGACCAGCCGGGCATAGTCGGCGCGGCGGCCGGCGTATTCCGGCGGCACGGCATGCGCGGCGAGCAGCGTGGTGACGACCGAGAGCGGCAGCTCGGCGCCGAGGCGGCGGGCTGCGCGGAGCTGGCGCAGCTCGGTCGCGGTGTCGAGCCCGTAGCCCGACTTCACCTCGAGCGTCGTGACCCCCTCCGCCATCAGCGTCCTGGCGCGCGGCAAGGCGGCGGCGAGCAGCGCGTCCTCGCTGGCGGCGCGCGTCGCCCGGACGGTCGAGAGGATGCCGCCGCCGGCCTTGAGGATCGCGGCATAGTCCTCCCCGGCCAGGCGCCGCTCGAACTCGTCTGCCCGGTCGCCGCCGAAGACGAGGTGGGTGTGGCAGTCGATCAGGCCCGGCAGGATCCAGGCACCGCCGCAGTCCACCGTCTCCCGCGCCGGCCCGGGCACCGCGCCGCGCGGGCCGACCCAGGCGATGCGGCCGGCGGTCACGGCGACGGCACCGTCCTCGACGATCCCGAGGGCGTCGCCCTCCATGCTGGCGAGGTTGGCGTTCAGCCAGACGCGATCGAACATCAGCCGAAATCCACCAGGCCGGCGAAGCGCCCGTGCTCGACCAGCGCCTTCACCGCGGCGATGTCGGGCGCCATGACGCGGTCGGTCTCCCAGGGACCGGCGACCTCGCGCACCATCCCATGCGCGCGTTCGACCGGCGCCGAGGATTGCAGGGGACGGTGGAACTCGAGGCCCTGCGCCGCGGCCAGCAGCTCGATCGAGAGGATGCCGGCGAGGTTGTCCGCCATGTCGTGCAGCCGCAGCGCGGCGCCGGTCGCCATGCTGACATGGTCCTCCTGGTTGGCGCTGGTCGGCAGGCTGTCGGTGCTGCGCGGCGTGGCGAGCGCACGGTTCTCGGCGACCAGGGCGGCGGCCGTGACCTGGGCCAGCATGAAGCCGGAATTCAGCCCGCCCTCCCGCACCAGGAAGGCCGGCAGGCCGGAGAGCGCCGGATCGGTCAGCAGGGCGATGCGGCGCTCGGCGATCGAGCCCAGCTCGGCCAGCGCCAGGGCCAGCGCATCGGCGGCGAAGGCGACCGGCTCGGCGTGGAAGTTGCCGCCGGAAAGGATGTCGCCGTCGATCACCAGCGGGTTGTCGGTGACGGCATTGGCCTCGCGTTGCAGCACCTGGGCGGCATGCGCCATCAGGTCGAGGCAGGCGCCGGCCACCTGCGGCTGGCAGCGCAGGGAATAGGGATCCTGCACCCGCGGGTCGCCGATGCGGTGGCTGTCGCGGATGGCGCTGCCGGCCAGCAGCCCGCGCAGCGCCGCGGCGGCGCGGATCTGGCCGGGCTGGCCGCGCAGGGCATGGATGCGGGCATCGAAGGGTGTGTCGCTGCCGCGCGCCGCATCGGTGCTCATCGCGCCGGCGACCAGGGCGGTGCGCAGCAGGTCCTCAGCGGCAAACAAGGCGGCGAGCGCGAGCGCGGTGCTGACCTGGGTGCCGTTCAGCAGCGCCAGCCCCTCCTTCGGACCAAGGACCAGCGGGGCGATGCCGGCGCGCTCCAGCGCCGCGGCGCCGGGCATGACGGTGCCTTCCACGAAGGCCTCGCCCTCCCCGATCAGCACCAGCGAGAGATGCGCCAGCGGCGCTAGGTCGCCCGAAGCGCCGACCGAGCCGCGCGCCGGGATGGCCGGCGTGACCCCGGCCTCGAGCAGCGCCAGCAATGCCTCCACCACCACCGGGCGGACACCGGAGGCGCCCCGGGCCAGCGACAGCGCCTTCAGCGCCAGGACCAGCCGAACGACCGGCGCCGGCAGCAGCGGCCCGGTGCCGGCGGCATGGCTGCGGACGAGGTTGAGCTGGAGCTGCGCCAGTTGGGCATCCGGGATGCGGGTGCTGGCGAGTTTCCCGAAGCCGGTATTGACGCCGTAGAGCGCCTCGCCCTGCGCCATGCGGGCGTGGAGCGCCCCGGCCGAGGCCTCGACCGGCAGGCGCCAGTCCTCGGGCAGCGCCAGCGGCGCGCCCTCCATGACGGCGCGCAGCGCGGAAAGGCCGGCGCTGCCGGGGGCGATCACTTGAACAACATGGGCAGGTCGAGCCCATGCTCCCGCGCGCAGTCGATGGCGATGTCGTAGCCGGCATCGGCATGGCGCATCACGCCGGTCGCCGGGTCGTTCCACAGCACGCGCTTGAGGCGCCGCGCCGCGTCCTCGGTGCCGTCGCAGACGATGACCATGCCGGCATGCTGGCTGAACCCCATCCCGACCCCGCCGCCATGGTGCAGCGAGACCCAGGTGGCGCCCGAGGCGGTGTTCAGCAGCGCGTTCAGCAGCGGCCAGTCGGAAACGGCATCCGACCCGTCCCGCATCGCCTCGGTCTCCCGGTTGGGCGAGGCGACGCTGCCGCTGTCGAGGTGGTCGCGGCCGATGACGATGGGGCCGATCTCGCCCCGCGCCACCATCTCGTTGAAGGCGAGGCCGAGCCAGTCGCGCTGGCCGAGCCCGACCCAGCAGATCCGCGCCGGCAGCCCTTGGAAGCTGATCCGCGCGCGGGCCATGTCGAGCCAGCGGTGCAGGTGGGCATCGTCCGGGATCAGCTCCCGCACCTTCGCATCCGTCCTGTAGATGTCCTCCGGGTCGCCCGACAGCGCCGCCCAGCGGAAGGGGCCGACGCCGCGGCAGAAGAGCGGGCGGATATAGGCGGGCACGAAGCCGGGAAAGCCGAAGGCATTGGCGAGGCCCTCCTCCTTCGCCATCTGCCGGATGTTGTTGCCGTAGTCGAGCACCTTTGCGCCGCGGTCCTGGAAGTCCAGCATCGCCTGGACATGGGCCACCATGCTGCGCTTCGCCGCCGCGGCGACCGCGGCCGGGTCGCTCTCCCGCTTCGCCGCCCATTCCGCGAGGGTCCAGCCGGCCGGCAGGTAGCCGTTGGCCGGGTCATGCGCGCTGGTCTGGTCGGTGACGATGTCGGGGATCACGCCGCGGCGGACCAGGTCCGGGAAAACCTCCGCCGCATTGCCGAGCAGGCCGACGCTGATGGCGCGGCCCTCGGCGCAGGCCTTGCGGATCATCGCCAGCGCGGCGTCGAGGTCGTCGGCCCGATGGTCGAGGTAGCGCGTCTCCAGCCGCTTCTCGATCGACGATGGCTGGCATTCCACCGCCAGCACCGAGGCCCCGGCGAAGACGCCGGCCAGCGGCTGCGCCCCGCCCATGCCGCCGAGCCCGCCGGTCAGGATCCAGCGCCCCCGCAGGTCGCCGCCGAAATGCTGGCGGCCGCATTCGGCGAAGGTCTCGTAGGTGCCCTGCACGATGCCCTGGCTGCCGATATAGATCCAGGACCCCGCGGTCATCTGGCCGTACATCATCAGGCCCTTCCGATCGAGCTCGGAGAAATGCTCCCAGCTCGCCCAGCGCGGGACAAGGTTGCTGTTGGCGATCAGCACGCGGGGCGCGTCCTTGTGCGTCTCGAAGACGCCGACCGGCTTGCCGGACTGCACCAGCAGGGTCTGGGTCTCCTCCAGGCGGCGGAGCGTGGCGACGATCGCCTCGTAGCTCGCCCAGTCGCGCGCGGCGCGACCGATGCCGCCATAGACCACAAGCTCGCCCGGCTTCTCCGCCACCTGGTCGTCGAGGTTGTTCATCAGCATCCGGAGCGGCGCTTCCGTCGTCCAGTGCCGGGCGGATTTCTCGAGGCCCCGGGGGGCGCGGATCGCGGGGGCGTTGCGGAAGCGGTCGGTCATCCCGGCAGGATAGCCATGCCGGGGGCCGCAAGTCAGTCAGCTTCGGCGGCGCCAGTCGCGCAGCATCAGCCAGCAGGCCATGGCCCAGGCGGCGCCGAGGCACCATCCCGCCAGCACGTCGGTCGGCCAGTGCACGCCAAGCCAGACCCGGCTGCCGCCGACCAGCAGGGTCAGCGCCACCGCCATGCCGAGGATATAGGCCCGGTGCCGCCGCCGCCGCGCGCCGCTGGCCAGCAGAGCGCCGAGCGTGAGGAAGCCGATGGCCGAGAGCATCGCATGGCCGCTGGGGAAGGAGGCCGTCTGCACCTCGGCCAGCCGCGCCACCAGGGCCGGCCTCGGCCGGTCGAAGCCCTGCTTGAGCAGGCTGTTCAGCAGCAGCCCGCCGGGCAGGGAGACCGCCAGCAGCACCACCGCCCGCCAGCGCCCGTCCAGCAGCAGGTAGCCCAGCGCCAGCAGCCCGAGCAGCGCCAGCACGGGGATGCTGCCGAGCGCGGTCACCTCGCGCGCCGAGAGCGTCAGCCAGGTCGGCCCGATCGGCTGGTCGGGCGCGCCGGGCCGGCGCAGCGCCAGCAGCACGGCCTCGTCGAAGCGGTGGGTGCCGCCCTCCACCAGCTGCATCACCGCGGCGAAGCCGAGCAGGCCGGCGGCGACCACCGCCAGCGCCGCCAGCGCCGCCCCCTGCCCCAGCGCGAAGCGGCCGATCCGTCCCAACAGCCCCCTCGGCCGGGCCACGACATCATCCATGTCGTTGCAACCCGCGGCGGGCTCGGCGGTTGCAACGGCGCAACAGGCCGGAGCCGGGACCATCGAAACGAAACTCCCCGCAGCCGGGCGCGCCCTGCTGATCGTCAACCGCCATGCCCGCAGCGGCGCCGAGCAGGCCGATGCCGCGGCCAAGGCCCTGGCCGAGGCCGGGCTCGAGGCGCAGGCCTTCGACCCGCCGGAGGGCATGTCCTGCGCCGAGGCGGTCAGCACCGGCCTGGCGCAAGGCGGCTTCGACCGGGTGGTGATCGGCGGCGGCGACGGCACGCTGAACGCCGCGATCCCCGGGCTGCTCGAGGCCGGCCTGCCCTTCGGCATCATGCCGCTCGGCACCGCCAACGACCTCGCCCGCAGCCTCGGCATCCCCTTCGAGCTGGACGGCGCCGCGCAGGTGATCGCCACCGCGGCGCCGCGGCCGGTCGACCTCGGCGAGGTCAATGGCCATCCCTATTTCAACGTGGCGAGCATAGGGTTCAGCGCCGAGCTGGCCACGGAGCTGAAGGCGGAGGCGAAGAAACGCTGGGGCAAGCTGGGCTACGGCGTCGCCGCGCTCGGCCTGGTGCGGCGGGCGCGGCCCTTCACCGCCACGCTGATCCATGACGGCAGGACCGAGCGGGTGCGGACCATCCAGGTCTCGGTCGGCAACGGCCGGCACTATGGCGGCGGGATGACGGTCTCGGAGGAGGCCCGGCCGGATGACGGATTGCTCGACGTCTACAGCCTGGAAGTGCGGCACTGGTGGCGGCTGGTGGCGCTGCTGCCCTGGCTGCGGCGGGGAACGCAGGGCAGCTGGCGGGACGTCCGCGCCTTCCGCACCACGGGGCTCGAGTTGCGCACCCGCCGGCCGCGGCCGGTGAACACCGATGGCGAACTGACCACGCATACCCCGGCTGTCTTCCGGCTGCGGCCGGCGGCGCTGCGGGTCTTCGCCCCGGCCGAGGGCGGGACCTGAGCCGGGCCAGCCCGCCGCCTGTTGCCGAAGGCATGCCGGTTCAAAGCCGGACGACGCCATCGCCGAGGCGGATCGCGCCGCCCCCCAGCACCCGCGCGGTGATGCCGCCATGGCCGCGGACGGCGTTGTAGCCGCCCGGGCCGAGAATCTCCTCCATGCGGGAACACGGGTGGCATTCCCCGCTGTGCTCCAGCACCGCGTCGCCGATGCGGAATCGCCGCCCCTTCAAGGCCAGCAGGTTCAGCCCGGCGGTGACGAGGTTGCGCCGGAGGCTTTCGGGCGCGACCGCCTCCCGGCCGAGAAAGGCGGCGATGGCGGCCAGGTGCTCGGCGGCGATCAGCGTCTCCTGCCGCGCGCCGCTTGCGGCGCCGGCCCAGCGGTCGCCGTCCAGCCCCTGCCCCGGCGCCAGCACGGCTCCCTCCACCGCCAGCATCGGCGCCCGCCGGGCCGGGCGCAGGCCGATCCAGGCGAGCCGGCCGGGCGCCATCGGCCCGCCCAGCAGCCGGGCCATGAGCGAATCGGGGGGCGGCGATCCTCGGTCCATCCGGGCAGCCTAGGGCAAACGGCGGCTGCACGGACCCGCCGCGGCGCGATCGCCACGGCTGGCGCAGCGGCCCGCCGCGCGGGCATCATGCCGCCATGACGGAATTCCATGCACGCGCCGCGCTCCTCCCGGATGGCTGGGCCGCCGACGTCCTGGTCGCCGCCGATGCCGCGGGGACCATCACCGCTGTCACCCCGGGCGCGCCGCCCGGCGCCGCCGACCGGCTGCGCGGCGCGGTCGTCCCCGGCGTGCCGAACCTGCATTCCCACGCCTTCCAGCGCGCCATGGCCGGCGGCGCGGAACGCCGCAGCCCGGCCGGGCAGGACAGCTTCTGGACCTGGCGGGACACCATGTACCGCTTCGTCGGCCGGCTGACGCCGGAGGACGCCGAGGCGGTCGCGGCGCAGCTCTACGTCGAGCTCCTCGAATGGGGTTTCACCGGCGTCGCCGAATTCCACTACCTGCACCACCAGCCCGACGGCACGGCCTATGCCGAGCCGGCCGAGATGGCGCTGCGGCACCTGGCGGCGGCGCGGCGGGCGGGGATCGGGATCACCCTGCTGCCCAGCCTCTACCGCCATGGCGGCATCTTCGGCCGCGACCCGGTGCCGGGGCAGCGGCGCTTCCTGAACGACCTCGACCCTTACCTGCGCATCCTTGAGGCCTGCCGCGCGGCGATCGCGGGCGATCCTCAATCGGCAGTCGGCATGGCGCCGCACAGCCTGCGCGCGGTGACGCCCGCCATGCTGCAGGCGGTCGCCGCCCTGCCCGGCCCCATCCACATCCACGCCGCCGAGCAGCTGCGCGAGGTGGCGGAGTGCGAGGCCGCCACCGGCGCCCGCCCGGTGCGGTGGCTGCTGGACAACGCGCCCGTCGATGCCCGCTGGTGCCTGATCCACGCCACCCACATGGACGCGGCGGAGTGCGCGGCGCTGGCCGCGACCGGCGCGGTCGCCGGACTCTGCCCCTCGACCGAGGCCTCGCTCGGCGACGGCACCTTCCCGCTGCGCGGCTATCTCGAAGCCGGCGGGCGGCTCGGCATCGGCACCGACAGCCATGTCGGCACCTCGCCGCGCGACGAGCTGCGCCAGCTCGAGTGCAGCCAGCGCCTCGCCCTGCACGAACGCGCCGTGGCGACGAGCGAGGCCGCGCCGCATCCCGGCCGGCTGCTGCTGGAGGCGGCGCTGGCCGGCGGCGCCCAGGCCAGCGGCCGGCCGCTCGGCGGCATCGCCCCGGGGCTGCGCTGCGACCTGGTGGAGCTCGACGACGAGCACCCCTCGCTGCTGGGCCGGACCGGCGACAGCCTGCTCGATGCCTGGGTGTTTTCCGGCCAGGCCAATCCCGTCCGCACCGTCGTCGTCGGGGCGAAGCGGGTGGTCGAGGCCGGGCGCCATGTCGCGCGCCTGGAGACCGGCGAGGCCTTTGCGAGATCGATGCGGAGATTGCCGGCATGACCGAGGGCCCGCTGCACGGGAAGATCGCCTATGTCACCGGGGGCAGCCGGGGCATCGGCCGCGCCATCGCGCTGGCCTTCGCCGAGGCCGGCGCCGAGGTGGCGATCTGCCACCTGGGCGACGCGGCGCAGGCGGCGACGCTGGTGCAGGCCGTCACCGCCCGCGGGCGGCGCGGCTTCCAGATGGACGCCGACGTCGCCGCCCCCGCCGCGACGCGCGCCTTCGCCGCGGCGGCCGAGGCCGCGCTCGGCCCCTGCGACATCCTGGTGAACAACGCGGGCATCAACATCCGCGGCCCCTTCGAGACGATCTCGGAGGCCGACTACGACCGCGTCGTCGATGTCCATGTGAAGGGCATGTTCTTCATGGCCCAGGCGGTCTATCCGGGCATGGTCGCGCGCGGCCAGGGGCGGATCATCAACATCGCCTCGCAGCTCGCCTTCAAGGGCGGCCCGGAGATCGTGCCCTATTGCACCGCCAAGGCCGGCATCGTCGGCTTCACCCGAAGCCTCGCCTGGGAGGCGGCGCCGAAGGGCATCCAGGTGAACGCCATCGCGCCTGGTCCCATCGAGACCGACCTGACCCGCGCCCGCGGGCCGGACTGGAAGAAGGCGATGGAGGACACGATCCTGGCCGGGCGGCTCGGCCGGCCGGAGGAGATCGCGGCGACCGCGCTGCTGCTGGCCGGGCCGGGCGGGGCCTTCTACGTCGGCGCGACGCTGTCGCCGAACGGCGGCGACGTGATGCACTGAGGTTGCGTGCGCCGGGGCGGCGGCCGGCGGGCCGCCGGCCGCAACGATCACGGCAGGCAAAGATCGGACACCCCTGCACGATATGCTGGCGGGATGCGTGGCGGGGCGCATGCGGGGGCCGGGGCGCGACCCGGGCGGGCCGGTCGCGCCGGACTGCGCGCCCGCGTCCGGGGATGCGCGTCACCCCGCGCGGATGATCACAGCAGCAGGTAGCCCTGCGCCCCGCTGCCGGCGGCGCCGGGATTGATGTTGTCCAGCAGGTGGGTGCCGGCGGCGGTGCCGTCGGTGATCCAGGGCTCCATGCCGTTGACGCCGTCATCGGCGGTGAAGACCACCCGCCCGTCGCCGAGGGCGGCGAAGTAGCTCGGATTGCTGCCGGCGAAACCCTGGATGCCGCGGTTGATGTCCTCGAGCATCCGGGTGCCCTCGGCGGTGCCGTCGGTGATCCAGAGCTCGGTGCCATGCACCGGGTCGGTGGCCGAGAACAG
Organism: Dankookia rubra; assembly: GCF_004355005.1. Lineage (GTDB taxonomy): Bacteria > Pseudomonadota > Alphaproteobacteria > Acetobacterales > Acetobacteraceae > Paracraurococcus > Paracraurococcus ruber_A. The sequence goes on from NZ_SMSJ01000021.1 coordinate 54,782, forward strand.
CGCCACACCCTTGCACAAGGCGATGCTGCCGCCCGGACCGACGGCCGGCTGGGGCTGGTAGGGCGGATAGGGGGAATAGGACGACGTCGCGCTGCCGGGATTGCCGGACCCGCCGCCGGACCAGATATCCGCCAGCAGCGAGGTGCCCTCCGCGCTGCCGTCGGTGACCCAGAACTCGCGGCCATGCACGCCGTCATCGGCGCTGACCAGCGCGAGGCCATCGCCGAGCGGCAGGATCTGGCCGGGGTTGGAGCTGTTGGCGGCCGGGTTGGCGCCGGAATAGGACGGGGCATTGCCGGGCCACAGGTCGACGACGAGGCGCGTGCCATCCGCGGTGCCGTCGGTGAACCAGAGCTCGGTGCCGTGTTCGGGGTCGGTGGCGGTGAACAGGATCCGCCCCGGCGCCAGGGCGGTGAAATTGCCCGGACTGCTGCTGAGGGGCTGGTCGCCGGAGCCCGGATAATAGCTGATGGTGCCGGGTGAGAGGTCGGCCAGGAGGCTGGTGCCCGCCTCGGTGCCGTCGCTGATCCAGAGCTCGCGGCCATGGAGGTTGTCCTCGGCCGAGAGGATGGCACGGCCATCCCCGAGGCTGATCATCCCGCGGCTGCTGGAGGATCCGGGATAGCTGCCGTTGGAGCCGGGGTAGAGGTCCTTCACCAGGAAGGTGCCGCCCTGGGTGCCATCGGTGACCCAGAGCTCGTTGCCGAGGCCTGGATCGGAGGCGGCGAAGAGCGCCCGCCCGTCACCGAGCGCGATGAAGGAGCCGGAGACGTAGCCGCCGGCGCTGCCGGGCACCAATTCCAGCACCTCGGTGCCGGCGGCGGTGCCGTCGGTGACCCAGGGCTCGTTGCCATGCTCCGCGTCGCCGGCGACGAACAGCACCCGGCCCTCGTCGAGCTGGGTGAAGCTGCGCGGGCTGCTGCCGCCGAAGCCGGATTCCAGCGCACTGATGTCGAGGATCAGGCGGGTGCCGGCCGCGGTGCCATCGGTGATCCAGGGCTCGTTGCCATGCTCCGGGTCGGTTCCGGCGAAGACGGCATGCCCGGCATCCAGCCGCGCGAGGTAAGTGGGACTGCCGGGACCGCCGCCTGGCCAGATATCGGCGAGGAGGCCGGTCCCCCGCGCGGTTCCATCGGTGGTCCAGAGCTCGCGGCCGCTGAAGCCGTCGTCTGCGACGAAGACCATCTGTGCCATCTGGTCATTCCTCCATCGCAATTTTTTTGCGACGGGCAATTCGTATACAATTCTGCCGGCCACCGGCTTTCGCGAAGCGGTGCCTCATGCCGCCGTGTCCCGGCCCGCGTCGTCGGCGCAGGCGGCGCGGGGCGGCGGCTGGCGCGCTGCCGTTCCCGCTGGCATAAGGCTGCCGGGACGAATCGCCCGCCCTCCACGGCCAACCCACTACCCGGAGGAAGCGGCATGCACCGCATCATCACCGCGGCCCTTGCCGCCTTCATCGCGCCCGTGCTCGCCCTGGCGAGCCCGGCGGCAGCGCAGACCAGATGGGTCATGGCGACGCCCTACCCCGACGCCAATTTCCACACCCAGACCATCAAGTTCTTCCTCGGCGAGGTGGAGAAGGCCGCGCCCGGCAAGCTGGCGGTGCAGCTGCACCCCAATGCCTCGCTGCTGCCGCTGCTGCAGATCAAGCGCGCGGTGCAGACCGGCCAGGTGCAGATGGGCGAGATCCTGCTCGGCGCCTACGGCAACGAGGACCCGATCTTCGAGGTCGACTTCATCCCCTTCCTCGCCGCCACCTACCCGCAGGCCCGCGCCCTGCACGCGGCGACCGAACCCGCCCTGCGCGCCAGGTTCGAGAAGCAGGGCATCACCCCGCTGTACTACGTGCCCTGGCCCTCGCAGGCGCTCTACGGCAAGACCGAGATCCGCAGCCTCGACGACCTGAAGGGCGCCCGCTTCCGCGCGCAGACGCCGATCATCGCCCGCATGGCCGAGCTGATCGGCGCGACCCCGGTGATGGTGCAGGCCGCCGACGTGCCGCAGGCCTTCGCCACCGGCATCGTCAACGCGCTGCTGACCAGCGCGCAGACCGGCGCCGACAGCGCCGCCTGGGACTTCTCGAGATACGTCTACGACATCGGCTTCACCCTGACCCGCAACGTGGTCATGGTGAATACCCGCGCCTTCACGGCGCTCGACGACGCGACGCGGAATGCCATCCGCGACGCTGCCGCGAAGGCGATGGAGCATGGCTGGGCGGCGGCCCGCGCCTCCGAGGAGGTGCAGATGGCCAAGCTCAAGGCCAACGGCATGCAGGCGCCGGAGCCGAGCCCCGAGCTGATGGCCCAGCTCCGGGCGGTCGGCGCGAAGCAGGAGGAGGAATGGGCGGTGAAGGCCGGCCCGGACGGCCGCGCCCTGCTGGAACGCTACCGCGCGCTGCTGAAGCAGTAGCGCGGGGGTGCGGGGAGGACGGCGACGCCCTCCCCGCGCCGGCTGCTACTTCTTCTTCGCCGGGGCGCGACGGGCCGGGGCGGGCGCCGGCGGCGGCGTCGGCGGGGCCGGCGGCGGCGTGTACTGCACCGTCACCGCGACGCGCAGCGCCGGGTTGCCCGGCAGCATCCGCACGGTGAAGCGATCCTCGCCGCCGAAGCCGGCATCCGGGATGTAGTCGATGCGCGAGACGTCGCCGACCTTGTGCACATGCACCCGGCCATGCTCCGGCCGGCCGACCAGCAGCCCGGCGTTATAGGGCTTCGGCCCGCTCTGGGAGACGGAGATGCCGCACCAGCCGCCGTCGTTCTTCATCACCATGGTCGCCTCGGCCTGCTGGCCCGCCGCCAGCTCCACCTTCGGCGGCACGGTGCAGACCGCCGAGGCGCCCTGCGTGTCGACATAGAAGACGCGGGCGCCGGTGGCGGTGACGCGCGGCTGCTCGGCGCAGCCGGCGAGGAGCGCCATCGCCGCGGCGACGGCGAGGCCGCTTTTCGCGGAAACGGACATCAGCGGGTGCTCCGGCGGGCGGCAGGCGCGGAATGGGCGGCAGCCGGGGCGGCGCCGCCCGGGCAGGCGGTGACGCCGGAGGAGAGCAGGTCCTTGGTCGCGGCATAGGCCGCCAGGTCGGTCACGCCCTGCAGCGCCATCACCTCGTCGAACAGGCCGGAATTGCGCGCGCAGTAGTCGCTGCCGAGCTGCCGGGCCATGTTCGAGCGGGCATTTGCCAGCTCGGTGATGAAGATGTCCTGCTGCCGCTGGCCGCCCCTGCCATGGGCCCGGGTGAAGTACTGGCCGATGCCGCGGTTGGACACCACCAGCCCCTGCTGGTAGCGGCGGACGAAGTCGTTGTAGCGGTCCTCGGCCGGGCCCTTGCAGGTGGTGGCGACGACCATCAGCTCGGTCTTCAGCGCCTCGACCTCGAAGATCGCCTGGTCGGTCTCGTTGGTGCAGCGCGCCAGGGCCTGGGCCGGCTGGGCAAGCAGCATGGCGGCGGCGAGCAGCGCCGCGACGCCGCGCCTGCGGCCGGTGGCCCGCCGCGTGGGCGGGGTGTGTCTGGTCATCCGTGTGGTCCTTCCTGGCAGCGTGGCCTGGCAACGACAGGACGCTTTGGCCGTCTCCGGTCCGGCCCGATGCGGTGCCGCATCTTGGTCCGGAGCGCCCTTTCAGCACACCCGAGCGGCGGCGGCGATAGGCAGCAGGGGGTGCATCGCGCGAGGCCGGTGGAACACCCGGCCGAACAGCCGCTTGAAGCCGCCGGCTGAGTCGTGGAATCAAGTACCTACAGGAGCTTGCCGAGCCCCGCTGCGGGATGTATCGAGACCATAACATGTTCGGCGATGATGCGGGATCGGGGCCTCCGGGCGCGAATCGCGGCCCGGGCCGCGGGATGTGCGGCGCCGTGGCGTCGCGGCGCGCGGCGCTGCTGGCGCCCTTCGCCCTGCTCGGCTGCGCCACCTCGCGCGTGCCGCAGCCGGGCGGGGCCGGCGGCCTGTCCTGCGTACCCTATGCCCGGGCCAAGTCGGGCATCGCGCTGCGCGGCGATGCCTGGCAGTGGTGGGACGGCGCCGAGGGCCGCTACGCCCGCGGCCGGGTGCCGCGCCGGGGCAGCGTGCTGGTGCTGATGCGAACCTCCCGCCTGCCGCAGGGGCACCTGGCGGTGGTGACGCGGCTGGTCTCGGCGCGGGAGATCCGGGTCGACCACGCCAACTGGGCCTCCGGTTCCGCCAAGGGCCGGGAGGCGCGGGACCAGCCGGTGCAGGACGTCTCGGCCGCCAACGACTGGTCGCTGCTGCGGGTCTGGTTCCCGCCGGTGAACGACTATGGCGCCAGCCACTGGCCGGCGCTCGGCTTCATCCACGCCGCCACGGCCTGAGAATTGGAAATGGCCGGGCGAGCCCGGCCATCCGCAGTCGGTCCCGGGCGCCATGGCGCCCTGACCGTGCCTATTCCTTCAGGTTGACTGCCTGGCGGCCACGCTGGCCGTCGCGGACGTCGAGCGCGACCTTCTCGCCCTGCTGGACATCCTGGCGCCCGGCCTTCTGCAGCACGGAGGAATGCAGGAAGACGTCCTGGCCACCGTCCTCCGGCGTCACGAAGCCGAAGCCGCGCACCTGGTCGAACCACTTCACCGTGCCGCTGACCGCATAGGTCGGGCCGCCGGCATCGCGGTCGCCGAAGTCGCGCCGCGGCGGCCGGTCGCCATAGCCGCCGCCACCGCCGAAGCCGCCCTGGCGCGGCGCGCCGAAGCCGCCGCCAGCCCCGCCTTGACGCGGCGGCGGACGATCGCCGAACCCGCCGCCGCCGTAGTCGCGCCGCGGCGGCCGGTCGCCGAACCCGCCGCCACCGAAGTCACGCCGTGGCGGCCGGTCGCCGAAGCCACCGCCGCCGAAGCCGCCGCCCGCGCCGCCGAAGGGCGGCCGCCGCGGCGCCATGCCGGCGGCACCGCCGCCGTCGCCGCGCCGCAACTCGGAGATGCGGGTGACCAGGCGACGGCCCTGACGATCCGTGCCGATCTCGCAGACCAGGGTATCGCCCGTGTCGGGAGGCTCGATCCCAGCCTCGGTCAGCGCCGAGGCATGGAAGAACACGTCCTGACCGTCCGGGCCCAGCACGAAGCCGAAGCCCTTGCGGGCATTGTACCACTTCACCTGGGCCTCGACGGGCCCGGCGCCGCCCTGCATGTCGTTGTCGGAAGGCACTTGCTTATTAATCCGTATCTGGTGTCGTGCGACCCGACAGGAATGGCGGGACGCTGCCGGGCAGCATGACACCCCATTGCCGGCAATGCGAGGGCGAATTCAGCCGAAGCGGGCGGGCGAATAGGGCTTCGCGTCGATCTCCGGCGACTGCCCGCCAAGTATTTGCGCGACCAGCCGCGCGGTGCGCGGCGCCGCCACCAGCCCGACATGGCCGTGGCCGAAGGCATGGACCACGTCCGGCGTGGCGCGCGCCGGGCCGATGCAGGGCAGCCCGTCCGGCATGCTCGGGCGGTGCCCCATCCAGAGCTTCACCCGCTCCGCCGGCAGGTCGCGCGGCAGGGCGGGGAAGCTCCGCAACAGGTGGTCGCGAAGAATTTCGGCCCGCTTCCAGTTCGGCGCCGCGTCGAGTCCGGCGATCTCCACCTGGCCCGCGCAGCGCAGGCCGCGATCGGTCCAGGTGATCGACATCTTGCCGTCGGAGGGCATCAGCGGCGTGCGCGGCCCGGTCCCGGGATGCTCGATCATGGCGTGGTAGCCGCGCTCGGATTCGAGCGGCAGCCGGTCGCCCGCCGCCGCCGCCAGCGCCCGCGAACGCGCGCCGGCGCTGATCACCGCGCGGTCGGCGGCGATCTCGCCGCCCTCGGTCCGCACCGCGCGCAGTCGCCCCGCCTCGATCCGGAAGCCGGTGGCGCGGGCGGCGACGCGCTTCGCGCCCTGCGCCTCCGCCAGCGCCACCAGCGCCGCGACATAGGCGCCGGGGTCGCGGCAATGCCCGCCCTCCTCGACCAGCGCGGCGAAGCCGTAGCGCCGGTCGAGCGCCGGCTCGCGCTGGTGCAACTCCTCGGCCGAAAGCTCGAGCCATTCGATGCCGACCTCGCGGCGGATGCGCCAGGCCATGGCCTCCGCCTCGAACTCCGCACGCGTGGGATAGACGTACATCAGGCCGCGCCGCTCGATCAGGCCGCCGACGCCGGCTTCCTCCGCGAGCGCCGCATGCAGCGCCGGGGCGCCGCGCAGGATCGCCCGCAGCGCGACGGCGGTGCGCGCCACCCGCGCCTCGGTCCAGCCGGAGCCGAGGTAGCGCGCCAGCCAGGGCAGCACCCTGGGCAGGTAGGACCAGCGGATCGCCAGCGGGCCGAGCGGGTCGGCGAGGAAGCCGGGCACCTTCCGCCACAGCCCCGGGGTCGCCGGCGGGATCACCGACATGGGGCTGAGCCAGCAGCCATTGCCGTAGCTCGCCGCCTGCTCGCCACCGGGCGCGCCGGGCTCGAGGATGGTGACCTGGTGGCCCTCCCGCAGCAGCGCGAGCGCGGTGCAGGCGCCGACGATGCCGGCGCCGATGACGACGGTGCGGGTCACGGCGTCTGCACGGCCTCGCCGGCCAGCGCCTTCTCGAGGAAGAACAGCCGGTCCTGGCCCCAGAGCCAGAGGTCGCCGAGGAAAAACGTGGGGCTGCCGAAGACGCCGCGCGCGGCCGCCGCCGCGTTGTTCGCCGCCCAGTCCGCATGGATGGCCGGGCTTTCCTCCGCCGCCACCAGCGCCGCGCCGTCCATCCCGAGCGCATCGCCGATCGCCGCGCGCACCGCCGGGTCGGCGATGTCGCGCTCCTCCACCCAGAGCGCCCGCAGGATGGCGTGGGACAGCGCCTGGGCATCGAGCCCGCGCGCCTCTGCCGCCATGACCATCCGCCCCGCCGGACGCTGGTCGGCCGGCGGGTAGTGCCGCGGCTTCGGCACCAGCGGCATGCCGAGGTGCCGCGCCCAGCGGTCGAGCTCCAGCGCGTGGTAGTCCTGCCGCGGCCGCGGCCGGGTGCGCAGCGGGATCCCCCCCGTGCGCGGCACCACCTCCTGGAAGTCGTAGGGCCGCAGCAGCACCCGCGCGCCGTGCCGCGCGGCGATGGCGCGCAGCCGCGGCCCGGCGAAGTACATCCAGGGCGAAGACAGGGTGTAGAAGCACTCGACCAGCCGCTCGGTCATCCAGCCCATCCTTGGCGTCGCCGCCGAGCATAGGCGCTCGTCATCCACCGGCAACGGCAGTGTCGCGGAAGCGTCACGCGGCTTCGGTACACGCGGCCTGCCGAACCAGGAAACGCGCATGCCGAAGATCCACCTTTCCCGCCGCGCCGCGCTGCTGGGCGCCGCCGCCATCGCCGGTGGCAGCCGCCTCGCCTTCGGCCAAGGCAGCGCCCCGGCGGCGATCGCCGCCGAGGCCGCGCGGCCCAAGGCCGAATGGGGCGCCTCGACCGGCGACGTCACCGCCGACCGGGCGCTGGTCTGGAGCCGCGCCGACCGCACCGCGCGCATGATCGTCGAATGGTCGACGGACGAAGGCATGCGCGACGCCACGCGGCTGCGCGGCCCCTGGGCGACCGGGGCGACCGACTTCACCGCCCGCCTCGACCTCACCAGCCTGCCCGCCGATGCCGAGATCTTCTACCGCGTCGGCTTCGCCGGGCCGGAGGACGGCGCGCCGCTCTCGGCCCCGGTGCCGGGCCGCTTCCGCACCGCGCCGGGCGGCCGGCGCGACCTGCGGTTCCTCTGGTCAGGCGACACCGCCGGCCAGGGCTGGGGCATCGACGAGGCCCGGGGCGGCATGCGCTGCTACGAGACCATGCGGCGCACCGGGGCCGACTTCTTCATCCATTGCGGCGACACGATCTATGCCGACGGCCCGATCCAGCCGGAGGTGACGCTGGCCGACGGCACGCTCTGGCGGAACCTCGTCACCCCCGAGGTCTCGAAGGTCGCCGAGACGCTCGGCGAGTTCCGCGGCCGGCACCGCTACAACCTGATGGACAGGAATGTCCGCGCCTTCCAGGCCGAGGTGCCGCAGCTCTGGATGTGGGACGACCACGAGGTCACCAACAACTGGTCGGACAGCAAGGCGCTGGGCGCCGCCTATGCCGAGACGCGCATCGCGGCGCTGCAGGCGGTGGCGACGCGCGCCTTCCTCGACTACGCGCCGGTCCGGCCGCAGGGCGCCGACGAGCTCGAGCGGGTCTACCGCAAGGTGGGCTACGGCCCGCACCTCGATGTCTTCGCGCTCGACATGCGCAGCTACCGCGGCCCCAACACGCACAACCGGCAGCACAAGGCCGGGCCGGAAACCGCCTTCCTGGGCCGCGAGCAGATCCACTGGCTGCTGCGCGGCCTGATCGGGAGCCGGGCGACCTGGAAGGTCATCGCCGCCGACATGCCGCTTGGCCTGCTGGTGCCGGACGGCAAGGATGCCGAGGGCCGCGACCGGTTCGAGGCGGTGGCCAATGGCGACGGCCCGGCGCTCGGGCGGGAGCTGGAGATCGCCGGGCTGCTCTCGGCGATCAAGGCGGCCGGGCTGCGCAACATCGTCTGGGTGACCGCCGACGTGCACTATACCGCGGCGCATCGCTACGACCCCGCCCGCGCCCGGCACCGCGACTTCCTGCCCTTCTGGGAATTCGTCTCGGGCCCGCTGCATGCCGGCGGCTTCGGCCCCAACGCGCCCGACGACACCTTCGGCCTGGAGGTGGTCTGGCAGAAGGCGCCGGACGGCCGGGTCAACGTTCCGCCGGCCGAGGGCGGCCAATACTTCGGCGAGGCGGCGATCGAGGGCCGGACCGGGGCGCTGACGGTGATGCTGAAGGACATGGCGAATGCCGTGCTGTGGCAGCGCACCCTCGAGCCGGAACGCGGCTGAGTTGTTTTTTCGTTCCGCATGCGGGAGCCGGCGTGATAGGCTTTCGCTGGTCAGCGGGCGAGTTGCGCCCGTCGGCGAGCGGGGTGGCCGAAGGCCGAATTGAAAAGCTCAAATCCTGCGAAACTAAGCGGAACGACCAACGGACGACAACAAACGCAGCGGGTTGGCCGCCGATCCTGGCCGCGCGGCGCCGCGGGCCTCAACCCGTTTGAGCCGGCCTCAACTTTATTCCCTCAACCCGCGCCGTCTCAGCCCACCACCCGCAGCGACCGCCGCCGGCCGCGCGGGCTCGCCGAGGCCGGCAGGTCGAGCGGCAGCAGCGGCGTCATCTCGACGGCATGGCCGGCGGAATCGCCGAGGCAATCGGCCTCGGAGGGCTGCGGCAGGTCGCGCCGGCCGAGATAGTCGAGCGCCAGCCGGCGGAAGGCCCAGTCCAGCACCGAGGTCGCGCGGGGGATCGCCGGGTCGCCCTCGACCAGCCCGGCCGGGCCGAAGCGGGTATAGGCGAAGGCCTCGACATAGTCGTCGAGCGGCACGCCGCGCTGCAGGCCGAGCGAGACCGACTGGGCGAAGCCGTCCATCAGGCTGCGATAGGCGGCGCCTTCCTTCGACAGGGTGAAGGCGATCTCGAGCAGCCGGCCCTCGGCATCCTCGGCGGTGCGCAGCACCACGCGGTGGCCGCCGAGGGTGACGTGCAGCGCCGCGCCGGCATGGCGGCGAAGGATCGGCGCCGGCTTCGGCAGGGCGCGGCCCGGGGCGGGCATCGCCGCCGGCGCCGGCGGCGCGGCATGCAGGAAGGGAGCGACGGCCTCGCGCATCGCCTCGCGCGCCGCCTCGGTGACCGGGCCGAGCAGTTCGGCGAGGCGCGGCCCGGCACGGCGGGCGGCGCGGGTCGGCACCTCCATCGCCTCGCCCGAGGCGGAGAGCAGGCTGCGCGTCGCGCCGGCGGCCGGGGCGATGCCGGCGGTCTCGGCGCCGAGCAGCGCCTCCACCGCGTCGGCCGGGGCCAGCGCCACCAGCGCTTGGTGCCGGAGGCCGGGCGCGCCGGCGGCGGCATCGAGCGCGGCGCGGGCGGCGGCGGCGAGGCCGGGCACCGCCGTCTCTCCCGGCGGGGCGGGCCAGAGCAGGGCGACCGGCTCTCGGGCACCGAGACGAGCCGCGATCCGGCCCGACTCGGCTTCCGCCGCGCCGCGGGTCAGCGCCGCGACCGCCGCGGCGACGGCCCGGGCCTTCTCCGAATCATAGGCCAGCCCCAGGCCGCACAGCAGCCCGGCCAGGTCGGCGAATCCGAGCCGCAGCCGCGTCGCGCGGCCGGAGGCGAGCGCGTCGAGCGCCCGCACCGCCAGGGCGCAGGCCTCGGCATAGGCTTCCAGGTCGAAGCCGCCCTCGGGCTCGAGGAAGGCCGGCAGGTTGAGGACGAAGCGCGGCTCGGCGGCGGCGCGGGCGGGCTTCGCCTCGTTCCGCCAGACCTCGGCGCCGGGCGCGCCGCGGCGCGCCAGCAGGAGGCCGCGCAGCGCCTCGGCCAGGGCATCCGCCGCCGCCTCGTCCAGCAGCCCGGCCTTGCGGCCGCGCCCGGCGACCCGGCCGATCCAGGCCTCGGCGGCGCGCGGCAGGCTGGTCGGGCCCTCGCCGGGGGCGAGGCCGGCGAGCGCCTCGGCCGCCCCGGCCTCCCAGGTGGCGGGGATCGCCACCGCGCGCGGCGGCGCGTCCGGGTCGGCCCCCGCCCGCCGGCGCCGCAGCGCCACCCCGTCCCAAAGCGTGCCAAAGGTGCGTGCCATGGCCCGATGGTAGGGACACCGTTGCGGGTGGGGAAGCCAGATTTGGTGAGTCGCGGACCGATTGACCGCAAGATGATGTGGATAACGCGGAAAAACCGGGTTGGATCGGGCGACTTTGCACCGCAGCAGGCGCTGTGCGATTGTGCCGCCGACGCTGGCCCCCGCGAGGGCCACCCCCCGAGGAGCTTTTCCGGCCCCATGTCCTTCCTGCTTCGCCTCACCTCGTCCCTGCGCGGGCGCAAGGTCGGCACCGACCGCTTCGGCAACGAGTACTACGAGGGCAAGACCAGCCAGCCGATCTACGACCGGCCGCGCCGCTGGGCGATCTATGCCGGCGGTGGGCGGGAGCCGACCGTGGTGCCGCCCGAATGGCATGCCTGGCTGCACCACACCGTGCCCGCCCCGCTGAGTGAGACGAAACGTTACCCCTGGCAGGACGAGCACCGGCCGAACCTGACCGGCACTCCGCACGCTTACCGTCCTGCCGGCCACGACTACGTGGGCGGCACGCGCCGCGTCACCGGTGGCGATTACGAGGCCTGGACGCCCGGTTCGTGACGCGGGTGCGTGGAACCTGATCCAAATGAAGGGACGTAGTCTCGCCGAGGTCGCGGCCGGCGCGATCGTGCTCGCGGTCGCCGCGATCTTCCTCGGCTATGCCGTGCTGCATAGCGGCCGCGGCGCCGTCACGGCCGAGGGCATGCAGCTGAGCGCCAGCTTCGACCGCATCGACGGGCTCGCCAATGGCGCCGACGTCCGGATCGCCGGGGTCAAGGTCGGCACCGTCACCGACAGCCGGATCGACCCGCAGAGCTTCGCCGCGGTGCTGACCCTCAAGGTCGACCGCAGCCTGAAGCTGCCGACCGACACCTCGGCCGAGATCACCTCGGAAGGGTTGCTCGGCGGCAAGTATGTCTCGCTGGTGCCCGGCGGCAGCGAGAAGCTGCTGGCCGATGGCGGCAGGATCACCGAGACGCAGGGCTCGGTCAGCCTTGAATCGCTGCTGGGCCGCTTCATCTTCTCGGTCACCCAGATGAACAGCGGCAACCAGAGCCAGAACCAGGAAGCCGGCGGCGCCGCCGGCCCCAAATGAGCCTCGCGCCGCCCGACTCCTGGCCGGGCGCGGATGGCGCGCCGCTGTCCTGCCGGGAGAAGCTGAAGGTGCTGGCGGAGAACCATGCGGAGCTCGCCCAGGTGATGCGCGACGCCTTCGAGGATGCGGTGCTGATGGGCGTCGACGAGGCCGCCATGCGGCGCATTCTCGGCGAGCTGGTGCAGGCGCTGCCGAGCCCGAAGCGGCGCGGATGAGGGCATTGGCGGCGGCCTTCGCGGCGGCGCTCTGCTGCGCCGCGCTCCCCGCCGCGGCGCAGGGCTGGGAGCCGAAGCGGACGGCCGAGCTGCAATTGCTCGACAAGGTCACCGCCCGGGTCACGGTGATCACGGCCGGGGTGGGCCAGGCGGCACCGTTCGGCACGCTCAGCATCCAGGTCCGCGCCTGCAACGCGCGGCCGGTGGGCGAGGTGCCGGATGCCGCGGCCTGGATGGAGATCACCGACAGCCTGCGCCCGGGCGTGCCCGCCTTCCGCGGCTGGATGTTCGCCAACGCGCCGGGCGTCAGCATGCTCGAGCACCCGGTCTATGACGTGCGGGTGCTGGACTGCAAGTGACGCCGCCGGCGCACCATGCCGGGCAGGGCTTCCGCAACCCCTACGACCCGACCACCCGCACCCTGCGGGATGTCTGGCGCTGGCGGCGCGAGACGACCCCGGCGCCCTGGCCGCAATGGATCGACGACCCCGGGCAACCGCCGCCGCGGCGGATCGAGGCCGGCCGGATCGGCGTGACCTTTATCGGCCATGCGAGCTTCCTGGTGCAGATCGGCGGCCGCTGCGTGCTGCTGGACCCGGTCTGGTCGATGCGGGCCAGCCCGCTCGCCTTCGCCGGGCCGAAGCGGGTCCGCGCGCCCGGCCAGGCGCTGGCGGACCTGCCGGGCTGCGACCTGCTGCTGGTCAGCCACAACCACTACGACCACCTGGACCTGCCGACGCTGCGCGCGGTGCGGCGGCGCTGGGCGCCGCCCGCTGTCACCGGCCTGGAGAATGCGCGGCACCTGGCCAAGGCCGGCATCCGCGGCGCCCGGGAGCTCGACTGGTGGGAGCATGCCGAGGTGGCGGGGCTGCGCGTCACCTACGTGCCGGCGCAGCATTTCTCCGCCCGCACGCCCTGGGACCGCAACCGCAGCCTTTGGGGCGGCTTCGTGCTCGAGGCGCCGGATGGCGGGACCGTCTACTTCGCCGCCGACAGCGGATGGTGCCCCTATTTCGAGCAGATCGGCCGGCGCTTCCCGCGCATCGACCTGGCACTGATCCCGATCGGCGCCTATGCGCCGCGCTTCTTCATGCAGACCCAGCACATGGACCCGGCGGAGGCGGTGATGGCGCATCGCGCATTGGGCGCGCGACGCAGCATCGGCATGCACTTCGGCACCTTCGCGGGCCTGACCGACGAGCCGATCGAGGAGCCCGAGGCGAAGCTGGCCGAGGCGCGTGCGGCGCAGGGCGTGCCGGCAGAGGCCTTCACCACCCTGCCCTTCGGCGCGACGCTGGAATTCCAGGCCGCTACCTGACCAGCCGTTCCTCGGCGAAGGCGCGCACCGCGGCCCGCACGGCGGCTGCGCCGACCGGGTCGTAGCCGACATGCGCGCCGCGGGCGACGCAGGCATCGGCCAGCGTATAGGGCTGCTTCGTCGCGGCGTTCAGCATCGCCCCGCCTGCGCCTTCCTCCAGCCGGCAGCCGCGTGTCGTCTGCGCATCGGCCACCGTCACCAGTAGCGGCTGGAACGGGTTGTCGAAGCTGTGCTGGCCATTGGCGTATTCGGTGAGCGTCGCGTCGGCGCCAGCCGCCTTCAGGCGGGCCGCATAGTCCCGGCAGGGTCCGATCGCGACGTAGTCATCGACCACCCCGTGGAAGAGCCTGATCGGCGCCGGCCCCACTTCGGCATCCTTGGCGAAGCCGACGTTGCACGGGGTGTAGAGGCCGATATGGGCGGCGAAACGGTGCGCGGGATTGCCGTACAGCGCCTGGAAGCGGGTCATCGCCGAATAGACCGCGGCGACGGCCCCCTTCGAGAAGCCCATCACCGCGATGCGGTCGGCGCGGATCCGCGGATGCCCGGCCAGCCAATCCAGCGCGCGGAAGGCATCGACCATCATCGCCAGCGAATGCAGCTGGGTCTGGTCCTGCACCGTGCTGACGATGCCGCGCCCGGCGAAGCTGTCGAGGATGAAGGCGCCGAGACCGGCGGCGTTCAGCTCCCGCGCCCAAAGGTCGGTCGAGGCGCCGATGCCGCCCGAGCCATGCACCAGCACCACCGCCGGGACGCGCCGCCCCGGCGGCAGCGGGAAGGGCAGCCGCAACTCGCCGGCGATCAGCGCCGGCCTGGCCGCAGCCTTGTCGCCGGTGAGGAAGGCCTCGCCCGAAAGCGTGGTGGTGGCGAGCGGGATGGCCTCAACCCGGCCCGGAGCCGTCTGCTGGGCGCGGGCTGCGGGGGTGCAGGCAAGCAGCGCGGCGAGCGCCAGGCCGCCGAGGTTTCGACATGATGGAATGGTGGCGTCCCTCGTTCTGGTGGCACGGCCGGGGCGGCTTCGGTGCCTGGCCTGCCGGCACAGCCTCGCCCGGCACGGCGGCGCGGTCCATGCCCCTCGTCGGCCCTTGCCCAAGCCTCGATGCACCGCACATGCTGCGGGAGATGCCCGACAGCACCCCTGCCCTGACCCTCTCGCTCCATCCAAGCATCGCGGAGATCCCCGCGGCCGAATGGGATGCCTGCGCTGGCGGCGACAATCCCTTCGTCAGCCACGCCTTCCTCGCGGCGCTGGAGACGAGCGGCAGCGCCAGCTCCCGCACCGGCTGGCTGCCGCAGCACGCCGCGCTGCGCGACGCGGCGGGCGAGCTGCTGGCCTGCTGCCCGGCCTATGCGAAGAGCCACAGCCAGGGCGAGTACGTCTTCGACTATGGTTGGGCCGATGCCTTCGAACGGGCCGGCGGCAGCTACTACCCGAAGCTGCAGGTCTGCGCGCCCTTCAGCCCGGTCCCCGGCCCGCGGCTGCTGGTGCGGCCGGGCGCCGGGATCGGCCCGGCGGCGCTGGGCCAGGGGCTGGTGCAGGCCTGCGGCCAGCTCGACCTTTCCTCGGTCCACATCACCTTCTGCCAGGAGGCCGAGTGGACCGCGCTCGGCGAGACCGGCTGGTTGCGGCGCCTCGGCACTCAGTTCCACTGGCACAACCAGGGCTACGCGAGCTTCGATGATTTCCTCGGCGCGCTGGCCTCGCGCAAGCGGAAGGTGATCAAGCGCGAGCGGCGCGATGCCGCGGCCTCGGGCTATGTGCTGAAGACCCTGCGCGGGCCGGAGATCACGGAGCGGCACTGGAAGGCCTTCCACCGCTTCTACCGCAGCACTACCGACAAGAAATGGGGCCGCAGCGCCTACCTGACCCCGCGCTTCTGGCCGCTGATGGCCGAGGCGCTCGGCGACAAGGTCGTGCTGATGGTAGCCGAGCGGGACGGCGAGCCGGTGGCGGGCGCGCTGAATCTGCTGGGGCGGGAGGCGCTCTATGGCCGCAACTGGGGCAGCGTGGTGGACGCGCCCTTTCTGCACTTCGAGCTCTGCTACTACCGCGCCATCGACTTCGCCATCGAGCACAAGCTGCCGCGCGTGGAAGCGGGCGCGCAGGGCGAGCACAAGATCCAGCGCGGCTACCTGCCGAGCGCCACCTATTCGGCGCATTGGATCCAGCATCCCGGCCTGCGCCGCGCGGTGGAGGATTTCCTGGGGCGCGAGCGGCCGGCGATGCTGCGGGAGATGGAGGCGCTGGCGGAGCTTTCCCCGTTCAAGCGGGCGGGCGAGGCGGAGTGATCAGGCCGGCCTTCCGCCCCAGAATGCCAGGAATTCCGAGGCCGGCTCGGTGATGGTGTTCCGATCGGCGGTGTCGGCGACATACTGCCGGGTCGGCAGACAGGGTGCGTCGTCCAGCACCGTGCGCTGAATGTCGGCGGCGATCGCCCGCTGCGCCGCCAGGTCCGGCGCGTCGACCGAGGCTTCGCGCGACGCGTCTGGCCACGGTACGCCGGGCCAGCCGAACGCTGAGGCGGACGCGCCAGGCGAGCCTATCGGCATCGGCCTCGCGCGCTTCGAGCATTCGCGGCGGCGGGCGGCGCTGAGCGTCGAGACCGTAGAGCTGGTCACAGATCATCGGCGCGTGGTGGCGCGTGATCTCGACCTTGGTGAAGACCGAGTCGAGCACGGCGAGGTCGGTCCGCGGCACGTAGCACGGCAACCGCGCCACGGCCGGCTGGGCCGGGGCGGATGCCGCCCGCAGCGCACCGGCACCGGTCAGCAGGGTTCGTCGCGGCATGGCAGACCGCGCTGCAGGAGGAAGGCTGGCGAGCGGCGTTTCCTGGCTCACCAATGCCGGCGCGACGGCAGGGCTGCAGGGACGGTGCGGGTCGGGCACGGAAAGGCAAGCCGCGGACGGTTTTCCGGGATGGAACCGGGCGGCATGATGCGCCAGGCATGATGGTGGTGCGCATCGAATGAGAATCCCGGCCGGAATGGCAAAGCGCGCTCCGGCGGCGGCGCCGGTCTGGGCTGCGCCGGGACCGTCCAGAGGCGGCGTGAGGCACCCCGTCATGCGGGCCGCCTGAGCATGTTGCTCGCCCAGGGTCAGCTGGCGCTGTCCATGGCGCTGGTCGGCGCCAATGTCGCGGTCGGCAAGCTGCTGGCCGGGGCGCTGCCGATCCCGCTGATCCTCTGCCTGCGCTGCATCCTGGCCTGCCTCGTGCTGTGGCCTCTGGCCCGCCTGCTGGACGGGTCCCTGCGGCTCAACCGCGCCGCGGCGCTGAACCTGGGGCTGCAGGCACTGCTCGGCACCGCGCTGTACAACGCCGGGCTATTGGCGGGCCTGCGGCTGACCACGGCGCTCGAGGGCGGGCTGGTGCTGGCGACGATGCCGGCGGTGGTCGCGCTCGGCAGCGCAGCCTGGCTGCGCGAGCGCTTGGCACCGCGGCACTGGGTCGCGGCGGTGCTGGCGGCCGGCGGCATGGCGGCGATCACCGTCGCCCGGCTGGGGGGCGAGGCGGGCGGCTCGGCGCTCGGCAATGCGCTGGTCTTCGCCGGCGTCTGCGGCGAGGCAGCCTATGTGCTGCTGGCCAAGCGGCTCGGTGGGCGGGTGCCGGTGGTGAGCGCAAGCTTCTGGATGCAGCTGTTCAGCGCGGCGATGCTGCTGCCGCTGGCGCTGCCCGGCCTCGGCGCGATGGCCGCGCTGGCCGACCCGGCACTGGCCGGGCTGCTGGTCTTCCATAGCCTGACCGCGAGCGTGCTCTGCCTGCTGCTGTGGTATGCCGGGTTGCGCCGGGTTCCGGCGGGGGTGGCGGGCGTCTTCACCGGCTTCCTGCCGGCGGCTGCCGCGCTGACGGCAGTGCTGGTGCTGGGGGAGAGCTTCACGGTGACGCATGCGGTGGGCTTCGCGCTCATGGGGGGAAGTCTGCTGCTGGCAACCTGGCCGAAGCGGGACCCGGGCGCATGAGGGCGTGGTTCGCCTGCAGCGGGGCGGAGTTGCTGGCGAGCGACCCGCGCGACATCGTCGGTCGCCTCGCCTCGGCACAGCAGGCGCGCGGCTTTGCCGGGATGCCGGACCAGGAAATGGCCTGGCAGGCGCAGGTGCGGGACCTGAAAGCCGCCGTGGCGGCCTGCGGCGGCAGGGCCTGGACCGTGGCGCTGGAATTCGACCTGCTGCGGCTGGAGAAGCGCATCGACGCGGTGCTGCTGACCGACCGTGCCATCCTCTGCCTGGAGTTCAAGACGGCCGCGGCGACCAATGCTGCAAGGGCGGAGGCCGAGGACTACGCGCTCGACCTGCGCGACTTCCATGCCGGCAGCCGCGACCATGCCATCGTGCCGGTGCTGGTGGCGGGGCGGCACGGCTGGATGCCGCCGGCACAGCGCTGGCTGCTGCCGAAGCACCCGACCGACCCGCTGGTCTGCGGCGCGGAGTCGCTGGCCGACCTGATCGCCTGGGTGCAGGCGATCCTGCCCGCGCCCGCCACGCCGATCGATGGCGCCGCCTGGCTGGAGGCGCCCTACCGGCCGGTGCCGACCATCGTCGAGGCGGCGACCATGCTCTATGCCCGCAACGGCGTCGCCGAGATTGCCGCGGCGCGCGCGGATGCCACCAACCTGACCCGCACCGCGCGTGCCATCGCCCGGCATATCGAGGCAGCGCGGGCCGAGGCGGCGCGCATCGTCATCTTCGTCACCGGCATTCCCGGCGCGGGCAAGACCTTATGCGGGCTGAATGCGGTTTTCGGGCCGGCGCGGCTGGACGGGGCGGCCTTCCTCACCGGCAATGCGCCCCTGGTCTCGGTGCTGCGCGCGGCGCTGGCGCGCGATGCGGTGACGCGCGGCGAATGCGACCGGGCGGAGGCGGAGCGGCGCACCCAGGCCGCGCTGCAGAACGTGCACCGCTTCCTCGAGGACTGCGCGATCGATCCTACCCGCCTGCCGCCCGAGCGACTGATCGTTTTCGACGAGGCGCAGCGCGCCTGGGACGAGGCGAAATCGCTGATGGGCACACAGAACAAGCGGTCCCGCCTGACCATGAGCGAGCCTGCGCATACGCTGGAAATCATGGGCCGGCGTGCCGGCTGGTCCGTGGTCCTGGCGCTGATCGGCAACGGGCAGGAGATCAATACCGGCGAGGCCGGCCTGAGGGAATGGGGCCGCGTGGTCGCCGCGAATCCACGCTGGCGCGCCGCCGCGGCGCCCCGCGCGCTGTCCGCCGCTGATCCGGTGCAGCGGCTGACGGAGGGGATGCCGGATTGGCTGGAGATCGACCCCGACCTCGACTTGGTGGTGCCGATGCGCAGCGTGCGGGAGACCGCGGGCGCGGCCTGGGTCAATGCCTTGCTGGACAGCGACACGGCAGAGGCGCGGCGCATCGCCGAGGCGGCGCCCGCCCTGCCCTATTTCCTCACCCGTGACCTGGCGGCAACGCGCGCGGCGCTTCGCCACTTCGCCCGTGGCCAGCGCCGCGCCGGGTTGGTGCGGGCCGCCGGGGCACGGCGGCTGCGGGCCGAAGGCCTCGGCGCCGAGGTGCCGACCAAGGAGGTGCCGGACTGGTTCCTGCGGCGGTGGCCGGATACCCGCGCCTCAGACGCGCTGGAGACGGCGGCCACGGAATATGCCTGCCAGGGGCTTGAGCTGGATGTGGTGGGCCTGGCCTGGGGCGGCGATTTCGTGCGCGGCCAGGCGGGCTGGTCGGCGCGCGGCTTCGTCGGCGACAAGTGGCAGATCGCCGCAAAGGATGCCGACTTCATCCGCAACACGTACCGCGTGCTGCTGACCCGCGCCCGCTATGAGACGGTGATCTGGGTCCCCCGCGGCTCGCCGGCCGACGACCCCTTCCACGACCGTACCCGCCCCGCGGCCGAGATGGACGCGATCGCCGACTACCTGACGGCCTGCGGCGCCCGGCCGCTCGGAGCCGTCACACCGCCGCCACCGCCGGCGCAACCGGGGCTTTTCGCCAATGCCTGACGCCCCTTACCCTGCCCTGCTGCAGGCCGTCGCCGACCTTCACCGCGCCGCCTTCACCGGCACGGTCCTGGCCACCGTCGCGCGTCGCGGCACGCCGGCCGCGGCCGAGCTCGTCTTCGCCGTCTTCCGCCGGCAGCACCACGAACGCTTCCTGCCCGGCCTGCGGAAGCTCGGCCTGGATTGTCTGCCGCACGCCGTTGCCGCTGCGCAGTATCACTACCTGTCCAACCGCATCGGCGGCGTCTCGGTCGAATACATGCCGGAGAGCGACCGCAAGGCCTGGATCCGCTACGCCCCGCCGCGCTGGCTGTGGCACGGCACCGCGGTCTGCGGCATTCCCGGCGAGGTCTCCCGCGCCATGCTGCGCGGCTGGCACGCGCAGAACGGCGTCTCGCTCGGCAATCCGCGGCTCGGCTTCGTCTGCACCGGGCAGGTGGCGGAGGGCGATGCGGCGCTGGACGGCTACTACCGCGAATACGACCGCGACTTGGCACCGGAGGAGCGGCTGTGCTTCGCCAGGGCCGAGGCAGCCCCGCCCTTCGACCCCGCGGCCGCGCCCTGGGTCGAGGCCAGCGCCTGGCCGGCGGAGCGCCTGCGGAAGGCGCATCGCAACTACGCCATGGAATACCTGCGCACCGCCATCCCAGCCGCCATCGACCTGTTCGGCGCGACGGAGACGACCGCGCTGCTCGGACTGGCGCTGCGCCAGGTCGGCATGCAGTGGCACCAGGAACTGGCCGCCGCCGCCGGCATCGCCGGACGCGGTGCCGCCGATTTCGCTGCGCTGCTGGCGGCGGTCGCCACTGCGCAGGGCGACCGGGTGACGCAGCACGCCGATGGCGCGGAACAGTCGAGCTGGGCGCTGATGCGCGGCGCGCCGGACCTGCATCCCGCCGCCTTCGAATGCTGGAACGCGCTGTGGGAAGGCCTGCTGGCGGCGCACGACCCAAGGCTGGAGCTGGTGGTGGAGCGCCGCCTCGACCTCGGCGACGGCGCCTTCGCCTGGCGCATCCGGCCCAGGCGAAGGCTCGTCGCGGTCTAGCTACTCCGGCTCGATCCCCGCTGTGCGGGCCATGCGTCCCCACTTGACGATCTCGTCCTTGATGAAGCTGCCGAACTCCTCGGGCGTCGAGCTGAAGCCGTCGAAGCCGATGTCGCCGAGCCGCTTCACCGTCTCCGGCCGGTCCCAGACGCTGCGGACATCGGCGTTGATCGAGGCCACCATGCCGGGCGGCATCCGCGCCGGCCCGATTAGCCCGGCCCAGGCCGCCACGTCGAAGCCGGGCAGCCCGAGCTCGGCCAGCGGCGGGATGTCCGGCAGCAGCTTGCTGCGCTGCTGCGTCGTCACGCCGAGCACCCGCAGCTGCCCGCCCTTGACGTTGCCGAGCGAGGACGACGCATCCACGATCATGCAGGATACGCGCCCCGCCATGACGTCCGTGATGGCCGGCGGGGTGCTGCGATAGGGGACATGCGTCATCTCGACCCCGGCCTGCGCCGCCATCGCGCCGCCGGCGACGATGCCAGTCGAGTTGCCGGAGGCATAGGTGAGCTGCCCCGGCTTCGCCTTCGCCGCCGCCAGCAGATCGGCCACGCTGCGGAAGGGCGAGCTCTCCGGCACCACGAGCCAGAAATTGTAGTTGCCGGTGCGGCAGATGGCGGTGAAGTCGGCGACCGGGTCGTAGTCGAGCTTCTTCATCAGCGCCGGGTTGGCCGCGCTCGGCGTGTTGGTGGTCATCATCAGGGTCTGGCCGTCCGGTGCGCTGCGCGCCGTGGCGCCCGCCGCCAGCGCGCCATTGGCGCCGGCGCGGTTCTCGACCACCACCGGCTGGCCCCAGATCGGCTCCAGCAGACCGGCCAGGATGCGCGAGATCGCATCGGTGCCCGACCCGGCGGCGAAGGGGACCAGGATGGTGACCGACCGGGCGGGCCGCCAGGGCTGGGCCCGGGCCGGCGAAGCCGCCAGCACGGCACCGGCGCCGAGCAGCGCGCGGCGGGAAAGCATCGCCATCAGCCGATCTCCACCACGACGCGGCCGCGCACCTGGCCGGCGAGGATCGCCTCCGCCACGCGCGGCACCTCGTCCAGCCCGACCGTGGCCGTCATTGCCGCCAGCTTGGTGCGGTCCAGCTCCTTCGCCAGCCGTGACCAGGCTTGCAGCCGCAGCGCGCGGGGCGCCATGACGGAATCGACACCGAGCAGCGCGACCCCGCGCAGGATGAAAGGCGCGACCGAGGCCGGCAGGTCCATGCCCTGCGCCAGGCCGCAGGCGGCGACGGCCCCGCCATACCTGATCTCGGTCAGCACGCCGGCCAGCGTCTTGGAGCCGACGGTATCCACCGCCGCGGCCCAGACCTCCTTGCCCAGCGGGCGCGCGGCACCGCCGGCATAGCGGTCGCGCGGCACCACCTCCTTCGCGCCGAGGCTCTCCAGATAGGCCTGCTCCTCCGGCCGCCCGGTGCTGGCCGCGACATACCAGCCGGCCGAGGCGAGCAATGCGATGGCGACCGAGCCGACGCCGCCCGCCGCGCCGGTGACCAGCACCGGGCCGCGCTCGGGCGTCAGGCCGTGGCGTTCCAGCGCCATGACGCAGAGCATCGCCGTATAGCCCGCCGTGCCGATCGCCGCGGCCTCAGCCGGGGCCATGCCCTCGGGGAGCGGCACCAGCCAGTCCGCCTTGACCCTGGCCTTCGGCGCATAGGCGCCGCAATGCGTCTCGCCGACGCCCCAGCCGTTCAGGAGGACCCGGTCGCCGGCCTTCACCGCGGGGTTGCTCGACTGCTCGACCACGCCGACCAGGTCGATCCCCGGCACCATCGGGAAGCGCCGCACCACGGGGGCACGGCCGGTCACCGCCAACCCGTCCTTGTAGTTCACCGTCGAATGGGTGACGCGCAGCAGCACATCGCCCTCGGGCAATTCGCTGTCGGCGAAGTCGCGGAAGGCGGCGCGGCCGGGTGGCCCGGCCTCCGGCTTGTCCACCACCAGGGCCTTCATGCGGGTATCCTCCCTTTGTTTCGTTGCGTCATTCGGCCTGCAGCGGGCAGACCACCGCCTCCAGCGCCGCTATCAGATCGGCGGGCGCGAGCGCGATCTGCAGGCCGCGCCGGCCGCCGTTCACCACGATCTCGTTATGCGACTCGGCACTGGCATCCAGGAAGCAGCGCAGCCGCCGCTTCTGGCCAAAGGGGCTGATGCCGCCGACGACGAAGCCGGTGCTGCGCTCGGCCTTCACCGGATCGGCCATCTCGGCCCGCTTGGCCCCCGCCGCCGTGGCCAGGGCCTTCAGCGACAGCCGGGCGTCGGACGGAATGGCGGCGCAGGCGAGCTCCGCCCCGTCCAGCAGGCAGACCAGGGTCTTGAAAACCCGCTCCGGCGCGATGCCCATGGCGCCGGCCGCCTGCAGGCCGACGGACTCGGCCTCCGGGTCGTAGTCGTATTCCAGCAAGCGGAAGCGGATTCCCGCAGCCTCGGCCGCACGGACAGCGGGGGTCTTCTTCGATGCCATGGTGCCGCCGCCTCCCTGTTGCGATCCGCCGCTGTCTAGCAGCCGCCCGGCCAGCGGACGAGGGCGCGAACCGTTCCGCGGGCCGAAGCAAGCGCAACGGGAACGCGTTCCCCGGCGTTCCCTAGGCATGCCGGCGCATCGGCGCCGGGCGGAGGAAGGGACCCCCCGATGGTCAAGCTGCGCGTCAACGGCGAGGAGCGCTCCTACGACGGCGACCCCGCCATGCCCCTGCTCTGGTACCTGCGGGACGAGCTCGCCCTGACCGGCACCAAGTTCGGCTGCGGCGTAGCCGCCTGCGGCGCCTGCACGGTGCACCTGAACGGCGATGCGGTGCGGGCCTGCGCCACCGCCATGGGCGATGTCGAGGGCCAGGCGGTGGTCACCATCGAGGGGCTGAGCAAGGACGGCATGCATCCCGTGCAGAAGGCCTGGCGCAGCATCAACGTGCCGCAGTGCGGGTACTGCCAGGCCGGGCAGATCATGCAGGCCGCGGCGCTCCTGCAGCAAACGCCGAACCCGACGGACGAGGACATCGACGGCGGCATGCAGGGCAACCTCTGCCGCTGCGGGACCTACCAGCGCATCCGCGCCGCCATCAAGGCAGCCGCCCGGGGGGCCGCGTGACATGACCGACATCCGCATCGAAGCACCGTCCCGCCGCCTGCTGCTGCAGGGTGCGGCGGCCGGCGGGCTGCTGCTGGCGCTCCGCCTGCCGCGCGCCCAGGCGGTCGAGGCCGCGCCCGAGGCCAAGTACGGCGCCGATGCCATGCCGCACGGCGTGGTGAACGACCCGCATGTCTTCGTCTCGATCGCGCCGGACGGGATCGTGACGATCTTCTGTCACCGTGCCGAGATGGGCCAGGGCGTGCGCACCGGCATGCCGATGATCGTCGCCGACGAGCTTGACGCCGACTGGGCCAAGGTCCGCGTTAAGCAGGCGCCGGCCGACGAGCCGCGCTTCGGCAACCAGGACACCGACGGCTCCCGCAGCACGCGGCATTTTCTGCAGCCGATGCGCGAGTGCGGCGCCGCGGCGCGGCAGATGCTGGAGACCGCCGCGGCGCAGCGCTGGAAGGTGGCGCCCGGGGAGGTCGCGGCGCGCAACCACCAGGTGGTGCACCAGGCGAGCGGCCGCACGCTCGGCTATGGCGAGCTGGCGGCAGATGCGGCGAAGCTGCCGGTGCCCAACCTGACGTCGCTGAAGCTGAAGGACCCCGCCAGCTTCCGCTACATCGGCAAGGGCGAGCTCGAAATCGTCGACGGCTTCGACATCTCGACCGGCCGCGCGGTCTATGGCCAGGACACCACCCTGCCGGGGATGCTCTTCGCGGTGGTGGCGCGGCCGCCGGTCTTCGGCGCGACGCTCGCCTCGGTCGACGACAGCGCGGCGCGCAAGGTGCCGGGCGTGCTGAAGGTGATGCGGATCGAGGGCACGCCGCCGCCGGCGAAGTTCCAGCCGCTCGGCGGCGTCGCCGTCATCGCCCGCAACACCTGGGCGGCGATGCAGGGACGCGACGCGCTGAAGCTGACCTGGAACGAGGGGCCGCACGCCTCCTACGACAGCGAGGCCTATCGCGCCACGCTGACCGAGACCGCCCGCAGGCCGGCCCGCCGCCTGCGCGACGAAGGCGATGCCGGCGACGGCCTGGCCAAGGCGGCGAAGCGCGTCACGGCGGAATACTACGCGCCGCACTTGGCGCATGCGCCGATGGAGCCGCCGGCCGCGACTGCCCGCATCCGCGACGGCGTGTGCGAGGTCTGGACCAGCGCGCAGAGCCCCTATTCGGTCCGCGGCGAGGTCGCCGAGCGTCTCAAGCTGCCGATCGAGAAGGTGACGGTGAACATAGAGCTGCTCGGCGGCGGCTTCGGCCGCAAGTCGAAATGCGACTACGCGATCGAGGCGGCGGTGCTCTCCCAGGCCATGGACGGGCAACCCGTGAAGGTGGTCTGGACGCGGGAGGACGATGTCCAGCACGACTATTTCCACACCGTGCAGGTCGACCACCTGGAAGGCGGGCTCGACAAGGAGGGCAAGGCGACCGCCTTCCTGCATCGCAGCGTCTTCCCCTCGATCGGCAGCATCTTCGCGCCGGACCCGAAGCACGGCCTGACCTTCGAGGTGGGAATGGGGCTCTACGACACGCCCTTCGCCATCCCCAACCTGCGGATCGAGAACGGCGAGGCCGAGGCGCATGCGCGCATCGGCTGGTTCCGCTCGGTGCTGAACGTTCCGCACGTCTTCGCCGTGCAGTCCTTCGCGGCGGAGCTGGCGCACGAGGCCGGGCGCGACCCGAAGGACTACCTGCTGGAGCTGATCGGCCCGCCCCGCGACCTGAAGCTGCCGCAGGGCACCGAGCCGACGCAGTACTGGAACTACAACGAGGACCCGCGGAAATACCCGGTCGATACCGGCCGGCTGCGGCGGGTGGTGGAACTCGCGGCGGAGAAGGCGGCATGGGGCCGCAAGCTGCCGTCGCGGCACGGCCTCGGCATCGCCGCGCATCGCAGCTTCGTCACCTACGTGGCGATGGTGGTGGAGGCGGCGGTGGACGAAAAGGGCGTGCTCTCCGTGCCGCGGGTCGACGTGGCGGTTGATTGCGGCTTCCACGTCAACCCGGAGCGCATCCGCTCGCAGATCGAGGGCGCCTGCGTCATGGGCATGGGGCTGGCGACCAAGAGTGCCATCACCTTCAAGGGCGGGAAGGTGCAGCAATCCAACTTCACGGACTACGAGATCAGCCGCATCGACGACGCGCCGCGCGAGGTGCGGGTGCATATCGTGCCGGCGGGGATCGAGGTGCCGCCAGGCGGGGTCGGGGAGCCGGGCCTGCCACCCTTCGCGCCGGCGCTCTGCAACGCGATCTTCGCCGCGACCGGCAAGCGGATCCGCGAGCTGCCGATCGGGAGCCAGCTGGCGACCTGAACGGTTTGGAAGGCTGGAGAGGAAAAAGCGTTTCCTCCCCAAACCCCACCTACGTTCTCTGAATCTGGCACTCGCCGCGCGACGGGTACCGACTCCCAGCAATGGAGGAGGGTTGGACGCCAAAGGCCTTTAGCCGGAGGATACCTCCTCTCTGGCCTTGCCTTGTTGGGCCGCCAATACCGAGCGCACGAAGGTTATACCTTCGTGCGCCTCAGGCGCCGGGCGCCGTGCCGCCGCACGGCTTGGCCTCGCCGCACCGGCGGCGGGCGCCATTCGGCGCCTCGGCCCTGCGGGCCGCAGGTTGGAACTTCCTGCGTCAGGTATGATCCGGCTTGCGGCTGCGGATCTCGGCGCCGGCCCAACCCTCGACGACGCGGACCAGCTCGGCCAGGTCCTCGTTGCCCTTGCCCTGGCTGGCGGCGAAGCGCCAGAGCCGCGCCGCCTGTTCGATCCCCCACATCGGCACGTCGTAGGCCCTCGCCTCATCCAGTCCGAGGCCAACATCCTTGTCGAGCACGGCGATCGTGGCGCCGAAGCGCAGCTTGCCGCTGAGGATCGCAGGCATGACGTCGCTGCTGGCGAAGCTGCGGCCGGTGCCTGCATTGACCATCTCGACCATAGTGTCGGGGTCAAGCCCGGCCTTGGCGCCGAGCGCGAAGGCCTCGAAGGCATTCGCCGTGTTGGCGGCGAAGAGCAGGTTGTTCACCAGCTTCATCACCTGTCCCTGCCCCGGCTGCTCGCCGAGGACGAAGACCCGCTTGCCGATGCGCAGCAGGAAGGGCCGCAGCGTCTCGACCGCCGCCGGATCGCCGGCGACCATCATCGCCAGCGTGCCCGCGCGCGCGCCAGCCGGGCCGCCGCTGATCGGCGAATCGACCATCGCCAGGCCACGCTGCGCCAAGCCTTCGGCGATGCGCTGGACGGTGGCGCGGCCGATGGTCGACATTTCCGCATGGATGCGGATGGCCTTTCCGTGGACGGTGCCCTCGGGGCCGAGCGCCGCGGCCTCGCTGACCTTGCCGCTGGGCAGGCAGGCGAAGACGATGTTGGCGGCGTCCGCGACCGCGGCGGGCGAGGCGCAGGCCTTGGCGCCGCGGGCGACGAAGGGCGCCATGGCCTCGGCGCGCGGGTCGTAGACATGCAGTTGCACGTCGGCGCCGAAGAGCCGCTCCGCCATCGGCGCGCCCATCTGGCCGAGACCGAGGAAGCCGATATGGGTGAGGTTCGACATCAGAGCGTCACCAGGCCGCTATCGACGGGAAGGATGGTGCCGGTGACGATGCGGCTCTCGTCGGAGGCGAGGTAGAGCACGGCATTCGCCATATCCATCGGCTCGCCGAGGCCGAGCAGGTGCTGGTCGGCCAGGACCTGCATCGCCGAGTTGCCGGCGAGCAGGCCGCGCACGCGGTCGGTCAGCGTCACGGTCGGGGCAATGGCATTGACCCGGATGCGCTTCGGACCGAACTCGACCGCGAGCGACCGGGTGAGCGAGGCGACGCCACCCTTGGCCGCGGTGTAGCAATCGCGCCCGGGAAAGCCCATCAGCGCGACGACCGAGGCCATGTTGATGATGGAACCACCGCCGGAGCGGGCCATTTCCGGGATGCCGAAGCGGCAGCCGAGGAAGGTGCCGTAGAGGTCGAGCTTGATGGCGCGCCAGAATTCCTCGAGCGGCGCCTCCACCACGTTGTTGTCGATGCTGGTGGAACCGCCGGCA
The DNA here is from genome assembly GCF_004355005.1 of Dankookia rubra. GTDB lineage: Bacteria > Pseudomonadota > Alphaproteobacteria > Acetobacterales > Acetobacteraceae > Paracraurococcus > Paracraurococcus ruber_A. The sequence continues at coordinate 82,129 of NZ_SMSJ01000021.1, forward strand.
TTGTTGTGCAGCACGTGCAGGCCGCCATAGTGCTGCACGGTGCGGGCGATGGCGCCGGCGATACTCTCGGGTTCGCTCACATCGGTTTGCAGGAAGATCGCCTCGCCGCCGGCACGGGCGATGCGGTGGGCCGTCTCCTCGCCGGTGGGCGCGTCGATCTCGGCGATGACCACCTTGGCGCCCTCACGCGCGAACAACTCCGCGGTGCAGCGGCCGATGCCGGTGCCCGCGCCGGTGACGATGGCGGTTTTGCCCTGCAGCCTGGCCATTGGCCGTTCCCCCGTGGTTTTGCCCGACCATGGCAGGAAGCAGCGGAAGCCGGCAAGCCGCGGGGCTACTCGAGCGTGACCTTGGCGGCGCGGATGACCTCGCCCCAGCGGACGACCTCGGCTTGCAGGAAGGCCGCGGTCTCGGCCGGCTTGCGGCCCTCGACGACGAAGCCGAGGTCCTGCAGCCGGGTGGTCATGCCGGGCTCGCGGACAATGCGGGCGACCTCGGACGACAGTCGCGTGGCAAGGTCCGGCGGCGTCCCAGCCGGGGCCAGCAGCATGCACCAGGAACTGGCGGCGAAGTCCGGCAGGCCGGCCTCGATGATGGTCGGCAAGTCGGGGGCGAAAGCCGCGCGTTCCCGCGCCGCTATGCCGAGCGGGCGGATGGCGCCGGCCTCGAATTGCGGCTTGAGTGTGGAGTAGCTGTCGAAGAGCAGGCCGATATTGCCGGCCATCAGGTCCTGCAGCGCCGGCTGTGTGCCGCGGTAGGGAATGTGCTCCATCTGCGCGCCGGTGCGGAGCTTGAGAAGTTCCATCGCCAGGTGCGCGGTCGCGCCGATGCCGCTGGAGCCGTAGTTCATCCGGCCCGGGTTCTTGCGGGCATGGTCGAGGTAGTCGCGCAGGGTCTGGCCGGGCACCTGGCGGCTGCCGGCCAGCACCAGCGGCGCCGAGACCACGAGCGAGACCGGCGCAAAGCTGGCGATCGCGTCGAAGGGCATCTTGCCGGCCTGCAGCGTGGCATTGGCCGCATGCGCCGGCAGCACCATGACCAGCGTATATCCGTCGGCGGGACTGGTGGCGGCCGCGGCGGCGCCGACGATGCTGTTGGCGCCGGGGCGGTTCTCGACGATCACCGGCTGGCCGAAGGCCTTTGCCAGCGGCTCGGCAATCAGGCGGGCGGCAATGTCGGTGGTGCCACCGGGCGTGTAGGGGACGATGATGCGCAGCGGGCGGGTCGGGTAGTCGGCGGCGCGGGCGGTGGCGGCAGGGCCGAGGCCGGCGGCCAGGATGGCGAGGCCTCGGCGCGGCAGGAGCGGCTGGTGCATGGGTGTTTTCCGGACTGGCGATCTGCTGACGCGTGATGCCGGTCGCGGGTTTCGCCGTCCAGCCGCTTGCGCCGCCGGTCGGCCCTCGCGATCGTCGAACCACGCCCGGGCGCGGCCGAAGCCGCGCCCGGGTGCCGGTCCTTCGTCCTCAGGCGAGGTCGAAGCGGTCCAGGTTCATCACCTTGGTCCAGGCCGCCACGAAGTCATGCACGAAGGCCGCTTCTGAGCCGTCGCAGGCATAGAGCTCCGTCAGGGCGCGGAGCTGGGAGTTCGAGCCGAAGACGAGGTCGATCCGCGTGGCGGTCCATCTCGGCGCGCCGGTCGCGCGGTCGCGGCCTTCGTAGAGGCCCTTGGTGGTCTCCGACGGCTTCCAACCCGTGCCCATGTCGGACAGATGGACGAAGAAGTCGTTGGTCAGCGTCCCCGGCCGCTGCGTGAAGACGCCGTTCGGAGACTCGCCGAAATTGGCGCCCAGCACGCGCATGCCACCGAGCAGCACCGTCATCTCGGGTGCAGTCAGCGTGAGCTGCTGCGCCTGGTCGACCAACAGTTCCTCGGGCGGGGAGCTGTAGTCTGCCTTCAGGTAGTTGCGGAAGCCGTCGGCGATCGGCTCCAGCACTCCCATGGACTCGACATCGGTCTGCTCCTGAGAGGCATCGGTGCGGCCCGGGGTGAAGGGAACCTCAAGTTCGACGCCGGCCTGGCGCGCCGCCTGCTCCACCCCGGCACAGCCGCCGAGGACGATGAGGTCGGCGAGCGAGACCTGTTTGCCGCCGGATTGCGCCGAGTTGAAGGCCTGCTGGATGCCTTCGAGCTTCGCCAGGACGCTGGCGAGCTTTGCCGGCTCGTTCACCTCCCAATCCTTCTGCGGCGCTAGGCGAATGCGCGCCCCGTTCGCCCCGCCCCGCTTGTCGGAGCCGCGGAAGGTTGCCGCAGAGGCCCAGGCGGTGCTGACGAGCTGCGGGATCGACAGGCCGGACTCGAGGATCTTCGCCTTGAGCGCGCGGATATCCGCCGCGTCGATCAGCGGGTGCGTGACCGGCGGAACCGGGTCCTGCCACAGCAGGTCCTCGGTCGGGGCGAGCGGACCGAGATAGCGGCTGCGCGGCCCCATGTCGCGATGGGTCAGCTTGAACCAAGCGCGCGCGAAAGCATCCGCGAACTGGTCGGGGTTCTCATGGAAGCGCTTCGAGATCGGCGCATAGATCGGGTCCATCTTCAGCGCCATGTCTGCCGTCGTCATCATCGGCGCGTGGCGCTTCGCCGGGTCGTGCGCATCCGGCACCGTGGTCTTCGCCGCCGGATCGGTCGGCGTCCACTGCCAGGCGCCGGCCGGGCTCTTGGTTAGCTCCCAGTCGTAGCCGAGCAGGTTGTCGAAGTAGCCGTTGTCCCACTGGGTCGGATGGCTGGTCCAGGCGCCCTCCAGGCCGCTGGTGATAGTATGCAGGCTGTGGCCGTTGCCGAGGCTGTTCTTCCAGCCGAGGCCCATGTCCTCGATCTCGGAGCCCTCGGGCTCGCGGCCCACATGCTTCACCTCGCCGGCACCATGGCACTTGCCGAAGGTATGCCCGCCGGCGACCAGCGCGACGGTCTCCTCGTCGTTCATGGCCATGCGGGCGAAGGTCTCGCGGATGTCGCGCGCCGAGGCGAGCGGGTCCGGCTGTCCGTTCGGTCCCTCCGGGTTCACGTAGATCAGGCCCATCTGCACCGCGGCGAGCGGCGCCTCGAGCTCGCGCTCCCCGGTGTAGCGCGTATCACCGAGCCAGGTGTCCTCGGAGCCCCAGTAGATGTCCTCCCCCGGCTCCCAGACGTCGACGCGGCCGCCGGCGAAGCCGAAGGGCTTGAGGCCCATCGATTCGATGGCGCAGTTGCCGGCGAAGACGATGAGATCGGCCCAGGAGATCCGATTGCCGTATTTCCGCTTCACCGGCCAGAGCAGGCGGACCGCCTTGTCGAGGTTGCCGTTGTCGGGCCAGCTGTTCAGCGGCGCGAAGCGGAGCGTGCCGGCGCCAGCGCCGCCGCGGCCATCCCCGGTGCGGTAGGTGCCCGCGCTGTGCCATGCCATACGGATGAAGAGCGGACCGTAATGTCCGTAATCCGCAGGCCACCAGTCCTGCGAGGTCCGCATCAGCGCGAAGAGGTCCTGCTTGAGGGCATCGAGGTCGAGCTTCTTGAACTCCTCGGCGTAGTTGAACGCCGGCCCCATCGGATTGGAGAGCTCGGACCGCTGGTGCAGAATGTGGAGGTTCAGCGCGTTCGGCCACCAATTGCGGTTCGACCGGCCGGCGAAGGTCGCGTGCTTCGGTGGGCCGTGCACCACAGGGCACTTGCCGCTGGTCGGGCCACTGGTTCCGTCCATGTTTTCCTCCACTCCGGATGTGCTTGGGTCCATTCGAAGGACCGCGATTGCTTTGGAAGGCACGTCATCCTGCGAAGCCGCCATGCGGTCCCGCGAGGATAGACCCGGGTCATCCCGGTGCCTGCGACCATTGCGAGGGACCTGTCGGCTTGGGGCGCGACCCGCCATCCCCCACCTTGTTCAGTGGTCTTGTGGAAGGCTAGCGCCAAGCCAAGCATAAATGGAAGCATAGAGCTTCAAAGGACCCGATAGGCATTGCCTATCACGACAGCGGGGCTGACCCGATGAACCTGCGGGATCTGCGCTACCTTCTGGCAGTCGCCGAGCACGAGCATATCGGCCGGGCGGCGGAGGCCTGCGGCATCAGCCAGCCGACCCTCTCTGTCCAATTGCGCAAGTTGGAAGAAGCACTTGGCGTGACCTTGTTCGAACGCAGCAGCAAGGCGGTGACACCGACCGCCGCTTGCGGCTTGCTGATCGACCACGCGCGCGCCGCTGTGGCCGAGGTCGATGCGATCCTCGCCGTGGCGCGCAGCCTGCAGGATCCGCTGGCCGGGCGTTTTCGGCTCGGCATCATCCCGACATTGGCACCCTACCTGTTGCCGCTGGTCTTCGCGCCGCTACGCGATGCGCTGCCGGCGTTGGAGATTGAGCCCTGGGAAGAGCAGACCGAGGTGCTGCTCAAGCGGCTGCGCGGGCATGAATTGGATGCCGCCCTGCTGGCGACCGATGTGGATGGGCCGGACCTCACCAGCCGGCCGCTCTTCGCCGAACCCTTCCTGGCAGCACTGCCACCCGAGCATCCGCTTGTCGGGCGGGCGGTGGTAGCAGAAGCGGAATTGGCGTCTGACATTCTGGTGCTGGCCGACGGGCATTGCCTGCGCGATCAGGCGCTGGAGGCTTGTGGGCGCCACGGCGCGCTTGGCAGTACCTTGCGGGTGGCAAGCCTCTCGACACTGCTCAACATGGTCGCCGCGGGATACGGGACGACGTTGGTTCCAGGGCTTGCCGCGGGAGCGGCGCAGGATGCGGGGATTGTGTTGCGGCCTCTGGCCTGCCAAGCTAGGCGGACCGTCCGCTTGGTTTGGCGGGCCAGCTTTCCGCGGCGCGCCGCCCTACAGGCGGTGGGCACAGTTATCTCCGGGCGGCTGCGCGGCTTTGCCGAAGGTGCGGCGAGCGGGATCGTTTGAGAGAGCGTCCAGACAGACGGCAAAGGCGCTGGCCCGTTTGGGTCAGCGCCTTGTATTTGGATGCGGGGACAGGATTTGAACCTGTGACCTTCAGGTTATGAGCCTGACGAGCTACCGGGCTGCTCC
>NZ_SMSJ01000220.1 GCF_004355005.1 Dankookia rubra
CCATCCGAAACCAACCGCAACCCAGTAGCGGTCACCAAGCTCAAGCGGTGGCTACCGGCTGCCCCAATTTTACTCCGCCGGGCGCTCCAATATTCCTCCGCCGTTGACAGATTACGCCGAGGCGTCCGGCTTGCACGCCGCGCTCCGGCACGGCGACCGGCTCGCCGAGCGACGGGCGCGTCAGGCCGGCCGGGCCGAGCGGGCCTTCGCCGCGGAGCTCGCGCGCTGGGAGGAGGGTCGCCGATGAGTGCAGGGCCCGGCCACGGAATGTCGTGCCCGGGCAGCGCTCCCCTCAGCGCGGTCTCAACGTCCGCTACAGTTCCGACCCTCCGGGAGGCCGTAGGTCAGGGGCAGCGGGAGCGCAGGAAACCAGCATCCTGGCTGCAGGCAACGACAGGAGCCTCAAGGATCGCGCGAGGGATCCTGTCAGGCCGCTACATGCGCGGCGTGCGCCATGGCCTCGACGAGACCGTTGTATGGCCGTCCGGTCGTGCAACTGAGGCAATGGGCCGGCTGCTCATGGGGCTTGGCGGGTCGTGGCTGATACAGAATTAGCCATAGCGGATCAGAGCCGCCCGAGTACGGCGGCTGACGATCAAACGACCGTCGCCGCCGTGCCTGACGTCAGGCAGCCTTCTTGTTAACTTTGCTTTCGGCAATGGCTGTGAGTTTTTTGTCGGTCGCCTTCTCCTCGTCGAGCGTCTGCTGCAGCACGCCTGCACAGTCGTCACGGCCGAGCTGCCGGGCGAAGGCGATCAGCGTGCCGTAGCGGGTGATTTCATAGTGCTCGACGGCTTGCGCCGCCGACAGCATGGCAGCGTCGAGCACTTCCTTGTCTCCAACGTCGGACATCGTCTCTGTTGCTTCATCGAGGATGCCGTCCATCGCAGCGCAGGTGACACCTTTCACCTCCTGACCATGCATCTGAAACACCTGCTCCAGCCGCTTAATCTGGCCTTTCGTCTCCTCAAGATGCGTCTCGAATCCCTGCTTCAGCTTAGGGTCCGTAGCTTTGGCGATCATCTTCGGCAGCGACTTCGCAATCTGATTTTCGGCATAGTAGATGTCTTGCAGCGTGTGGACGAATAGGTCGTCCAACGTTTTGATCGGCTTCGACAGCAAGCCCATGGGTTTGTCTCCTCCGTTGGGGCAGCCGGAACCAGTTCAGGGCTCCGATCGCCGCCTACGTACGAAACGCTTGCATGCTGGCGAGGTTCGGTGGAGGCGTGGCCGAGGTGGCCGACAGCAAGCTGCGCCATCATCTGCTCGACGCGGACGATGGCGCACCGGTGGCGGCGCCGAAAGACGCCCGGGTCGCGAAGCCTTGGTCCTCAAGATAGGTGTTGATCGTATAGCGCAGCCGAATAGCCATAAGCCGAGCGGCCTGTTTCGCAGCGTCCGGCATGGCCTCCACCGCCCTACGGCATCATAAGCGGAGATCTCCCGGCCGCTCTAAATTGCGATGTTGCCTTTTCCTATAAGTAAGGCACCGCTCCATAACCCCGCCTTATCAGCCGTTGGAACGCCCTGGCCTGGCGGCAGGCGCGCTTTCCACGGCGATCTCTTCCATCAGCCAGGAGCGGAATGCCTGCGCCTGCGGCCGGGGCGCGGCTGGCGGCAGCAGCAGCCAGTAGTGATCGCCGGTCGGCACGGCCTGCGCCGCCAACTGCACTAGCTGCCGGCGGCGGAGTTCCGCCGCGACGAAGGTCGGCGAACAGATCACCGCGCCCAGCCCCTCCACCGCGGCCTGGATTGCCAGCGAGGTGCTCTCGAAGACCAGAGGTGCCGCCGTCGGCGCAACTTCGCCCTGGGCGGCAAACCAGGTTGCCCAGTCCGCCGGTCGGACACGGCTGCCGAGCAGGGTCAGCCCGGCCAAGCTACGGCGCCGGCCCACCACCGCCGGGGCCGCGAAGGGCGCGACCAAGACCGCTTGTAGCCGTGTTGCCCTGGACGCAGGCGGCGCTTCGCCTGGCGCCGTCCGGATTGCCGCATCGACAGGGTCGCGCGCAAAATCCACCGCCGCAGTCGAGGTCACCACCTCAACCTGCAACCCGGCGTGGTGGGCGCTGAAGCGGGACAGTCGTGGGATCAGCCAGCGCAGCGCCCAGGTCGTGTAGGCGCGGACCCGGAGTGGGGCAGCCGACTGCTCGCCCAGCGCTTCGGTAGCGCTGCGGATGCGCGCGAAGCCCTCCTCTAACGCGGCGGCGTACCGCGCCCCCGCCTCGGTCAGGCGCAGCGCATTGGCGCCGCGGCGGACCAGGGCGACGCCCAGTTCCGCCTCCAGCTCCCGCAGCCGCCGGCTCACCGCCGGCTGGGTGATGTTCAGCCGCGCCGCAGCCGCAGTCAGGCTGCCGGTCTCGGCGACCAGCACAAAGGCGCGGAGCGCACCGAGCGACGGCAGGGTATCGCGCATGGCCCAGCATAACATCAGGTTGGGGTGGGGCAAGTTTTCCTGCCTACCGGCGCTGGACCAGCAACGCGTAGGTCTCGGCGCAGCCAAGGCCCGCGGTACCGGGCCAAACCGGAGGAAAGAGTGCATGCGGCCCGACACCACCCAAGCGTCCGCAATCGAGTTCGAGGTCAACGACGGCATCGCCACGCTGCTGCTCAACCGGCCGAAGGTGCGCAACGCCATCGACGACGCCATGCGCGCCGACCTCGTCGCGCTGCTCGACCGCATCGCCCGCGACGATGC
>NZ_SMSJ01000221.1 GCF_004355005.1 Dankookia rubra
CGACGGATCGCCTCTGTCGTAGTGGCGCTGCCGTGGAGAACCTGGCCCATAGCGCGTCCTTCCATGCCTGGGAGAAGACTGCACCACGAAACCCCGGGACCAAACACCTAGGCCGGCGACGATGTACGGAAGCAGAGCAACAAGAAACTGCAGCGTTCACCGCACCCAGAGCGTGCCGCAACCTGACGTAGTATCTGACGGCCCGCGCTCAGCTACGGCCGGTTCGGGTTCATGCCACGATCCATGGCGCGTCCGGCCGCCTCGGCAGGCCCACGTGCCGGATCGAGCGTGTCGCGGGTGCGCTGCGCCGGTGTAGGGCTGGCAGTCTGCGAAGGTACCGAAGTTTTAGGATCAGAGCAGGCCACAGTCAGAAAAAACAGTGGAAGAGCAGTCAAGACAAGCCGTGTAACCATCATCATCATGTCTCCAAACATCGAGGGACATAGGAGGGAATGGTGTTGGAGCCGCATCGCGCAAGCCGTCGGCGGCCATATAAATGCCTGAACGACAGAAGCGACTTGTGCCGCGATGCAGCGCTAGCTGTCGCATTCTTCCGTCATCTGCGGCTTCTGATACCTGGTCCGCCGGCGAGGTGTCAGACCGTGGAGCGTGCGCTTTGCTGCCGCTCTGGATACCAGCCGGTAAATTTCACTGCGCCAACTAGTGCCAGAATAATGGCGATGATGCCGGCACGCGGCGGGATACCAGGCACGTAGAGAAGGACCAACTCGGCGGCGACCATCACCGCGAAGGCCAAGGCCCAAACGGCGGTGATGATGTAGTTGGTGCGGACGAACTCTGGCGCATCCCACAGCTCCGGCGCGACCTGCTCGCGGGCGTACTGCAGGGTGAAGGGCCGGCGCATGGCCAACGACGCGAGCACGATCAGCAGCAACCCCGTGTCCACGACGAGCCTGACGCCGATGATGGACCAGGCCGGGCGGCCCAGCAAAGCGTAGAGCGCCAGCCCGCCGAACAGGATCGCCGTGCCGACTTCGAGCACTTTGGCCGTCCTGCCCTGCATGACGTCGCGCAGGAGTAGAGCCGCCGAGACGACAGCACCTGCGACCAGCCCTTCGGTTGACCCAGAGAGCCTGTCCACGGTGGCAAAGGCGACAAAGGGGGCGAACGCCAGCAGGATACCCATTCTCGAAGCTCCGCTTGGGCATGCCGGGCCGCAGTCTAGCCGGACAATCCTCCACCAACCTCCACCAAGTTCCTGCGGCCTGTCCATAGAGGCGGGCAGCACCCAATCCCAAGCAGGACGGACGCAGAAAACGCCGCCCGCGCGTAGCATTGATCGGAAAAAGCACGTCGATGGTCTGCATCTCGACGTCTACCGGCGCGGAGAATACGGTCTCGCTGCGCAAAGGACGCGGAGGTCGCGAGTCCTGTGCTTGCCGAGGTGAGGCTCTGCTGATGGCGTTCCGCTTCCTGCACTCCACGCGCCAGGAGGCACCCGTTCCGGTCCCGCAGATTGGGCTCGAGGTGCTCGTGCGCGTCCCGCCGGAGGCCACCAGGGAGGCAGGTCGCCATTGCTGCGTAGGCTGGTGCGGGACATCGGCCCAACATGGTGAGGTCCAGCCGGCGCATTGCTTTACGTATCGCAGTCGACCCGAAGAGGGCGGCTTATTTCGAGTTCAGACTCTGAGCAGGAAGAACTCGCTATTCGCGTCGGGCGATGACGGCGGCACTCGCTGGTGCGCGGCAGCGTCACTGGTCGAGACGTGATGCGGTGGATGGCCTCCGCTCCCGGCACCACAATGCCAAGGCGGCCGTCGACCCGGCCGGCAGGAGGGAGGCTACCCATGGTTGAGATCACCACAATCGGGCTCGATATTGGCAAGCGCGTCCTGCAGGTCCACGGCGCCGACGCGCAGGGCCGGAAGGTGCTTCAGCGCAAGCTGCGCCGCGATGAGCTGCGTGCGTTCTTCGCCGCGCTGCCACCGTGCCTGGTCGGCATGGAGGCGTGTGCAACCGCCCACTACTGGGGCCGGGAACTGCGTGATCTCGGCCACGACGTGCGCCTGATCCCGCCGTCCTACGTCAAGCCCTACGTCGTGCGCCAGAAGAATGATGCAGCCGATGCAGCCGCGATATGCGAGGCGGTTACCCGGGCGAACGTGCGGACGACCCCGATCAAGACTGCGGACCAGCAGGCTGCGCGGGTCATACAGCGCACGCACGAACTGTTGTCGCGGCAAAGGGTAACGCTCATCAATGCCGTCCGCGGCCATCTGGCCGAGTTCGGCATTCTCGCGCCTGCTGGCCCGCAGCATATGAGCCAACTGATCGAGCGGGTCGCTGACCCGACTACCCCCATACCAGCCTTGGCTCGGAATGCGCTGAACCTGCTCATCGATCAGCTTGTGGAGCTCGGAAAGCAGGTCGATCAGCTGGAGGCAGGTATGAAGCGCCGCTGCAAGGCAGATCCCGACGGCGCCCGGTTGCTTGCAGTCCCGGGTATCGGCCCAATCACCGCGAGTGCAATCCTGGCGGGGGTTCCCGACATCCAAGGATTCCGGTCTGGGCGTGACTTCGGCGCCTGGCTCGGTCTCGTGCCGCGGCAGAACTCGAGTGGTGGGAAGGACCGGCTCGGGCGGATCACCAAAATGGGTGACCGCACGATCCGGCGCCTGCTCGTGACCGGCGCGCTCTCGGTCATTCGGTGGGCCAGGGCGAAGGAGGGC
>NZ_SMSJ01000222.1 GCF_004355005.1 Dankookia rubra
CCCGCTCACCGGGAGCGGCGCAGCGCCGTCGAAAAGGCACCCCTTACGCTTTCTTGGCCTTTCCGCCCCTCCGGTGTTCTGCGCCGCTCGAATGTATCACACTCCATAACCCCGCCCCTCGTCGGCTTCTGACCCACCCGGCGGTGCTGGTGGCAGTCGGGACGCTCCTCGGCGTGCTGATCGCCCGCGTCGTTGAACTGGCCCGGGGCAGCAAAGACGGCCGCCCCGCAGTCTTGTCTAAAACCCCGTTCACGGGCGACGAGCTAACATTGACGGAGGCAACTTGTCTTTTCAGGACCGTTTTCGAGTTCATTGCACTCGCAGGTACAGCGTGCTTTGCCTATTGGAGCACGCGAGCATCGGCCGATTTCGCCGCCTGTGGTGCAGATAGGATTACGTCTCACGTCAGCGCGGGCGTTGTCCCTTGCTGCCTGTGTTCGCGTCGCTCCCGTAACACAGACTTTGTCGCCTGGAAAAGCCTCTCTCCACACAAACCCTTGACGACACGTCTCGACCCCGAACGGACCGCCGTTAGGGTTTCTTCGGGCTAAGGCCTGTCCATTATCAGCAGCAGCTTGGGATCGTATAGAACCTCTAACGCATACATGGTCGGTGGGCGACGCCTCTCGCCAAACGTATCCAGTTAAACACTGGTCAACGCCAAATGGGCATTGAGCCGAAGCGTAATCTGTAGAAAGAAATAGAAGTAGAAATAATACAGCCAGAAAGTGGATCGCTTTTTTCATCAGAACGTCTCCCAATTTTGCGCCTATTTTTTGCCTCTGCTGCGTCTATAGGTGACAATCGAGCACTGTCTTCCTGAATGCTCACCGATTTAGCGTCAGCGCAACAGACTCTAAGCGCTCTACAAAGATCTACTTTAATTGCAGACTGCTGACAGGCGCACTGGACATGAGAACGACCTCTAGCGGGTTGCATTATTCCAGTGCCGCTGACAGCCTAAACGTGGGTGCGATCACAATGCAACATTGCAATTCGGCGTTGCGCTGAGGCGTTCAGAAGACCGAACACTGCCATACTTCCCCTGTGTAATGTGTGGGCGGCCCTGCGCTTAGATACGGTTGAACTGGGTCGGTCAAAATACACTCGCCCGTCGATTGCGCGATTTCGAGGCGTTCCGCACCGTGCCCACAACACGCGGCAAATCCGGGCCAGCCCATGGCACCGGACCACCTGGGCGCGCCGCCGCAGCATGAGCGTCGCTCAATTGCCGTTCTGACTGCCTCCGACCGATCCAAACAGCCTGATCAGACCGCGGCCGTTGATGGAGCACGCCTCAACGAACTCGAAACCCCAGTCAGGTAGAAATTAAACCCCAAACAATGCACGATCTTACCTCCCCAAAATAAATCGGACCCGGACGAGGTTCAGACGACCACGGGATAAGCAAATATGGCTATCGGCGAACGATTAGCCTTGAAATACAGCATAGTGACTGCTTCCGGATGGCGAGGCGGCCTAGGTCACCACGTGGCCGTGGCCCCCAAGAATGGCCCAGACTGGAGCAATTGACCCGTTATTGTTCTGGCCAGGACGGGAGATACCCAACAAGTTGCTGCTCGACCGGCTCACGGCCGCCATTACGTTGAGAACCAACTGTCCCGGCCAGCACTCTAGAAGAGTGTTGCCAACGGTACCCAGCCCAAATCCGGCAATCTACCTTGCTGCTTCGAGGGTGGCCCCTTTTGGCAGTCGTGCGGCGACGACCTGCTCTACAGATTGTAGTGCTGGTTCTGCAGCGCGCAGCATTTCCGGACTCATCAGCGTACTCGCCACTGCTCGGACCGTGGCAACGGCGCGCAGATCGTGTGCGAGCAACTCATCGATGCCCCTGGCCTGGATCCAGGGATCTGGCGATGGACCCTCGACGGGCCGCCAGGGGTCGGGCTGTGGCTTGTCGTACACAGGAACCACCAGTACGGCTTGGTCGAGGCGCCGTGGCACAAGGCCAAGGTCCGGGGGCGGACCAAAGGGCCACCTTTCTACAAGCATTGGAATGAGTTTGCAGACGCGGGTGCCGTCCGCCAAGTCGAAGCAGATCTGCCAGCCCATTTGTCTATCCTCCATGCGGAGGGTGCAGAGGGTACCGCGGCCGTTTTGACCAATCTGTGCGACGCCGCACACCATATAAGTTCCCCGCCAGCATTGCGCGCCCTTGCCAGTTCGGCGTGGGGTATCGTCACCTCGACGCGGACGATTTCGATCTCCTCGGCCGAATCTTGCTCCTCGGCCATTGCGCAGCGCTCGCGCCCTTACCACGGCAGCAGCGGCGCTGCTGGTTGGGGGCAGGGGCAGAGGTTGGCTATGCAAAAGAATCACGGACCAACGGGTGAATGGTGACAGTGCTCATTGTCGGTCCTTGAAGTTGATCGGTGTATGATCTGCACGGACCAAGAGGTGTTCTGACGATGGCCAATAATGACCACCTTGAGTTGCTCTTTCAGGGGATCATAGGTTGGAATGCGTGGAGGAAAAGAGTGCCTTGGAGGCCGGACCTCAAAGGCTGTTTTGAAAGCCACCCCTGGCGAACTTGGGCCTGAAAAGGCGGCGTAGGAGGAGCGTTCTGGGCGGCTTTCCCGGAAAGAAGTCGCCATGTGGACGCCCGAGAC
>NZ_SMSJ01000223.1 GCF_004355005.1 Dankookia rubra
GGGGCGGAGGATTTCTGGCTCATCTTCACTCCTTGGCGGTTACGGTGAGCCAGAAATCCTCCGCTTCTCAACCCGCCTCAGATGTCTCATGGACCCTGACGCCGGACAGGCGGTGATGTCCTTCCGCAGCTCGGCGACGAAGTTGGAGAGGTGCGTCCTCTCTGCGACGGCGAGGACGTCCGCCTGTGTCTCGTCGTTTTTCTTGCGTAGCACGCCCTCGAGACGCTTCGCGGCGGCGGCCGTGGCTGCGAGCGCGGGCACTTCCTCGAGCAGCTTGGCGACGGAGGTCCGGTCAGGCCGCGACAGGGTCCTGGACACGGCCATCAGCAGCCGCGCCACGCGCCGGCCCGAGGGCGGTCGCCATGGCTTGCCGTCGGCGGTCCGGGGCGCCCGGGTTCTATTCCGCTCCGTCCTTCGGCGCTCCGTTGCCCAGCTGCGGACGATGGCGTCGCGGCCTGAGAAGCCCAGCGCCGCCAGTTCCCGCCACAGCCGGGCGGCGTTGTGGCGTCCCTCGGTCCAGCGGCGCTCCAGATGATCACAGTAGGGGTCAAGCACGCTGCCACGCCGCGGCTGCCGCCAGAATGGCATGGCGCCGGCGCGGAGCCACTGCCGCAGCGTCTTGCGGTCGGCGCCAAGCTGGCGGGAGATCGCGCTCAGCGAGGCACCGGCCGCGTGCAGCCGTGCTGCTTCTTCGAACCGGCCCTGACGCCGCGCGCGTGCCGCGGCGCTCGGGCGCCATGCAGCGCCTGGCCGGGCGCCGACAGCCGCGGGTGAACTGCTGGGCACCCCAGGCTGCTGCATCACCTCCCGGGCGATCCGGCGCGCCCCCGCATGGTGGCGTTCGGCCGCGGCATGCACGGCGTCGCCGAGGTTACGCAGCAGGTGCCAGCGGTCCGTGACCTCCACGGCATCGGGTGCACCCTGCCGGACGCCGTCGGCGTAGACGCCGGCCCGGTCGCGGGCGACCACCGCGATACCAGGGTTCGCCTTCAGCCACGCCGCCAGGCTCTCGGCGCTGCGGTCCGGCAGCAGGTCGACAACCCGGTCGCGCTCGAGGTCGGCCAGCACCGTCCCGTAGCGGCGGCCGCGGCGCCAAGCCCATTCGTCGACCGCCAGCACCCGCACCAGCGACCTCGACTGCGGAGCAGCGCCAGTGCGGCGCGCCATCCGCAGCAGGGTGTCGGCGCTGACCGGCATGGCCAGGCGCGCCGCCAAGCGCGAGCCGACCTCGCCGCCGGCGGCGAGGCCCAGATGCCGCTGGAGGTCGTCCAGCCGCCCTGTCCGCCGCGCGGCAGGAGGCGCGCTGTTGGCCAGCCGCTCGGCGAAGGTCAGGCGTGGGCACTCCGGCTCCACGCAGCGGAAGCGCCGTGCCTGCACGCGCAGCCGGACCGGCTGCCCCTGCCAGGGCAGATCGTTGAGGATGCGGTCGTACCGGCTGTGGACGCGCCAGGATGGCTTGTCGCAGGCCGGACAGGCAGCCCAGGGCTCACGCGGTGCGACGACGATGGTGAGGAGTTCGGGGGAAGGCAGGATCTGCTGAACCAGCAGCCCTGCTGGAATGAGAGAAAGAAGATGCTTCGTCAACAATCAGACTTCAGAGGAAAGGAACGTACCTCTGTGATGTGCTCCCTCCGCCCCGGAACGACGACCCGCAGCACGGGAAATGCGGAAGAGCTAGGATTTCACTCAGCCGCTACAAATGTGCTGGGTCGGTCGGAAGCAGTGGGCTTGCGGACGATGTTATGGATAGCGCTACAGATGACGCGAAGGGTATCGGCTACCGCCGGGTCGAGGTTCTGACGGGACCTGGCCGGCGGCGGAGTTGGTCGGACGACGAGAAGGCTCGGATCGACGCCGAGACGGCAGAGCCCGGCGCGAGGGTGACGGATGTTGCCCGCCGTTGGCAGGTGAGCCCACAGCAGGTCTTCGACTGGTGCCGGCAAGCGCGGAAGGCGCTGTCGGAGGCCACTGCGCCGGCAGGGCCGGGTTTCGTGCCAGTCGTGGCCGAACCGTCGCGCGCATTTCCTGAAGCAGCGACGACAGGGGCGCGCCAGCCACCGCCGATCGAGGTGAACCTGGCGGGCGCGGTGCTGCGCATCGCGCCCGGGACCGACGAGGCCCTGCTGACGACGGTGCTGAGCGCGGTCCGGATCTCTGCGGCATGATCGCGCTGCCCGCCGGCGTGCGGATCCTTCTGGCGACCAGGCCGGTGGACCTCCGCCGTGGCGCGCACGCCTTGGCCGCGTTGGCGGCGGCCGAGCTGGGCACCGATCCGTTCTCGAGCGTGGTGCTGGTGTTCCGCTCGAAGCGATCCGACCGTGTGAAGATCCTGACCTGGGACGACAGCGGCCTGGTGCTGTCTTCGAGCGGATCGCCGCGCGCGGCCGGGCGGCAGTGGTCGCGGGGCGGCTGCTCGTCGCCGAGGGTCGGGTGGAGTGCGAGGTCGTGCAGGCCGAGATGCCGACATGGTCTATGCCTTGATTTCGACCCAACTATCCATTGGTAATTACCCACCCCCTCTGACTTCTGCGGCGTAGCGGTCAGGCCGTGACAGTCGTCAGGATGGTGCCAAAGACGCTGGTGTTCGGCGCGAGGCGGGCGGTGTCGACCA
>NZ_SMSJ01000224.1 GCF_004355005.1 Dankookia rubra
GCCACGGCATCAGGCGCGAATCCTACGCACCCGGTTTCGGCGCGACCCCAAGGCCTACCTCGCCGAGCTGGAACAGAAAGCCTGCCAGCCAGCTTTGCCAGCCTAGAAAAAGGGGGCCATCGAGCAGCTCTACACTGCGCCACCCGAGCGCAGCGTAGTCGTCTGCCTCGACGAGATGGGACCACAGGCCAGCAAGAGCTATCCCGGGCAGCGCCTGGTCAAGCCGGCCGGACCGCGAGCGGAGCGGGCCAGGCAGGAGATCGACTACGGCCGGCGCGATGTCGCGGGCTACGTGTTCGGCGCCTTGCAGCCGGCCACAGGCGCCGCCCTCACCACGACCTACGAGCGCCGAACCACGGCAAACTGGGTCGACTTCCTCGAGCGCGTCGAGAGCTGGATCGCACCCGATGCCGAGCGGGTCTACGCCGTGGTCGACAACCTCAAAATCCACGGCGGCATGGACGTGCTGCTGTTCGCCCTGGCCTACCCATGCTGGGAGTTCGTGTTCCAGCCAAAGTATGCGGCCTACCTGAACCTCATCGAGCCGTGGTGGAAGGTGCTGCGCTCGCTGGCCCTCAAAGGACGGCGCTTCAACGCCTGGGCCGAGATCGAGCAAGCCGTCGAGCGTGCCACCACCTACTGGAACCAGCACAAGCACCCGTTCATTTGGGGCCGTCGTCGGCGCCATTGTCAATGCTGAGGTCGATTTGGTTCTCCCGCACTTCCGATACTGCTGGCGAAGTCAGTGAATTGCTTGGGCTCGGATCAGGCGTGAGAAATGCGACTGTCTGGTGGGCGCAAGAGCGTCGCCGGTGATCCAGCGAACGAGACACATCAGGTTTATGGAGGCCGCGGTGGCGACGTGCTGCAGATGCGTCTTGGCTTGTCCGAAGTAGCGGGGCCTTCGGATCCCGAAGCTACGGGCGGCCAGGGAGATGGTGCCCTCGACGCCAGCTCTCAGCGCGTAGAGGCGGAGGAATTCGGGCGTCTGCTGTCGGTGGCGTGCTGCTTGCAACGCGATATAGGCATCGCGCGTCCTGAACGTCATCAGGCGCCGCGTTGCGGTTGGTCCGGCGCAATCGGACCGGTGCTCACAGGCCCGGCAGTCCTTCGTCGAGAACTTCACCTTGATCACCGGAGTACCGCGATTGTCCAGCGCAGGGCTCCAACCCGAGCTGTGCCGGCCCATCGGGCAAGTGACTCGCTGGGCATCCCAGTCGATCGAGAAGGCGTCCATGGCGAAGCCCTTGCCCGCCTGCGACTGCCAGCGGAAGTCGGCACGGGCAGGTCCGACCAGGTCGATGCCGAAATCGCGCTTCGTCTCCACCAGCAGGCCAGCATTGATGTAGCCGGTGTCGACGAAGTGCTGGGCGGGAAGCAGATCCTTGTCCCGCAGCGCCTGGTGGATCGGCGTCGTGACGTCGCCGTCGGCAATCGGACCGCTGGTGGTCTGCACCTCGGTGATGAGGCGCGGCATGTCATCGTCACAGGTTTCGCTGAGGTGCACCTTGTAGCCGATCCATGTCATGCTGGCTTTGCAGGCATAATGGGCATCCGCATCGTAGGGCGAACTGATGAACCGTGCCGCGGGCGGGATTCCTTCGCGCTCACCACGCCACCGAACGTTGGCCTCGCCGGCATGGAACTGCTGGAGCCAGACGCGACGCAACATGACGGCCGCTGGCAACTGGCGAAGCCAACTTGGTGCCGTCGTGGCGTCGAGAGCAACAAGCAAATGATGTCCATCGACGCCGATCTGCTCTGCCCATGTTACCCGCTTGGCCGCCGAGCGCGGCAGGCGTTCGTCAAACGCACGTCGGCCATAAGCCTCAGTCCAGTGCGGCAAGGTATGCGTCGGCAGCCATGTGGGCGCCGCCAAGGCCAGTACCTCCGAGGCATGGCGCAGCGTCTCGTGGACGCATT
Source organism: Dankookia rubra (assembly GCF_004355005.1). Taxonomy (GTDB): domain Bacteria; phylum Pseudomonadota; class Alphaproteobacteria; order Acetobacterales; family Acetobacteraceae; genus Paracraurococcus; species Paracraurococcus ruber_A. The sequence continues at coordinate 1,924 of NZ_SMSJ01000224.1, forward strand.
CAACCCGGTTGATCGCCCGCGTCGCCGCCAGGACATGCGTGGAATCGGTGCGCTGCCGCCCGCCTGCTTTCAGCAGGCGATGTGCGACCGCCACCTCCAGCACGGCGTCCAGCAGCAATGCCTCGGAGGCCCCTGCCACCAGGCGCGAGCGGAATTCGCTCAGCACTGTGCTGTCGAAGCCGGCATCGGCCAGCGGCAGGCCAAGCAGGTATTTCCAGTCGATCCGGCTTCGCACCGCGTCTGCCGCCTGCCGATCCGACAGCTCTTCCGCAAACTGCAGCAAGGTCACCAGCGCCAGCCGCCACGGGGCTTTGGCCGGCTGGCCCTTGCCCGGGAACAGCCGCGCGAAGCGGTGGTCGTCGAACACCGAGCCGAGCTCGTCACGCAGGCTCAACAGCATATTGCCGCGGGGAAACGCCAGCCGCGCAACGTGAGCGGTGTCACCGGGTACCGGCGGTGGCGGTCCAGGGCGCAGGCACATGGTCAACCTCGGTGGCCCGGGGGAACAGCCCCGGCAACGCCCACCGATCCATGCTGGTCGCATTTCGCCAGCAGTATCGAAAGTGCGGGAGAGCCCCCCTGTGGCAGGGAAGTTGTCCGGCGCCTTGAGATGATCTCTCATTTTCAGAGGGGCGGGACGGAGGGATGAGTTGGCCCACTCGACGGAACGCCGCGCGGCGGTTCTG
>NZ_SMSJ01000225.1 GCF_004355005.1 Dankookia rubra
CGAAGTCTCCGAGGCGATGGTCACCCTGGCCGCAATCCGCTTGATGCTCCATCGCCTCGCCCATCCCAACCGCAGACGACTGCCCGCCCCATGACTTCAAAAACGGGCACTCAGCATCGCGGAGCTGCAGGCCGGCCTCGATAGCTGGGTGGCCGAGTACAACAGACGAAGACCTCACCAGGGTAGGTGGTGCTACGGCAAGACCCCGATGCAAACCTTCCTTGACGCTATCCCACTCGCCAGGGAGAAAATCATGCGCCACTGACCACCGCAGCCACGCTCATCGGCTCATACAGCCAACGCCGTCTGTCAGATGAAGTCCTAGCTATTGATCCGGCTTGGGTGATCTTGATCTATGCGGCGTAGCTGAAGGTCTGGTGGCCAAAGAAGCTGCGGACGCGATCGGGCAACTTCGAGAGCCTGCGCAGGTGGTCGACGGCGGCGCGCTTGAGCTGTGCCTTGCTGCGCGCCGGCGCCTTGCGGGTCACGGCCTGCTTCAGGTCGCCGTTGAGCCCCTCGTCCGGGTTCAGCTCCGGGCTGTACCCTGGCAGGTAGAACACCTCACATGGGGCGTTTCCCTGTCAAGCGCGGTTTTTTATCAGCTCACGAAGGCATCTCCGCTCAGTGTCCAAACGGCGTTCAGGTTTGAGCCCCTCTCTGTCCTGGTAAGTCCAAACCAGGCAACCTCACATTCGGTCGGTGCATACGGCAGCCGTACCACAATCCCGCTTACGGCGATTCGGGCTCAAGAGGGCGAGACCATTCTCGATCGCGGCTTTCGAAGCCATGTTCTATCGGTTCACCCACCTGGATCCGTCAGGACGTGATCAGGGTCCTGCCGAATGAGAACGCAATAATCTGGCTGATTAGGCAGCCTTCATCACGGCGCCTTTGATGACGACGCCACCGGTCGCAAGCCTCCACAACGCAACAAGCAGCTTTCGCGCCAGGGCGATAATCGCTGTCTTCTTGCCACGGCCACCGTCACGCTTGACGCGATCTTTGAACCAAAGGCTCAGCTCCGAGGTCGGTTGGTGTCGCAGTCACAGCCAGGCCAGCTGGACCATGGTAGTTCGCAATCTCGGGTTGCCCGCCTTGGAGACGCCCTGCTCGTGCCGCACTGATCCGCTCTGCCACGGCGTTGGCGCCAACCCAGCGTAGGCGGCCACCTGCCGGCGATTGCTGAAGGGGCGGAAGAAGCACTCCAGCCAGAGCGCGGCAGCAAACTCGGAGCCGATCCCGCGTAGCCCTGCCAGCGCCGCCACAGGCGCAGGAGCCGCGTCGTCCACGGGCGCCATCAGGGCATCCCGCTCCCCCTCTACGGCGTCGAGCTGCCCGAGCAGCAGCTCCAGTCGGTCGAGTTCGCGGCCGATCTGCGCCTTCAGGTGAGCGGGCAAGGGCCGCCCATCGCCAGTCGCCAACTCTTCCAGCCGCCGGCGTCGGTCACGGTGCAGCGGCTCGTAGTCGGGGATACCCTGGGAGAACAGCACTCCCTTGATCCGGTTGACGTGCTCCACCCGCTCGGCCATCAGCGTCTTGCGCTCGCGGCAGAGCCGACGGCGGTCCTCCTCTGCCGGGCTTGGCGCCCTGACCATGCTGCAGACGCGCGGTTCGCCGCGCTTGTACGCCAGCAGCGTCCGCAGCAGGGCCTCTCCGTCGATGCGGACCGTCTTCGCCCGACGTCGCCGACGCGAGGTCAGGACCGAGGCGGCATCGACGACATGGCTCTCGATGCTCTCCCGCTCCAGCACGCGGTGCACCCAGAAGCCGTCGAGGCCAGCCTCCTGGATGACGATGACCCGGAAGGTCTTGCCCGTGCGGGCCTGCGCCCGCGCCTGCAGCCTGGCGAGTAGGCCCAAGAGGCCTGCTGCATCGCCGCCGCGAACCGAGTGCTTGGACATCTTCTCCCCGCCACCTGGCGACAGCGAGGTGATCAGCCAAGTCGAACGAGAGAGCTCCAGAGATACGAAGATCGCAGCGAGCTTGACATCTATGGCGGCCTGGGGTGGGCCAAGTGCGGATGCGGACATCGTCGCCTCCCGAGTGGTGGTGCGCGGCCACAATCCACTAAACTACCCGTCGCTATCCACCGCCCCATAGGATCTCGATCTCGGCCTCCCGCCCGACGAGCCAGTCGCGGACCGGGTTTGTCCCGCTCTGGTGGACAGTTGATGGGCTTGGTTGATTACGGGTCTGCCGCGGCGGCTTGCTGCTTCTCTTTCTCGTAGGTCATGGGCGAGCGGTGACCCAGCGCTGAGTGAAGTCTGGCTGGGTTGTACCAGGCCTCGATGAAGCTGAAGGTTGCCATGCGCACTTCGGCGTGGAAGGCGAAGCGGCGTCGTGCGAGCAACTCGCATTCCAGGACGGCGAAGAAGCTCTCGCACAGGGCATTGTCATAGGCTTCGCCGACGGAACCCATGGACGGCCGGATGCCGGCTTCTCTGCAGCGCTTGCCGAACGCCAGGGACGTATATTACTTGGGTTCAGGCGGTCGTCGCAACACCAGTCGATGCCGACTGGGCCTGTCCCGCTTTCACGGACACCTTTGATAGGCTGAGGAGCCTGGGAGGTGTCGATGGCGGAGAGCAATAGACA
>NZ_SMSJ01000226.1 GCF_004355005.1 Dankookia rubra
GTCTCGGGCGTCCACATGGCGACTTCTTTCCGGGAAAGCCGCCCAGAACGCTCCTCCTACGCCGCCTTTTCAGGCCCAAGTTCGCCAGGGGTGGCTTTCAAAACAGCCTTTCAGAACCGCCGCACGGCGCTCCATCGAGTAGGCCAACTCATTCCTCCGTCCCGCCCCTCTGAAAATGAGAAGTCATTTCGAGGCGCCAGACATTTTCCCTGACAAAAGAGGATGTCGGGGTGGATGCCGACACGGCAGCCTCCTCCAACGATGGCAAGGATTGAGAACAGCAGCACGGGCAGCAATCGAAAGACCTCGCCCTCTGCCCGACACGTGTCAGGTACCACCTTCAGCGGTTGCAGTCGCTGCACAAACCCGGTCACTACAACCTCCATCTCGGCCGCAGCCCGAAATGTCCGAGTTCTGCCGATCGGGGAAGTTGGCTCTCCGATCTCCGCCGCCGTTCTGCCCAAACTTGTTGTGCCCAGGGCTCACCCAGGATGTTGTGCCCAGGGCTCACCCAGGATGCTGCATAGCGTTGAACAGCCCTAGGTTATCCGCAATGCCGAACTATTTTGAAAGATCATGCTCAACCTTCCAGAAACGACATCACAAGTGGATTTGTTAGGCCTAACAATATGTCACGCTGGCTATCAAACTTCCATCCGCCACACCCCTCGGACGCCCGCAACCCACATCGTTGTACGTAGAAATCTTGACTCAGCGGAGAATTTAAGCAAGCTTCTACACCTTCAATTCCAGTTAGAATGGTAAGTTTGGGGAAACCGATGGACAATAGCAGAAACAGCTTCGGTGAACATGGGATGCGTTATAGATCGTGTAATTCATCTAGTGGCAGCAAGTTCTCAGTCTCACAGAACGTGGTTGTTTCACATTTCGGCGAAGTAGCCTATTGCGGTCCGTGCTGATGGACGAGGGCCCGGATGAAAATGCTTTCTATAAGCAAGTTGTGAGCCGGAAATACCTGATCTCGACGGTACGTCGATTTGCGCCCTCAGTATTTGTTGTGATATCGCAAAGTTTTTTCCATTTTGGCACGTTCGTATCGAACATGTTTCTGATCCGAGGTCTTGAACCCGAGAGTTTCGGCTCCTACGCGATCATTATGGGGCTTCTTCTTTATGCGATGAATTTGTACTTCGCGCTTGTCATTTATCCCCTTACACTACATCTGGCTGCGATCGGCGCAAATGCTGCAGATCTTTTAGGTAGTGGTATCGTGACTGGTTTGGCATTTTCTTTGCCGTTAGGAGTGCTCGTTTTAATTGCCGGTTTATTAGTAAGCGATGCGGTAACCGCCATTCTGGCAGCATGCGCTTTAATTATTTGGCACGCACAATTTGCAGTAAGCAGAATCCTGCTCATACAGCAGCGTTACATAAGTGCTGCGGTTGGGGACGCTATTGCTTCTTTGGGGATGGCTGCAGGACTTATAATTTGCTTCAGTTTTGAGAGTTTGTCAGTGCGCACACCTTTCCTTATCTTGATTTTTACGGCAAGCCTTGCCTTCATATTTCAAGGGCGGCAGTGCAATCTGCGTCTCCAAAATCTGTACATCAATGGGGTGTTATTCGGTCAACTGTGGCGTATCGGTCGCTTCGCCCTGTTCGGCATGTTTGGAGAGGGTATTGCTGCACAGCTGTTGATTTGGGCGCTGCTTCTGACACATGGGAAACCCGCTGTTGCAGCCTATGTGGCCATGCGTTCTCTTGTCGGCTTTTCACAGCCAATAACAAGCAGTGTTGTTTCACTCGTGGTGCCAGCGGTCGCCCGCAGTCGGAGTCAGGCCGACGTGCGGAAATCTGTTATTGACGGTGTCGTTATTGCGGTGCCGTTGATACTTGCTTCTTTTTGCATATTTTTGATACTTGCGGTTTTCGCGGCGCCGCTTGTACAATTTTTTTACGGAACCGACAAAGGATACACCGAGGGTATTGAATTGTTGCGGCTTCTGGCATTTTTTTCGACTGTCCATGTACTGGCGGAATGCTGCAGTGGAATTTTACGCGGGTTACAACGCGTTCAAATTGAAGCGAAGGCTCAGTTGGTCTCGAGCGGAGCAGGTATCTTGGTCGGCCTACCACTTGTCGCTCTGATGGGTCCCATTGGAGGAGCTTTTCTCACTGGTGTAGCTGCGACTTGCCGCTTTTTTTTGGGTCTACTTGCGATTACTAATACACTACGGGATAAAACCGGTTCCCGGACCCCGTTTGCGAAAGGGTGAGGGCCCGTTCTCTAAGAGTCTGAACGCGAAATAAGTCTGGCCCTTCAGGTCGGTTTCGACACGTAGGGCAGTGCGCCGGCTGAGCCTCACCATGTTGGGCCGATGTCTCGCACCAGCCTACGCAGCAATGTCGACCTGCCTCCGCCTTCGGCTCGCCGTGTTCCCCGTGCCAGCCGTGGTGACGGCTGGAACGC
>NZ_SMSJ01000227.1 GCF_004355005.1 Dankookia rubra
CGGGCCGCCGCCCGGGGGTGCCGCCTGTCCCTGCATCTGGCCGCCGCCGGTCGATCGCCCGGCTGCGGCGGGAGGAAGCCCGCCGCGAGGCGGCCGAGCGCGCGCGCGAGGCGGCCGCAAAGGCGCGCGAGGCGGCGCAAGCCAGGGCCGAGGCCCGCGAGGCGGCGCGCCAGGCAAGCCGCGGCCACGCCCCGGAACGCCCGCCCGAACGGGTCCAGGACGCCGCCGCCCGCCCCGCCTCGCCCGATCCCCCGACGCCGCGCGGTGCCCGCCCCATGCCGGCCGCCGGCCAGGTCGCGCGGGAATTCGGCGCCGCCGGGGAAGGCGGCGCGGCGCGGGGGATGACCCTCTCCGCCCTGCCCGGCGCCCGGGTGGTCAGCCCCTGCGGCGGCAAAGTCGTGTTCGGTTCATCCTTCCGAAGCTATGGCCTGCTGTTGATTGTGGATTGCGGCGACGGCTACCATTTCGTGCTGGCCGGGCTCGACCGGCTGGACGCCTCCCCGGGGCAGCGCGTGCTGGCCGGGGAGCCGGTTGGCCAGCTTGGCGCCGCCGACAAGGCCGGGGACAAGGCTGGCGAAAGAAGCGGCCGGGTTCCGCTCTATCTGGAGCTGCGCCGCCACGGGCAGCCGGTGGACCCCCGGAATTGGTTTGCCGCCAGGGGTTGAGGCCGCCAAGGTCGACGCCGAGCCTGGACGCACTACATCGATTGATCGCGGCCCGCCGGGCCGCCTCGCAGGGACAGACGGTGGCCGCATGAAGCGCAGGGTTCGGACGGTGGCGGCAGTGGCCGGGGCCTTCATGGCCGGGGTCGTGGTCGGCCCCATGGTGGCGGCCTGGGCCCAGGACGGCGGCCGGGCGGATACCTATCGCCTGCTCAACCTGTTCGGCGACGTCTTCGAGCGCGTCCGCGCCGAATATGTCGAGCCGATCAACGACCGCGACGCGGTCGAGAACGCCATCAACGGCATGCTCACCGGGCTCGACCCGCACAGCTCCTACCTGAACCAGCGCTCCTACCGCGACATGCAGGTGCAGACCCGCGGCGAGTTCGGCGGCCTCGGCATCGAGGTGACGCAGGAGAACGGCTACATCAAGGTGATCTCGCCGATCGACGAGACCCCCGCCGCCCGCGGCGGCGTCAAGGCCGGCGACCTGATCACCCACCTCAACGGCAATTCCGTGCAGGGCCTGACCCTGCAGGAGGCGGTCGAGCAGATGCGCGGCGAGCGCGGCACCTCGCTCAAGATCACCATCCGGCGCGAGGGTGCCGACCGGCCGATCGAGCTCTCCCTGACCCGGGAGGTGATCCGCCCGCAGGTCGTCCGCTTCCGGCTCGAGGGCAACGACATCGGCTATGTCCGGCTGACCTCCTTCAACGAGCAGACCGATGTCGGCCTGCGCCGGGCGATCCAGACCATGCGGCAGCAGGCCGGCCAGGCCGGGCTCAAGGGCTTGGTGCTCGACCTGCGCAACAACCCGGGCGGGCTGCTGGACCAGGCGGTGCAGGTCTCGGACGAGTTCCTCGACCAGGGCGAGATCGTCTCGACCCGCGCCCGCCGGCCCGAGGATGCGCAGCGCTGGAACGCCAAGTCCGGCGACATCGCGCAAGGGCTGCCGCTGGTGGTGCTGATCAACGGCGGCTCGGCCAGCGCCTCCGAGATCGTCGCCGGCGCGCTGCAGGACCACCGCCGGGCCATCGTCCTCGGCGTGAAGTCCTTCGGCAAGGGCAGCGTGCAGACCGTAATGCCGATCCCCGGCAACGGCGCCATCCGGCTGACCACCGCGCGCTACTTCACCCCTTCGGGCCGCTCGATCCAGGCCACCGGCATCGAGCCGGACATCGAGGTGCTGGCCCAGCGCCAGGAGGCCACCGCCTCCATCCCGCGCGAGCGCGAGGCCGACCTCCGCCGCGCCCTGCGGAACGAGGGCGGCGTGCAGCAGCCGGCCGGCGCCGCCATCCCGAAGCTGGAACTGCCCCCCGGCATCGCCGAGAAGGTCAGCCGCCTGCCGCCGGACGGTGCGCCGGCCTTCGACCCGACCAAGCCGGAGACCGACTTCCAGCTGCAGCAGGCGACCCAGCTGCTGCGCAACCTGGCCGCGGTGCAGACCCCGTCCCGCCGCGCCGCGTCGCGCTGACGGACAACCGGGCCGCCAAGCCTTGCGCCCTTGGGCCTTGCCTCTTCGGGCCTTCTCGGTGGACGGGACCATGATGGGCGGCTACCCGGCGGCGGCCAGGCGGCTGCTGTCCGGCTGGCGCGGGCTCGGGGTTTTCTGGGCCCTGGTGCTGGCGCTGCTCGGCGGCGGCGCCGGGGTGCTCGCCTGGCTCGGGCCGCCCCCGGCCCCGCCCGCGGTCGCCGAGGCGAGACGGTCGGCCTGGTCGGCGAGTCCGGCAGCGGCAAGACCACCCTCGGC
>NZ_SMSJ01000228.1 GCF_004355005.1 Dankookia rubra
GTCCGAGACGCCGCAGCCGTGCTCGGCGAGAAAGGGCCGGAGGGCGGCCCATTCGGCATCGGCGAGCGGCGCCCAGGGCTGCGGCGCGAGCAGGCCGAAGGTCGGGCGGAAATAGAGGTAGTTGTGCAGGTCGTGGCCGATGGCGAAGTCGGGGGGCAGGATCTCGGGCGGGATGCCGGGGTCGAAGCGGGGGCGGCGCATGGGGGCTCCGGGCCAACAAGGGGCAGGAACGAAACAGGAAAATAGGAAAAAAGTCAAGACAAGATCGGGGCCGTGGCCCGCCGTGGCGGCCGGCGGGCCGGAACGGCGGCGCCGGCCGGCCGCATCCGGCATGACGCGTCCCGGCCTGCCGGCCGGCGGGCGACCGGCTCAGCGCCCTTGGCGACGCTCGATCTCCTGCAGCGCGCGGTCACGATTGGCGCGGGCGTTCCGCAGGTACTGCTCCGGCCCGAAGGGCGCACCCACCGCGAGGTAATCGTCGAGGGCGCGCACCGCCGCCTCGAGACGTGCTGTCCCGTCCTCCTGCCGGCCGAGGCGGAAGAGGACGAAGCCGAGCGCCATCTGCGCGCTCGACCATTGGCCCAGCGACCGCTCGCGCGTCGCCTCCTCCTGCGCCGCCCGGAAGGCCGTGGCCGCCGCCTCAAGCGAGGCCCTGTCGTCCGCCTGTATCCCGTGGATCATGAGGACGTTGCCGAGGCCGATCTGGGTCATCGCCCATTGCATCGGGTCGCGGTCGCGCCGCACCTCCTCCAGGGACGCACGGACTGCCTGGAGCGCCTCCTCCAGCTGCGCCGTCCCGCCCTCCTGCAACCCGACGAACATCAGCGCCTGCGCCAGCAGCTGCTGGACATTCGCCCATTTGAGCGGCGCCCTTTCGCGCGGCCGCGCTTCCTGCACCGCCCGCAGCGCGACGACCGCCTCCTTCATCCGCGCCGTGTCCTGCGTCCGCGTGCCGATCACCACGAGAGCGGCGCCGAGCAATGCCTGAGTTTCGGACCATGCCTCCGGATCGCGCTCCCGGGTCGTTGCCTCCAGCGCCGCGCGCAGCGCGAGAATGCCCTCCTCGATGCGGGCCGTGCCGGTCGCGCCGTCCTCCCGCATGCCGAGTGGCACGAGCCCGCTGGCAAGGCCGCCCTGCGCCTTGGCCCAGTTGATCGGCTCCCGCTCGCGGCTGCGGCCATCGACGACCCGGCGCCAAGTCTCGATGCCGGCGGCCAGCGCGGCGTTGTCGCCCCGATTGACCCCCTCCGCGACCAGCAGCGAGGCCTGGCGCTCGCGGTAGCCGATCGCCTCGGCGGCGCGGTCGGGCGGCGCCAGATCGGCGGCCTGGGCGAAGAGCTCCGCCGCCTCCAGGAAGCGTTCCTCGGTGGCCGCGACCTCGCCCTGGGTGGCGATGGTCGCCGCGGCCTCGGCGAGTTGCGCCCGCTCGGCCGCCGCCGCCTTGTCGCGCAGCGCCCGCGCCCGCCGGGCGGCGTCGAGCTGCGCCGCGGTCGCCTCGCGCAACAGGGCGCGGGCGCGCGCGAGTTCGCCGGCGGCGATCGCCGCCCGCGCCTGCTCCACCAGCGGCCGCGCCACCGGGTCGGCGGGATCGAGCGCTGCGGCCTGCTCGCGCAGTTGCCGGTAGCTGGCGGCGACGCGGCCCAGCGTCTCGTTGATCCGGTCGAGCGGCACGTCCTGCTCGCCGACGATGCGCAGCAGGCTCCGCATCGCCGCCTCGCTGACGCCCAGCCGGCCGCCGAGATCGGCGATGACGGCCGCCAGGGCCGTGCTCGTGCCGCTCGCCGCCGCCCTGGCCGCGTCCTGCACCTGCTCCGGGGTCAGGCCGAAATTGCAGGTGATCTGGTTGCCGGTGGCGTCCCGCCCGGCCGCGATGGCGCAGTCGCGCGCCTCGCTCCGCGGCTGCGCCTGGGCAGCGCCCGGCGCGCCGCCGAGCAGCAGGGCCAGCAGCCCGGCCGCTACTTCCGGCCGGCGTCGGCGCATGCGAGCGACCCGGCATTGCCGGCACCGTTAACCGTGATGGTATTGTGCGAGGCGTCGCGCCCCGCCGCGATCCCCTGCTGGGCGCAGGCGACGCCCGCGCCGGGCGCGGCCGGCCGGTCCGGGAAGGCGAAGGTGACCACCGCCCAAACCCCCGCCGCCGCCACGGCGAGGCCGCTGCCGATCCAGCCCAGGATCGCCCGGTTCCTCGCCTGGCCGAGGAAGCCCCAGAGCCTGCCCATCGCATCGCCGCCCATCGCCGCGCCTCCGTCGAGCGATGCGATCCTGCCATGCGCGGCGCCGGCGCCGCCACGGCCGGCGCCAGGGCGCCGGCGCGACGGGTGCGGCAGCGCACGCCGCCCGTGCCATCCCGGCGCGCCGCGGTGCC
>NZ_SMSJ01000229.1 GCF_004355005.1 Dankookia rubra
GGGCGAAGCCGGCCTCCCGCCGGCCCCAGCCGACCCGGGCGCGGGCCAGCGGCACGCCGCCCAGCGCCGCCGGGTGCAGGCCGAGCGCCGCCAGCGCGGCGGCGGCATCGGCGCCGAGGAACTCGCCGCAGACGCTCTCGCGCGCCGCGGCTTGGCGTTCCAGCAGCAGCACCCGCCGCCCGGCGCGGGCCAGCGCGATCGCCGCGGCGCAGCCGGCCGGGCCGGCGCCGATCACGGCGATCACCCGCGGATCACCCCGACGTTCCAGCGGAAGGGGAAGACCCAGCGCAGCTCGGCCGTCACCCCCGCCTCGGCCAGCAGCTTCTCCCAATCCGCGCGGACGAAGCTGCGGGCGATGGAGACGGTGCTGTCGTGGATCACCATCGGGCTGAACCGCATCAGCCGGAAGCCGGCCCAGACCACGCCCCAGGGCAGCCAGTGGCGATGCAGGTCGGAGATCAGCCAGCCCCGCACCGCGCGCGCTTCGAGCCAGTGCAGGAAGCGCACCAGTTCCGGGTCGCGCAGATGGTGGGTGAAGAGGTTGCAGAGCACGACGTCGAAGCGCTCATCCGGGGCGAGTTCGAAGAGGTCGGCGGTGATGAAGCGCGCCTTCACCCCCTGCGCCTCGGCGTAGCGCGCCGCCCAGGGGCTGTGGTCGAGCCCGGCGAGCGTCACCGCAACGCCGCGCTTCTCCGCCCAGGCCTCGATCGCGGTCAGCATCTGGCCGCCGCCGCAGCCGACATCGAGGATGGAGAGCTCGGCCGCCCCGGTCCGCTGCACCAGCCGGTCCAGCCAGGACAGCACGGGGCCGAAGGCGAGCGTGAGGCGGTTGATGCGGCCGAGTTCCTCGAGCGCGGCGGCGAATTCCGGCTCGCCGGCCGCGGCGTCGTCCATCCATTCGTCTTCGGTGCTGCGGGTGGCGAGCATCTTGGTATCCATCCGGGAAGGCTGGGCGGGGCCTGGCTCTCGCCGCGCGACGGGTGCCGGCCCAGAAGAATAGATGAGGGGCCTGGGGAGAATACCTTCTCCCCAGCCTGCCTATGCCACCGAAGGCCGCGCCATGCTCATGCCACCCGGAAGCGCATGGTCTCGGCCGAGAGTCCGGGGCCGAAGGCGAGGGCGCAGCCGCGCTGGCCGCGCTCCGCCCCGGCCATCATGCGGGCGAGGACGAACATCACCGTGGCCGAGGACATGTTGCCGTGGTCGCGCAGCACGCCGCGGCTGACGTCGAGCGCATCCTCCGGCAGGTCCATGCCGTGCATCACCGCGTCCAGCACGCTGCGCCCGCCCGGATGCACCGCCCAGAGGTCGAAGTCGGACACGGCGGCCCCGGCCAGGATCGACGCGGACTGGTCCGGCAGGGCGCGCGCCAGGGTCAGCGGCACGAAGCCCGAAAGCGTCATGTCGAAGCCGCCATCGCCGATCCGCCAGGTGATCTGGTCGGCGGCCTCCGGCAGCAGCGCGGCGTGGAAACCCTCGAGCGCCAGGCCCTGCGGCTCGGCCGTCACCAGCGCCGCGCTGCAGCCATCGGCGAAGAGCAGGAAGCAGAGCAGCTGCTCGATCTCGGTCGAGGGCTGCAGGTGCAGGCTGCAGAGCTCGAGGTTCAGCACCAGCACCCGCGCCTTCGGGTCGCTGCGGACGATGTGGTGGGCCAGCTTCAGCGCGTTGATCGCCGCCTGGCAGCCCATGAAGCCGACCACGCTGCGCTCGACGCTGCCGGGCAGCCGGAAGCGGTCGATGATCCAGTGGTCGAGCCCGGGCGCGGCGAAGCCGGTGCAGGAGGCGAGGATCAGGTGGGTGATGCCCGGCCCTTCCTCCTCCAGCCCGAGCGCCAGGCCGGCGGCCTCGGCCAGGGCCGGCGCCTCGGCCTCGTAGCGGGCCATGCGGGTGCCGGTGCCGGGGAAGCGTTCCAGGCGGTAGAAGTCGTCGGTGGTGCCGCGGCAATCCTCGCGCGGCTCCAGCACCGAATAGCGGCGGGCGATCTGGGATCGCTCCGCCAGCCGGGCGAAGGCGGTCTGGATGCGGGGGTCGCTGATCTGCCGCCCGGCGAAGATCCGGAAGGCGTCATGCACCTCGTGCCGCGGCAGGGCGGTGGCGATGCGATTGATATGGGCCTGGGTCATATAGCGGGAGATGGGGGCGGGAGCGGCGAGTGCACCCCGGGGCGCCCGCCCGGCTGGAGGGGAGGTGATGCGGTGAAGAGCGGGATGGGCGGACCGCTGCGGCTGACCGCGCCGGCGGACGCGCTGGCCAGGCTGCTGACGCTGCTGCCGGGGCCGGTCGCGCCCCGCCGGCTGCCGGCGGCGGCCGCGCTCGGGCGGGCGCTGGCGGCACC
>NZ_SMSJ01000022.1 GCF_004355005.1 Dankookia rubra
GCCCGGCTGGGCCGGGCGCCTGCGCGCCCTGCCGGCGCTGGCGCGCGCCGCCGCGGCCAGCGGCGCCGCGGTGATCCATGCCAGCGAGCCGGATGCCTGGGCCGCTGCGATCCTCGCCGGCCGGCGCTGCGGCGCCCGCGTCGTGCTCGACGTGCACGAGCACTACCCGAGCCGGCTCGACACCCGGCTGCCGCGCGGCCTGCGCCCCCTGGCCCGCGCCGCGCTGCGGCTGGCCTGCCGGCTGGCCGGGCAGGCGGCGGATGCGGTGGTGGTGGCGAAGGACGGGCTCGCGGCCGATTTCGGGCCGGCGGCGCGGATCGTCGCCGTCCGCAACTACGCCGCGCCCGTCGCCATCCCGCCCCGCCGCCACGGCCCCGGGCCGCTGACGCTGGTGCATGCCGGCGCCATGGGCCGCGGCCGCGGCTGGCCGGCGCTGCTGGAGGCCATGGCGCGCCTGCCCGCCACCGACCGGCTCCGCCTCATCGGCCGCTTCACCGACGGCTCGGAGGCCGATTTCCTGGCCCGCGCCGAGGCCCTCGGCCTGGCGCCGCGCATCGAGCGGCTGCCCTGGCTGCCGCACCCCGAGGCCATGGCCCGGCTGGCCGAGGCCGACATCGCCCTGGTGCTGTTCCAGCCGGGCGAGGAGAACCACCGCCTCGCCCTGCCGCACAAGCTGTTCGACGCCATGCAGGCCGGCCTGCCGGTGATCGCCCCGGCCTTCGCCGAGGAGGTCGCCGGCATCCTCCGCGACGCCGGCTGCGGCCTACTGGTGGACAGCGCGGATGCCGCCGCCATCGCCGCCGCGGTCGGGGCGCTGCGCGACCCGGCCCGCCGCGCCGCGCTGGGTGCCGCCGGGCGGCAGGCCGCCGCCGGCCGCTACGGCTGGGAGGCGGAGGCGGCGCGGCTGGTTGGGCTGTACCGGCGGCTCGCGCCGCTGCCGGTCGCGTAGGGGCCGGGGCGGTGGCGTCGCGGCGCGGTCCGTCCTATAGCCAAGCCATGGCCCGCCGCGCGCCGCATCGCATCCTGCTCAACCTCGCGCTGGATTCCCTCCTCGCCTGCCTGGCCCTGCCGGCGGCGATGCTGCTGGACGCGCCCGGCGCCTGGCCGGAGGAGGGCTGGTGGCTCGGCGCCCTGCCCGGCGCCGCCGCCGTGCTGCTGGCGGCCGGCCTGCCGGTGCGGCTGCCGCAGCAATACTGGCGCTATGCCGGCCTGCCCGACCTGCTCGGGATCGCCGGCGCCGCGGTCGGGGCCGCGGCGCTGTTCTGGGCCGGGCTGCACGTGCTGGATGCCTGGGTGCCGCCCAACCCGGCCTTCCCGGCGATCCACGCGCTCACCCTCGGCCTGCTGCTGGGCGCGCCGCGCATCGCCGGCCGGCTGCACCATGCCCGCCGCACCCCGGAGGCGATGCTGGCGCCGCAGCCCGTGCTGCTGGTCGGCGCCGGCGACGGGGCCGACATCTTCATCCGGGCGCTCGCCGCCGAGCGGCAGCCGGCCTTCCGCGTCGTCGGCATCCTGTCGATGCGGTCGCGCCAGGCCGGCCGGCGCATCCAGGGCCACCCCATCCTCGGCACCGCGGACGAGATCGCGGCCGTGCTCGACCGGATGAAGGACGAGGGCCGGCTGCCCGCGCTGATCGTCCTCGCCACCGCGCATGTCCAGGGCCTCGCGCTCGAACGCCTGCTGGATACCGCCGACCGGCACGGCATCCCGGTCCGCCGCGCGCCCTCCGTCACCTCGCTCGACCCCGCGGCGAAGCGGCTGGCGGCAGCCGAGGAGAAGGCGGGGCAGCGGCTCAAGCTCGACCCGGTGGCGATCGAGGACCTGCTGGACCGGCCGCAGGTGCCCTTGGACCGGGAAGGCATGGCGCGGCTGATCCAGGGGCGGCGCGTGCTGGTCACCGGCGCCGGCGGCACCATCGGCGGCGAGCTGGCGCGGCAGGTCGCGGCGCTCGGCCCGACCTCGCTTACCCTGCTCGACCACGGGGAGTTCGCGCTCTACGAGATCGACCTCGAGCTGCGGGAGCGCCACCCCGACGTGCCGCGCCGCGCGGTGCTGGCCGATATCCGCGACGAGCCGCGGATGAAGCGTCTGCTGGAGGATATCCGCCCCGAGCTGGTCTTCCACGCCGCGGCGCTGAAGCACGTGCCGATGGTCGAGAACAACCCGCTGGAAGGGCTGCTGACCAATGCCGGCGGCACCCGGGTGGTGGCGGACGCGGCGCGCGCGGTCGGCTGCCTGGCGATGGTCTTCATCAGCACCGACAAGGCGGTGAACCCGACCAGCGTGATGGGCGCCAGCAAGCGACTGGCCGAGATGTACTGCCAGGCGCTCGACGTCGCCGCCCGCACCGGCGACGGCGGCATGCGCTGCGTCACCGTCCGCTTCGGCAACGTGCTGGGCAGCACGGGCTCGGTCGTGCCGCTGTTCCGCCGGCAGCTCGAGCGCGGCGGGCCGCTGACCGTGACCCATCCCGACATGCGCCGCTACTTCATGACGGTGCGGGAGGCGGTGGGCCTCGTGCTGCAGGCCAGCGTCATCGGCGCCGAGGACCGCGAGGACCAGCCGAAGGAACTGGCGGAAGGCGGGATCTTCGTGCTCGACATGGGCAAGCCGGTGAAGATCGTCGACCTCGCGCGGCGGATGATCCGGCTGGCCGGCCTCAGGCCGGAGGAGGACGTGGAGATCCGCTTCACCGGCCTCCGCCCCGGGGAGAAGCTCTACGAGGAGCTGTTCCACGGCCAGGAGCCGCCGCGCCCGACGCAGTTCCACGGCCTGCTGGTGGCGACGCCGCGCACCGCCGACCCGGCGCTGGTGGGCCGCGCGATCGACGAGATCGCGGCCTCGGCAAGGGCGGGCAGCCCGCGGGCGGCGCTGGCGCAGCTCGGGCGGCTGGTGCCGGAGTTCGACCACAACGCGGACGGCGACGGGGCCAGGGCGGCGCAGTAGCGCGGCATGCCTGGAACGACATCCGTCCGGCCGGGGCAGGAACGCGTCCGCGCGCCTGCCGTTGGGGAGGGCTCGAACCGGAGGAACCACCGATGTCCAGCCCCGACAGCCTGAAGGCCGTCTATTTCGACGAGATGCGCGACCTGTGGTCGGCCAACGACCAGATGACCCGCGCCGTGCAGGCGATGGCCGGCAAGGCGCATGACCCGAAGCTGAAGCAGACGCTGGAAGCCTCGGTCACCGGCATCACCAAGCACCGCGACACCCTGAAGTCCCTGCTGCAGGAAGCCGGCGGCGAGGTGGCGAAGGAGCATTGCGCGGGCATGGAAGGCCTGGTGCGGGAGGCGCTGAAGCACACCGGGGACGAGGCGCCGAAGAACGCCGACCTGCTGGACGTGGAGATCATCGCCCAGTACCAGCGCATGTCGCATTACGGCATCGCCGGCTTCGGCACCGCGACGGCCTATGCCGAGGCGCTGGGGATGAAGGACCACGTGACCAAGCTGAAGTCGATCGTCTCCGACATCTACAAGGCGGACGAGTACGCCAGCGCGCTGGGCGAGAAGGCGGCGAAGGCGGCGCCGCAGGGATAGCGCGGCGCGGCCGCGCGGGAAGCCCGCCCGGCTGCGTGGCGGCCGGGTTGACACGCCTGGCGGCGGAAAAGGACGGGCAAGGGCGCGATGGGCGGCCTGCCGCCGCGGACGGGGCGATGCCTGTCCGGCCGGATGCGACGTGTCGGCGTGGCCTGGCGGGGCAACGCCAGGGTGTCGGACGCCGGCCGGTGCCGTGCCGGATACCCGGTGGCGGCGGACGGGTGAGGCGGGGAAGTCGGCGAGGCAGCAAGGGCCGGCGCTGCGGCATCGCCGGCTTCGACCCCGGGCGGCCCTGGCGGGACAGGAGCACGGCTGCGAATGCTCGTTGACAGATGTTCAGGCGGACCAATACCGTCCGCCGCATGGGTGACCTTCGCCGCCGCACCGCGAACCGACGCCGTCGCTGCTTCCCGGCGGCGGCTTCCGCGGCTGCGTGCAGACAGGCCCCTCCCCCGGTGAGGACCGCTCCCTAGCGGCCCACCCCCGAGACGGCATCAGCCCGCATCCCCGAACCCCCGCAGCCCCTGGCTCCGGGGGTTTTTCTTTGCGCTTGCCCCAACCAAAGGACACCACCATGAGCATTCGCGTCGGCATCGTCGGCATCAGCGGTTTTGGCGGCGGCGAGGCGATGCGCCTGGTCGCGGGCCACCCCTCCTTCGAACTGGTCTACGCCGCGGGCGAGGGCAGCGCCGGCAGCCGGCTGCGGGACCGCTTCCCCGGCGTGCCGGCCAGGCTGGCTGATCTGGTGATCGAGAAGTGGGACCCCGCTTCCCTGCCGAAGCTCGACCTGCTCTTCGCCTCGCTGCCCACCGGCGCCTCGGCCGAGGCGCTGGCGCGCGTGCCGGCGGAGGTGAAGGTCGTCGATATCGGCGGCGACCACCGCTACGCCGAGGGCTGGGCCTATGGCCTGGCCGATGTCTGGCCGGAGCAGGTCGAGGGCCGGACCCGCGTCGCCAATCCCGGCTGCTTCCCCGCGGCGGTGCTGACCGCGCTGGCGCCGCTGCTGGCCGAGGGGCTGATCGAGCCGGGCAACATCATCATCGACGCCAAGACCGGCATCTCCGGCGCCGGACGGGGCGGCGCCGACAGCCGCTTCGGCTATGCCGAGAGCAACGAGAACCTGCAGCCCTACGGCCTGCTCAGGCACGTCCACATGCCCGAGATGGCCAGGACGATCGAGCGTCTCAGCGGCGGCAGCGCGGCCGGGCTGGTGTTCACGCCGCACCTGGCGCCGATGACCCGCGGCGTGCTCGCCACGATCTACGCCCGCGGCCGCGCCACCACGGGGCAGTGCCTGGAGGCGGCGCGGCGCTTCTATGCCGGGCGGGCCTTCGTCCGCGTGACCGACGCGCCGCCGCAGACCAAATGGGCCACCGGCTCGAACCTCGCCTTCGTCAGCTATGCCGCGGATCCGGAGCGCGACCTGGTGATCGCGATGGGCGTGGTCGACAACCTCGGCAAGGGCGCGGCCGGCCAGGCGGTGCAGAATGCCAACCTGATCTGCGGCCTGCCGGAGACCGCGGGGCTGGATGGCGCGCCGGTCTGGCCATGAGATGCGCCAGGCCCGCCGGCCGCCCGGGCCGGAGGATGCGGGGCCGTTGAGGAAGGCGCGCCCGAGCCGCGGGCCGGGAGCGCCCCGCGGCCGCCATCCTTGACAAAAAGGAATATAATCCTCTATCCTGCTCCGCTCTTCCGCCGGCCAGGAGCCCCGCCAATGCCCCATCCGCCCCCGCCGCCCGGCCGCCGCTACACCCCGAAACGCCCCTGGTCGCCGATGACCGATGCCGAATGGGCCGAGGTCCTCCCCCATCTGCGCACCGTCGTCATGGGCGAGGGCCGGCCGCTGCGCGACGCCCGCCAGCGGATCGACGGCATGTTCCAGGTCGCCGTCTCCGGCCTGCCCTGGCACAGCCTGCCCGAAGACTACGGCAAGCCCGACACGGTCAGCCGCCACTTCCGCCGCCTCGCCCATGCCGGGCTCTGGCTCCGGCTGGTCGGCGCCTGCGCCAATCCAGCGGCCCCGCCGGCGCTGCGCCGGATCGAGTACTTCATCTGCCGCGCCGCCCGGCGGGCCATGCGGATCCTCGGGATGGACGGCGCCCGGGCGGTGCAGCGGGTCGGCCTGCTCACCGCCCTGCCGGTCTGGCCGATCTACCTGCCGCATGCCGCCGCGCTCGCCCTGGTCCGCGGCGCGGTCGGGGCCTGGCTCGCCGGCTTCCGCGGCCGGCTGCTGCCGGAGGGCCCGACCCGCGAGCTTCGCCGCTCGCTCCGCCTGATCCGTTTCCTCGAGGGCAAGCCCTGGCACCGCCGCTGGGCCCCGCCATGAAAGCCCGTGGTGTCCGGAAGCCTTTCGGCCTTCGGCAGGGGGTCCAGGGGGACGGCGTCCCCCTGGCCTTTGTCCGAAACCCGCAGGACCGCGGTTTTAGGAAAATTCAAACCCGCCGCTGTTGCACCGCGACATGCGCCTTGATTGTGCATCCGGCCCCGCGCGCGCTAAGCCCCCTGCGCTGGAATCGAGGCATCGCATGACCACCACCGCCCGCCCCGTCGCCTTCTTCGACATGAAGGCGCAGCAGTCGCTGATCCGGGCCGAGATCGATGCCGGCATCGCCCGCATCCTCGACCATGGCCGCTTCATCCAGGGGCCGGAGGTCGATGCGGTGGAGGCCGCGCTGGCCGCCTTCGCCGGGGCGAAGCACGCGGTCGGCGTCTCCTCCGGCACCGATGCGCTGCAGATCGCCATGATGGCCGAGGGGATCGGCCGCGGCGACGCGGTCTTCCTGCCCGCCTTCACCTATACCGCGACGGCCGAGGTGCCGCTGGTGCTGGGCGCCACGCCGGTCTTCGTCGACGTCGACCCGCTGAGCTTCAACATCGACCTCGCCGATCTCGTCAGGCGGGTGGAGCAGGTGGCGAAGCAGGGGCGGCTGCGGCCGCGCGCGGTGATCGGCGTCGACCTCTACGGGCTGCCGGCGAACTGGCCGGCGATCGAGGGGCTCTGCGAGAAGCACGGCATGTTCGCCCTCGACGACGCGGCGCAGGCCTTCGGCGGGTCGCTCGACGGCAGGCGGCTCGGCACCTGGGGGCATGCCACGGCGCTGAGCTTCTACCCGACCAAGACCTTGGGCTGCTACGGCGACGGCGGCGCCATCCTGACCGAGGATGCCGACCGCGCCGAGCTGTACCGGTCCTTGCGCACGCATGGCGAGGGCAAGTCGCGCTACGACGTGCTGCGCACCGGCATGAACGGCCGGCTCGACAGCATCCAGGCCGCGATCCTGCTGGCCAAGCTGCCGCTGCTGGAGGGCGAGCTGGTGGCCCGCCGGCAGGCCGCCGCCTGGTACGAGGCGGCGCTCGGCGGCCGCGTGCGGACCCCGCAGGTGACGCCCGGCGCCGAGAGCGCCTGGGGCATCTACACCGTGCTGCTGGAGGATGCCGCCGCCCGCACCCGGGTCCAGGCGGCGATGCAGGCGGCCGGGATGCCGAGCGCGATCTACTACCCGAAGCCGCTGCACCGGCAGCCCGCCTATGCCGCGGCGCATGCGGCGGGGATCGAGGGCGGCGCGCCGCCGCTGCCGGTCAGCGAGGACCTCTGCACCCGCTGCCTGTCCCTGCCGATGCACCCCTACCTCGGCGAGGACGACGTGGCCCGGGTGGCCGCGGCGCTGCTCGCGGGCCTCGGGGCCTGATGGGTCCGGCAATAATTCTAAGGTTCCTGTTGAACCGGGAGGGGCCGGCGGGTTTCCATGCTGCGTCGTGTCATCGACGGAGGCTTGGGTCATGCGCCGGCGCTCCCTGCTGGCGGCCGGTGCGGCCGCGCTCACCCCCGTTCGCCGGGCCCGGGCCCAGGCCGATCCGGTCGACGTGCTCCTGGTGCTGGCGGTCGATGTCTCCCGCTCGGTCGACGACGACGAGGCGCGGCTGCAGCGGGAAGGCTACCGCGCCGCGGTCAGCGACCCGCAGGTGGTCGAGGCGATCCGCGGCGGCATGATCGGCGCGATCGGCCTCGCCTATGTCGAATGGGCCGGCGCCGAGTACCAGCGGCTGGTGCTGCCCTGGATGCGGGTTTCGGGCGCCGGGGAGGCGCGGGCCTGGTCGGAGAAGCTGGCCGAGGCGCCGCGGGCCTCGCTGTCCTGGACCTCGATCTCGGGCGGGCTCGACTTCTCCCGCCAGGTGCTGGCGGAGGCGCCTTTCGATGCGACGCGGCGGGTGATCGACGTCTCGGGCGACGGGGTGAACAACAGCGGCGGGCCGGTGGAGCTGGCGCGCGACCGGCTGGTGGCGGAGGGGGTGACGATCAACGGCCTGCCGATCGTCAACGACCGGCCGACCTTCGGGCGGATGCCGCCCATCCCGCTCGACGAGTACTACCGCGACAGCGTGATCGGCGGGGCCGGCGCCTTCGTCGTGGTCGCCGAGGATTTCCAGAGCTTCGGCAATGCGGTGAAGCGGAAGCTGATCCGCGAGATCGCGGCGCTGGACGGGCCGACCATCGCCTGATGGCCGGCCCGGCGGGGCCTCACTCCGGCGGCATCGCCCAGGCCATGGCCTCGGCGCCCGGGGCGTAGATCTGGTTGGTGGTGGCCGGGTTGCGGTTGACCAGCTTCCGCATGAACAGCGGGTGGGTCATCGACCGGCACTCGTGCTCCACCTCGAACAGCAGCTTGCCCGTGTCGGGATCGACGATCTTGATGAAGCGGTACTGGTGCTGGCTGTCTTCCTGGCTGATCAGCCCGCGCTCCGACAGCCGGGCATGGACGCCGCCGAAATCGACGAAGGCCAGCTGGATGTGGTGGCCGTCGAAGGCCGGCTGCTGCGCGTCGGTCTCGCGGAAGGTCAGGTGCTGGCCGGGGGCGACGAGGACCTTCGCCACGCCGTCCTCGATGCTGGCCGGCGCCTGGACGATCTGCTGGTAGAACCGGACGATGCCCGGCAGGGTACCCGGCGCCACGTCGAACTCGACATAGGGCATGCCGAGCTTGATGCGGCCGAAGCGGTCGGCATCCGGGGCATGGGCGCGGATGCGGTTGCCCCAGGGGCAGGTGATGGCGACGTGGTCGTCGCGCTCCTCGAAGCCGTAGCGCGTGCCGTCCAGCCAGCGCCGGGCGGTCTGCAGCCGGTGCAGCAGCTGGGCGCGGTCCGGCAGCACCAGGCCGGTGGTGCCGCGCAGCACCTGGGCCGGGCCGGTCGGCAGGTGGAATTGGCTGACCCCGGCATTGGCCCACATGTTCTCGATGCCGACGACCAGGTAGGGGTCGCGGGTCAGGCCGAGCGCCGAGATGTAGAAGGCGGTCGCCTTGCCCTGGTCGGGCACCCGCAGGTTCACGTGCTGCAGCTCGACCGAATTGCCGAGCGATTCGAGCGCCCGATTCCAGGGGCACGCGACCTTGGTCATGCCGTCCATTGCTTGCGTCCTCCGCCCTGCGGCCAGGTTCGGAGGCAGGCTCGCATGCGGGGTGGCGGGGCGTAAAGGGCCACCACCCGCGCAACGACACTCAGTCGGCGTACTGGCCGGCGCCCTGGATGATCGGCTTCCACTTGGCGATGTCGGCCAGCCAGAACTTGCGGTGCGCCTCGGGCGTCGCCATCGCGGCTGCGACCGGCGCGGTGCCGAGCTCGGCGAAGCGGGCCACCAGCTTGGGGTCGGCCAGCGCCACCTGCAGGGCCTTGCTCAGACGCCCCGTGATCTCGGCCGGCGTTCCCTTCGGCGCGTAGAGGCCGTGCCAGACGGTGACCTGGAATTCCGGCAGGCCCGCCTCGGCCGAGGTCGGCACCTCGGGCAGCGCTTCCAGCCGGGCCGGGGTGGTGGTGGCGAAGACCTTGATCGCGCCGCTCTTGATCTGCTCGGTCGTGCTGGTGGTCTGGTCGCACATCAGGTCGATGCGGCCGGAGATGACCTCCTGCATCGCCGGGCCGGTGCCGCGGAAGGGGACGGTGGTCATCGGCGCGTCCACCGCCTTCATCAGCAGCAGGCCGCAGAGGTGGCTGGCGGCGCCGATGCCGGCATTGGCGTAGTTCAGCTTCTCCTGGTCGCGGCGGATGACGGCGATCGCCTCGGCCAGGGTATTGGCGGGGAAGTCCTTCTTGGCGACAAGGGTCATCGGCACCTCGGTGACCAGGCCGATGGTCTCGAAGCCGCCGACCGGGTCATAGGCCAGGCGGCGGTAGAGCGTCGGCGTCGTCGCCATGCCGATATGGTGCAGCAGCAGGGTATAGCCGTCGGGCTTCGCGTTGGCGACGCGCTGGGCGCCGATGGTGCCGCCGGCGCCGCCGGCATTCTCGACGACGATGGTCTGGCCGAGCTCCCGGCCCATGCTCTCCGCGACCAGGCGGGTGACCGTGTCGGTCGGGCCGCCCGCGGCGAAGGGGACGATGACGGTCAGCGTCCGGCTGGGGAAGGGCTGCGCCGCGGCGGGCAGCGCAGCGGCGGCAGCGGCGGCGAGGGCGGCAAGCGCGAGGGTGGCGCGCCGGGCGAGACGGGACATGGATGACTCCGGGGCGTGGCAGGGGCGCGGCGCGTGAATATCGCAAGAGCCGTGGCGATACGAGGACATATCAACCAGTCGGCGATTTTTCTGACGGCCGCATTACGCCGGGTAAATCGTCCCGCGGCCGGGCGGGTTCCCGTCGATGCGGAAAGCCTGGGCGCGACGCCCGGCTGCGGGGGCCTCGGCCTCGCTGGCGACCGAGCTCGGCCAGCCTTCCATGCCCGGCCGGGCACGCCGCCGGCGGCGCTGGCGCGGCTGGACGACGCCTTTCGCCGGGGCAGCGCGCCGGGGCAGCCGCTGGCCACCCTCCGCGACCAGGCGGCGGTGCCAAAGTCCTCGACCCCGCAGGCGCCGGCGAGCGCCGCCGCGGCGGCGCGGCCGGATCAGCCCGCCGGCAGCTCCAGCGTGAAGACCGTGGCGGCCGGGTCCGAGGCGACGCTGAGCGTGCCGCCATGCGCGCGGGCGACCTCGGCGGCGATGTAGAGGCCGAGGCCGAGGCCGGCCCGCGGCCCGTTCGCGTCGCGGCTGAAGGGCTGGAACAGCCGCGCCATGATGGCGGGCGGGATCGGCCGGCCCTGATTGGTGACCGAGAGGGTGAGGCCGCCGTCGCGCCCATGCGCGGTGAGGCTCACCGGCCGGTCCTGCGCGCCATGCACCAGCGCATTGGCCAGCAGGTTGGAGACCAGCTGGCCAATGCGCCGGGGGTCGCAGGCCACCAGGTCGGGCAGGTCGATCGCGGCCTCGACGGTGCGGTCGGGGTGGGTGCCGCGCAGCTCCGCCACAACGTCCCGCAGCAGGCCGTCCAGCGCCACGCGCCGCTGCCGCACCGGGATCCCGCCGCCGAGCCGGCCGCGGGCGAAGTCGAGGATGTCGTCCACCAGCGTCGCCATGCGCCGGCAGCTGCGCCGCATCTGCGCCAGGATCTCGGGGGCGCGGGCATCCGCCGGGTGGCGGGCCAGCAGGTCGGCCCCGGCGCCGACCGCGGCGATCGGGTTGCGCAGGTCGTGGCCGAGCACGGCGATGAACTGCTCGCGCAGCGCGCCGAGCGCCTCGGCGTCCAGCAGGGCGGTCTGGCTCGCCTGCAGCCGCTCCTCGATTTCGAGCTGCGCCGCGACCAGCTCGGCGAAAAGGGTCACGGTCGGCAGCACCTTGCCGTCGCGCAGCCGGGCGGGCTCGGGGTCGAGCGCGCAGATGGTGCCGAAGACCGAGCCGTCGCGGCGGATGATGGGGACCGAGATGTAGCTCTCGAAGCCGTAGCGGCGCGGGACGGGATGCGAGGCATAGACCGGGTCCCGGCTCGCATGGTCGATGACGATCGGCTGGCGGGAGGCGCGGATGCTGTCGCAGAAGGTGGTCTGGAGGTCGAGCTGGCCGCCCGGCCGCAGGCCGAAGCCGATGCGGTCGAGCACGGCGCAGGCGGTCCAGTCATGGTTGGTGACGCGCGCCACCGCGGCGAAGCGCAGCCCCGTCATGTCGCAGAGGATCTGCAGGATGGTCGGGACGGCGCCGATGCGGGCGACCAGCGCGATATCGCCGGCGGGATCGGGATCGGGATCGGTCACCATGGGCTGCCCTGGTTACCCGGCAGCCTAGGCGGGCCGGCACGCCGACGCCAAACGGATTCGGCACAAAACAAGTTACAGGACGACGCGCGGGGCGGGGAACCGCTTCGGTTCCGCTGCCGGCCGGTCAGGCGTCCATCTTCAGGGCGGCGATGAAGGCGCTCTGCGGGATCTCGACCTTGCCGAATTGCCGCATGCGCTTCTTGCCTTCCTTCTGCTTGTCGAGAAGCTTCCGCTTGCGGCTGATGTCGCCGCCGTAGCACTTGGCGGTGACGTCCTTCGACATGGCGCTGATGGTCTCGCGCGCGATGACGCGGCCGCCGATGGCCGCCTGGATGGGGATCTTGAAGAGCTGGCGGGGGATCAGCTCCTTCAGCCGCTCGCAGATCTGCCGGCCGCGCCGGTCGGCCTGGCTGCGATGCGCCATGAAGGAGAGCGCATCGACCGGCTCGGCATTCACCAGGATCGAGATCTTCACCAGGTCGCCGGATTCGTAGCCGTCGACCTGGTAGTCGAAGCTGGCATAGCCGCGGCTGATCGACTTGAGGCGGTCGTAGAAATCGAAGACCACCTCGTTCAGCGGCAGCCGGTAGACCGCCATGGCGCGGCTGCCAACATAGGTCAGCTCCACCTGCCGTCCCCGGCGCTCGTTGCAGAGGGTCAGCACCGGGCCGAGGTATTCGTCCGGCACCATGATGGTCGCCTTGATCCAGGGCTCCTGGATCTCCTCGATCACGCTGGGGTCCGGCATGTCGGCGGGGTTGTGCAGGTCGAGCTCCTCGCCGTTCGTCTTCTTCAGCTTGTAGACGACGGAGGGGGCGGTCGCGATCAGGTCGAGGTCGAACTCGCGGGCCAGCCGCTCCTGCACGATCTCGAGGTGCAGCAGGCCGAGGAAGCCGCAGCGGTAGCCGAGGCCCAGCGCGGCGCTGGTCTCCATCTCGTAGTGGAAGCTGCTGTCGTTCAGCCGCAGCTTGCCCACGCTCTCGCGCAGCTTCTCGAAGTCGTCGGCATCGACGGGGTAGAGCCCGCACCACACCACGGGGATGGAGGGCTTGAAGCCCGGCAGCGCCGCGGCCGCGGGGGCGCGGTCATCGGTGATGGTGTCGCCGACGTTGGTGTCGGCGACCGTCTTGATGGCCGCCGTGACGTAGCCCATCTCGCCCGGCCCGAGGCTGTCCACCGCGACCATCTTCGGGGTGAAGATGCCGACCTGCTCGACCGTATGGACGGCGCCGTTCGACATCATGCGGATGCGCTGGCCCTTCTTCAGGTGGCCGTCCCGCACCCGCACCAGCACGACGACGCCCAGGTATGCGTCGTACCAGCTGTCGACCAGCAGGGCGGTCAGCGTCTTCGCCGCATCGCCGGTCGGCGGCGGCAGGCGCGTGACGATCGCCTCCAGCACGCCCTCGATGTTCAGGCCCGTTTTCGCGCTGATCAGCACGGCGTCCGAGGCGTCGAGGCCGATCACGTCCTCGATCTGCTGCTTCACCCGGTCGGGCTCGGCGGCGGGGAGGTCCACCTTGTTGAGCACCGGGACGATCTCGTGGTTCGCGTCCAGCGCCTGGTAGACATTCGCCAGGGTCTGCGCCTCCACGCCCTGCGAGGCATCGACCACCAGCAGGCTGCCCTCGCAGGCCGCGAGGCTGCGGGAAACCTCGTAGGCGAAGTCGACATGGCCGGGCGTGTCCATCAGGTTGAGGACATAGGTCTCCCCGTCATGCGCCTTGTACTGGATGCGGACGGTCTGCGCCTTGATGGTGATCCCGCGCTCCCGCTCGATGTCCATGTTGTCGAGCAGCTGCTCCTTCATGTCGCGCAGCGCGACCGTGCCGGTGGTCTGGATCAGCCGGTCGGCGAGCGTCGATTTCCCATGGTCGATATGGGCGATGATGGAGAAGTTGCGGATGCGGTTCAGCGGGGTATCGGGCATGGGGGTTCCGGAGGCCGTAGTGCGGGCCTGGGTCGGGCCCGGCCGTCTGCTGAGGGGGAGATAGGGCAGAAGGGCCCCGAATCAAAGCGCCGGCTGCGGGCGGGCGCCCGCTACTTCACCACGTAGTTGGTGGTGGCGCAGGCATTGACCCCCCGCTTCTCCCCCGCATCGCCGCCCTGGAAGACCCAGCGCAGGTCGTAGCGGCATTCGCCCTGCGGCAGCCGCACCGGCTGGTACTGGCCGGGCGGGACGATGGTGTTCTCCCCCAGCCGGTCCGGCCCCCAGCCCTGCGCCGAACTGGGCGAGGCGTAGAATTGCTCGATCGGCCGGCCGCCCTGGTTGACCAGGTTGAAGGAAGGGTTGCCCTGCGGCGCGTTGCGCGGCGCCGCCCCGCCGCCGCCGACCACGACATCGACCAGGCCGCAGGTGTTCAGGTTGCGCCGCTCCTCCGCCCCGGCGCCCTGGTAGACGATGCGGATGTCCCAGGCGCAGGTGCCGCCCTGCGGCAGGCGGACGATCTGCCGGCCGCCGGGCGGCACCACCTCGGAGCCCAGCCGGTCGTGGCCCCAGTCCGGCTGGTTGGCGGGGGAGGCATAGATCTCGTTGATCACCTTGGCCGTGTTGTTGACCACGCGGAAGGACGGGTCGCTCTCCGTGGCGGGCTGGGCGAGGGCGGCGAGCGGGGCAAGCAGCGCGAGGGGCAACGCGCGACGCAGCATCGATGGACCTCCTTCGGGGCGGCGAGAATAGCGCGGCCGGGGCCGGGCAGTGGTGACGCCGGCCGCGCCCGGGTCAAGCCTGCGTCAGCCGGGCCGGTTCAGTCGGGCCCGGCATCCCCGGCCGCCGCCCCCATGGCCAGCAGCTTCGCCTCCAGCCGGTCGAGCAGGGCGTGCAGCGCCTGCCGCTCGGCCGGCGCCAGGGCTTCGAGCAGCCCGGCCTCCAGCGCCCGTGCCTCGGGCACGATGGCGGCGTGCAGGGCGCGGCCGGCCGCGGTCATCGCCAGGCGCTGGACCCGGCGGTCCGCCGCATCCTCCTGCCGCGCCAGCAGGCCGCGGTCGAGCAGGGCGCGGACGGCGCGGCTGACCTTGACCTTGTCCATCGCCGTGCGCTCGACGACGCCGGTGGCCGAGAGCCCGCCGAAGCGGCCGACCACCGCGAGCACCCGCCATTCCGGAATGGAGAGCCCATAGGCGTCCGAGTAGCGCCGGGCGAAGAGCCGGGAGGTATGGTTGGTCACCACCGAGAGCCGGTAGGGCAGGAATTCCTCGAGCGCGAAGTCGGCGGCGGTGGTCATGGCATGGCCCGGCGAAGCGGCGGCAAGGATGCCGGAGCCGCCGGCCACGGGGTAGAGGCTTGGCAGCCGTCGCCGCCCGGTCCATGTCGTTGCGAACCGAAGGGGAGGCGCCGCATGCCCGCCACCTACCAGAACCCGCGCTATGCCTGGCGCCGCCCCGATGCCCTCGGCCGCGCCGCGGCGGAGGAGGCGGCCGTGGTCATCCTCGGCGGCGGCGTGGTCGGGCTGACCCTGGCGCTCGACCTCGCGCGGCGCGGCACGCCCTCGATCCTGCTGGACGACGACGACACCGTCTCGCTCGGCAGCCGCGCCATCTGCTGGGCCAAGCGGACGCTCGAGATCATGGGAAGGCTCGGGCTCGGCCGGCGCTTCCTGGAAAAAGGCGTGCGCTGGGGCCAGGGCCGGGTCTACGTGCAGGACCGGGAGGCCTATGCCTTCGACCTGCTGCCGGAGCAGGGCCATGAATACCCGGCCTTCGTCAACCTGCAGCAATACTACGCCGAGGAATGGCTGGTGGAGGCCTGCGCGGCGACCGGCCTCGTCGACCTGCGCTGGCGCAACAGGGTGACGGGCCTCGAGAACCGCGCGGATGGCGCGCTGCTGAGCATCGAGACGCCGGACGGCGCCTACCGGCTGCACGCGCAATGGCTGCTGGCCTGCGACGGCGCCCGCAGCACGGCGCGGCAGGCGCTCG
Source organism: Dankookia rubra (assembly GCF_004355005.1). Lineage (GTDB taxonomy): Bacteria > Pseudomonadota > Alphaproteobacteria > Acetobacterales > Acetobacteraceae > Paracraurococcus > Paracraurococcus ruber_A. The sequence continues at coordinate 15,511 of NZ_SMSJ01000022.1, forward strand.
GCCTGCCCTTCCTCGGCCAGGTCTTCCGCGACCGGTTCCTGATCGCCGACATCGTCATGCGCGGCGACTTCCCGGCCGAGCGCCGTTTCTGGTTCGACCCGCCCTTCCACCCCGGCCAGTCCGTGCTGCTGCACAAGCAGCCCGACGACGTTTGGCGGATCGACTTCCAGCTCGGCTGGGACGCCGACCCGGAAACGGAGAAGCAGCCGGAGAAGGTCCGCGCCCGGGTCGCCGCCATGCTCGGCCCGGACATCCCCTTCGCGCTCGAATGGGTCAGCGTCTACACCTTCCGCTGCCGCCGGCTGGAGCGCTTCCGCCATGGCCGGACCATCTTCCTCGGCGACAGCGCGCACCAGGTCAGCCCCTTCGGCGCCCGCGGCGGCAACGGCGGGGTGCAGGATGCCGACAACCTCGGCTGGAAGCTGGCCGCGGTGCTGGGCGGCGCGGCGCCCGAGACGCTGCTCGACAGCTACGATGCCGAGCGCATCCCGGCGGCCGAGGAGAACATCCTGAACTCCACCCGCAGCACCGACTTCATCACGCCGAAGAACGAAGCCGCGCGGGCCTATCGCGACGCTGTCCTGGCGCTTTCGGCCAAACATGCGCTGGCCCGGCCGCTGGTGAACTCCGGCCGCCTCTCGCGCCCCGCCGTGCTGCGCGGCAGCCCGCTGAACACCCGGGGCGGGGAGGCAACGCGGCTGCCGCCCGGCGCGCCGGCGGCGGATGCGCCGGTGCTCGACCGCGGCCGGCCGGACTGGCTGCTGCGGCACCTGGGACAGGACGGCTTCACCCTGCTGGCGCTGGCCGGGACGGGCGCGCCGGGCCCGGCGCCGCCGCCGGGCGTCGCCCGGCTGGTGGTGGGGGAAACCGAGACCACCGGCGCGCTCCTCGACCATGCCGGGCTGGTTGCCGCCCGCTGGGACCTGGCGCCGGGCCAGGCGGTGCTGCTCCGCCCCGACCAGCATGTCGCGGCCCGCTTCGACCGGCCCGACCCGGCGGCGATTGCCGCCGCGCGGGACCGCGCCCTGGGAAAGCCCGCATGAGCATCTCGACCGAGCCCCGCCTGGCCGACCCGGATGCCTTCTACGCCGCGTTGATGGAGGCGCATCGCGGGCTGGACGAGGCGGCGTCGCGCCGGCTCGACGCCGCGCTGGTCATCCTGCTGGCCAACCAGCTGGGCGATGCCGCGGCGGCCGAGGCGATCCGGCTGGCGCGGGAGGCGGTGGCGGGGCCCCTGGGAGGGACTGGCTGACCCGCTCAGCCCAGCCGCACCTCGATCGCCGCCCGCGCCACCAGGTCGTCCGCCGCCGGGCGCATCGCCTCCGGATGCGGCTTGGCCGGGCCGCGCGGCCGCCTCTCCCAGACCACCGCCTCCGGTACCGCCACGGCGAAGCCGGCGCGGCGGAAGCGGCCGACCATGGCCGAAAGGCCCAGCCGGTTCACGTAGACCCCGGCCCGGCCGACCAGCGGGCTGGCCCAGAAGGCATCGCTGAACCGCAGGTGCTGCAGCCCGCCGCCCAGATGGTCCTGGAAATCAATGAAATGCAGCCCGACCCCGTCCGGCGCCGTCACCCGCCGCAGCTGCTGCAGCAGCGGCGCGATGTCCTCCCGCCGGACATGCTCCAGGACCGCCTCGCTCACCACCAGGTCGACGGCTCCGTCCGGGATGCTGGCCAACGCCGCCGGCCCGCCGATCAGCAGGGTGGTGCCGCAGCGGGCCAGCGCCGCGCCGCGGTCGGCGCAGCCGGTCAGGTCCGGCGCCGGCAGGCCCTGCGCCTGCGCCGCCGCCGCCGCCGCGCGATAGGGCGCGGGCGCGGTGGGCGCGCTGTCCGCCGGGTCCACGTACCAGATCCGCCGCGCGCCGAGCCCGGCGAGGACCGGCGCGCGGACCACCATGGCGCCCGGCCCGATCTCCAGCACCGTGCGCGGGCGGCGGCCGATCACCGCTTCCGCCCGCTGCATCCAGCCGGCCGGCGTGCCGACCAGCTTGGCCGGGACGGTGGCCTCGAAGGACGGCCGGGCCAGCCCGAAGGCCCGCGCCCGGGCGCCGTGGATGCCGAGCGCGGCGAGCCCAAGCTTCAGCCCGAGCTTCGCCCACCACGGCACCGGGGCACCGCGGGCCAGCCCTGGCGGCGCCGGCACGATCCGGTTCGGCGTCGCCGCTTTCTCCGTGCGCTGTTCCATGGGGTTCCGGCTGCTGCCTCCTCGGCGTCCAGGCATAGTGCAGATGAAGCCGGGGCGGAAACGCCCCGGTGCGGCAATCCGATCCCGGAAGACCGCACGAGGCGGCGACCGCGGCCCGTCGCCGCGCCGGTCCCCTGCCGCCGGCCATCGCGCCCCGGCCGCCTTACCGGAAGATGACCGGGGCCCGCCGCGCGCCATGGCCGGGAAGCGGCCCTGCCACCCGCCCGCGATGCGGCTGCGCCATGTACCGGACCTGCGGCACCGCCGTATACCGGAGATGCGGCTGCGCCGTACATCCAGGGTGCGGCGCGCCAGGTACCCGACACGCGGCTGCGCCAGGCACCAGACATGCGGCTGCACCGCGGGCAGGAGAGCGAATTGACCCCGATCGAGCATATCCGCCGCTACCAGGACCAGCTGGCCGCCTGGCGGCGCGACTTCCACGCCCATCCCGAGACCGGCTTCGAGGAGCACCGCACCGCCGCCCTGGTCGCCGAGCGGCTGGAAAGCTGGGGCATCGAGGTGCATCGCGGCATCGGCCGCACCGGCGTGGTCGGCGTGCTGCGCTCGGGCCGCGGCAACCGCGCGGTCGGGCTGCGGGCCGACATGGACGCGCTCGACATGCCGGAGGCCAACAGCTTCGCGCATGCCTCGACCATCCCCGGCAAGATGCATGGCTGCGGCCATGACGGGCACACCACCATGCTGCTCGGCGCCGCGCGCTACCTGGCGGAGACCAGGGCCTTCGACGGCACCGTCCACTTCATCTTCCAGCCGGCCGAGGAGGGCCAGGGCGGCGCCCAGGCGATGATCGCCGAGGGGCTGTTCGAGCGCTTCCCCTGCGACACCGTCTACGGCCTGCACAACCGCCCCGGCATGCCGGTCGGGCACTACGGCATCCGCGAGGGCGCGATGATGGCCGGCTGCGCCTTCTTCGACCTGGCCATCCGCGGCAAGGGCGGCCATGCCGCGCGGCCGGAGGCGACCGTCGATCCCGTGGTCTGCGGCGCCCAGGTGATCTCCGCCTGGCAGAGCATCGTCGGCCGCAACGTCGCGCCCTACGACACCGCCGTCATCAGCGTGACGGGCTTCGAGGCCGGCACCGCCTACAACGTGATCCCCGAGCGCGTCGCGCTGCGCGGCACGGTGCGCGCCTTCCGCACCGAGACCATGCGGCTGCTGGAGACGCGGATGCGGGCGCTCGCCACCAGTATCGCCGCCGGCTTCGGCGCCACCGCCGAGCTCGACTTCCGCGAGATCACCGTCCCCGTGGTCAACAGCCCGGAGCAGGCCGCGCTGATCGCCGACGCCGCCGCCGCCATGGTGGGCGAGCCGCATGTCGATCGCGCCCGCGTCGCCGCCATGGGCTCCGAGGATTTCTCCTACATGCTGGCCGAGCGCCCCGGCGCCTATATCCTGGTCGGCAACGGCGACGGCCCGGGAAGCTGCGAGGTGCACAATCCCGGCTACGACTTCAACGATGCGGCGATCCCCTATGGCGCCGGCATCCTGGCCGCGGTGGTCGAGCGGGAAATGCCGCAATCGGCCTGATCACAGCCTGCGGCGCGGCGGCGGGTTTTCCCGCTGCTGCCGGAGCGCCGCGCTAGCCTTCCCCCGTGAGGCGGCAGCAAGCCGCCCGCGGGAGGCTAACAACCATGACCAGATACGAGGTGACGCGGCGCGCGGCGCTGCGGGCGGGCGTGGCAGGCGTGGCCGGGGCCACGCTGCCGGTCTTCAACGTGCAGGCCCAGAACTCGGCCGGCGTGCTGCGCTGCGCCTTCTGGGAACACTGGGTGCCCGCCGGCAACGACATCATCCGCGAACTCTGCGAGGAATGGGGCGCGAAGAACCGGGTCGAGGTGAAGATCGACCGCCTGGTCTCCGCCGGCAACCAGATCCTGCTGACCATCGCGTCGGAAGCGCAGTCGCGCAGCGGCCACGACATCATCGCCATGCCGACCTGGGAGCCCTCCTCCCATGCCCGGCTGCTGGAGCCGGTGGACGACGTGGTCGGCCGGCTGCAGAAGAAGTACGGCGCCATCACCCCGGCCGCCGAATACCTGGCGAAGCGCGAAGGCGCCTGGCGCGCCGTGCCCGCCGTCGCCGGCACCCAGACCAAGCCGCCCTGCATCCGCTACGACCTGTTCCAGCAACATGCCGGGATCGACATCCGCGCGATGTGGCCGGCCAAGCCGGAGCGTGGCCCGGGCGCCGATACCTGGAACTGGGATACCTTCCTCAAGGCGGCGGAGAAGTGCAACGCCGCCGGCTATCCCTTCGCCCTGCCGATGGGCCAGTACTCCGACGCGGTGGACTGGGTCGGCGCGCTGTTCCGCAGCTTCGGCGCCAGCATGATGGATGCCGAGGGGCAGGTGACCATCCGCGGCAACGACAAGCTGAAGCAGGCGACCGAATATGTCATCCGGCTCTCGAAGCAACTGCCGGACGACGTCTGGGCCTGGGACGACGCTTCCAACAACCGCGCGCTCATCTCCGGCAAGTCGGCGCTGATCTTCAACCCGCCCTCGGCCTGGGCGGTCGCCAAGCGGGACGCGCCGCAGGTCGCCGAGAAATCCTGGTACGCGCCCTTCCCGGCCGGGCCGGAGGGCCGCTTCACGCCCTTCCTGCCGTATTTCTGGGGCATCTGGAGCTTCTCGAAGAACAAGACGGCGGCGAAGTCGCTGCTGGAATTCCTGTCCGACCGCAGCAGCGCCGAACGGCAGTCGACCGCGACCAACGGCTACGACCTGCCGCCCTTCCAGAGCATGTCCGACTTCAAGGTCTGGGAAACCGAGGGGCCGCCGGCCGGCTTCGCCTTCAATTACCCGGACAAGCCGCACCAGCAGGCGCAGCTGACGGTGGCCTTCGCCCCGGCGCCGGCGGAGACGGCGGTGCAGGCCTATGTCCAGGCGGTCAACACCAAGATGATCGCCCGCATCGCCCAGGGCGGCCAGAGCATGGCAGAGGCGATGGGCTGGGCCGAGGGCGAGCTGCGGAATTTCGCCCGCGGCTGAGGCGGCAAGGCCGGGGAGAAGCCATTCTCCCCGGACCCCTCTTCCGTTTCTCCGGGCCGGCACGCGTTGCGCGGCCCGGAGGGAATGCCCTTCCCGCCCCGACCTTGCCTATTTCGCCAGATACGCCTTCGCCAGGGCGATCTCCGGCCGCGGCGTGTCGGCCGCCTCGGTCAGCTGCAGCAGCTTGCGGTAGTGCGCCGCCGCCTTCTCCGCATCGCCCGCGGCCGCCGCCGCCTTCGCCGCGCCGGCGAAGCCGCGGAAGCGGTTCGGCTCGCGCTGCTGCGACGCCTCGTATTCCCGCAGCGCCGCCGCCGGCTGCCCGGCTTCCAGCAGCATGTCGCCCAGCAGCTCGCGCGCCGGCAGCACGCGGCCGGGGGTGACGATGTGCTTCTCGTTGCGGTCCTCGAGGTCGGCGGCCTCCCGCATCAGGGCCAGGCCTGCGTCCTTCCTGTCCTGCGCGAAGGCGATCCAGGCGGCGACGGCCTTCTGCTGCACCGCCACCTCCCGCGCCCAATAGGCGTTGCCGGCCTCCGTCAGCCGCTGCTGCTCGGCCGCCAGCGCCGCCGCGCCCTGGCCGGCGGCGGCGAGGTCGCCGGCGCGCGCGGCGCCGAGCGCCCTGGCGAAGGTGGTGATGGCCTCCGGCGCATAAGCGGCGCTGCCGGCCGGCGGCACCAGCGCCTGGGCCGCGGGCCAGTCGCCGCGCTCGAGCGCGAGGCGCGCCGGGATCGCCGCCATGGCATAGGCCGCCGCCGCCGGGGCCGGACCCGGCGCCTTCACCTGCCGCACCGCGTCGAAGGCGGCGCGCGCGGCGGCGTCGCGGCCGAGCTGCAGCTCGGCATAGACCGCATAGTCGCTGGCGTGCCAGGCCTCGCCGAAGTCGCCGGCCCGGCTGGCGACGGCGAAGGAGCGCTGGTTGGTCGACGCCGAATCCGTCCAGGCGCCGACCCGGGTGAAGATGTGGGACGGCATGTGCAGCGCATGCGGCGCGTCGGGCGCGAGTCCGGCATATTTCCGCGCGGCCGTCAGCCCCTGCGCCGCGATCGGCGGCGCGTCGTAGACGTGGATGAGGTAGTGCGCGACGCCGGGATGGTCGGGGTACTTGGCGAATTCCTTCTCGAGGATCGCCGCCGAGCGCGCATAGGCGGCATAGGTCTGGTCGGCCTGCGACTGCGTGCCGGCGATGTAGAGCGCGCTGAAGATCTGCGCCTCGTCGTCCTCGGGGTAGCGGGCGGCCAAGGCCTCGAAGGCCTTGGCGCGGCTGGCCTGGCGGTCGCGTTCCGGGCGGCTGGCGAAGTCCTGGTAATAGGCCGCGACCGCCTCGATGTAGTCGCGCTCCCGCTGCGTCCTGGCACCGGTGGCGCGGCCGTGCTCGATCGCCGCCTGCGCCAGCTCGGCGCCCTTCGGCGTGGCGCCGACGCCGGCCAGGGCATTCAGCATGAGCGTCGATGCGATGCCCCAGTCGGCGACGGCGCAGCCGGGGTCCTTGGCCAGCGCGGCGCGGAAGGCGGCCTCCCCGGCGGGGAACCAGAAGGAATGCAGCATCGCCACGCCGCGGGTCAGGTCGGCCTGCGCCGCCGGGGTGCAGGAATTGGCGAAGGCGACGGTGCCGACCTTCTCGGCGGGCGCATGCGCATGGTCGTGCTGGGCGAAGGCGCCGCCGGGCGCAAGCAGCAGCGGGGCGGCGAGCAGGGCAGCGAAGCGGCGCGGTGTCATGGCGTTTCTCCCACGGCTCGACTTGGCGCGGCGAGCCTACACGAGCACGCGTCGCAACCGCCAGGGTCTCGACGGCCGGCGCCGCGCGGCGCCGGCCCGACGGAGGTCACGCCAGCGGGCAGCCGCCCTCCGCCATCGGCCGGAAGGCCTGGTCGCCGGGAACGCTGGCCAGCACCTTGTAGTAGTCCCAGGGGCCCTTGCTTTCGGCCGGCGACTTCACTTCCAGCAGGTAGGCGGGATGGAGCTTCCGCCCATCCGCGCGGATCGTGCCCGGGCCGAAGGCGTCGTCGTCGCAGGGCATCGCCTTCATCCGCGCCACCGCCGCGGCGCCATCCGCCTTCGCCGCGGCGGCGCCCATGGCGGCGGCCGCCTTCAGGTAGTGCAGCGTCGCGGCGTAGCAGCCGGCCTGCACCATGGTCGGCGGCGGCGCGTTGAAGTTCTGCTTCAGCCGCCTGGTCAGGGCGCGGGTGCGGTCGCTGACGTCCCAATAGAAGCTTTCGGAACAGACCAGCCCCTTGGCCGCCTCGAGGCCCATCGAATGCACCTCGGAGATGAAGAGGATCAGCGCCGCCAGCTTCTGCCCGCGCTTCTGGATGCCGAACTCGGCCGCCTGCTTCACGCAGTTCACCAGGTCCGTGCCGCCGGCGGCGATGCCGATGACCTTGGCCCGGCTCGCCTGCGCCCGCAGCAGGAAGGCGGAGAAGTCCGTGGTGCCGGGGAAGGGGAAGCGGGCATTGCCCAGGATCTTGCCGCCCTCGGCGCCGATGATCTTGCCGCCCTCGGCCTCCATCGAGGTGCCGAAGGCATAGTCGGCGGTGACGAAGAACCAGGTATCGCCGCCTCCGCGCGTCATCGCCCGCGCGGTCGAGTTCGCCAGCATCCAGGTGTCGTAGGTCCACTGCACCGTGTTCGGGCTGCACTGCGCGCCGGTGAGCTCCGCCGTGCCGGGCGCGCTGGCCAGGAAGACCTTGTTCTTCTCCCGCACCACGCCGTTCACGGCGAGGGCGGCGGAGGAGGCGGGGACGTCGATCAGCGCGTCGATGCCGTCGCGGTCCAGCCATTGCCGGGCGATGTTGGTGGCGAGGTCGGGCTTGTTCTGGTGGTCGGCGGCGACGAGGTCGACCTTCAGTCCCAGCGCCGCCGCGTCCTGGATCGCCTGCCGCACCGCCAGCACCGAATTCGGCCCGGACAGGTCGGCGAAGGGCCCGCTCATGTCGGAGATGATGCCGAGCCGGATGGTCTGCTGCGCCTGGGCGCGCGCCATCCGCGGCAGCGCGCCGAATGTCGCGCCGCCGAGCAGCAGCGCGCGTCGATCGAGTATCATTGGTCGTTCCCCCCGGCGGCACGACGAGCCGAGGGCGCCGCCGCCGCGCGGCGCCCCCGGCGAAGCGCGATCCGAACTCAGGCCCGCGCGCCATCCCCTGGGGTCCCCGCGAAGCCCTGCTTCGCGGGGTGGGGCGGCGCTGCGGCCATCGGTTCGCTCAGCCCATGCCGGGCGGCGGCTCGCAGGGCGTGGTGCCCATCGGCCCGGGGACCGAGAGCTCGAGGATCTCGACGTCGTCCGAGGTGGCGATCTCGTTGTGCTTCATCTCGCCGGGGATCAGGCCGCTGTCGCCCGCTTCCATGCGGTGCTGCGAGCCGTCCTCGAATTCCAGCGTGACCCAGCCCTTCAGCACGTAGATGAACTGCGCCTGGCAATGGTGCACGTGCCAGCCGGTCGGCTCGGTCATGCCGGTGACGGCTTCCATCACCTGCGCCCGCACCGCGCCGTCGGTGGCATCCGCCACGCCGAGGTCGCGGTACTTGAAGAAGCGTCGGCGGCCGGCGACCAGCGGGCTGTCCGCCTTCTTGGTGATCTTCAGCTTGAAGCCTGGGCGCGCGGCGCCCGGAACGCTGCCATCCATGGAACATCCTCCTGCGGTGTCTGCGCACCGGTCCGGAAAGGCTACACCCGCCGCCGGCGGCGGCAAGCGGATTTCCCGCGCGCCGGCCGGCCGCCGCTGCGCTACAGCGGGTCGCGTCCGGATCTGGCCGCCCATCCGCCCGCGGCGCGAAGCCACGCCCCCAGCCCTGCCCCACCCGGAGTTCCCGACTTGTCCCTCCGCCGCCCCAGCCTGGTCCTTTCCCTCCTGCTCGCCCTGCCGTTCCTCTCCGGGCCGGCCCTGGCCGGCGACCTCCTGGTCACCCTGCGCGACGTCGCCTCGGCCGAGGGCATGGTCCGCGTCGCCGCCTGCCCGCCGGACGGCTATCCGGAGGGCACCTGCCGCTTCATCGCCCGCGCCCCGGCCCGCCTCGGCCCGATGCAGTTCCGCATCAGCGGCCTGCCGGAAGGGCGCTTCGGCGTTTCCGCCTATCACGACGCCGATGCGGATGGCCGGCTGGGCAAGGACTGGCTCGGCCGTCCGACCGAGGCGGTGGGCTTCGGCAACGACGCGCCGATCGGCCGCTTCGGTCCGCCGGACTTCGATGCGGCCAGCATCGCCATTCCCGCCACCGGGGAGGTCCGCACGGTGGTGACGCTGCGCTACCGCTGAGCTCGGCCAGGGTCCCGCGAGGGTGGACCCCGGCCCTGGAGCCCGTTCCGCCGCCGCCGCCCCGGCAGGCGATCCCGGGCGGCGGTCCGCCGATGCCGCGCATGGCCGGCCAGGCCCGCCCGGGGCATGCGGCGTCGCTGTCCCGGGTGGCCGCCGCCGGGCATCCCCCGGACCCGGCCCATCGAGCCGGGGCACCCGCCGGCAGGACGGTCGCGGCCCTGCCCCGGGACCGCCACCGCGCAAAGGCGCCGGGCGGCACCAGGGTCACAGGTCCCGGCTTTCTCGCCGCAAAAGCAAATATGATAGCATTGATGCATTCCTTGGTATGATTATCGCCCTCAAGTTGCGCGACCGTGCCGGGACCAGACCCGCCCGGCGATACGTGTCCCAGGGTACCCGGTCCATGAACGTCATCCCGTTATCGGCCGCCCGGCGTGGCGGCGGCGTCACCGCCTCGGACCGCCAATGCGCGACGCGGTTCGTTTTCTCGCGTCCCGGCTGGCAGGTCGCCGACCGGCTGCACCCGCATTGGGGCCGCTGCCTCGAGCTCCGCTTCGAGCGGCCGGACTTCGATCCGCCGCTGCGCTGGCGGCTGGTCCGGTCGCAGGCCAGCCTGATGGTCGAGGGCGCCGACGGCACCCGCCACACCGGCCCGCACGGCAGCGCGCATGACGCGCTGCTGGCGATCTGGGAGGATGCCGAGCGCATCGTCGCCGGCGGCCGGCCGCAGCCGGTGGTCCTGCTCTGCGGGATCGACCCGGACATCGCCGCCGACCTGCAGGACATCGCGGCGATGGCGGGGTTCGAGGCCCTGGTGCTGCCGGAAGCCGGCCTGGAAGCGGCGATCGCCGCGGCCATCCGGCCGGCGGCGGCGGTGGTCGACCTGCAGCTCCACCCCTCCGGCGCGGATGGCCGCGGGATCATCCGGCTGCTGCGCCGGGCGAGGCCGGCGCTGCCGGTGCTGGCCCTGACGGTGCATGCGCCGACGGCGCCCGAGGCCGACCTGCACGGCCTCGGCGGACCGACCCAGCGGGAGCGGCGGCCGCATGACGCGGACCGGGTGCTGCACTGGCTGCTCGGCGTCTACGAGGCCCAAGGGGACGAGAAGGAGGACGGTGCCGGGGACGACGGCGGGGCGGGCAAGGGGCCGGCCTGAGGCCCCCTCCTGAAGCCCCCTGGCGCGGTCGCGACCCACCGCCCGGCGCAACGGACCGGCCGGCCCGGCGTTCGGCTGTGGTGGCCGATCCCCGGCCCCAAGACCCGGCCCCGACCGCAGGGCCTGGAGGCACCCGAGCCCGCATGCCCGACACGCCCTCCCCCGGCGCCAATACCCGCGGCGTCGCCGCCGCCGGCGTCCCCGGCTCCGGCCTGCAGCTGCTGCAGGGCGCGCTGCTGGTCGGCGCGGTGCTCTACTTCGGCAGGGAATTGCTGATCCCGCTGGTGCTGGCGGTGCTGCTCTCCTTCGTGCTGGCGCCGGTCACCCGGCTGCTGCGGCGGGTGCACCTGCCGCGCGCCGCCTCGGTGCTGGTCGCCGTGGTCCTCGCCGGCGCGGTCATCTTCGGCATGGGCGCATTGATCGCCGGCCAGGCGACCTCGTTGGCGGAGAACCTGCCGGCCTACCAGACCGCGGTCAGCGAGAAGCTCGGCCGGCTGCAGGCCTCGGGCGGGTTGCTGGACCGCGTCACCGGCGCGATGCAGGAGATGGGCCGCGGCGCCGGGGCGGAGAAGCCGGGCACGCCGGCCAAGACCAGCGCGACGCCCAGCCAGCCGGCCACCGACCCCATCCCGGTCGAGATCCACAACCCGGAGCCGACGCCCTTCGAGATGATCCGGCGGGTCGCCGAGCCGCTGCTCGGGCCGCTGGCCACCGCCGGCATCGTCGCCATCCTGGTGATCTTCATCCTGCTCTACCGGGAGGACCTGCGCGACCGGCTGATCCGCCTGGCCGGCGCGCGCGACCTGCACCGGACCATGGCGGCGATGGACGACGCGGCCTACCGGCTGTCCCGCTTCTTCCTGGCGCAGACCGGGATGAACACCGCTTTCGGCCTGTTCGTCGCCGCCGCGCTCTGGGCCATCGGCATCCCCAACCCCCTGCTCTGGGGCTTCGTCGCCGGGCTGATGCGCTTCGTGCCCTTCATCGGCGTCTTCATCACCATCACCGGGCCGGTGCTGCTGGCGCTGGCGGTGGACCCGGGCTGGAGCACGCTGGTCTGGGTGCTGGCGCTCTTCGCGGTCAGCGAGATGCTGATGGGCCAGGTGGTCGAGCCGCTGGTCTTCGGCCACTCGACCGGGCTGTCCCCGATCGCGGTGATCGCCGCGGCGACCTTCTGGACCTGGCTCTGGGGCCCGATCGGGCTGCTGCTGGCGGTGCCGCTGACGGTCTGTTTGGTGGTGCTGGGCCGGCACGTGGACCGGCTCGAATTCCTCGAGGTCATGCTGGGGGACAGCCCGCCGCTCGACCCGGAGGAGACCTTCTACCAGCGGGCCCTGGCCGGCGATGCCGATGCGCTCGCCGAGCAGGCGGAGAAATGCCTGAAGGAGCAGCCGCTGGCCGATTACTTCGACGGCGTCGCCCTGCCGGCGCTGCGGCTGGCCCAGGCCGATGCGGTGCATGGCGCGCTGTCGCCGGAGCGGCGCGACGCGCTGCAGCGCAGCGTCGAGCTGCTGATCGAGGACCTCGAGGAGGCGGAGGACCTGCCGCCGGCGACGGCGACCGAGGCGGAGGCACCGGGCGCCGAGGCGCCGCCCCCGGTGCCGGCGGCCTGGCACGTGCCGGGCGCGGTGCTGTGCCTACCCGGCCGCGGACCCTTCGACGCGCTGGCCGCGGTGATGCTCGGCCAGGTGCTGCAGCGGCGCGGCTTCGGGGTGCAGATCGGCGGGCTGGCGGCCGGGCCCGGCGCGCCGCCGAAGCTGATCTGCCTTTGCCTGATCGAGGGCGGCAGCAGCGCGGCCACGGCGCGCTACCTGCTGCGAAGGGCGCGGCGGCGGCTGCCGGGGACGCCGGCCCTGGCGCTGGCCTGGGCGCCGGATCAGGACGGCACGCTGGCGGCGGCGCTGAAGTCGGAGAGCCAGGCGGCGCCGCTGCTGCTGGCCGGCAGCCTGACGGAGGCGCTGGACCTGGCGACGGAACAGGCCGGCCATGCCGCCCCGCCGGTGCTGACCACGCCGGCGCCGCGGCCCGAGGCGCCGCGGCAGGAGCCGGACCTGGGCGTGGTGGCGGCGCCGGCCTGACCCTGCCGGGTCCAGGCGGGGTGCGGGGCGGGGCGTTGCGGTTCAGGCCGCCTGCTTCACGCCGCCGATGATCTCCAGCGCGCGGTCGATGCGGACCAGGAAGTCCGGGGCCTGGCGGAAGGACAGCACCACCTCCCGCGCGTCGCTCCGCACCACGCGCGCGGCGACCGGGTCGGTGCTGCCGGGGAGGGTGACCTCGACCTCGCTGCCGCCCGGCAGCACCGAGGGGAAGCCGCGCAGCGCGACGCCGCCGCGGGAGATGTCGGCGATCCGCGTCTCCGCGGCGGGGCTGTCGGCCTGGGCGGCGCGAAGCCGGGCGCGGGCATCCCCGCCGGGGATGCGCTCCCAGCGGCGGCGCTCCTTCACGTCCACCTTGCGCATGGCGCCGAGGAAGTCGTCGACCTCGCCGCGCAGCGTCGTGGTCACCTCGGACATGCTCTCGGAGGCGCGGCGGACGCTGGCGCCGGCGGCGATCGCCTCCCCGGCCAGGGAGGAGACCTCCCGCATGCGGTCGTTGGTGCCGGCGGTCGCCGTCGCGGTCGCCGCCACCTGCGCGGCGATCTCGGCGGTCGCGACGCGCTGCGCCTCGACCGCCGTTGCGATGGCGGCGGCGATGTCGCTGATCAGGTCGATGCCCTCCGCCATCTCGCCGACCGCGGCGACGGCGGTGCCGGTCGCGCCGCGGATCGCGGCGACCTGCCGGCCGATCTGCTCGGTCGCCTGGGCGGTCTGGGCGGCGAGCTGCTTCACCTCGCTCGCCACCACCGCGAAGCCCTTGCCGGCCTCCCCGGCGCGCGCGGCCTCGATCGTCGCGTTCAGCGCGAGGAGGTTGGTCTGGCCGGCGATGTCGGCGATCAGCCGGACCACGTCGCCGACCTCGCTGGCCGCGGCGGAGAGTCCCTTCACGGTTTCGTCCGTTGCCCGGGCGCGCGCCACCGCCCGCCGCGCGGCCTCGGTCGATTCGGCGACCCGGCGAGCGATCTCGTTGGCGCTCCCGGTCAGGGATTCGGTCGCGCCGGCGACGCCGCCGAGGATCTGCGCCGCCTCGGTCGCCTGGGCGGCGGTGCTGTCGGCCCGCGCCTGGGTTCGGCCGGCGACCTCGGCGACGCCGGCGCCGACCACCCGCATCTCGTCCGCCGAGACGGCCAGCGAATGCAGCACGGCCGAGATCGCCGAGCTGAACTCGACGGTATAGCGGTCCATCGCCGCCACCTGCCGCTCCCGCGCCGCCTGCTCGGCGAGCGCCTGCTCGGCCAGCCGGCGGTTCTCCAGGCCCTGGGCGCGGAAGCCCTCGAGCGCCCGCGCGAGGTCGCCGATCTCGTCCGGCCGCCCGGCGCCGGGCGAGGCGACCCCGAGGTCGCCATCGGCCATGGCGGTGGTGGCCCGGGTCGCGGCGCGCAGCGGCCGCACCACGCCGCGCGCCACCCGCCAGGCGAGCAGGCCGACCAGCAGCCCGGCGACCGCCAGGGCGGCGAGGTTGCGCCAGGCCAGCGACCAGGTCTCCGCCGCGAGGTCGTCGACATAGACGCCGGTGCCGATCACCCAGCCCCAGGGGGCGAAGCCGGCGACGTAGGAGAGCTTGTCGACCGGCGGCGCGCCGGCCGGGGCGCCGGGGCGCGGCCATTGGTAGCGCACCGTCCCGGCGCCGTCGCGCCGCACCGTCTCGGCAAAGGCGACAAAGAGCCGGAAGCCGTTCGGGTCCTTGAATTCGGCCAGGTCGCGGCCCTCGAGGTCGGGCCGGAAGGGGTGCATGACCATGCGCGGCGCGAGGTCGTTGATCCAGACGTACTCGTTGCCGCGGTAGCGGATGGCGCGGATCGCCGCCGCCGCCTCGCGCTGCGCCGCGGCACGGTCGAGCCGGCCTTCGCGCTCCTCGGACTCGAAGCGGCGGGCGGTGGCGAGGGCGGTGTCGACCACGCTTTGCAGCAGGGCGACGCGGTCGCGCTGCAGCACGGATGCCGCCTCCTGCGTCGCCAGCCCCGCCAGCATGCAGAGCCCGAGCATCGCGATGGCGGTGATGGCATGGACGCGGTGCGAGATGGTCAAGCGAAGCTGCATGAGGCGTTCCATATGCGACGGGCCGAGCCTATCGCCGGCGGCATTGCAGCCCGATTAAGGCAGCCCCGCCCCGGCGCCTCAGATTCGTTGCACGGGCACCCGCCAGGCCAGCCAGCTGCCGGCGGCGACCAGCAGCGCCGCCCCGCCGAAGGCGGCGCGGAAGGCGGTGGTCAGCCCCTCCCGCAGCGTCTCCCGCTCGGCCTCGGCCAGGCCGGGCAACAGGGCGGGGCCTTCCCGTACCAGCCGGGCGAAGAGCGCCGCGGCCTCCGGGTCGCCGGCCGCCAGGGTGCCGAAGAGCAGGGCGCCGAGCAGCGTGGTGGCGATCGCCGCGCCCAGGGTGCGGGAGAACTGCACCGATCCCGCCGCGGCGCCGAGCCAGGCCGGCCCGGCCGCCACCTGCACGGTGATCTGCGAGGTGGGGTAGGAACATCCCGTCCCGAAGGAGACCAGCACGAAGAGCAGCGCCAGCCAGGGCTGCGGCAGGACGGGAGCCAGCCAGGCGACCCCGAGCAGCGCCACCGCGGCGAGCGCCAGGCCGAACCCCGCGATCGGCATGCCCAGCCCGGTCCGGGTCATCAGCCGCCCCGCGGTGAGCCCGCCCATCGCCCCGCCGAGCGAGAGCGGCAGCAGCATCAGCCCGGCCGCGGCCGGGGGCAGGCCGCGCACGCTCTGCAGCCAGATCGGCAGGAAGGTGACGAGCCCGACCAGCGCGCCATGGGCGCAGCCGGTCAGGAGGTTGCTGCGCAGGATGGTCGGCTCCGCCAGCAGGCCGAGCGGCAGCAGCGGGTCGCGCGCCCGCCTTTCCTGCCGCAGCAGCAGGGCCAGGGCGAGCCCGGCCAGCGCCGCCAGGCCGAGCACCAGCGGCAGGCCGGCCAGGGTCATCCGCTGCGCCGCCTGCAGCGCCAGCAGGGCCGGGGTGACGAAGGCGGCGAACAGGACGACGCCGGCGACATCCAGCCGGAAACCGCCGCCGCCGCTGCCCGGCCGCGCCGGGATGCGCAGCGCAAGGCCCCAGGCGAGGGCGCTCAGCGGCAGCATGGCCCAGAAGACGCCGCGCCAGCCGAAGCCCTGCGCCAGCCAGCCGCCGAGCAGCGGGCCGAGCAGCGACGCCGTGGTGAAGCTGGCGACGATATAGGCCTGGAACTGCCCGCGCTCGCGCGGCGGCACCGCCTCGGCGATCAGCGCCATGGCGAGCGTCGCCAGGCCGCCGCCGCCGAAGCCCTGCAGCAGCCGCCCGCCGATCAGCACGGCGAAGCTGGGCGCGGTGGCGGAGACCAGGGCGCCGGCGGCCTGGATGCCGAGTGCCACGAACAGCATGCGGCGCCGGCCATGCGCGTCGCCCAGCCGGCCGAAGACCGGGGCGGCGATGGTTGCCGCGATCAGCCAGGCGACGACGACCCAGGAGATCCGCTCGACCGCGCCGAGGCTGCCGGCGATGGCGGGCAGCGCGGTCGCCACGATGGTCTGGTCGATGGCGGCGATGATGATGGCAGGCGCGATGCCGGGGAAGCTGCGGAGGAAGGCGGCGCGCAGCTCGGCCGGGGTCATGCTCGCCGGCGCCGGGTCGGCAGTGTCACGCGGGGTCATGCGGCGGGTGGAGGTCCGAGGCGGGGCCGGGCAGGGGAGGGCATCGGGGGCGGCTTGTCCAGTCGCCCGACCAAAGGATTGGGGAGGGAAAAAAGTATTCCCTCCCCAAGCCCCACCCTTCCCTTGTGTGGGTTGGCCGCCGCCGCGCGGCGAGTGCAAGACTCGGAAAAATAGATGAGGGGGCCTGGGGGAGAATACCTTCTCCCCCAGCCTTGCCTTCAGGCCGCCCGGTCAGGCGACGCTGTTGCGCCCCATCTCCAGGAACTTCTCCCGCCGCCGCGCGCGCAGCGTGGCGCCGTCATAGGCCAGCAGCGGCTCGAGGCTCTCCCAGACCTTGTCGCCCACGGCCTTCAGCGCGGCTTCGGGGTCGCGGTGGGCGCCGCCCATCGGCTCCGGCACCACCGCATCCACCAGGTTCAGCCGGCGCAGGTCCTCCGCGGTGAGCTTCAGCGCCTCGGCCGCCGCCGGCGCCTGCGCCGCGTCGCGCCAGAGGATGCTGGCGCAGCCCTCCGGGCTGATCACCGAATAGATCGAATGCTCCAGCATCAGCACCCGGTCGGCCGCGGCCAGCGCGATGGCGCCGCCCGAGCCGCCCTCGCCGATGATCGTCGCCACGAAGGGAACCGGCGCCTCGAGCCCCGCCTCGATCGACCGCGCGATCGCCTCGGCCTGGCCGCGCGCCTCTGCCTCGATCCCCGGGAAGGCGCCGGCGGTGTCGACGAAGGAGAGGATCGGCAGGCCGAAGCGCCCGGCGAGCTCCATGATCCGCCGCGCCTTGCGGTAGCCCTCCGGCCGGGCCATGCCGAAGTTATGCTTCACCCGGCCCTCGGTGTCGGCGCCCTTCTCGGTGCCGAGCACCGCGACCGCGCGGCCGCGGAAGCGGCCGAGGCCGCCGACCACCGCCGCGTCGTCGGCGAAGGCGCGGTCGCCGGCCAGCGGCGTCCATTCCTCGATATGGGCGCGGATGTAGTCGAGGCATTTCGGCCGGTCCGGGTGCCGGGCGACCAGCGCCTTCTGCCAGGGCGAGAGCTTGGCGTAGGTGGTCTTCAGCAGGGACTGCGCCTTGTCGCGCAGCTTGCCGACCTCGTCGGCCACGTCGATGCCGCCGGCATCGGTGGTGCGGCGCAGCTCCTCGATCTTGCCTTCGAGCTCGGCGATGGGTTTTTCGAAGTCGAGGAAGTGGCGCATCGGGTCCCTGTGGCGCGGCGCGGTGGGCCAGGCGAATGGCGGACGGGGACCGCCGCGGCGCGCGGGGCCGCTGCGCCGCATGCCTTGCCCCCTGGGGCGCGGGGTTAGCGGAAAAGCACCGGCGGCGGAAGCGGTGACGGCGGCATGCCACCGCGGGTGGCGGCGGCCACTGCGGAAAACCCTAGCAAGACCAAGCCCCGCCGCGCCACGCTGCCCCCGGGCGGAGGATGTGCGGGGAGGATCGCATGGCGGCCGGGCAGGATTGGCGGGCGGCGAACCGGGTGCTCTGGGACGAGCGGGTCGGCGTTCATCTCGGCCCCGGCGGCTACGACCTCGCGCCGCTGCGGGCCGGGCGCGGCCGGCTGGACGCGATCGTCGAGGCCGAGCTCGGCCCGGTGGCCGGGCTGCGGGTGCTGCACCTGCAATGCCATTTCGGCCGGGACACGCTGACGCTCGCGCAGCGCGGGGCGCAGGCGGTCGGGCTCGACTTCTCCGGCAGGGCGATCGCGGCGGCGCGGGCGCTGGCGGCCGAACTCGGCCTCGGCGACTGCGCCCGCTTCGTCGAGGCCGATCTCTACCAGGCGGCCGAGGCGGTGGCCGAGCCGGCCGCCTTCGACCTGGTCTTCGTCACCTGGGGCGCGCTCTGCTGGCTGCCGGACCTGGCGGGCTGGGCGCGGATCGTGGCCGGGGCGCTGCGGCCCGGCGGCCGGCTCTACCTCGCGGAGGCGCATCCGGCCGCCTATGTCCTCGACGATGAGGCGCCCAGCCAGATGCCGGGCCGGCCGGGCTGGCTGGTGCCCTATTTCCGGCGCGAGGCGGTGGTCTACGAGCAGACGACGGACTACGCGAATCCCGGGGCGCCGCTGCAGCACCGGACCGAGACCGTCTGGATGCACCCGCTGGCCGAGGTCGTGGGCGCGCTGCGCGGGGCCGGGATGGCGCTCGACTGGCTGCACGAGCACCCGCGGGTCACCTGGCGGATGTTCCAGGGGCTGGTGCGGGATGCCGAGGGGCTCTGGACTTGGCCGGACCGGCCCTGGCTGCCGCTGGCCTATTCGCTGGCGGCGGTGAAGCCGTGACATCCGGGACGCGGCGGCGCAGGCGACCGCGACGGTTGAGGACAAGGCTGCCTCGCGGACCGTGCAGCCTCTGGCGTCCGAAGCGATGGATTCCTTCGCCTGGGCGTCAATCCCCGGCCGGCTCCGCCAGCGGGTGGTGCGCCTCGACCAGCGCCTTCAGCCGTTCCTCCAGCACCTTGGTATAGACCTGCGTGGTGGCGATGTCGGCATGGCCGAGCAGCACCTGCAGGCTGCGCAGGTCGGCGCCGCGGCCCAGCAGGTGGCTGGCGAAGGAATGCCGCAGGACATGCGGGCTGACCCGGTCCGGGTCGATCCCGGCCGCCAGCGCCGCATCCTTCAGCAGCAGCCCCAGCGCCTGCCGGGTCATATGGCCGGAGGCCCCGCGCGCCGGGAAGAGCCAGCGCAGCGCCTGCGGGCCGGTCGCCGACTTCCGGCCGGTCCCGGCCAGCGCCTCCCGCGCCGCCACCACCGCGGCCCGGGCGCGGTTCGAGACCGGCACCAGCCGCTCCCGCCCGCCCTTGCCGCGCACCGCCACCAGCGGCGCATCCGGCCGCAGCGCCGAGGCGGGCAGCGCCACCAGCTCGCTGGCCCGGAGGCCGGAGCAATAGAGCAGCTCGACCGCCGCCGCCGCCTGGGGGCCGCGATGGCCGGGCAGGGCGGCGGCGCCGGCCAGCAGCGTCTCCACCTCGGCCTCGGTGATCGCCTTGGGCAGGCTGGCCGCGGCCTTGGGTCCCGCCAGCAGCTCGGTCGGGTCGTCCGGGCGGATGCCCTCGCGGGCCAGGAAGCGGAAGAATTGCCTGAGCGCCGAAAGCCGCCGCGCCGCGGTGCGCGGGCGCAGGCCGAGATCGGTCAGCCGCCGCAGATAGGCGCCCAGCACCTCGGCCCCGGCCTCCGCCGGCGCCGCGCCGGCCTGGGCGCAGAAGCCGAAAAAATCGACCAGGTCGGCATTGTAGGCCGCCAGCGTGTTGCGGGCGGCGCCACGCTCGGCCGCCAGCATTTCCAGGAAGGCTTCCAGGTGGCGGCCGGCCAAGATGGTCCCCCTGGGGTTGGGGGCTAGCGGGTCTGGAACCGGTCGTTGGGCACCACCCGCTCCACCGGCTTGGGGGACACGTCGGGCGGGAAGGCCCCGACCACGACCAGCCCCACCGCGACCAGGGCGAGCAGGATCGCGGCGAGCAGCAATACGGGCCTACGGAACATTGCGGGCGGGGTCCTCGCGCGGAAGCCGCGGTGTGCTAGCCTTGGGAACCGTGTCACGCAACATCGCCACCGCCTGTGCATCGTCCGGCCCGGCGCCCGCCCCCGCCCCGGGGGCGCCCGCCGGTCCCGCTGCCGGGCTTCCCGCCGCCGCCCCGCCCGATTGGGCGGCGGATGCGCCGCGCCCGGCCGCCAGCACCTGGCTGCAGGGCCGCAGCGTCGTGCTCGTCGGCATGCCGGGATCGGGCAAGTCCTCCATCGGCCGGCGGCTGGCGCTGCGGCTCGGCCTGCCCTTCCTCGACGCCGATACCGAGATCGAGGCGGCGGCCGGCCTGCCGATCACCGAGATCTTCTCCCGCTACGGGGAGCTGCATTTCAGGGATGGGGAGCGCCGGGTGATCACCCGGCTGCTGGCCGGCCCGCCGGTGGTGCTGGCGACCGGCGGCGGCGCCTTCGCCGACGACCGCACCCGGGCGGCGATCCGCCGGTCGGGGGCCATCTCCGTCTGGCTGCGCTGCCGGCTGCCGGTGCTGATGCGCCGGGTGGCGGGCCGTGATCATCGGCCGATGTTCCTGAACGCCGACCCCGCGGAGGTGCTCCAGCGGCTGATGACGGCGCGCCACCCCCTCTATGCCGAGGCCGACCTGGTGATCCAGTGCAGCGATGAGAGCCCCGATTCCACCACCCGCCGGGTGCAGGAGGCGCTGGAAGGCTGGGCGCCGCCGGCCCGGCTGCCGGTGACCTTGGGGGAGCGCAGCTACGACATCGTGGTCGGCGAGGGCCTGCTGGAACGCGCCGGCGCGCTGCTGGCCCCCGTGCTGCCGGCCCGGCGCGTGGTGATCGTGACCGACGAGAATGTCGCGCCGCTGCACCTGCCGGCGCTGCGGGCGGGGCTGGAGGAGGCGGGCTTCTCGACCCTCGCCGAGATCGTCGTGCCGGCCGGCGAGGCCAGCAAGAACTTCGCCGTGCTGCAGTCGGTGCTGGAACAGATGCTGGGCGCCGGGGCCGACCGCCGCACCACGGTGGTGGCGCTCGGCGGCGGGGTGGTCGGCGACCTCGCCGGTTTTGCCGCCGCCGTCGCGCTGCGCGGCCTGCCCTTCGTGCAGGTGCCGACCAGCCTGCTGGCCCAGGTGGACAGCAGCGTCGGCGGCAAGACCGGGATCAACCTTTCGCTCGGCAAGAACCTGGTCGGCGCCTTTCACCAGCCGCGCATCGTGCTGGCCGACATGGCGACGCTGCGCACCCTGCCGCCGCGGGAACTCCGCGCCGGCTACGGCGAGGTCGCCAAGCACGGCCTGCTGTCGGGCGAGACGCTGTGGCGCTGGTGCGAGGCGAATGGCCCGGCGCTGGTCGCCGGCGATGCCGGGTGCCAGGGCCATGCCGTGCTGGAGAGCTGCCGGCTGAAGTCCGCCGTGGTCGCCGGCGACGAGCGGGAGGAGAGCGCCGAGGGTGGCCGCGCCCTGCTCAACCTCGGCCATACCTTCGGCCATGCGCTGGAATCGGAGAGCGGCTATGGCGGCCTCGTGCTGCACGGGGAGGCGGTGGGCGTCGGCCTCGGCCTCGCCGCGGCGCTCTCGGCCCGGCTCGGCCAGTGCAGCCAGGAACTGCCGGGGCGGGTGATCTCCCACCTCGAGGCCTGCGGCATGCCGGCGCGGATCCGCGACCTGCCGCGCACCTATTCCACCGCCGCGCTGCTGGGGCGGATGCGGAAGGACAAGAAGGTGCGCGACGGGGCGCTCCGCTTCGTCCTGCTGCGCGGCCCGGGCGAGGCCTTCACCGCCGGCGACGTGCCGGTGGCGATGGTCGAGAGCCTGCTGCGGGACGAGGGGGCGGAAGCGTAGGCGGCGCCTGCGGCTTACCCCGCGCCCGGCAACCGCGTAGCCTCCCGCGCAGACCGCGCGAGAGCCCCCCGCATGACCCCCGCCCGCCACCCGCTCGACCCGCTGACCCCCGACGAGATCCGCCAGGCCGCCGCGCTGGTCCGCGGCGCGCACGACCTCGGGCCTGGGATGATGTTCGAGACGATCACCCTCGACGAGCCCGCGAAGGAGGCCGTGCGCGATTTCCGCCCCGGCGGTCCCGTCCCCCGCCGCGCCTTCGTCTGCGCCTTCGACCGCACCGACGGCCGGGTCTTCGAGGCCCGGCTCGACCTCGCCGCCGGCACGGTGCTCGACTGGCGCCATGTCCCCGGCGTCCGCCCGCGCATCCTGATCGACGACGTCCTGCTGGTCGGCCGCGTCGCGCGGGCCGACCCGCGCTTCGTCGCCGCCCTGGCGAAGCGCGGCATCACCGAGATCGACCGGGTCCAGGTGGACCCCTGGTCGGCCGGCAATTACGGCCTGCCGGACGAGGAAGGGCGGCGCATCTCGCACACCTTCTGCTGGCTGCGGTCATCGCCCGACGACAACGGCTATGCGCATCCGATCGAGGGGCTCTGCGCCGTCATCGACCTCGACCGCGCCGAGGTGCTGCGGATCGACGACCACGGCGTGGCGGAGGTCCCGGCGGCCGACCGCAACTACGCCGCCAAGTTCCGCGACCGCTTCCGCGACGACATCCGCCCGCTCGAGATCACCCAGCCCGAGGGGCCGAGCTTCAGGGTCGAGGGCAACGAGGTCGCCTGGCAGAAATGGCGCTTCCGCGTCGGCTTCAACGCCCGCGAAGGACTGGTGCTGCATGCCCTGGGCTACGAGGATGCCGGCCGGCTGCGCCCGGTGCTGCACCGCGCCGCGCTGTCCGAGATGGTGGTGCCCTACGCCCATCCCGGCGGCGGGCATTTCCGCAAGAACGCCTTCGACGTCGGCGAATACGGCATCGGCGTGCTGGCGAATTCGCTGACGCTGGGCTGCGACTGCCTGGGCGTCATCCGCTACTTCGATGCCTGGCTGGCCGACAGCAAGGGCGACCCCTATTGCATAAAAAGCGCCATCTGCCTGCATGAGGAAGACCACGGCATCCTCTGGAAGCACACCGACCTCTTCACCGGCAAGGTCGAGGTGCGGCGCGCCCGGCGGCTGGTGATCTCCTCCATCTCGACGATCGGCAACTACGAATACGGCTCCTTCTGGTACCTGCACCAGGACGGCTCGGTCCATTTCGAGATGAAGGCGACCGGCATCATGAACACCGCCGGGCTGCGGCCAGGCGAGCAGCCGCGCTTCGGCAGCATCGTCGCCCCCGGCGTCCAGGCGCACTACCACCAGCACGTCTTCAACATGCGGCTCGACATGGACGTGGACGGCACGCCGAACCGGGTGGTCGAGGTCGATACCGTCGCCCTGCCCGAGGGTCCGGACAACCCGCACGGCAATGCCTTCACCCTGCGCGAGACGGTGCTGGCGAGCGAGCTTCGCGCCCAGCGCAACGTCGACTTCGCTGCCGCCCGCGGCTGGCGGGTCGAGAGCACCGCGGCGCGCAACGCGCTCGGTCAGCCGACCGCCTACCGGCTGGTTGTGCAGAACCCGCTGCCGACCTTCTCGAGCCCCGCGGCCAGCGTCACCCGCCGCGCCGCCTTCATGACGAAGCAGCTCTGGGTGACGGCCTTCGACCCGGAGGAGCTGCACGCCGCCGGCCGCTACCCCAACCAGAGCCGCGGCGGCGAGGGGCTGCCCGCCTGGACCGCGGCCGACCGGCCGCTCGACGGCGCCGACCTCGTGCTCTGGCACAGCTTCGGGCTGCACCCGGAGGGGTTCTTCGCCGAGAACCCGGCGCTCGACGTGCCGCCGGCGCGCAGCGCGACGAGCTGCTGCGTGGACTGACGCGGTCGGCAATTCGGCGGCAATGTCGCGGCGAGCCGGGCCGGACGAAAGATGGCGGCAGCGGCTCCGGCAACCCATATGCCGGAGCCGTGTTTCGGTTCGGTATTGACGCAGGCCGGCCTGGCCGGGTTCACAACCACATGTCCGTGATAATTTCCGAGGTCCCAGAGCGTGGCGCCCAGCCAGCCACCGAGGCCTTCCTCGCCGGTGGCGGGGAGCTCGGCGCGCGGCTGCGCGCGATGGACTGGGCCGCCACCCCGCTCGGCCCTGCCGGCGCCTGGCCGACGGCGCTGAAGACGCTCGTCGCCGTCATGCTCGGCGCCCGCCAGCCGATGTTCGTCGCCTGGGGGCCGGAGCGGACCATGCTCTACAACGACGGCTACGCCACCATCTGCGGCGCCCGCCACCCGGCCGCGCTCGGCCGGCGCTTCCGCGAGGTCTGGTTCGACATCCTCGACGATGTCGAGCCGATCCTCGAGCGCGCCTTCGCCGGGGAAGGCACGCATATGGACGACATCGCCCTGCTGATGCACCGCAACGGCTATCCGGAGGAGACCCGGTTCTCCTTCTCCTATACCCCCGTGCGCGACGACACGGGCGCGGTCGCCGGCATGTTCTGCGCCTGCACCGAGACCACCGGCCGGGTCATGGCCGAGCGCCGGCAGGAATTCCGTCTCGGCCTCGAAGCCCGGCTGCGCGAGCTGGCCGAGCCGCGCGCCGTCATGGCGACCGCCGCCGCGGCGCTGGCCGCGCATCTCGGCTGCGACCGCGCCGGCTATGCCGAGGTCCACCCCGACGGGCAGCACTTCACGGTGGAGGGCGAGTGGTGCGGGCCCGGCGTGCCGAGCCTCGCCGGCCAGCAGCGGCTGGAGGATTATGACCCGGCGCTGATCGCCGAGCTGCGCGCCGGCCGAACCATCGCGGTGGCCGATGCCCGGGACGATCCGCTGACCGTCGGCCGGTCGACGGCCGCGAGCTTCCGCGCCGCCGCGGTGCGCGCCGCGGTGACCGTGCCGCTGGTCAAGGCGGGCCGCTTCGCCGCCTCGCTCTTCGTCCACCGCGCGGCGCCGCGGCGCTGGACCCAGGAAGACCTGGTGCTGGTGCAGGAGGTGGCGGAGCGCACCTGGGGCGCGGTCGGCCGCGCCCGGGCCGAGGCCGCGCTGCGGGCGAGCGAGGCGCGCTGGCGCGGCCTCTTCGCGCGGATGCAGGAGGGCTTCGCGCTCTGCGAGCTGGTGCGGGACGCCGCGGGCCGCCCGGTCGATTTCCGCTACCTCGAGGTGAATGCCGCCTGGGAACACCTGACCGGCCTGCCCGCCGGCCGGGTGATCGGCCGGTTGGCCCGCGAGGTCATCCCCGGCCTCGAGCCCTACTGGGTCGAGACCTATGCGAGGGTGATCGAGACCGGCGAGCCGGCGCATGTCGAATACCGCGTTGCCGCGCTGGACCGCTGGTTCGAGGTGCTGGCCTACCGGACCGAGCCGGGCCGCTTCGCCGCGCTCTTCCTCAACGTCACCGACCGCAAGCGGGCCGAGGCGCGCCAGGCGCTGCTGACGCGGGAGGTCGAGCACCGGGCGAAGAACGCGCTGGCGGTGGTGCAGTCCGTGCTGCGGCTGACCCGGGCCGAGGACCTGCCCACCTATGTCCGCGCGGTGGAGGGGCGGGTTTCCGCGCTGTCGCGGGCGCAGAGCCTGCTGGCCGACGACCACAGCGGGGGTGCCGAGCTGCGCGAGCTGCTGGCGGGCGAGCTGGCGCCCTTCCTCGCGGGACAGCGGGTCGAGCTGCACGGGCCGCCGGTGCTGCTGCCGGCGGTCGCCGCCCAGCCGGTGGCCATGGCGGTACATGAGCTGGCGACCAATGCGGTGAAGCACGGCGCGCTGTCGGTGCCCGGCGGCCGGCTGGCGGTGCGCTGGGAGGTGCCGGACGGCCAGCCGCCGCGGCTGCGGCTGCACTGGGCGGAGGCGGGCGGGCCGGCGGTGACGGGCCCGCCGCCGCGGCGCGGCTTCGGCGGCCGGGTGCTGGACGGCACGGTGCGCGGCCAGCTCGGCGGCACGGTGGCGCTGGACTGGCAGGCGACCGGGCTGGTCTGCCGGCTGGACCTGCCGCTCGGCGCCGGGATGGGCTGAGGGCCGGGCACGGCGCGTCGCCCGCGACTCGGCTTCGCGCCGAAGGTGGGCCGCGTCAGCCCAGGGCAGGGCCCGCCGGCTCCAGCCCCAGCCGCAGCGTCACCCGGGTGCCGCTGCCCGCCGCGCTCTCGGTCGCCAGCTCGGCGCCGATCTGCTTGGCCAGCGCCCGGATCACCGTCGCCCCGAGCCGCCCGGCCGAGCTGCCGGCCGGCAGGCCGATGCCGCGATCGGCCACCGCGACCGCCATGCAGCCCGCTTCCACCCAGGCTTCGAGCCGCACCGGATGCGCCGCCCCCTCGGGCCTTTCGTGCCGCAGCGCATCCGCCACCAGCTCCGACAGGATCAGCGCCAGCGGGATCGCCCGCTCGGCGTCGAGGGTCAGGTCCTCGGGCGCGGCGATGCGGATATCGGTGCCGGGCTGCTGCACCGAGGCGCCGGCCGCCAGTTCCCGCAGCATGTCGGCGAGCCGCACGCTGCGCAGGTCGGGGCTCATCTGCAGGGCGCGATGCGCCTCCGCGACCGCCTGGACCCGGGCGGTCGCGGCCTCCAGCGCCTCGCGCGCCGCCGGCTCCTCGACCCGGCCGGATTGCAGGCGCAGCAGGCCGGCGACCAGCTGCAGGCTGTTCTTGATGCGGTGCTCGGCCTCCCGCAGCAGGCGTTCCTGCGCCGCCAGCGCCTCGCGCAGCCGGTCCTCCGCCTGGTGGCGCTCCTCGATGTCGGTGCAGGTGCCGACCCAGTGGCGGATGGTGCCGCCGGCGTCGCGCACCGGCGCCGCCCGCACGCGGTGCCAGCGGTAGGCCCCGGCCGCGGTGCTGATGCGGGCATCGGCGTCGTAGTCCGCCCCGGCCGCCAGCGCGGCGGCCCAGGCGTCGGCCAGCCGGGCGATGTCGTCGGCATGCAGCGCCGCCATCCAGCCGCTGCCGGTCAGGGCGGTCAGGCCGAGGCCGGTCAGCGCCCGCCAGCGGCGGTTGAGGTATTCCGGCACGCCTGTCGCATCGGTCTGCCAGACCAGGTGGGGCATCGCCTCGGCCAGGGTGCGGAAGCGGTCCTCGCTGGCCAGCAGGCCGAGCTCGGCCTGGCGCCGCAACTCGATATCCGTGTTGGCGCCGATCCATTCGAGGATGCGCCCGGCGGCATCGCGCCGCGGCACCGCGCGCGCCGCGGTC
This sequence comes from Dankookia rubra, assembly GCF_004355005.1. Taxonomy (GTDB): domain Bacteria; phylum Pseudomonadota; class Alphaproteobacteria; order Acetobacterales; family Acetobacteraceae; genus Paracraurococcus; species Paracraurococcus ruber_A. Next base: position 42,346 of record NZ_SMSJ01000022.1, read on the forward strand.
CAACGCCAGCCGCCATCGGGCCGGCCGAGGCGGTACTCGGCCTCGTAGGCCTCGCCGCCGGCGATCGCCGCCAGCCAGCGGCTGCGGACCCGCGCCTGGTCCTCCGGATGGATTGCCGCCAGCCAGCCGAGGCCGGCGGAGTCGGCCGGGCCCTGGCCGGTCAGCCCGTCCCAGCCGGTCGCCTCGCGGATCGCGCCGTCCGGCCCGGCGATCCAGACCGCCAGCGAGCCGGCTTCGACCAGGGCGCGGTAGCGGGCCGCCTGAGCCTCCCGCAGGGTGACGTCGCGCAGCAGCACCAGCACGCCGGCGATGGCGCCGCCGCCGCCGCGCACCGCCGAGAGCTCGGCATCCCAGAGCCGCGGCGGCTGGTCCGCCGGGCCGGGCGCCTCGGCCTCGGGGCCGAGCGGCAGGGGCATGGCCTCGGCCCGGCAGGCCTCGCCGGTGCCGTGCACCTGGTCGAGCGCCGCGAGGCTGGTCGGGCCGAGCGCCGGGAAGGCCTCGGCCGCCCGGCGGTCGACCAGCACCGCCTCGTCCCGGCCGGTGGCGGCGAGGAAGGCGGCATTCACGTAGCGGATTCGGTGGGCCGGGCCCTGCAGCACCGCGACCGCCATGGGCGAGGCCCCGGCGAAGCCGCGGATGCAATCGATGTCGGGCAGGTCGGGCCGGCCATCCTCGGGCATGGTCGCTATCCCCCCGGGTCCGGCATCCATCTGGGAACCATTAGCGGATGGTATATCCGCCTACGATGGGGGAAGCGGTCGAGTGCCGATCACAGGGCGGAGAATAGGCTTCGCCGGCGCCCGCCAGGCGTCACGTGCCGCACCGCCGCAGGGCTGATCCACGCCCGGCGGTGGTTCAACGCCGATCGAAAGCAGGCTAGGCAGTTGGTCGACCGTCCTGACCGCCCCGCCATCCGGAGCCCGACCGCATGCCCCTTTCGCCGCCCGCCCCGCGCGAGATGCTGCACCGCCGCGAGATCGACATCCGCGGCTGGCGGCGCGAGGACGGGCTCTACGACATCGAGGCTTACCTGCTCGACACCAAGGCCCATCCCTTCGAGAACGAGGACCGCGGTACCATCCGGCCGGGCGAGCCGCTGCACGGGCTCTGGCTGCGGCTGACGGTGCGGGAGGACATGGAGATCGTCTCGGCCGAGGCGTCCTCCGACCACACGCCCTATGCCGTCTGTCCCTCCGCCGCGCCGAATTTCGCCCGCCTCGCGGGGCTCAGGATCGGCGCCGGCTTCAACCGCGCGGTGGCCGAGCGGGTCGGCGGCGCGCTCGGCTGCACCCATCTGCGGGAGGTGCTCGGGCAGATGGCGACCGTCGCCTTCCAGACCCTCTATCCCATCCGGGCGCAGCGGGAGCGGGAGGAGACGGCGCGCATCCTGGCCGGGGGCGGGGCGGTGCCGAAGCGCCGGCCGGCCATGCTCGGCAGCTGCATCGCCTATGCGCCGGACAGCCCGGTGAGCCTGGCACGCTGGCCCTGGCTGAAGGACGCGGCGGCGAAGGACCAGGCGGCCGAGTAGGCGCTACCTTCCGACGATCCGCCCGCCGCCGAGCGGCCGCGGCGCGCCGGTGGTGCCGGGGAAGGTCAGCGGCAGCCCGTGCCAGCAGCGCGCCGCCAGCACGCCGAAGGCCTGGGCTTCCAGCGCATCGCCGTTCCAGCCGGCGACCTCGACCGGCCGCACCGGCGCTTCCAGCGTGCCGGCCAGCGCCCGCATCATCGCCGGGTTGCGCCGGCCGCCGCCGGCCACCAGCCATTGCAGCGGCGGGTCGGGGAAGTGGCGGCCGGCCGCGGCGACGCAGACCGCGGCGAAGGCGACCAGCGTCGCCGCGCCATCCTGCGGCGAAAGCGCCTGCGCCCCGGCCTCCCGCAGCGCCCGGTCGAAATCCAGCCGGTCGAGCGATTTCGGCGGCGGCGCCGCCAGGTACGGGTGCGCCATCAACCGGCCGAGCACCGCGCCGTCCGGCTGCCCGGCCAGGGCCAGCAGCCCGTCCCGGTCGTAGTCGGTCTGCGCGTGCTTGCGCGCCCAGTCGTCGAGCGGCCCGTTGGCCGGGCCGGTATCGAAGGCGACCAGCGCCCCGTCGGGCCCGATCCAGGTGACGTTGCCGACCCCGCCGAGGTTCAGCACCGCCAGCGGCTTCGGCAGGCTGGCCGCGAGCACCGCATGCACCACCGGCACCAGCGGCGCGCCCTGGCCGCCGGCGGCGACGTCGGCGCTGCGGAAGTCGTGCGCGACGGGCAGCCCCGTGGCGCGGGACAGCCAAGCGGCATCGCCCACCTGCCAGGTGCGGCCGGGCGCGGCATCCCCCGGCCGGGCCGGGCGGTGCAGGATGGTCTGGCCGTGGAAGCCGACCAGGTCGGTCGCCTCGCCCAGCACCCGGGCGACCTCGGCGCGCAGCGTCGCCACCGCTTCGGCATGCCGCGCGGTCAGCCGGCGGACGCAGTCGGCCAGGAAGGGGTCGCCTTCCGCGATCTCCCCCGCGTCGCGCGAATGCGCGCCGGCAGCCACGTCGCGCGAATGCGCGCCCGCAGCCATGTCGCGCGGCTGCGCGCCGGCAACGAGGTCCAGCAGCCGCCGCAGGTCGCGGCGCAGCGCGGGTTCGTAGGGCAGGGTCAGCACCGGGCCCATCCGCCCGATCGCCTCGCCGTCCGTTTCCACCCAGGCGGCATCCACCCCGTCGAGGGAGGTGCCGCTCATCAGCCCGATGGTTCTAAGCATGCGGCCCCTATGCTAGGGGAGCCGCCCCTGCGAAGCCAGCAGGCCCTACCCGAGGATCCAGTTGTGGCGATGAGCGGCCCCGAGAGCGAGTTCCTGCACCAGGCGCAGGAGCGCGGCTACATCCACCAGGTCACCGACGCGGCGGCGCTGGATGCGCGGCTGAAGGCCGGGCCGGTCTCGGGCTATATCGGCTTCGACTGCACGGCGGACAGCCTGCATGTCGGCAGCCTGCTGCAGATCATGCTGCTGCGGCTGATGCAGCGCACCGGCCACCGGCCGGTGGTGCTGATGGGCGGCGGGACCACCAAGGTCGGCGATCCCTCCTTCCGGGACGAGGCGCGGCCGCTGCTGGACGATGCGGCGATCGAGCGCAACAAGGCCGGCATCCGCCGCGTCTTCGACGCCTTCCTGAGCTTCGGCGAAGGCCCGACGGACGCGATCATGCTGGACAATGCCGAATGGCTCGACCAGCTCCGCTACATCCCCTTCCTGCGCGAGGTCGGCCGGCACTTCTCGGTCAACCGCATGCTGACCATGGACAGCGTCCGGCTGCGGCTGGACCGCGAGCAGAACCTCTCGTTCCTCGAGTTCAACTACATGCTGCTGCAGAGCTACGACTTCGCGGAGCTGCGGCGGCGCTACGGCGTGACCCTGCAGATGGGCGGCTCCGACCAATGGGGCAACATCGTCATGGGGGCGGAGCTCTGCCGCCGGATGGACGGCGCCGAGGCCTTCGGCGTGACCACGCCGCTGATCACCAGCGCCTCGGGCGCCAAGATGGGCAAGACCGCGGCCGGCGCGGTCTGGCTCAGCGCCGAGAAGCTCAGCCCCTTCGACTACTGGCAGTTCTGGCGCAACACCGAGGATGCCGACGTGGCGCGCTTCCTCGCGCTCTTCACCGAGCTGCCGATGGACGAGGTCCGCCGGCTCGGCGCGCTGGCCGGCGCCGGGATCAACGAGGCGAAGAAGGTCCTGGCGACCGAGGCGACGGCGCTGCTGCATGGCCGCGCCGCGGCCGAGGCCGCGGCCGAGACCGCCCGCCGCGCCTTCGAGCAGGGCGAGGCGGCGGAAAGCCTGCCGAGCCTGGTGCATGCCCTGCCGGCGCCGCTGGCCGACCTGCTGGTGGCGGCGAAGCTGGTCGCCAGCAAGGGCGAGGCGCGTCGGCTGGTGGCGCAGAACGGCGTCCGGCTGAACGACGCGCCGGTCGCCGACCCGCAGCAGGCGGTGGGCCCGGGTGACCTGCGCGACGGCGCGGCCAAGCTCTCGCTCGGCCGCAAGCGGCACGTGCTGGTGCGGGCGGGCTGACGCTCCCGGCGCGACCCTGCGGGAACCCGGGACCCGCAGAAGGATGCCCGCCTCAGGCGGCGCGCAGCCCCTGCAGCAGCCCGGCCAGCCCGTCCCGCAGCGCGCCGCCCTGCTGCGCCACCGCACCGGTCGCGTCGCGCAGCCCGGCCAGCGCGCCCGTCGTCTGCTCCACCCCGGCGCTGACATGGGCGATGTTGGCGGAGACGTCGTTGGTGCCCTGCGCCGCTTCGGCGACGTTGCGGGCGATCTCGCGCGTCGCCGCGCCCTGTTCCTCGACCGCCGCGGCGATGGTCGCCGAAATGCCGTCGACCTCCGCCACCACCTCGGCGATGCCCTTGATGGATTGCACCGCGCGGTCGGTCGCCGCCTGGATGGCGGCGATCTGCGCGCCGATCTCCTCGGTCGCGCGGCCGGTCTGGCTGGCCAGGGTCTTCACCTCGCTCGCCACCACGGCGAAGCCCTTGCCGGCCTCCCCGGCGCGGGCCGCCTCGATCGTCGCGTTCAGCGCCAGCAGGTTGGTCTGCCCGGCGATGTCGCCGATCAGCCGCACCACGTCGCCGATCCGCTGCGCCGCCTCGGACAGGCCGGTCACGGTCCCGTCCGCCTCCCGCGCATCCTGCACCGCGCGCCGCGCGACCTGCGCCGCCGCGGTCACCTGGCGGGTGATCTCGTTGACCGAGGAGGCCAGTTCCTCGGCCGCCGCGGCGACGGTCTGCACGTTGCTGGTCGCCTCGGTGGCGCCGGCGGCGACGGAGGCGGCGCGTTCCGCCGTGCCCTGCGCCGTGCCGTCGAGCCGGGTGATTCCGGTCTCCAGCGTGCCGACCGTGGCCGAGAGGCCCTGCACCACCGCGCCCAGTTCGCGTTCCACCCGGTCGGCCAGGTCGCGCTGCGCCTGCAGCCGCGCCGCCTCGGCCGCGGCCCGGGCGGCGGCGGCTTCCTGCTCCAGCGTCCGGGTGCGCAGCGCCGCGTTCCGCAGCACCTCGAGGCCGCGGGCGATGGCGCCCACCTCGTCCGCCCGGGCGGTCGCCTCGACCGGCGTGTCGATCCGGCCCTCGGCCAGCCCGCCGGCGGTCGCCGTCAGCCGCTTCAGCGGCCCGGTCACGCCGCGCAGCACGATCAGCAGCGCCAGGGAGGTGCCGAGCAGGATGCCGGCGAGCGAGCCGCCGATCAGCCAAGCTTGGGCACTGGCGGTTTCCGCGTGTGCCGCGGTCTTCACGGATTCGAGCATGCGGATGGCGCGCATCTGCATCTCGTTCAGCAGCTCGCCCGCCGCGTCCACCTCGGCGGCGGCGGCCATGGCGGCGCGGGTGGCCGCCTCGAGCTTCCCGGCGCGGGCCAGCGCCTGCACCTCGGCATGCACCTTCTTGTATGACCCGACGGCAGCGTCGACCTTGACCAGGTCGCGCCTGTTCTTGGGCAGGACCAGCGCGGGGCGCAGCTCGTCGAGCCGCTTCTCCAGCCGATTCAGGTGGTGGGCCGCCTTCTCCTCCCAGTGCCGGCGCTGCTCGGCCGAGAGCTCAAGCGGCAGGAACTCCACGCTGCGTACCCAGGCCACGAAATTCACGTCCGCCCGGCCGAGGACGATGCCGCGGTTGCCCACCCCTTCCAGGCTTTTTATGCTCTCGGCCTGGCGCGCGGTCGTGTGGACGGCGCCCGTGGCGATGCCCGCCGCGAGCAGGCCGAGCAGCCCGACCACGCCGAGCAGCTTCGGCGCGAGGCCGAGCCGCCAGGATGACGTCGTCCGCGAGCGATCGGCGGGAAGGGCGATGGTGGTGGACATGGGCACTCCGGGCACGAAGGAGGCTGCACCCTGGTGCGGAAATCTGAGGATACGGTGAATCCGCCGCGCGGCTCCGGCGGCGCTGCCCGGTCCCCTATCGCGCCGGCGCCCCGCCCAGACCGAACAGCCCGCGCAGGAAGCCCGGCGTCAGCGCCGCCAGCGGGTTCACCGTCACCGTCGGGTCGTCGAGCGGCCCCTGCACCCGGTAGGTCGCGGCGAAGAGGCCGCCGCCGGCCTCCGGGCTGAACAGCCGGCCGAGGATCGGCAGCCGCCCCAGCAGCGTGTTGAACACATAGGCCGGCACGATGGTGCCCTCGACCGCGGCGACCCGCTTCTCCCGCAGCAGCCTCCCCTTCGCCGTCAGCCCGAGCGAGGCGGAGAAGGCCCGCGCGTCGGTCAGCACCAGCGCCTCGGGCGTCAGGGAGAAGGGCGCGACGAGGCGGCTGAAGACCAGCCCCTTGCCGCCCTGCACCGCCTCGACCAGGCCGTAGAGCGTCATCGCCTGCAGCAGCTTGGCCAGGGCCGGGGCGTCGCGCAGGACGAATTGCTCGAGCTCCGCGGTGCCGGCCAGCGCCGCGCCGGGGCGCAGCTGGTCGTAGTTGCCGCTGACCGAGAGCCTGCCGCCGCGGATCGAATCCGTCAGGTCCATCGCCTGCAGCAGCGCGCCGCCATCCGCCGCCGTCAGCCGCAGCAGCCGGTGCTGGCCCTGCGGCGCGAGGGTCAGGTCGAACTCGCCGCCCGCGGCGCTGCCGGTGCGGCCGGTCGCCCGCGCCTCCCGCAGCAGGCCGGCGGCATCGCTCCGCACCCGCGCCCGGGTAGCGTGCAGGTAGCGGCCCTCGCCCATCGTCATCCGCTCGAACCGCAGGTCGAGCTGCAGCGGCAGGCCGTTCTCGTCCGGCGGGCCGGCGGACGGCGGCTGGTCCTTGGTCCGGAGCACCGGCCGCAGGTCGAGCAGCGGGCCGCGCAGGTCGGCCTGCCAGGGGCCGCCGGCACGCTCCGGCCGGCGCACCTCGCCGGCGAAGCGGGAGATGCCGAGGCTGCCCTCGGCCAGCTCGAAGCGCTCCAGCCGGCCCTTCGGGCCGAAGACGCCGCGCCCGCGCAGCGCCAGGTCCGGCGTTTCCAGCAGCATCTGCTCCATGCTGCCGAGCGTCTCGCCCTGCAGCCGCAAGGTGCCCTCGAACCGGCCGGGCGTGCCGGGCGGCTTGGCCCAGTCCAGCGGCTCCACCCCCAGCCGGGCGTCGCGCAGGTCGCCGCGCAGGGCGACGCTGCCCTGGCCGCTGCGGCGGCGCTCGTAGCGCGCGTCGAGCGCCACCTGGCCATCGAGGACCTTGCCGGTCTCGACCCCGAGCGCATTGACCTGCGCCGCGTCGAACCGGCCGGTCAGGCTGCCGCGCTCGGTCACCTGGGACTGGCCGCCGTTGCGGAAGTCCATCTCGAGGTTCAGCCGCACCGGCGCGCCGACCCAGAGCGCCTGGCCGTTCAGCTTCAGCCCGTCGGTGTCCACCGCGAAGTCGAAATTGCCGCGCTCGACGTCGCGCTCGACCAGGGCGCCGGGGAGCCGGGCCTCGGTCACCCGGCCGCGGGCGCCGATCCTCAGCAGGTCCATCGGCAGGTCGGCCAGCAGCGGGAAGCTGACCGACACCCGCGCCTCGGCCTGGCCGCCGGCGGCCTGGACCTCCAGCTTGCGCCTCTCGAAGAGCTTCAGCCGGGGGTGGCGCAGCAGGGCGAAGATCTCGGGCAGCGGCCCCGTGGTCTGGCCGGTGATCTCCGCCTGCTCGCTGTCGGTGTCGAGCCCGGTGAAGCGGACGGTCGATTCCTTCAGCTCGATCCCGCCGGGCCGTCCGTCCGGCAGCGCCTGGCGGCCGCCGCGGCCGCGCAGGGTGACCCAGCCCGGGCCGAATTCGGCGCTGCCCGAGACGCCGGTCACCGGCGGCACCGGGCGCAGCCAGTGCACCGTCGCGTCCACCATCTCGACCGTGCCGGCGAGCCCGGTGAGCTCGACGCGGTCGAGCGAGGCCGGCGCCGCCGCCTGCACCTGCCAGCGGCCGTTGCGGATCAGCCCGGCGGTCAGGTTCTGCACCATCCAGTCGCGGGTATTCTCCGCCAGGCCCTTCGGCCAATAGGCGTCGAGCTCGCCGGCGGCCAGGGCATCCAGCGTCAGCCCGGCCTGCAGCTGCCAGCGTGCCCCGCCCGCCTCATCGGCCAGCCGGGCCTCGCCTTCCGCCACCAGGGTCGGCGGCGGCCGGCCGCCACCCTGCAGGGCCCCGCCAGGCGGGCGCGCGCCGACCGGGGCGGCGGGCGGCCGCAGCAACAGCCGGTCCAGCCGCAGCAGGCCGGGGGTGTAGCTGGCGGCCAGCTCCGCCGTCTCCACCGCGGCCCGGCGGCCGGCGCCGAGGTCGACGACCGCCCGGGCGAGGCCGAGCCCGAGCCGGGCGCCTTCCAGCGTGACCGCATCCAGCCCCGGCGGCACCACGAGGTCGAGCCGCGCCCGCGCCTCCCGCAACTGGCCCGAGGGCAGGCTCCGCAGCGCCAGGGCACGGGCTTCCGGCGCCAGGTCGGCCGGCCAGAGCGCGGGCAGGGTGCTGGCCTGGAAGGGCTCGGTGCCGAGGTCGAGCGCGGCGCGCCAGGCGCCGTCGCGCTGCAGCACCTCGCCGCGCGCGGTCAGGCTCGGCCCCGGGCGCCCGGATGCCGGTCCCCCGGGGCCGGGCAGCCGCAGCACCGCCTCGCGGATCGTCAGCGCCCGGCTGCTGCCCTCGACCGTCGCGGCGAGGCCGGCGACCGGCAGCCGGCGGCCGGGGGCGAGCACGAGGGCGCCCGGCCCGGCCTCGAGCCGCGCCTGCATGCGGTCGGGCCGGGCCGCGGCGTCGAATTCGGCGCGGGCGGCCAGGGTCACCGGCGCGTCGAGCACCGCGAGCGGCGCCAGCGGCGGCCATATGCTGGCGAGTTCCGCCGGCCGCAGCGCCGGCAGCAGCAGGCCGAGCGAGATCCGCATCGGCGTGCCGCGCGCCTCGCCCGACAGCCGCACCGGCACGCTGACCGCGCCGGCCCGCAGCAGCGCCTCGCCTTCCCCGGCCAGCCCGCCATCCGCGGCGCGGCGCAGGTCGATATGCGGCTCCAGCAGGGTCCAGGTCAGGCCGGCGGCGGGATCGGCCAGCACCGCCTCGCCGCCGTTGATGCGGATGCGGCGCAGCGCCGCCAGCGCGTCGCGGTCGGAGGCCGGCAGCATCAGCCCGGCCAGCAGCGTCGCCACGTCGGTCTCGGCCAGCGGCTCCGCCGCGGCGTCCTGCGACGCGGCCGAGCCAGGGGCCGCGGGGCCGAGGCCGAGGGCGATGCCGCCCTCGGTCAGCGTCGCCCGCAGCCGGGGCCGCCGCAGCTCGATCGTCGCCGGCGCGACGACGCCGCGCAGCAGGGCGCGGAAGGAAAGCGTGAAGGCCGCCTCGGGCAGGTCGATCTCGGCGCCGGCGGCCTGCAGCCGCACCGCGCGCAGCCGGATATCGAGCGGCGCGGCGGTGCCGCCGCGGAACCCCTCCCAGGCGACCGCGGCCTCGCCGATGCTCAGGCGCGCGCCCCCCGGCCGGGCATTCACCGTCGCCTCGATCCGCCGTGCGAGCTGCGGCAGGTCGAGCGGCTTCTCCGCCAGCCGCCAGGCAATGCCGCCGAGGCCGAGCAGCAGCGCGACCGCGAGGAAGACGAGGACGGCGGCGCAGCGATGCGCCCAGCGCCAGCTCCAGTGCCGCCCCGCCCCGGCCGCGCCGTTGTTCCCGGGCGGGCGAACCGCTTGACCTGGGGCGGCGCTCACGCCTTCCCTCCGGGATCATGGCCATACCCGCATTCACGCCGGACCACCTGCCGCGCCCCTATGACCGGGAGGCCGCCGGCCGCCTCCTGCAGCAATTCACCGAGGGAGATGCCGCCGCCCGCGCGGTCGCCGCGCTGCCGGGCGGCCCGGCGCTGCTCGCCGCGCTCGGCGGCCACAGCCCCTACCTGGCGGAGCTCGCGCTGCGCGAGCCGGCGGCGCTGCTGCGGCTGGCCGAGCGCGGCCCGGACGAGGCCTTCGACCTCGCCCTGACCCCGCTGCGCCATGCCGATCCGGGCGCGGCGCGCGACGCGGTCGGGGCCATGCTGCGGCGGGTGAAGCGGCAGGCCGCGCTGATCATCGCCGCGGCCGACCTGGCCGGGCTCTGGCCGCTGGATGCCGTCACCGGCGCGCTCTCCGACCTCGCCGACGGCACCATCGACTTCGCCTGCGCCCACCTGCTGCTGGCGGCGGCCGAGCGCGGCGACCTGCGGATCGCCCGGCCGGCCAACGGTACGCGCGCCGACCCGAAGGCCGTCGGCAAGGGCAGCGGCCTCATCGTGCTCGGCATGGGCAAGCTCGGCGGGCGGGAGCTGAACTACTCCTCGGATGTCGACCTCATGGTGCTCTATGATCCGGCAGCCGCTGCCTATCACACGGATCGCGCCGGTGCCTGCTACGTCCGCCTGGCGCGCGACCTCGTGCGCCTGCTCGATGAACGCACCGCCGAGGGCTACGTCTTCCGCACCGACCTGCGATTGCGCCCGGACCCGGCGGCGACGCCGCTCGCGGTCTCGGTCAATGCGGCAATCGTCTACTACGAGAGCATGGGGCAGAACTGGGAACGCGCCGCCATGATCAAGGCCCGGCCGGTCGCCGGGGACCGGGCGCTCGGCGAGCATTTCCTGCGCGAGATCCGCCCCTTCGTCTGGCGCCGTCACCTCGATTTCGCCGCCGTGGCGGATATCCATTCCATCAAGCGGCAGATCCATGTCCACAAGGGCGCCCAGGGCGCCGGCGCGACGATCGCGTTGGCCGGGCACGACGTGAAGCTCGGACGGGGCGGCATACGCGAGATCGAGTTCACCGCCCAGGTCCTGCAACTGATCTGGGGCGGACGTGACCCCGGCCTGCGCGACCCGACCACGCTCGGCGCGCTGGCGGCGCTGGCCGGGGCCGGGCGGCTGGACCGCCGGGCGGCGGCGGACCTGGCCGATGCCTATGTCTTCCTCCGCGACCTCGAGCACCGGCTGCAGATGGTGGCCGACCGGCAGACGCACAGGCTGCCGGAGGACGCGGCGGGGCTGGCCCGCATCGCCTCCTTCATGGGCTTCCCCGACGGGGACGCCTTCGCCACCGCCTTCATGGCGCATCTCGCCCGGGTCGAGCGCCACTACGAGAGCTTCTTCGAGACCGCGCCGGCGCTGAGCGTCGAGGCGCCGGACGGCGCCAATACCGGCAACCTGGTCTTCACCGGGGTGGAGGACGATCCCGGCACGATGGCGACGCTGAAGCGGCTCGGCTTCGCCGACCCGGCCTCGGTCGGCGCCATGGTGCGGTCCTGGCACCACGGCCGGCCGCGGGCGACCCGGTCCGAGCGGGCGCGGGAGCTGCTGACCGCCTTGATGCCGACCCTGCTGGCCGCCTTCGGCCGGCAGTCCAACCCGGACCAGGCGCTGGTGCGGTTCGACACCGTGCTGTCGCGGCTGCCGGCGGGGGTCCAGCTGCTGTCCCTGCTGCACCGCAACCCGGCGCTGCTCGACCGCATCGCCTTCCTGCTGGGCGCGGCGCCGCAGCTGGCCGAGCACCTGGCGCGCAACCCGGCGGCGCTGGACGGGCTGCTGGCCGGCGGCGGGGTCTCGCCCGGCGCCGCCGACCCGGCGGCCGGGCTGCCGGCCCTGGTCAAGGATGCCCGCCACCTGGAGGAGGCGATGGATGCCGCCCGCCGGCTGGCGACGGCGCGGAAATTCGAGATCGACGCGGCGGCGCTGGAAGGCGTGATCGATGCCGACACGGCCGGCGAGCTGCGGTCCGACCTGGCCGATGCCGCCATCGCCGCGCTGCTGCCGCGCATCACGGCCGACTTCGCCGAGCGCTACGGCCGCGTCCCGGGCGGCGCGCTGGCGGTGCTGGCCATGGGCAAGCTCGGCAGTCGGGAGATGCTGCCGGGCTCCGACCTCGACCTGGTGCTGCTGTATGACCACGACCCGGAGGCGACGGGCAGCGAGGGGGGGCGGCGGTCGCTGGCGCCGTCCGAGTACTTCCTCCGCCTGGCGCCGCAGGTGGTCAGCGCCATTACCGCGCCGGGGGCGGAAGGGCGGCTCTGGGAGGTCGACATGCGGCTCAGGCCCTCCGGCAACAAGGGGCCGGTGGCGGTGCGGCTCTCGACCTTCGAGGCCTACCACATGACCGAGGCCTGGACCTGGGAGCGCATGGCGCTGACCCGGGCGCGGCCGATCGCGGGTCCCCCGGCGATGCGGCGGCGGATCGCCGAGCTGCTGCGCGCCGCGGTCACCCGGCCGGGCGCGGCGGACACCGCGCTGACGGACGCGGTGGCGATGCGCCAGCGGATGCTGCGCGACCTGCCGCCGGAGGGGCCCTGGGACCTGAAGGCGATGCCGGGCGGGCTGATCGAGGTGGAGTTCATCGCCCAGGCGCTGCAGCTCCGCCATGCCGCCGGGAACCCGAAGGTGCTGGCGACCACGACGCGCGTTGCCCTGGCCCGGCTGCGCGACGCCGGGGTGCTGCCGGCCGAGGAAGCCGCGGCGTTGATCCGTGCCGACCGGCTCTGGCGGACGGTGATCGGGTTGGTCCGGCTGACCCATGGCAGGTCGCGCGACCCGGCGCTGCCGGCGCCGGCCGCGGCGGCGCTGCTGCGCGCGACGGCGCCGTTGCTGCTCGCGCCGGCGGTTGATCTCGGCGGGTTGCGCGCACAGATGGCGGAGACGGCCAGGGTGGTCCGCGCGATCTTCGAGCGGCGGCTCGGCGCCTTGGGAACGGGGGCTGGGGAATGAGCGACGCAGGACCGATCGAGGGCGCTCCGGCGCCGGCCTTTTCCATGCCGGCCAGCGGCGGCCGGACCGTCAGCCTCGACGGGCTGAAGGGCAAGCCATTCCTGCTCTACTTCTACCCGAAGGCGGATACGCCCGGCTGCACCAAGCAGGCCTGCGGCATCCAGGAAGCCCTGCCGCAACTCGGCAAGCTCGGCCTGACGGTGATCGGGGTGAGCCCGGACAAGCTGCCGCCCATCGAGAAATTCGCCAGGAAGTACAACCTGGAATTCCCGCTGGCCTCGGACGAGGACCATGCGGTGGCCGCCGCCTATGGTACCTGGGTGGAGAAGTCCATGTACGGCAAAACATACATGGGCATGGAGCGCAGCAGCTTCCTGGTGGATGCCGCCGGCCGCGTCGCCAGGGTCTGGCGCAAGGTGAAGCCGGAGGCGCATGCCGCCGAGGTGCTGCAGGCAGCGCAGGCGTTGAAGTAGCCGTTACTGACGCGTTATTTGAAGTCTTTGCCACGCGATCTTCGCCCGCCGCGCTGCGTTCCGCTGCGGTACGAACCGCGGAGGAATACATGGCACGGACTGCGATCGCCACCCTGTTGCTGCTGACCCTGGCCGCCTGCGGCCAGACCACCGGCGGCCGCGCCGTCTCGGGCGGCCTGCTCGGCGCCGGGGCGGGTGCGGGCGTCGGCGCCCTGACCGGCGGCAACGTCGGCACCGGGGCTCTGGTGGGCGGTGGCATCGGCGCCGCGGGCGGCGCCCTGACCGCGCCGCGCCGCTGAGCCGCATGGTCACGGCAAGCCGCCGCGCCCTGCTGGCCGGGCTGGTCGGCGCCGCGGGCCTCACCGCGCCGCTGGCCGGGCCTGCGGTCGCACAGCCGCCCCCGCCGCCGGGCTGGTGGGAGAACCAGCGCCGCCGCCGCGACTACGAACGCTGGCGCGCGGCCCAATGGCGCCAGCGCGAGCAGAAGGCCCGGCGCCGGCAGGAGCAATGGCACCGCGACAGCTGGGAAGAAGAACGCGAGCGCGAGGCCTGGGCCCGGCAGCAGCGCTGGTACCGTTGAGGGCCGGGGGCGGGGTGCCGCCCCCGCCCTGGTCGCGGGCCGGGCTCACCCCGGCCCGACGCAGGCGTCCGGCCGGGGTGAGCCGCGGTCTTCCCGCACCCTGACTTAGCGGTCCTTTACCGCGTCCGGACTGGCGCCGGCATCCTCGTCGAGGTCCTGCACCAGCTCGCGCAATGCGCTCTCGTCCAGGCGCTTGGCCTGCTCGATATGCCGGTCGGCATCCTTCTCCCGGCCCTGGGCCAAGTCCTCGAGCGCTTTCTCGCCGAGGTCGCGGGCCTTCTCGTGCGCGTCGTCGGGGCGTTGCGGCATAGGGTCACCTGTCCTGTTGGGAGATCCCAGAACAGGGCTGGGCGGGCCGGGTTGCCCTCAGGCTCCCGGTGGCGGGCGCAGGGGCTTGTAGTCCTCGGTCTCGACGTCGCGGCCGAACTGGCCCTTGTCCTCCGGCAGCGTGCCGCGGCGGGGATCCTGCGCCTGGTCCTGGCCGGGCGGCATGGGATGGCTGGGGGCGCCGCGCGGGCCCATCGCCTCGTCGACCGGGGGCGGCATGGTGCCGGGCTCGCCGCCGGGCGCGCCGTCCCAGTCGGTGCCCCGCACCAGATCGAGCGGCAGGGCGCGTTCCGCGGTGCAGGAACAGACGACGGAGCCATCCGCCATCTGGTTCGGCATGGTCACCTCGTCGCAATGCGGGCAGCGCACGGCATCAAGGCGAAGCTGTTCGGGCCGAGGGCCAGGGGACGGATCAGGTTCGCTCATGCACCCATGACGCGCCGCGGCCCCTCCCGGTTCAGTCGGCCCGGGGTCAGTTGAGCTGCGACAGGTCCTCGGACAGCACGACGATCTGCACGCTGTAGGAGACCTCGCCATCCTCGGCATCGCGGTGGACGGTGCCGACGAATTCGCTGCCGACGAAGAGCTCGACGGAGGCGTTCTTGCGATTCGGGGTCGAGAGCTTGATCTGCTCGTTGCCCAGCAGCCGGCGCAGATGGGCCTGCACGGCGGCGAGTTCGGCTGGGGTCATGTCTCGGTGTCCTGCTCGGAAAGTGCGGTCCCATAGCGGCGGGGCGGGACCAGGGCTAGGCCACGGCGGCAATTCCTGCCGCCGGCGCCCCGATGAGCCTCAGGCGGCCCCGGCTTCCTCCGGCGTCTGCAGCTTCAGGGCAAGGGCGTGCAGCCCACGGCCGAACTCGGCCTCCAGCACCGCATGCACGGCACGCGAGCGGGCAACCCGGGTCATCCCGGCGAAGGCGGGACTGACGGCGAGCACGCTGTAGTGCGTTTCCCCGCCCGGGGCGGCGCCGGCATGGCCGGCATGGAGCTGGCTGTCGTCCCGGACCTCGACCTGGGCCGGCGCGAAGCTGGCCTCGAGGGTCTGCCGGATGCGGTCTGCGCGTGTGTGCATAGGCGGTTTTTCAACGGTTTCGCCGGCTTCGGCAAGGGTGCCGAGGGAGAATCCAGCCGGCTCTCCGGGCCAGGCGCTCGCCTTGCGCCGGGGCCACCCCACGCCCATAAAGCCGATATGCCCCCCCGCCGCGGCCGCACCCCCGAGCCCGATCCGGACCGGCCGCGACGTCCCTGCGACGCGCCCGGCTGTACCGCCGAAGGCGAGTTCCGCGCCCCCCGCTCCCGCTCCGCCCTGAACGATTACGTCTGGTTCTGCCTGCCGCACGTGCGGGAATACAACGCTGCCTGGGACTACTACAAAGGCATGAACCCGGCCGAGATCGAGGCCAACCTGCGCAGCGACAGCGGCTGGCAGCGGCCGACCTGGCCGCTCGGGCGGCTCGGCGGGTCCAGCCGGTTCAGCCCGGAATACCTGGCCGACCCGCTCGGGATCCTGCGCGACACCCCGCTGCATGCCCAGCGCACCCGGCCGCAGGAACAGAAGCGGGAGGCGCCGCCCGAACTGCGCGCCGCGCTCGACGTTCTGGGGCTTGCCTGGCCGGTCGAGATGCCGGCGCTCCGCGCCCGCTACAAGGAATTGGCCAAGCAACTGCATCCGGACCTGAACGGCGCCGACCGCGTCGCGGAGGAACGGATGAAGGATGTGAACCGGGCCTACAGCCTGCTGCGCCAGAAGCTCGGTGCAGGCCGGGCCACGGCGCCGGCGGAGCCCGCCGAAGCCGCCCCTTGACCCCTGCCGAAGCCGCAGGTTGGGAAATCGCCCCAGCCCGGGTAGCCTGCCGCCCAACCCTGGCCTAGTCTCACCCCAAGAACCCTGAGCGGATGCCGATGAACAAGGTCGCCACACTCGCCGAAATCCGTCCAACTTCGGCGATCGATATCCCCGACACCACCGTCAGCGCGCGCGAGGCCTTCGGGCTCGACATCGACCTGCAGGTGCCGGCCTTCTCCATGCGCACGGAACACGTGCCGGAGGTGGACCAAACCTACAAGTTCGATCGCGAGACGACGCTGGCGATCCTGGCCGGCTTCACCAACAATCGCCGGGTGATGATCCAGGGCTATCACGGCACCGGAAAATCGACCCATATCGAGCAGGTGGCGGCGCGGCTGAACTGGCCCTGCATCCGCGTCAACCTCGACAGCCACATCAGCCGCATCGACCTGATCGGCAAGGATGCGATCGTCCTGAAGGACGGCAAGCAGGTGACGGAGTTCCGCGAGGGCATCCTGCCCTGGGCGCTGCAGCACCCCTGCGCGCTGGTCTTCGACGAATACGATGCCGGCCGCCCGGACGTCATGTTCGTCATCCAGCGGGTGCTGGAGGTCGAGGGCAAGCTGACCCTGCTCGACCAGAACAAGGTGATCCGGCCGCACCCGATGTTCCGGCTCTTCGCCACGGCGAACACGGTCGGCCTCGGCGACACCACGGGCCTCTATCACGGCACGCAGCAGATCAACCAGGGCCAGATGGACCGCTGGTCGGTGGTCGCCACGCTGAACTACCTGCCGCATGCGCAGGAGACCTCGATCGTTTTGGCCAAGATGGGCGCCGACGGCTCGGACGCGAAGCTGAAGAAGCGGGTGGAGGCGATGGTGGCGCTGGCCGACCTGACCCGTGCCGGCTTCATCGCCGGCGACATCAGCACCGTCATGTCGCCGCGTACGGTCATCACCTGGGCGGAGAACGCCAAGATCTTCGGCGATGTCGGCTTCGCCTTCCGCCTCACCTTCCTCAACAAGTGCGACGAGGCGGAGCGCAGCACGGTGGCGGAATACTACCAGCGCTGCTTCAACGAGGACCTGCCGATGGGCACCTCGCTGAAGAAGGCGGGGTGAGCAACGGGGCCGTGGCCTGGCGCGGCGGCCCGTGCATGACGGGGCGGGAGGGCCTGCCGTCCCCGTCCATCGCCTGCTTCCCGGCACGCGCCATCAGGGCTGACGAGACCCCAGGGCTTACCAGACCATGTCCAAGCAAGACCTGACCCGCCAGGAAGAGTTCAAGCGCGCCACCGCCGGCACGCTGCGCGCCATCGCGCATGCCAATGCCGAGGTGCAGGTGGCCTTCCAGCCCGGCCCGGGCGGCGTCGCCGGCAAGCGCGTCCGCCTGCCGCTGCCGACACGCGCCCTGCCGCCGGCCGAGATGGCCAAGCTGCGCGGCGCGGCGGACGCCGCCGCGCTCCGCATCCGGCACCATTCGGAAGCCGTCCACAGCGCCCGCCTGCCGCAGCGGCGGGAAGCGAAGGAGGTCTTCGACGCACTCGAGGACGTCCGGGTCGAGGCCGTCGGCAGCAAGCACATGTCGGGCGTCGCCGCCAACCTCCGTGCCCGCCTGAACGATCAGTGCGAGACCGAGGGCTACGACCGGATGACGCGGAAGGACCAGCTGCCGCTGCCCGCCGCGCTGTCCCTCCTCGCACGAGAACGCATCTCCGGCGAGCCGGCGCCCGAGGCTGCCCGCCGCGTGCTCGACCTTTGGCGCGACACGATCGGCGAACAGGCCGACGTGGCCCTGGCCGAGATGGCCGGCACCACCGACGACCAGGACGCCTTCGGCCGCGCCGCCCGCAAGCTGCTCACCGCGCTCGACCTGGCCGAGGCCGAGGTCGAGGCGGAATCCGAGGAGCAGGAGGACGGCGAGGAGAGTGGCGAGCAATCCACCCAGCAGGACCAGTCCGGCGAGGGCGAGGCCCAGGCGCAGGACCAGGAGAGCATGCTGGGCGCCCAGCCCGAGACCATGCAGGGCGAGGCCTCGGACGAGGAGGTCGAGGAGGCCGAGGACGAGGGCGCCGCCGCCGAGGGCGACGACAAGCCGGGCGGGCCGCAGCAGCGGAAGGAGGTCCCGCAGACCGACGACGCCAGCCGCTACCACCCCTTCACCACGCAGTTCGACGAGATCGTTGAGGCCGACGAGCTCTGCGACCCGGAGGAGCTGGGCCGGCTGCGCCAGCAGCTTGACCAGCAGCTGTCCCACCTGCAGGGCGTCGTCTCGAAGCTGGCCAACCGGCTGCAGCGCCGGCTGCTGGCGCAGCAGCAGCGCGCCTGGGAATTCGACCTCGAGGAGGGGACGCTGGACGCAGCCCGCCTCGCCCGCATCATCGCCAACCCGCTGCTGGCGCTGACCTACAAGCGGGAGCGGGAAGCGGACTTCCGCGACACCGTCGTCTCCCTGCTGATCGACAATTCGGGCTCCATGCGCGGCCGCCCTATCACCGTGGCCGCCATGTGCTCCGACATCCTGGCCCGGACGCTGGAGCGCTGCGCGGTGAAAACCGAGATCCTCGGCTTCACCACCCGCGCCTGGAAGGGCGGCCAGAGCCGCGAGCGCTGGGTGCAGGAAGGCAAGCCGCGCAACCCGGGGCGGCTGAACGACCTGCGCCACGTGGTCTACAAGGCGGCCGACGCGCCCTGGCGGCGGGCCCGCAAGAACCTCGGGCTGATGCTGCGCGAGGGCCTGCTGAAGGAGAACATCGACGGCGAGGCGCTGGAATGGGCCTACAAGCGCATCCGCAACCGGCCGGAGCACCGCCGCATCCTGATGGTGATCTCCGACGGTGCGCCGGTCGACGACAGCACGCTCTCGGTCAATCCGGGCAATTACCTGGAACGCCACCTCCGTAAGGTGATTGGCGACATAGAAGGTCGCGGCGACGTTGAATTGATTGCCATTGGCATCGGTCATGATGTTACCCGCTACTACCGGCGCGCCGTCACCATCGTGGACGCCGAGGAGCTTGGCGGGACCATGATGAAGAAGCTGGCCGAATTGTTCGACGAGGACGCTGCCGAAGCCTGGCAGCGGGCCGCCACGGAACGCGCCGCGCTCGTCGCCTGACCCTGTCATGACGAAGCATCCCGGCGGCCCCTGGCGCCGCCGGTCCCTGCTGGCGGCCGGCTTCGGCGCGCTGGCCACCGCGGCCTGCGTCCGGGGCGGCTTCGCCCAGGGCGTGCCGGCCAAGCCCCTGCCGTTCGCCCCGCTGCCACCCGGCAGTCGGCTGGAACTGCTCGGCGGGATCGAGATCTCCGACGAGGCGCTGGGCTTCGGCGGCCTGTCGGCCCTGCACCTCGATGCCGACCTGCGGGTCACCGCCATCAGCGACCTGGCGTATTGGATGACCGCGCGGATCGAATTGCGCGACGGCCGCCCGGTCGGGCTGTCCGGCCTGCGCAGCGGGCCGCTCGGCGACGGCGCCGGCCAGCCGCTGCCGCGCGGCTACAGCGGCGATGCCGAAGCGCTGGCCCGGCTGCCCGACGGGACCTGGCTGGTAGGGTTCGAGCGCTGGCACCGCATCCGCGCCTATGCGCGGATCGACGGGCCGGGCGTCTATGTCCAGGCCCCGCCGGGGCTGGAGCAGGCGGGCGGCAATGGCGGGCTGGAATCCCTTGCCGTGCTGGCGAATGGCCGAATCCTGGCGATCACCGAGGCGATGAGCGTGGCCGGCCAGCCCGGCGTGGTGCGCGCCTGGCTCGGCGGCCCGCCCGGCGAATGGCAGGCCATGGCCTATCGCCCTGGGGAGGACCTGAGCCCGGCGGATGCCGCGCCGCTGCCGGATGGCGGCGCGCTGGTGCTGGAGCGCAGCTTCTCGCTCTTCGGCGGCTTCGGCGGGCGGCTGGTGCGGATACCGGCCGCGGCGCTGCAGGCGGCCGGGCCGGGGACGGTGCTGAAGGGAGAGGAGATCCTCCGCATCGCCGCACCCCTGCCGGTCGACAACTTCGAGGGCGTCAGCGCCGTGCGGGTCGGCGGGCGGACCTTGGTGGCGATGATATCGGACGACAACCAGAACCTGCTGCAGCGGACCATGCTGCTGCTCTTCGTGCTGGCGGACGATTGAGCCGCAGCATCCAGGCTGGCCTGCCTAATTTTAATGCTTTAATGGCTGTTGTTTAAGCATTTCCGAGATGATCTTCGGAAAAGCTTCGAAAAACAGCATTGAATAAAGTCAGGGCAGGCTGCTAACAAGCTTGGGCCGGCACCGGCGGGGCAGCCCCGATCCGATGCTGCCGGCCCTGGCTCCCCCCAATGGCGGGTGGAGCCAAGCAGCGGGACGGCCCGACGTCGTCCCAGTGCAGGACCTGCGGGCCAAAGGCGGCCTGCGCGCGGAGAGACGCTCCGCGGAGACCTTCACCGTGAACCAGGGCTTCCTGAAGGCGGGGCATCTGCCCACCCTGATCGCCGCATTCCTTTATTTCGACGTTTCCTTCATGGTCTGGGTGCTGCTCGGCCCGCTCGCGGTGCAGATCGCCGCCGACCTGCACCTCTCGGCCGCGCAGAAGGGGCTGATGGTCGCGGTGCCGGTGCTGGCGGGCGCGCTGCTGCGGGTGGTCAACGGCGTGCTGGTCGACCGGATCGGGCCGAAGCGCACCGGCGCCATCGGCCAGGTGCTGGTCATCGCCGGCCTCGGCGCCGCCTGGTGGTTCGGCGTCTCGACCTTCGCCCAGGTCCTGCTGGTCGGCATCGCCCTCGGCGTCGCCGGCGCGGCCTTCGCCGTCGCCCTGCCGCTGGCGTCGCGCTGGTATCCGCCGGAGCACCAGGGCACCGCGCTCGGCATCGCCGGTGCCGGCAACTCCGGCACCGTCTTCGCCGCGCTCTTCGCCCCCGGCCTCGCCCTGGCCTTCGGCTGGAACAACGTGCTCGGCCTCGCCGCCCTGCCGCTGATCGCGGTGCTCGGCCTCTATCTGCTGCTGGCGAAGGACGCGCCGAACGGCCCGGCGGCGAAGTCGATGGCCGAATACGCCTCCGTCCTGCGCAACCCCGACGCTTGGTGGTTCATGTTCTTCTACGCCGTCACCTTCGGCGGCTTCGTCGGGCTGGCGGCCTCGCTGACCATCTACTTCAACGACGTTTACGGGCTGAGCCCGGTGGTCGCCGGCTACTTCACCGCCGCCTGCGTCTTCGCGGGTTCGCTGGTCCGCCCGATCGGCGGCGCGCTGGCCGACCGCATCGGCGGCGTCCGCTCGCTGTCCGTGATGTACGCCGTCGCCGCGATCGCCCTCGGCATCGTCTCGCTCGGCCTGCCGAATGCCTGGATGGCGCTGGCGGTCTTCGTCCCCGCCATGCTGGCGCTCGGCATGGGCAACGGCGCGGTGTTCCAGCTGGTGCCGCAGCGCTTCCGCGCCGAGATCGGCGTGATGACCGGCCTGGTCGGCATGACGGGGGGCATCGGCGGCTTCTACCTCGCCTCCTCGCTCGGCCTCTCGAAGCAGTACACGGCCTCCTACCAGGCCGGCTTCCTGGTGTTTGCCGCGCTGGCCGCCCTCGCCCTCGTTGGCCTCACCACGGTGAAGCGCCGCTGGCGCACCACCTGGGGCGCCGCCGCCGTCACCACCGCCCGCATCTGACGCCGAAGGATCATCCGCCATGAACATGATGTCCCCCCAGCGTCAGCGCCTCGTCGTCATCGGCAACGGCATGGCCGGCATGCGCACGGTCGAGGAGCTGCTGAAGCGCGCGCCGCAGCGCTACGAGATCACCGTCTTCGGCGCCGAGCCGCACCCGAACTACGACCGCATCGCGCTCTCCTCGGTGTTGGCCGGGGAGAAGACGCTCGAGCAGATCGTCATCAACAGCCGGGAGTGGTACGCCGAGAACGACATCCGCCTGATCGCCGGCGACCCGGTGGTGAGCGTCGACCGGCTGGAGCGGACGGTGACCTCGGCTTCCGGCATCACGGTGGGCTACGACCGGCTGCTGCTGGCGACGGGATCGAAGCCGCTGGCGCCGCCGATCCCGGGCCTCGGCCTGCCCGGCACCTGCGCGTTCCGCGACATCAATGATGTCGAGCAGATGCTGGCCGCTGCCGCGACCCACAAGCGCGCCTGCGTCATCGGCGGCGGGCTGCTCGGGCTGGAAGCCGCCTGGGGCCTGAAGCGGCGCGGCATGTCGGTGGCC
Source organism: Dankookia rubra (assembly GCF_004355005.1). GTDB lineage: Bacteria > Pseudomonadota > Alphaproteobacteria > Acetobacterales > Acetobacteraceae > Paracraurococcus > Paracraurococcus ruber_A. The sequence continues at coordinate 64,309 of NZ_SMSJ01000022.1, forward strand.
CTCGTCCACCTGATGCCGACCCTGATGGAGCGGCAGCTCGACATCGCGGCGGGGACGCTGCTGCAGCGCGACCTCGACCGGCGCGGCATCGCCTTCTTCACCAATGGCCAGACCGAGGAGATCACCGGCACCGACCGCGCCACCGGCGTGAAGCTGGCTGACGGGCGGGAGATCGAGGCCGACCTGGTGGTCGTCGCGATCGGCATCCGGCCCAACATCGACCTCGGCCGCGCCATGGGCCTCGAGGTCAACCGCGGCATCGTCGTCGACGACGGCATGCGCAGCAGCGAGGACCCGAACGTCTTCGCGGTCGGCGAGTGCATCGAGCACCGCGGCGCGGTCTTCGGCCTGGTCGCGCCGATCTGGGAACAAGCCAAGGTCTGCGCCGCGCAGCTGGCGGGCGACGAGGACGCCGCCTACGTCACCCCCGCGCTGTCGACGCGCCTCAAGATCACCGGCATCGACGTCTTCTCGGCCGGTGCCCTCAACGCGGCGGACGAGGCCGACGAGGAGATCACCTTCGCCGACGCCGCCCGCGGCGTCTACCGCAAGCTGGTGCTGCGGGAGAACAAGCTGGTCGGCGCCGTGATGTACGGCGACGTCGCCGACGGCGGCTGGTATTTCCAGATGCTGCGCGAGGGCGCGGATGTCTCGGCCATGCGGGACACCCTCATCCTCGGCCGCGCCGTCGCCACCGCGGCACTCGGCACCGCGGCGCCGGACCCGCATGCTGCCGTGGCGGCGCTGGCCGACAGCGCCGAGATCTGCGGCTGCAACGGCGTCTGCAAGGGGAAGATCAGCGCCACCATCTCCGAGCTCAAGCTGACCACGCTGGACGCGGTGCGGGCGCATACAAAGGCCAGCGCCTCGTGCGGCTCCTGCACCCCGCAGGTGGAGAGCCTGCTGGCCATCGCGCTGGGCGGCGAGGTTCAGAAGCCGGCCGGCGAGAAGCCGATGTGCAAGTGCACCACCCGCGGGCACGACTTCGTCCGGAAGGCGATTATCGCCGAGGAGATCAAGTCGATCCCCGAGATCATGCGGCGGCTCGGCTGGGAGAAGCCGGAAGGCTGCGCCTCCTGCCGCCCGGCGCTGAACTACTACCTGCTCTGCGCCTGGCCGGGCGAATACGTGGACGACGCGCAGTCCCGCTTCGTCAACGAGCGCATGCACGCGAACATCCAGAAGGACGGTACCTATTCCGTCGTCCCGCGCATGTGGGGCGGGCTGACCAGCGCGAAGGAACTGCGCGCCCTGGCCGACGTGGCCGACAAGTACAACGTGCGCGAGGTGAAGGTCACCGGCGGCCAGCGCATCGACCTGTTCGGGGTGAAGCGGGAGGACCTGCCGGCGGTCTGGCGGGACCTCAATGCCGCCGGCATGGTCAGCGGCCATGCCTATGCCAAGGGGCTGCGCACGGTGAAGACCTGCGTGGGGTCCACCTGGTGCCGCTTCGGCACCCAGGACAGCACCACGATGGGCGTGAAGCTGGAGAAGATGACCTGGGGCTCCTGGCACCCGCACAAGGTCAAGCTCGCGGTCTCCGGCTGCCCGCGCAACTGCGCCGAGGCGACGATCAAGGATTTCGGCGTCGTTGCCGTGGACAGCGGCTGGGAGCTGAGCGTCGGCGGCAATGGCGGCATCCATGTCCGCGCCACCGACAAGCTCTGCAAGGTGGAGACCGAGGCCGAGGTCCTGGAACATTGCGGCGCCTTCCTGCAGCTGTACCGGGAGGAGGCCCGATACCTCGAGCGCACCGCCCCCTGGGTGCAGCGCGTCGGCATCGACTACGTGAAACAGCGGATCGTCGAGGACGCCGAGGGCCGCCGCGCGCTGCACGCGAAGTTCCTCCACGCCCAGCAATTCGCGCAGATCGATCCCTGGGCCGAGCGCGCCGCCGGCGGTGCCCCCGCCGAGCCCTTCAAGACCCTGGTTCCCGCGGAGTGACCGAGATGGACGGCATGACCCAGGCATCCCGCTGGACCGTCATCGGCCAGCTCGGCGAAATCCCCCGCCAGGGCGCGCGGGTGGTCGCGACGGCGGTCGGCGACATCGCGGTCTTCCGCGCGCTGGACGACAGCGTCTTCGCGGTGGAGGACAGCTGCCCGCACAAGGGCGGCAAGCTCAGCCAGGGCATCGTGCACGGCCATGCCGTCACCTGCCCGCTGCACAGTTGGGTCATCGACCTGCAGTCCGGCGAGGCCGCGGCGCCCGATGTCGGCTGCGCCCGGCGCTTCGCGGTGCGCGTCGAGGACGGGCGGGTGCTGCTCTCGGTGCCGGGCGCGGCGTCATGACCGGCGCCGTCCGGACCACCTGCCCCTATTGCGGCGTCGGCTGCGGGGTCCTGGCGCAGAAGGACGGCACGCTGCGCGGCGACCCGGCGCATCCCGCGAACAAGGGCCGGCTCTGCGTGAAGGGCGCGGCACTGGGCGAGACGCTCGACAACAACGGCCGGCTGCTGCACCCGATGGTGGGCGGCGCGCGCGCATCCTGGGATAGTGCGCTGGACCTGGTGGCGGAGCGCTTCCGCGCCACCATCGCGGAACACGGACCTGACGCGGTCGCCTTCTACGTCTCCGGCCAGTGCCTGACGGAGGACTACTACGTCGCCAACAAGCTGATGAAGGGCTTCATCGGCAGCGGCAACATCGACACCAACTCGCGCCTCTGCATGGCATCCTCCGTCGCCGGCCATACCCGCGCCTTCGGCGCCGACGTGGTGCCCGGCGTCTACGAGGACCTGGAGGAAGCCGACCTCGTCGTCCTCGTCGGCAGCAACCTCGCCTGGTGCCACCCGGTGCTGCACGGAAGGCTGCAGGCGGCGCGGGGCGAGCGCGGCACGAAGCTCGTCGTCATCGACCCGCGCGGCACCGCCACCTCCTCCGGCGCCGACCTGCACCTGGCCCTCGCGCCGGGCTCGGACGTCGCGCTCTTCGCCGGGCTGCTCGCGCATCTCGCTGGCACCGGCCGGGTGGACCAGGCCTGGGTCGCCGCGCATGCGACCGGCTTCGATGCTGCGCTGGCCACGGCGCGCGAGGCCGCGCCGACCCTGGAGCGCGTGGCGGAGCTGACCGGCCTCGCGCCCGCGGACATCGCCCGCTTCTACGCGCTGTTCGCCGCGACCGAGCGCAGCGTCACCGTCTACAGCCAGGGCGTGAACCAGTCGGCGGCCGGGACGGACAAGGCCAACGCCATCCTCAACTGCCACCTGGCGACCGGCCGCATCGGCCGCCCCGGGATGGGGCCCTTCAGCGTCACCGGCCAGCCGAATGCCATGGGCGGGCGGGAGGTCGGCGGCCTCGCCAACCAGCTCGCCGCGCATATGCGCTTCGACACCCCGGGCGCGCCGGACCGCCTCCGCCGCTTCTGGGACGCGCCGAACCTGGCGACGCGGCCCGGCCTCAAGGCGGTCGAGCTGTTCGAGGCCATGCTCTCCGGCCGCGTCAAGGCGGTCTGGATCATGGCGACCAACCCGGCCGACAGCCTGCCGCGTGCGGATCGCGTGCGCGCGGCGCTGGCGGCCTGCCCCTTCGTCGTGGTGTCCGACTGCTGGGAGACGGATACGACGCGCCTTGCCGATGTCCTGCTGCCCGCCGCCGGCTGGGGCGAGAAGTCCGGCACTGTCACCAATTCCGAACGCCGCATCTCCCGCCAGCGTCCCTTCCGCACCGCGCCGGGCGAGGCGCGCGCCGATTGGTGGATGCTGGCCGAGGTCGGCCGCCGCATGGGCTGGGCGAAGCACTTCGCCTGGGAAGCGCCGGCCGCGGTCTTCCGCGAGCACGCCGCGCTCTCGGCCTTCGAGAACGACGGCACCCGGACCTTCGACATCGGCGCCATGGCGACGCTCGACGAGGCCGGCTACGCGACGATGCAGCCCTTCCGCTGGCCGCTGCCCGCCGGCGCAAGGCAGGAAGGCGGCCGCCTCTTCGCCGAGGGCGGCTTCCCGACGCCGGACGGCCGCGCGCGCCTGGTGCCGACGCCCTTCCGTGGCCTCGCCGCCGCGCCCGACGCTGCCTTCCCCTTGCTGCTGAACACCGGCCGGCTGCGCGACCAGTGGCACACCATGACGCGCACCGGCCTGGTGCCGCGTCTGTCAGACCATGCGCCGGTGCCAAGCGCCACGCTCGCGCCGGCCGATGCGGCGCGGCTCGGCGCCGCGCCGGGCGGGCTGCTGCGCCTCGCCTCGCCGCATGGGGAGGCGGTGCTGCGCGCCGCCATCGATGCCGGCCAGCGCGAAGGCGAGGTCTTCGTGCCGATGCACTGGACCGATGCCTTCACCTCCGCCGGTCCCATCGGCCGGCTGGTCGGCGCGGCAATCGATCCCGTCTCCGGCCAGCCGGAGCTGAAGGCGACGCCGCTGCGGGCCGAGGCGGTGCCGGTCCGCTGGCGCGGCCTGCTGCTGCACCGGACCGCGACCCGCCCGGCGGAGCCCGGCCTGCACTGGTCGCGCGTCCCGGTCGCCGCCGGCCATCTGCTGGAACTCACTGGCGCCGAGCCGCTGCCGGCCGAGATCGCCCCGCTGGTCGACCGCCTGCGCGCCGCCCCCGCCGGTGCCGAGCAGATCCACATCGCCGATCCCGCGCGCGGGTCCTGGCGCTTCGCCACGCTGCTGGACGGCCGCGTCGAATCCTGCCTCTTCCTGCAGCGGGAGGGCGGGCGCGCCAGCCTGCCGTCCGGCGCCGCACTGGCCGCGCTGCTGGACGGGCTGGTGGCGGAGGCCGCGCGGCCCGGGCTGCTGGCCGGGCGGGCGCTTTCGGCGAAGCCGGCCGAGCGGAATGTCTGCGCCTGCTTCGGCGTCGGCGTCGCCACGATCCGCGCGGCGATCCTCGACCGCCGCATGACCACCGTCGCCGAGATCGGCGCCGCGCTCAGCGCCGGCACCAATTGCGGCTCCTGCGTTCCGGAATTGCGGGAGATCCTGCGCGATGCCCATGCCGATGCCGCGGCCTGACGCCATGGCGACCTTCACCGTCTCGCTCGACCTGACCGATGCGCCGGTCCTGCTCGTCGGCGGCGATCGTACCACCGCCGAATCACTGCTCGCCGCCGGCGCGTTGTTGCGCGTCGTCGATCCCGCGCCGGACCTGGCGCCGGCGGATCGCCTCTCGCTGCACCGCCGCGGCTTCCTGCCGGGGGACCTCGACGGTGTCCGGCTTTGCGTCGTCGCGCTGGACGGCGCGGCGGGCGATGCCGTCACCGACTCGGCCCGCGCGCGCGGCGTGCTGGTCAATGCCGTCGCCGCGCCGGCGCCCGCGGCGCGCGGCCATGCCAGCCTGGTCGGCGCCGGCCCGGGCGACCCGGAGCTGCTGACGGTGAAGGCGGTGCGCGCGCTGCGCTCGGCCGATGTCGTGCTCTACGACAAGCTGATCGACCCGCGCGTGCTCGACCTCGCCCCGGCCCGCGCCCGGCGCATCGATGTCGGCAAGCGCTGCGGCCGGCACGCGATGAGCCAGGCGGCGATCAACCGCCTGCTGGTCGAGCAGGTTCGCCGCGGCGGCCATGTGGTGCGGCTGAAGGGCGGCGATCCCTTCGTCTTCGGCCGCGGCGGGGAAGAGCTGGAGGCGCTGCGCGAGGCCGGCGCCGCGGTCGAGGTGGTGCCGGGCATCACCGCGGCGCTCGCCGCCGCGGCGCGGCTGCGGATGCCGCTGACGCATCGCGGCACCTCCCGCAGCCTGCACCTCATCACCGCGCATGGCCGCGACGCGGAAGGCGTGCCGCAGCACGACTGGCGCGCGCTCGCCGCGGCCGGCGGGACGCTGGCGGTCTACATGGGCGCGCGCACCCTGCCGAAGGTGGCAGAGGCGCTGCTGGCCGCCGGCATGCCGGCCGCGACGCCCGCCATCGCGGTCGAGAATGCCACCCTGCCGAACGAGCGCCGCATCCGCCGGACGCTCGCCGACATCGCCGCGGCGGTGGCCGAGGCGGGCGTCGAGGGTCCGACGCTGACGCTGATCGGCGGTGTCGCGGCGCTGGCCGAGGACACGGCGCTGCCGCAGCCGGAGCGGGATGCCGCCTGACATCGTCTCCCCACCGCGCGGCCGGCTGGAACTCCGCCTCGGCATCTGCTCCGAACGCGGCGGCCGCGCGCGGAACGAGGATTTCGCCGCCGCCTGGCTGGGCGAGTCGGGGCGCCGCGGCGCCATCGCGGCGCTTGCCGATGGCATCGGCGGTGCCAAGGGCGGCCGCGTCGCGGCGGAACTCGCGGTTCGCGGGCTGATCGACGGGCTGCTCGGCCAATCCGAGGCGCTCGGCGTCCGCAAGACCGCCGGCCGGGCGATTGAGGCGCTGAACGGCTGGGTCCATGCCAAGGGCCGGACCGACCCGGACCTCGCCGGCATGGGCTGCACGCTGACCGCGGTGGTGCTGCGGGGACGGCGGATGCATGTGCTGCATGTCGGCGACAGCCGGCTGTACCGCTTGCGCGATGGCGTGCTGGCGCGGCTGACCACCGACCACGCGCAGCCCGGCACGCATGCGCTGACGCGGGCGATCGGCGCGGCGGAGAGCGTGCGGGTGGATTACGCCGAGTCCGCGGCGCGGCCGCATGACCGGCTGCTGCTGTGCAGCGACGGCGTGCATGGCGGCCTGTCCGACGCGGTGGTGGCCGTCGAGCTCGGCCGCCGCGGCGCGCCGGAGGATGCCGCCCGCCGGCTGGTGGAGGCCGCGCTCGCCACCTCGGTCGGCGACAATGCCACCGCGCTGGTGCTCGACCTGCTGGACCTGCCGGCGCCGGACCGCGCCGACCTGGAAGCGGCGATCGATGCGCGGCCGATCGCCCCGCCGCCGCGGCGCGGCGCCACCATCGACGGCTATGCGCTGGACGAGATGCTGGCGGACAGCCGCACCAGCCGCGTCTTCCGCGGCCGCGACACGCTGTCCGCCGAGGGCCGCGCCGTGGTGCTGAAATTCCCGAAGCCCGGCACCGCCGCCGAGGCCAGCTTCCGCCAGGCCTACCTGCGCGAGTCCTGGATCGCCGCCCGCATCCGCAGCCCGCATCTGGGCGAGGTGCTGGAGCCGCCGCCCGAGCGCGCCTCCCGCCTCTACGCCGTCATGCCGCATTACGGCGGGGAGACGCTGGAGCGCCGCATCCTGCGCGGCCCGCCGATCGCGCTGCTGCCGGGGCTCGAGATCGCCGCCGCGCTCTGCAAGGCGGTCGCGGCGCTGCACCGCGCCGGCGTCGTCCACCGCGACATCAAGCCGGACAACGTCATCCTGCAGCCCGGCGGCGGCGTGCGGCTGATCGACCTCGGCGTCGCGCGGCTGCCGCAGCTCGAGGAATTCGCGGCCGCCGACATCCCGGGCACGCCGAGCTTCATGGCGCCGGAGCTGCTGGCCGGCGCATCGGCGGGCGACGAAAGGTCCGACCTCTATGCCCTCGGCGTCACGCTCACCCGGCTGTTCTCCGGCGCCTATCCCTACGGGGAGGTCGATGCCTTCTCCCGCCCGCGCTTCGGTGCGCCGGCATCCCTGCTGTCGCGCCGCCCCGACCTGCCGGCCTGGCTGGACCAGGTGCTGGCGCGCGCCGTGGCGGTGGCGCCGGAGGAGCGCTTCGGCGATGCGGTGGAGATGCTCTTCGCGCTGGAACGCGGCATGGCCGGCGGTGCCCCGGCCCGGCCGCGCCCGCGGTCGCTGCACGACCGCGACCCGTTGCTGTTCTGGCGCGTGGTCTCGGCGCTGCTGGCGCTGCTGCTGCTGCTGTCCTGGGCGCTGCCGTAGCCCCGCGTCACTCCAGCTTCAGGTCCAGCCGGCCGATGACGTCGCGCAGCACCGCGACGCCCGATTGCAGCCGTGCCCGGAATTCCTCCGGCGTCTCCGGCGCCGGCGGCACGCCCTGGCCGACGAGCCAGTCGCGCATCGCCGGCTCGGCGATGATGCGGCCGATCTCGGCATTCAGCCGGGCGACGATGGCGGGCGGCGTGCCGGCCGGGGCGAAGACGCCGAGGCCTTCCTCCAGCCAGACTTTGCCGAGCCCGGCCTCGGCCATCGTCGGCACCTCGGGCAGGGCGGCGAAGCGGGTCGGCGCCGCCACCGCCAGCGGCCGCAGCGTGCCGCCCAGCACATGTGCCTGCGCCAGCGACCAGGAGGCGAACATGGCGTCGAGCCGCCCGGCCAGCAGTTCCGGCACGGCCTGGCCGCCGCCGCGGAAGGGAACATGCGTCATGCTCACGCCGGCCGTGGCGTTGATCTGCTCGATCGCCAGGTGGAAGGAGGAGCCAACGCCGATGCTGGCGAAGTTCAGCGTGCCGGGACGGGCCCTCGCCTGCGCCAGCAGTTCCGGCACGGCCCCGACGCCGAGCGAGGGCCGGGTCAGCAGCAGCACGGTCAGCGCGCCGACCGGCGAGACCGGCACGAGGTCCCGCTCCGGGTCGAAATCCAGCGGCCGCCGCGCCGCCGCGGCGATGACCAGGCCGGAGGTGGCGCAGAACAGCAGGCTGTGCCCGTCCGGCGCCGACTTGGCGATGGCCGAGGCGGCGATGTTGCCGCCGGCGCCGCCGCGGTTCTCCACCACCACCGGCCTGCCGAGCGCGGCGCCGAGCTTCTCGCCCAGCCGACGGGCGATGGCATCGGTGCTGGCGCCGGGCGGGAAGCAGACGGTGATGGTGACGGGGCGGTTGGGGTAGCCGGCCGCCGGCGCCTGGGCGCGCAGCGTCGGCGCGGCGAGCAGCAGCGCAGCCAGCAGCATCAGGCAAGGGCGCAGCCGTCCATGGCGTCCCGGTTGCATGCGCGTCCCCCCGATACCTTTCCCGCAGCCTAGGGCAGATCGCGGGTGGGTGTGAACGCCCAGGCCAGGTGGCACTGCCCCTCGGGCAGACCGCCGTGGCGTCGGCCTGCCGGGACGGGCAGGCCGGTCGCCCGACTTGTCCCGGCCCGCGACTGCCGACATAGTCGGCCCGGGAAGGGGCAAGGCCGCGGCCAGGGCCCAGAGCAGATCCCGATTCGTGGAGTCACCGGATCGGGCAAAGATGCTCGCAAAAGCAAGCAGCTGGAGTGGTTGCCGTGAGCCAGGGCGAACGGAAACCGCTCTGGCCCGTCGTTCAAGCAAAGGGAAAGCCCATGCCCATGCTCGCATCCGGGGAGGCCGCCCAGGCCAGCCGCCGCGCCATCGTCTCGAACGGCGTCGATGCCCACCTGACCACCTTCATCGGCGCCAACCGCTACATGGCCAGCGAGGCACCGCCGCCAGGGCCGGAGACGGTCTACCCGATGGCCTTCCTGGTGGAGCAGCCGGCGGGGTCGGTCGTCGATTCCCACTTCCACGAGGCCAACCAGTTCCAGCTCGTCGTTGCCGGCAGCGGCATGCTCGGCACCCATGCCGTGCAACCGGTCTCGGTGCACTACAGCAACGCCTTCAGCGCCTATGGCCCGATCACCGCAGGGGAGGCAGGGCTGCAATACCTGACGCTCCGCAACGGCTACGACCGCGGCGCGCGCTATCTGCCGGCAGCGCGGGAAGAGTTGCGTGGGGTGCGGCGCCGCTTCCGCCAGGCGATGGCCGATGCCGGGCCGCCCGGTGCGCCGCCGGAGCAGCCGGCGACAGAGACCCTGCTGGCCGAGACGCCGGACGGGCTCGGCGCCTGGCGGCACCGGCTGCCGCCGGGAGCCGCGCTGCGCGGGCCGGACCCGGCGGAGGGCGATGGGCAGTTCTGGGTGGTGACCGGCGGCGCGTTGCGCGCCGCCGATGGCGCGCTGCTGCCGGCGCTGTCCTGCGCCTTCGTGGGGCCGGAGGAGGCGTCCTTTGCCGTGACGGCGGGCGAGGACGGGCTTGAAGTGGTGGTGATGCAGTATCCGCGCGGGCGGGACCACGTCGCGGCGGGGTGAAGCAAGGCCGCGGAGAAGGTACTTTCCCGTTGGACGCATGCGTCCGACCCCTCATCTGCTCTTCTGGGTCCGGCACCTTCCGCGCGGCGAGCGCCGACTCACCAAAAGGGAAGGGTGGGGCTTGGGGAGGGAACACCTGTTTCCTTCCCCAACCTTGCTTCCTGCCAATCAATCCAGCCGCACGTTCCCCGCCTTCGCCACCGCGCTCCATTTCGTCACCTCGGACGCGATGAACCGCGCGAACTCCGCCGGCGGCAGCGGCGCCGCGGTGCCGCCCAGCTCCTCGATCCGCGCCGTGACGGCCGGGCTGCGCACCACGGCCAGCGCGTCCTCCGCCAGCCGCGACACGACGGCGGGCGGCGTCTGCGCCGGGGCAACCAGCCCGGCCCAGCCGAGCGCCTCGAAGCCCGGCAGCATCGCCGCCTCCGCCACCGTCGGCACCTCCGGCGCCTGCGGCATCCGGCCGGCCGAGGTGATGCCGAGCGCCCGCACGCGCCCGGCGCGGATATGCGGCAGCGCCGAGGCCAGGCTGTCGAACATCAGCTTCACGTTGCCGGCGATCAGGTCCGCCATGGCCGGAGCCGAGCCGCGATAGGGGATATGCGTCAGCTTGATCCCGGCCTGCTGGGCGAAGGCCTCGGCCGCCAGGTGCAGGCTGCTGCCGGGGCCGCCCGAGGCATAGTCGATGCTGCCCGGCGCCGCCCTGGCCCGCTCCACCAGCGTGGCGAGGTCGGCGATGCCGAGGCCCGGATGCGCCACCGCGATCAGCGGCGTGGTGAAGACCAGGCAAATGGGCGCGAAGTCCCGCGCCACGTCGTAGGGCAGCACGGACATGACCGCCGGGTTGATCGCCAGCGGGCCGGAGGAGGCCATGCCCAGCGTGTAGCCGTCCGCCGGCGCATGGGCGATCGTCTCCATGCCCGGTACCCCGGCGCCGCCGCTGCGGTTCTCGACGACGACCGGCTGGCCGAGCCGTTCGGCCAGGCGTTCCGCCAGCAGCCGCGCCATGATGTCGGTGGCCTGGCCGGGCGGGAAGGGCACGATGACGCGGAGCGGCCGCGCCGGCCAGGCGGGTTGCGCCCCGGCCCGCGTCGCGGCCGCGAGCCAGGGCAGGGCGAGCGCCGCGCGGCGCCTCGGCAGCGGCATCCTCCTACTCCGGCCTGTAGTCGACGCTGCGCAGCAGGGCGCCGGCGCGCTCGATCTCGGCGGCGATGAAGCGGCGCGTCTCGGCGATGCTTTCGGTCACCGGCTCCAGCACCTGGCCCGAGAGGCGCTGCAGCACCGCCGGGTCGCGCATGGTGTCCTGCATCAGCGCATTGACCTGGTCGCAGATCGCGGCCGGCGTCCCGCGCGGCGCCCAGCTGCCGTACCAGGACTGGAACTCGAAGCCGGGCAGCCCGGCCTCCGCCATGGTCGGCAGGTCGGGCGCCAGCGGGGAGCGCCGCGGCGCGGCGATGGCGAGGGCACGGACCTTGCCGTCGCCGGTCGCCGGCAGCATGGCGAAGCTGTTGTCGATCAGCAGCGGCACCGCGCCGCCCATCAGGTCGGTCAGCGCCGGCTGGGTGCCGCGATAGCTGATCATGTCGAGGCCCGCGCCGGTGCGGCGGTTGAACTCGATGGTCGCCAGGTGGCTGGCGGCGCCGAGGGAGGAGATCGCGATGCTCCAGTCCTTCGGCCGCGCCCGCGCCGCGGCGATCACCTCGGCCACCGTCCTTTCCGGCCGGGCGCCGCTGATCACCATGACCAGCGGCGCCTGGGCGACGCGGGCCATGATCTCGAGGTCGCGCTCGGGGTCGAAACTGGCGTTCTTCAGCACCAGCGGCATGACCGCGGTGTTGAAGGCGGAAGCCAGCAGCGTATAGCCGTCGGGCGGGGATTGCAGCACCGCGTTGGTGCCGACCAGGCCGGCGCCGCCGGTGCGGTTCTCCACCACTGCGGTGGCGCCGAGCTTCTCCTGCAGCCTTTGCGCCAGCAGCCGCGCCATGGCGTCGTTGGCCGCGCCCGGCGGCCAGGGGCAGATCACCCGGATGGTGCGGCCGAGCGGCCAGGCGGCCTGCGCCCGCAGCGCCGGCGCGGCCAGCAGCACGGCGCCGCCGGCGATCATCCCGCGTCTTTTCATGGTCTTTCCCTCCCCCGCCGGCCGCCTTCAGTCGCCGCGCCTGACCCAGTCTTCCGAGACGCGGACATACTTGATCGCCTGCCGCCAGTACGTGAAGGCGACGTGCAGCGCGCCGTCGGCGGTTTGGCAGAGCGCGGGATAGGAGAATTCCCGATTCAGCCGGTCCTTCGAATTGTTGGTCATGCAGTAGCCGTCGCCGGTCTCGAGGTTGCGGCGCCAGGGCCAGGTCAGCCCGCCATCCCCGGAGATCGCCAGGGTCATCGGCGCCCGCGGCGCGCCCCAGAAGGCGCTGCGGCCAACTGCGGGCGCGGCGGGGGGGCGCATGTCCTCACCGCCGATGTCATCATACAGCGAGAGCCGCCGCCCGGTCGCATCCGCCGCGCTGCTGGCATTGAAGGCCAGCGCGACATGGCCGTTCACCAGCGCGATCGCCTGGATCGATGAGTTGTTGTTCGGCAGCACGGTCGGCACCGGCGCCGACCAGCTGCGCCCGCCATCGGCCGAGACGCTGCGGTGGACATGGTCCGCCCAGCGGCTGCGGAAGAAGGCCAGCAGCGTGCCGCCCGGCGCGGCGACGATGCTCATGTGCACGCAGCCGGTGCTGCCGGGCACCGCGATCTCCTCCCAGCTGCGGCCCTGGTCGGCGGACAGCAGGACCGAGCTGGTGTCGAGCTCGCCGGTCCAGGCGCCGACGGGCGGCTTCGTGCAGCGCCAGATCGGCAGCAGCCAGTCGCCATGGGCGGTGACGGTGACGGGGTTGCGGATGAAGGTGCCGTAGCCCGGCCGCTCCGGGATCAGCGTCTCGATCGGGCCCCAGGTGAGCCCGCCATCGGCCGAGATGCGCCGCCGCACCAGCGCGGTGTCCTGGTTGCCGGCGACCTGCGCGGTCCAGAGCAGCCAGAGCCGGCCATCGGGCGCGGCAAACAGCAGCGGGTTCTGCTCCGACCGCGTCGGGTCGTCCGAGAGCCGAACGGGGTCGGTCCAGCGCGTGGCGCCGGGGGCGAGCCGGGAGAGGTGCACGGAGATGTCCGGCACGCCTTCCTGCGTGCCGCCGAACCAGGTGCAGAGCAGCGTGCCGTCGGCCAGCGGCAGCAGGAAGGCGGCGTGGTTCTGCACGCAGGGCGTCGGGATGAAGGCGTCCAGCCGGGCCGGGTCGCCGGGCGCCGGCGCCAGGGTCTCCGGCCGCGCGATCGCGTCGCTCATGTGCGTCCCCTCGGGGCGTTTCCTCGGGCCATCGGGTAGGGCGCGGCGCGGAGACGTGTCAACCTTCCCCACCCAGGGTGAAGGAGAGGCGCATGACACGGCACGGCCATGCGGTGGTGACCGGGGCCAGTTCCGGCATCGGCCTGGCGATCTGCGCGCGGCTGCTGCGCGAGGGCTGGCGGGTCACCGGGCTGAGCCGCGGCGTCCCGGCGCTCGACCATCCCGGCTTCGCGCATGTCGCGGCGGATCTGCTCGATCCCGCGGGGCTGGCGGCGGCGCTGGAGGGCTGCGCGCCGACCGCGCTGGTGCATGCGGCGGGGGTGATGCGCAGCGGCATGCTGGGCCGCCTCGACCCGGCGGCGGGGGAAGCGCTGTGGCGGCTGCATGTCGATGCCGCGTGCCGGCTGGCCGACCTGCTGGCGCCGCGGCTGCCGGAGGGCGGGCGGATCCTGCTGCTCGGCAGCCGGGCGGCCGGCGGCGCGCCGGGGCGCAGCCAGTATGCCGCGAGCAAGGCGGCGATGCTGGCGCTCGCCCGGTCCTGGGCGGCGGAGCTGCTGCCGCGCCGCATCACGGTGAACGTGGTGGCGCCGGGCGCCACCGACACGCCGATGCTGCGCGACCCGGCGCGCGGGCCGGTCGCGCCGAAGCTGCCGCCGATCGGCCGCTACATCGCGCCGGAGGAGGTGGCGGCGCTGGTCGCCTTCCTGCTGGGGCCGGAGGCCGGGGCGATCACCGGGCAGGAGGTGATGATCTGCGGCGGGGCGTCGCTGTGAGGGAAGGCCGGGGAGAAGGTATTCTCCCCGGACCCCTCAGCTGTTTTTCCGGGTCAGCACTCGCCGCGCGGCGCTAGCGGTCCTTCTGGCCCGCCGTGAAGGCGCCGCCGTCGGTGGGGCGGAGCGCCTCGAAGAGCTCGGTCACCGTGGCGTAGTCGCGGTAGCCGCAGCGGGCCAGCGGCTGCGCCGCGGCGGTGTCGAAGCGGCCGTCGCGCAGATAGGCCTCGTCGATATGCACGCCGACGACCTGGCCGATGATGATCCAGCCCTGTAGCGGCCTGCCGTCCACGTCGTGCAGCCGCATCGAATGCACTACCTTGCATTCCAGCGCGGCCGGCGCGGCGGCGACGCGCGGCGCGCGCACCACGCGGCAGGGCGCGGTCTCGAGCCCCGCCGCGGCGAACTCGCTCTCGCCCTCGGCCAGCGCGCCGGAGGAAACGTTCATCGCGTCGAACAGCGGCCGGGTGCAGAGGTTGAAGACGAACTCGCCGGACTCGATGGCATTGGCGGCGCTGTGCTTCATCGTCTCCGAGGTGAAGGCCAGCATCGGCGGGCTGGAATGCACCGCGTTGAAGAAGCTGTAGGGCGCCAGGTTGGGCCGCCCCTGCGCGTCGAGGCTGGAGATCCAGCCGATCGGCCTTGGCGCGATGATCGCCTTGAAGGGGTCGTGCGGCAGGCCGTGGCCGTGGCGGGGTTCGTAGAACATGGGCGGGTGCGGGCCTTCCTGGGTCTGGCTATGCCGGTGGTGTCCAGGCGGCATCCTCGCGGTTCCGCATGTGCCGCGCCAGATGCTCGACCTGCGGCATCACCGCCGCGGTCAGCGCCGCGTCCGTCACCGTCTCCGCCCAGGCCTGGCGGAAGCAGAGCAGCCAACCCTGGATCTCCGCCGCGGCGATCGGCGCGTGCAGGTGGCGGCGGCGCAGCATCGGGTGGCCGTGCTTCTGCACATAGACCGGCGGGCCGCCGAGCCAGCCGGTCAGGTAGTCGAAGAGCTTCTGCTCGGAGCCCTCGAGGCTCGGCGGGTGGACGGCGCGGCAGGCAGCGGCTTCGGGCAGCGTGTCCATCAGCGCGTAGAAGCGGCGGGTCAGGCGGCGGACGCCATCCTCGCCGCCGATGCGGTCATAGGGGGTGGGGGCTTCGGGCATAAGGGTGTTGGTCCAGGGGAAAAGGAAGATTGGGGAGGGAAAAGTATTCCCTCCCCAAACCCCACCCTTCCTTTTTGTGAGTCTGGCACTCGCCGCGCGAAGGGTGCCGACTCCCAGAAATAGATGAGGGGGCTTGGGGGAGAATACCTTCTCCCCCAACCTTACTTTGTCAGGCCGGCACCGGCTCCGCCCGCTGCAGCCGCAGCCAGCCAACCGCCAGGATCGCCACCGCCAGCAGCCCGAAGGCGTACCAGTTCAGCGGGTACCAGCCCTGGCGCTCGTGCAGGAAGCCGGCCAGGAAGCTGGCGCTCGCCGTGGTGCCGAAGACCAGGAAGTCGTTCAGCGCCTGGGTCTTGCCGCGCTCGTTCGGCCGGTAGCAGGTGGTGACCAGCGTGGTCGCGCCGACGAACAGGAAATTCCAGCCGAAGCCGTTCAGGGTCAGGGCGATGCGGAAATGCCATTCCGTCTCGCCCATCAGTCCGGCGGCGATGCCGCCGCCCATGACCAGGATGCCGGCGACCATGACGTTGGTGGTGCCGAAGCGGGTGATCAGGTTGCCGGTGAAGAAGGCCGGCACGAACATGCCCATCACGTGCAGGAAGATGACCCAATGCGCTTCCGTGTGCGGCAGGCCGCAGGCGACGATCGCCAGCGGCGAGGCGCTCATCAGGAAGGACATCATCCCGAAGGCCGCCATGGCGGAGGCGACGGCGACGATGAAGCGCGGCTGCGCGGCGATCTCCCGCAGCGGCCGCGGCGGCGCGATGGCGGCGGCCCCGGCGACGGCCGGCGGCGGCGCCATGCTGGGGAAGCGGATAAAGGACATGATGGTGAAGACGGTGAGGTGGATGCCGACCATCGCGCCATAGGTCGCCAGGTACAGCGGCATGACCTGGTCGTGGGTGATCCGCACCAGGGACGGCCCGATGATGCCGGCGACCACGCCGCCCGCGGTGACCCAGGAGATCGCCCGGGCGCGGTAGGCCGGCGGGGCGAGCTCGACCGCGGCGAAGCGGTACATCTGCAGGCTGGCGACGGCATAGCCCAGGATCAGCCCGCCGAGGCACATCAGCAGGAAGATGCCGGTGTAGAGGCCGAGTCCGACGATGCTGGCGCCGGTCATCCCCATCACGGAGCCGAGCCGGAAGCCGAAGCCGCGCCCCATCCGCTGCATCAGCAGCCCGGCCGGGAAGACCGAGAGCATGACGCCGAGATGCTGCAGGGTGATCGGCAGCGTCGCCAGCTCGCGGTCCGGGAAGAAGGTCACGACCGAAAGCGCCGTCGCGGCAAACATCATCGTGTTGCCGGCCTGGCCGATCGCCTGGCAGCAGGCCAGGAGGAAGAGGTTGCGCCGCATGGCGCCGTCGAGGGTCTGCTGCATCGGTTTCCCGGCGTTTCCAGCCGGGATCATTGCCGCCGGGGCCAAGGGCGGCAAGGCCACCGGGCGGGAACTGGTATGTCACAGGCGCATGCGTGCCCGGTCCTGCGCCTTGGCCCGGCCGCGCGATCCGGGCTAAGCACCGGGGTTCGGGAGCCCCGCCATGAACGCCATCGCCGCTGAATCCGCCCGCCTGCTCGAGACCGCCGCCCGCGCCGCCCGCGTGGCGGCCGGCAGCCTCGCCCGCGCGCCGCGACCGGCCAAGGACGCGGCGCTGCTGGC
>NZ_SMSJ01000230.1 GCF_004355005.1 Dankookia rubra
GGCGAAGAGCTCCGGGATCGCCGCATGCATCGAGGCGATGTCGCGCAGCAATTCGCGGCTGAAGCAGGGCCGGCCGGTGGGCCGCAGGCGGCACCAGTAGATGCCGCGATCGGCGTCAAAGGCGGTGTCCAACGTTTCGTGAGTCGAGGCGGGGCGGGCGGGCTGGCTGGAACTCGCCAGGGCCTGGCGGGCGAGGGCGGGGAGGCCAGTGGCAATTGGGCTGCGGACAAAGGTCATGGCGTTTGCCTCGTCGGGGAAGCTCATCGGCGCAGGGAGCGGCAATCCTGCGCATCAACCGCAAGGAAATATATATAACAAAAAATTAACGTAATAGTTGCTTTAATCGGCGCGGGCTCGCAGCGCCAACAGCGCAGAGCGACCTGGCCGTGCTTTGCGAACTGTATGCGAGCAGCTTATCCCAAGAGCAATGAAATTCCGGACGCTGAGCTGAACGCGCTTGCCTGCGAACGCGACCTGTTCCGCGGTGATTCGCACTGCACGATCTCACCAACCAGCAGCCACCTTGAATCTGTCATTCAGCTGACTTGGGTACGCAGCGTCGCCGGCCTGCTGCTGCTACTAAAGAGGACGTCCAACCGGCATTTTAGATGTCGAACAGCCCTGCGGCGTTGTAGCCCTCCCCGTCTCCCGGCCAGCTATCACTCGTCGGACAGCGGCTTTCACTTCGCAAGAAGCGAAAGGCTTGTGCACCAGGAGAAGCGGGCCGTGCCCGCCACAAGTACGCCGCAGCTCTGAGACGCTATCGGGCGATGCAGATCCGCTCACGATCACGACGGGGAGCGACGGCCGGTCCAGGCGGAGCGCCCGGATCAGGTCGCGGCCCGCCATCCGCGGCATGTCGAGGTCAGTAACCAGGACGTCGAGCGTGTCGCCCAGTGTCTGCGCTGCCGCGAGCGCTTCGAGGCCATCCGAGGCGAGTGTCACATCGACGTCCTCGTCTTCGAAAAGATCGGCCAGCGAGAGCAAAATCAACGGCTCGTCGTCGGTGATGAGTAGCCGTGCTGCCATCACGAAGCCTCCCTGTCAGGCGCAGCGCGAGGATTTTGCGCGAAGAACGCCCGTTTTGATCAACCATAACGAAATGTCGCAAGGCCGGTTCGCGCCTCACGCCTTCGTCACGACGTGAGACCGACAATGCGTGTGTATAAGAACGCGATTGCAACTATGGGTAGCAAGAAGGGATGCTCATGCCGCAGCACGATGGGTTCCATGATCTGCTCATCACCGCCCTGCCTCAGCTCCGCGCCCATGCTCGCGCCCTGACCAGGAACTCCGCCGCTGCCGACGATCTGGTGCAAGACGCGGTCGCTAATGCCCTGGCCGCGCGCGACAGCTTCACCCCAAGCACCAACTTCCGCGCCTGGATGCATCGCATCCTGTACAACCGCTTCATCAGTGACACCCGCAAGCGGCACGCGACTGAGGACTTGGATCATGTGCCAGATGCAGTGCTCGGCGTCGGTGGTGCGCAGGAGGACCGGCTCATCCTGGGCGAGTTGCGCAGCGCGATCGGTCGTCTTCCGGCAGAACAGCGCGCGGCGCTTCTGTTGGTCGCCTTGCAGGGCATGAGCTACGACGAAATCGCCGAGGTGACCGGCTGCGCTGCAGCAGCGATCAAGACCCGGGTTTTTCGTGCCCGCCGCCAGCTTCGGGCATCGCTCCTCGGCAAGGTAGTAGCTTTCAGCAACGCGTCCGAGCGCTGCTTCGGCTGGACTGACAGGATCGGAGCAGCCCCCATCAGAGCGGCCGATTAGCAGCGCACCCGTAGCGGAGACGTGCCGCATGTCCCTGCTGTTCCGACTTCGCGCCGCTGCCCGTCAGGCGGCCGAAGTCACCATCGAACACGGTGGCATCGACCCCAGCGAGCTTGTCTCTCTAGCCCGGCAAATCGGCTCAACCACAGGAGGTAGCCCATGGACAGCTTTCCAGCCTTCCCGCTCGGTTCAGAGTGCCCCAAAGGGGACCTCGGTTGGTCGGATGAGATTGCTGAAGCCTTGGCTCAAGAGGGCGACAGGCTCCAAATGTCCTTCAGCTGGATCAGGGGTGATCTACAGCCGGGTCAACAACCTCCCTTCGACCCTGATCGCATCTGGGCTGAAGTAGACCTACCGGCGCTACTCGCTCGGGACGACCTGTTGCGCTTTCAGCAATAGATTTCGGCGCAGCCCGCGCTGATTTACTTCCCTAGGAGCCCGTCCCGGTAACCGGATTTTGGACTGATGCCGCTGGGGGCGGAGCGGCGCTCTTTCGATGTGCGCCGCCGCTGTGCGTCAGGCAGCGGCTGCCCTGGC
>NZ_SMSJ01000231.1 GCF_004355005.1 Dankookia rubra
ACCTCGGTGCCCGGCTCGGCATCATCGGCCAGGCCGGCATCCCGTACCTGCCCGACTTGGTCAGAGCGCGGTGCCAGCCCGCCTGACCGCCACAGGTTTTGCCCCGCTTACAGCCGCCGACGGCAAATGACTGATTCGGCAAAGCCTGTTCTCGGATGGACACTCGCACAGCATCAGCCAATCAGCCGTGCTGACCAGCCTCTGCTTTGCTTTATCGGCCTCCGACGGCAAGCAGGGGGATGTCCCGCTCGATGTTGAGGAAGGGAAGGCGGCGTTGCCCGCCCTGAGCCAGTAGGCTCGGGGTGCTGAATCCACGAGGGGCAAGCAACGCCATGGCGAGGGATAGCACGCCTGCGGCCGGGGTGCCGCAATCGCCCGTGGGCCGGGCGCTCGACGAGATGACGGCGAGCTTCGAGCGGTTCTGCCTGGCGGCGGGGCTGGAGGTGCTCGGCGAGATGCTGGAGGCGGACGCGGCGACGCTGTGCGGCCCGCGGCACGGGCGAGGTGGCAGGCAGTAGGCGCAGCGCTGGGGCTGGACGGCCGGGCCGGTCGGCTTCCACGGCGGTAAGGTCTCGGTGGCGCGGCCCCGCATGCGCGAGCGCGGGGGCCGCGAGTTGGCTCTGCCGAGCTGGGAGCGGGCGACCGAGGAGGACTGGCTCGGCCGCTGGGCGATGAACCTGATGCTGATTGGGGTGACCACGCGCCGCTTCGGCCGGGCGGTCCGCCTGCCCGAGGGCGACGTGCCGGCCGGGGCCGGCGCGGGGCTGTCGAAGTCGGCCACCTCGCGCCGCTTCGTCGCGCTCTCGGCGGAGCGGATGGCGGCCTGGATGGCACAGGACCTATCCGGGCTCGACCTCTTGGCTGTGCAGATCGACGGCATCCACGTCACCGAGGACCTGGTTCTCCTGGCTGCCATCGGCATCGATGGCGAGGGAGCGAAGCACCCGCTCGGGCTGGTGGAGGGTGCCACCGAGAACGCGGCGGTGGTGCAAGCCCTACTCGACGACCTGGTCGGGCGGGGGCTCGACCCGACGGTGTCGCGGCTGTTCATCGTGGACGGGGCTAAGGCTCTGACCAAGGCGATCCGGCGGACCTTCGGGCGGGACACGCCGATCCAGCGCTGCCAGATCCACAAGGCCCGCAACGTCGCGGATCGCCTGCCGAAGGCGCTGCCGGCGTCGGTCCGGCAGGCGCTGCGGCGGGCCTGGGAGCTGGACGACGCGGCCAAGGCCGAGCGGCTGCTGCGCAACCTGGCCCGCACACTCGAGCCCCGCGCACCCGGTGCCGCCGCCCCGGGAGTATCCGGACCAATCCCTCCCGCACATAACGCCGCACCGTCTTGGGGCAGGTGCCGAACTCCCGCGCGATCCGCTTGACGCCCCAGCCCCGCGCCTTGAGTGCCAGCATCGCCGCCACCTCCTCCAGCGTCCGCATCCGCTCCCTCCGTGCCTCCTCCGGCACGGAACCCTGGATCACCTCAGACCCATCCATCGACATCCCTCTCTTCCTCTCCAGTGGGGGGGTGGATTCATGTCGCCAGGGGAGGGTCATTCCATGTCGCCTGACAGCGAGCCGGACACCGCTCGAACCGGAATGGCAGCAGGGACGTCCGGCGGCGTGATCGGAGGTTGCGGCCTGCCGATCCGGGCGTCAGCAATGGCGAAGGCCGTCCACCTGGGAAGCCCAAGCGGTCCGCCCCTGCCCATGACCACAACAGGATGACGAGGGATACAACCGCGACTACTGGGCCTGCATGAACCTGCTCCCCCGACCAGCCGCCGCCGCTTGCAAAGCCGAAGATCGATCTGCAGCGGCTCTTGTGCCAAGTCGGTGCAGAGCAGGGCCTGCGGGTCGAAGCGCCGGCCGGGGTCGCGCAGCAGCACCCAGCGGATCGGCACGATCGGCAGGCCGCTATGGCGCCAGACGGCGGTATCGGAGCAGATTTCCACCACGCGGTCACCCTCGCCATACCAGCTAGACACGACCACGCGCTGCCAAGCCGTGGTCTGGTCAACCGGCACCTTGGCCAGGGTCGGCAGGCGCTCGCCCTTGGTGAGGGGCCAACCGATCGTCCTGGGCTGACGCGGTGGGGCTAGGGTGTAAAGCGCGGCATCGAGGCGCAGCCGGGTGACGCAGGTCACGCCCTGCTGGACAAGGCTGTCAACGCCGCCTGAAATCTGACCCACTTCGTCTTGGTCCGCCGATCGAAACCTGACCCCCTTGATGCCCGGGGGTGGGGCGAGCCCCAACCCCCGGGCGGCGCCGTT
>NZ_SMSJ01000232.1 GCF_004355005.1 Dankookia rubra
GCAGCTGGTCCAGCAACTCATCAGCGATGTGCGGCGCCTTCCGTCGAGCCATGGGGGAGCTCCTTCCATTCCCTCATGACCGGCAACACACGGAAATGCCGACAGTCCCCGGACTTCTGTCGCGCGCTCGCGGCGGCCATGTTCGGCGACCGGACCAAGGTGCGCTTCGTACCGACCTCCTCGCAGAACCGCTTCACCATGCTCCAGAGCGGCGAGATAGACGTGCTCGCGCGAAACGCGACGCAGACGCTGCAGCGTGACACGGCGCTAGGCCTAAACATGGCGGGGGTCAACTTCTACGACGGCCAGGGCTTTATGGTTCGTCGCTCGCTCGGTATCGCCTCGCCGCAGCAGCTCGACGGCGCGACCATTTGCATGCAGCCCGGCACCACGAGCGAGCTGAACGTCGCCGACTACTTCCGCGCCAACAGCATGCGCTTCACGCCGGTGCTGATCGAGCGCCCGGACGAGTTCGTGGCCGCGTACAGCTCTGGGCGTTGTGATGCTATGACGCAGGACGCGAGCCAGCTCGCGAGCTACCGCGCAACCGCGGTACATAACCCGAACGACCACGTCCTGCTGCCCGAACGTATCAGCAAGGAGCCGCTAGGCCCCATGGTTCGCCACGGCGACGATCAGTGGTTCGACGTCGTGAAGTGGGTGCTCATGGGCATAATTGAGGCCGAGGAACTCGGCATTACTCAGGCAAACCTGGACCAACGCTTGCAGGATCCTAATCCCGCTGTGCAGCGGCTCCTGGGCGTGACACCTGGCTTCGGGAGCGCGCTCGGGCTCGACGAGCGCTGGCTCTACAACGCTATCAAGGCGGTTGGGAACTACGGGGAGAGCTTCGAGCGGAACCTCGGTAGCGGAAGCCCCATCGGTCTGCCGCGCGGTCAAAACGACCTGTGGTCTCGCGGCGGCCTCATGTACTCATTGCCTCTCCGATGACACGCAGGATCCCTAGGACGGGGCGAAGATGGGGGAACCGCGTCTCCACATGGCCCTCTGGCGCCTGCCACTTCGGGCGCCTGACCGGTTCCGGATGCCAGCCAACCGGAGCGGAGTCGGCGCGTTTGGACTGCTGTGCAGCCGTGACGGTCTCCGGGAGCCCCTGCCTTCCCGGGGAAGGAGGAACGCGACACACCACCCGTCGAGCCTCGTGATACCGCGTCGCGCAGCCTTCGGCCTCAGCCCTACCCTTTTGGTGGCTGCGCCTGCCGGAGATTTGGTACTGCTCGAGGACCCGTTCTCGACAATGCGGGCTACCTGGCAGGGGGCGGACCGGACGTGTTCACCAGTTGCCGGCCCGTCTGCGTTCGGCTGGCGGGCGATGCTGCTGGCCAGGGGAGGTGCTGTCGCGCGGAACGTGTCGGGGCAGTTGCAGCGGCTTCCGCCGGATGTGAGCCACCTGGTGAGGGCATACCTGCCTCAGCAGGCCCATGGCCTCAGGCTGCCTCGCAACGCGGTAAATAGTATAGCTGCCCCTTGCGCCCTCCTTGCCGGGCCCGACCTGCCGAACCCGCTCGGCGGCATCGACCGCGATGCCCTGGCGCTTCTTCAGGCCGGCGAAGAAGCCGCGGGCCGTGTGGGCCTGCCAGCCGGTGGCCTCCATGATCTGGGCAATGGTGGCGCCCTCGGGCCGGCGCAGCATGACGAGGACCTGCTGCTGCTTGGTGCCCCCGCGCGGCTTGCGCGGGCCGGCGGTGCGCGGTGCCGGGGCGGGCTTGACCAAGATGGCGCGGAGGGCGGCGACTGCGTCGGGCAGGGCCGCGCGCTCGCCGGCCTCGTCGTCCCAGGCGGCGAGGACACGCTGGGCGGCGTCGCGCAGGCTGGGACGAGCCAGGGCCGCCGTGGTGGGCGGCTGGTTGACTTCTGCGCCGGTGGGCGCCACCTCGGCCTCTGGCACCGTGAAAGGCGCCAGAGGCGCGCTACCAGGCGCCTGCGGCATGTCGGCAGGGACGGTGTCCATCGCCTGTCCAGGCTCAGTCGCGGCAGTGACGCCGATGGCCGCCATCCCTGCCTCGGTGATGCGCACCGTGGGCCGGGTGCCGTCCTGTTGATGCCAGCGCAGGCCAGCGAACTCGTCGGGCGCCGCGCACTCCTCAACGTAGCCCTGCTTGAGCAGGTTATTCAGCACCGCCCGGGTGGTAAGCGTCCGGCCTCCATCGCCTTCCCTGGCCGCTGACGTGCGTTGAGGCTGGCGGCCTTAACGTCGGGCGTAAGGTCGTCTGTAAGGTCATGGGCAGCGGGACGGTCG
>NZ_SMSJ01000233.1 GCF_004355005.1 Dankookia rubra
CTTCGCCACCGGCGCGCCGCGCCAGCAGATCACCGAGCTGACCAGCCTGGCCTTCGTCGAGCGGGCCGAGAACGTGGTCTTCCTCGGACCCAGCGGCGTGGGCAAGACGCACTTGGCGATCGCGCTCGGCTACCTCGCCACCCAGCGCGGCTGGAAGGTGCGCTTCATCACCGCGGCCGACCTCGTGCTGCTGCTCGAGGCGGCGCAGCGGCAGGGGCGGCTGAAGGAGGTGCTGCATCGGGCGGTGAACATCTACCGCCGCTACCGCCGCCTCAACGTCGTGTACGACCGCGCCGGGGACCTCTTTGCCGGGCACACCTGGATTGCGATGACCTCCATCATCGCACGCCGGCTCGTCGCTCAAACCCAGGTGCAGTAAGGACTTTAATCGCGTACAGCTTCTAATCGGGGCTTCCAGGTCAACCGCCGAGGTGGAGGCTGACCACTGCCGGGGTCATGGTTCTCTCCGGGGTCGATGTTATCCGCCCCATGATGGGGGTCAGGGGTGGGGCGCCGCGATGTTTGCGACGGCCTGATCCGGCGCGGTAGCCAGACCGGCCAACGGGCTCTGCGCGGTCGCCATCACCCGCCGTCCCGGCAGAGACAGCCTCTCCGCCGGAGCGGAGCCTGGACGGTGGCGCGGAGGTCAGGCCATCTTGGCCTCCTGACGCGTCCACCAGAACTCGGTGCCGTCCACCCAGATGCAGCGAAGGATGACGGCGATCTTACGGGCGACCACGACCCGCGCCTTCTTGGCGCCGATCCGCTGGACCAGGCGGGTGCCCCACGCCTTGAGCGGTGAGAACTGCTGCACTTTCGTCAGCAGCACGTTGGCCGCCTCATACAAGCAGGTGCGGGTGAAGGCGTCACCGCACTTCGAGATGCGCCCATGCCGATCGGTCTCGCCGGATTGGTATCGGGTCGGGGTCAGCCCGAGATAAGGGCCGACGTCGCGTGCATGCTTGAACCGCTCCGGGTCATCGATGGTGGAGAGGAACGCCAGGGCGGTAATCGGCCCGACGCCAGGCACCGTCATGAACCGCTTGAGGGCGGGCTCGCTGCGGACGAGGTGGCGAATGTCGCGGTCCAGCGCGGCGATCTGAGCGACGACTTGCCTCTGCACCTCGGCGAGCTTCGCCACCAGGCTGCTGATGACCGGGTTGCCCTCCGCCAAGGTCTCGGCGCGACGGATTAGGGCATCGGTGTTCCCCTTGCCGAGGATCAGGCCGAAGGTCTTCAGCAGGCCTCGGATCTGCCCGTCCAACTCGACGCGGATCTCCACTAGGTGGCGCCGAGCCCCGAGCAGCGCCATGCGCTCGTGGGCGGTGAAGCTCTTGGCGGTGACGGCACGGTACCATCTCATGCGCAGCATCTCGGCCAAGCCGCGGGCATCGCTGCGGTCGGACTTGGTTGGCCGCATCGAGAGCGCGGCATGGGCATGCCGCGCATCCATCAGCACCACGGGCAGGTCTGCCTTCTTCAGCGAATGGTAAAGCCAGGGAGAGGTGGCGCCGGTCTCGAGACCCACCCGTGCAGCCTGCGGCGCCCTCTTGCGAATCAGGCTGACCAAGGCGCCAGGCTCGGCCGCGACCTTGCCCTCGAACATCACGGCTCCATTGCCGTCGATGACGCAGACACTGTAATTACCCACCCCCTCTGGCTTCTGCGGCGTAGCGGTCAGGCCGTGACAGTCGTCAGGATGGTGCCAAAGACGCTGGTGTTCGGCACGAGGCGGGCGGTGTCGACCACGGTGCGCACGTCCGCCTCGCCCTGAGCCGCCCACATCGCGCGATAGCCGTTGGTGACCTTGCGTTGGATCACGGCGGCGCGGAGGTCGCGCTCGCAGGCGTTGTTTGTCGCCCCGACCCGGCCAGGCCAGTCGACAAAGGTCAGCAGCTGGTCGCGCGCTCGCCGCAGCTTCGCTTGCAGCGCCCGCGTCAGCTCGCAGCCGCTGGGGGTTGTCAGGATCACGTCCAGCCTGCGCTCGAGGGCGCGCCGCTTGGCGGCCAGGGTGGAGGCGGCCAGGCCCGCGGCGGTGTCGGCCAGGTCGAAGGCTGAGCCCAGCCAGAGCTTGAGCCGGAATGGCACCGGGTCGTCGCTGGCCTCGAGCGCATACGCCACGTCGCGCGCCAGGTGTGCCAGGCAGGTCTGCTGGGCCACGCCGTGGCCCTGCTGCGCCGAGTAGCGGTCGGAGAGCCAGACTGCGGGGCGGTGCCCGTCCATC
>NZ_SMSJ01000234.1 GCF_004355005.1 Dankookia rubra
CTGCTCGGCGAGCTCGCTCAGCCATTCCTCATCCTCGCCGAGCATCTCGGCAACGCGGGCGATGGTGAATACGTAGCTCGGTGCGGCCATGGTCAGGCCGCCTTGGCGACAGCGGCGTCCCGGGCCTGCTTCCAGTTCCAGGGCAGCAGCTCATCGAGCCGCGAGGCCGGATGGTCGGCGATGCGGGCCAGGACGTCGGCGAGCCAGGCGCGCGGGTCGACGCCGTTCAGCTTGGCGGTGATGATGAGCGAGTACATGGCCGCGGCCCGGTCGCCGCCGCGATCACTGCCGGCAAACAGCCACGACTTCCTGCCAAGGGCAATGCCACGCAGCGCGCGCTCGGCGGCGTTGTTTGTCAGGCAGATTCGGCCGTCGCCGAGGAACCTGGTAAAGGCATCCCAGCGCGTCAGATTGTAGTCCATCGCCTTGCCGACCTCGGCATGCCGCGACATCCGGCCCCGTTGCTCCCGCATCCAGGTCCCGAGTTCGCTGACCAGCGGGGCGATCCGCGCCTGCCGTATGGCAAAGCGATGCTCGGCGGGCTGGCCGTTAATCAGGCGTTCGGCGTCAAAGATCGCGTCGATCCGCCGCACCGCTTCGGCAGCCAGCGGCGCGCGGTCGACTTCGGCGAGCTTGAACAGCTTGCGCCGGCCATGCGCCCAGCACGCCGCCTCGCTGATCGGCCCCGGCTTACGCCCCGTCTCGTACAGGGCGTTGTATCCGGCATAGGCATCGGCCTGCAGGATCCCCGCGTAGCCCACCAGGTGTCGGTTCGGATGCTCGGCCGTCCGGTCCCGGGAGTAGCGGAACATCGCTGCCGGGGGCGCCGGGCCGCCGAACGGCCGGTCGTCGCGGACATAGGTCCAGAGCCGGCCGGTGATGGTCTTGCCCCGGGCCAGCACGGGCACGGTAGTGTCGTCGCCATGCAGCCGGGCGGCGGCCAGCACATGGGCGTCGATCAGGGCCATCAGCGGCGCCAGGTTGGCGGTGCAGGTGCCAACCCAGTCGGCGAGGGTGGAGACGCTGAGCTCGATGCCCTGCAGGGCATAGGCGTCGCTCTGGCGGTTCAGCGGCTGGTGCTGGCCGAACTTGGCCTCGAGGATCATGGCCAGCAGTTTGGGGCCCGCCCGGCCGCGGGCGATGGGGTGGAACGGCGCCGGCGGCTGGGTGATGGCCTCGCAGGCGCGGCACGAGAACCGCTCGCGGACGGTCTGGATGACCTTCCAACTGATCGGCTCGGCCTCCAGCGTCTCCGTGATGTCCTCGCCCAGCTTGGACAGCTTGCCATTGCAGCAAGGACAGGCGGTCGGCGCCGGCAGGACGATCCGCTCGCGCGGCAGGTGGGCTGGCAGGGGTGCCCGCACCGGCTGGCCACGGGGCGGGCTGTCGGGACGGCGGGTGCTGCCATCCTTGCCGGCCGCGGCCTCGACCTTGGCGGCGTCCTCGCTTGCGGCGGCGACCAACTCGCCGAGTTCGAGCTCCAGTTGGTCGAGCAGCTTGCGGCCGCGCTCGGAGGAGGCGCCGTACTTGTCGTGCTTGAGCCGGGCAATCAGCAGCTTGAGGTGCGCCACCATCGCCTCGGCACCGGAGGCACGCGCCTCGGCCTCGCGCCGGGCCGACTGCTCCGCCGCCAGCGCGGCGCGCAGCGTGTCGATATCGGCAAGGATGGTGTCCGGCGCGGGCATCACGGCAGAAATTGAATCATACCCGGCGCCCACCTGCCAGCCTTATCCGGCGACCTCCGGACGCCATGTCCGCTGCGGGTTCCGCCAGTCGATGCCGTCCAGCATGTAGGCCAGCTGCGACCCGGAAATCGCCACGGCGCCATCCGCGGGCGGCGGCCAGATGAACCGGCCGCGCTCCAGCCGCTTGGCATAGAGCGACATGCCGAGCCCGTCGTGCCAGACGATCTTAACCAGGTCGCCGCGGCGGCCTCGGAACACGTAGAGATCGCCGGCATGGGGATCGCGCCCGAGCGCCTGCTGCACCTGCAGCGCCAGGCCATTCCTGCCGCGCCGCATGTCGGTATGGCCCGCCGCCAGCCAGACCCGGACACCGGAGGGAACCGGGATCATCCGCGCAGCGCCGCCATCACGCGCCGCAGCGCGGCAGCACTGATCCCCTCGGCAATCCGAACCGCCGTGCCGTCGGGCAGCACGATCTCGATGCGGCTGTCCGCTTGGTTCTCAGGGTCGATGGGCGCTGCGGCTACCGGG
>NZ_SMSJ01000235.1 GCF_004355005.1 Dankookia rubra
GCGCCGCCCGCGTGGCGGCCGGCAGCCTCGCCCGCGCGCCGCGACCGGCCAAGGACGCGGCGCTGCTGGCCGCCGCCGCGGCGCTGCGGGCCCGGAGCGCCGGAATCCTGGCGGCGAACGAGGCCGATCTCGCCGGCGCCCCCGGCCTCTCCCCCGCCTTCAAGGACCGCCTGACCCTGACCCCCGCGCGGATCGAGGCGATGGCACAGGGGCTCGAGGAGGTCGCGGCGCTGCCCGACCCCGTGGGGCGGGTGCTGGCGGAATGGGACAGGCCGAATGGGCTGCGCATCCGCCGCGTCGCCCAGCCGCTCGGCGTCATCGGCATGATCTTCGAGAGCCGGCCGAACGTCACCGCCGATGCCGCCGCTCTGTGTCTCAAGTCCGGCAACGCGGTGATCCTGCGCGGCGGGTCCGAGAGCACCCGCAGCGCCGCCGCGATCCATGCCTGCATCGCGGAGGGCCTGCGCGCCGCCGGCCTGCCGGAGGCGGCGGTGCAGGTCGCCCCCACTGCCGACCGCGCCTTCGTCGGCGCCATGCTGCGCGCCGCGGGGCTGATCGACCTGATCATCCCGCGGGGCGGCAAGGGGCTGGTGACCCGGGTGCTGGAGGAGGCGCGGGTCCCGGTCCTCGCCCATGCCGAGGGGCTCTGCCACACCTATGTCCACGCCGCCGCCGACCCGGCCATGGCGCGGGAGATCCTGGCGAACGCCAAGATGCGCCGCACCGGCGTCTGCGGCGCGACCGAGACGCTGCTGATCGACGCCGCCATCGCGCCCGGGCTGCTGCCGGTGCTGGTCGCCGACCTCCGGGCGCTCGGCTGCGGCTTCCGCGCCGATGCCCGGGCGCGCGACATCTGCCCGGAACTGCCGTCCGCCTCGGCCGAGGACTTCTCCACGGAATGGCTGGGGTCGGTGCTGTCCATCGCGGTGGTGGAGGGCGTGGA
Organism: Dankookia rubra; assembly: GCF_004355005.1. Lineage (GTDB taxonomy): Bacteria > Pseudomonadota > Alphaproteobacteria > Acetobacterales > Acetobacteraceae > Paracraurococcus > Paracraurococcus ruber_A. The sequence continues at coordinate 944 of NZ_SMSJ01000235.1, forward strand.
GGCCGCGCTCGACCACATCCGCCGGCATGGCTCGGAGCACACCGAGGCGATCGTCACCGCGGATGCCGACGCGGCGCAGCAATTCCTCGATGGCCTCGGCAGCGCGGTCGGGATGTGGAACGCCTCCACCCAGTTCTGCGACGGCGGCGAGTTCGGCTTCGGCGCCGAGATCGGCATCGCCACGGGGCGGCTGCATGCGCGTGGTCCCGTGGGGTTGGAGCAGCTCTGCACCTACCGCTACCATGTGATCGGGACCGGACAGACCCGGCCCTGAAAGCAGCGGGGGAAACGGGGATGCGCCAGGCAGGCCGGCCGGCGAGGCCGCGCTGAGGACGCCGCCGGGTGCCTGGGGCGACAACCGCCGGGCGCGGATCGGCCTGCTCGGCGGCAGCTTCAACCCGGCGCATGGCGGGCACCGCCACGTGGCGGAGGTGGCGCGGCGGCGGCTCGGGCTCGACGAGGTCTGGCTGCTGGTCTCCCCCGGCAACCCGCTGAAGCCGCGCCGCGGCATGGCGCCCTTCGCGGAAAGGCTGGACAGCGCCCGCAAAATCGCCGATGGGCGCCGCGTTGTGGCGACGGATATCGAGGCACGCCTCGGCACCCGCTACACCGACGACACGCTGGCGCGGCTGCGCCGGCGCTTCCCCCGGGCCCGCTTCGTGCTGGTGGTGGGGGCGGACAACCTCAGCCAATTGCCCCGCTGGAAGCGCTGGCGGCGGATCGCCCGGACCACCCCGATCGCGGTCGTGCCGCGGCCGGGCGAGACGCGGGCGGCCCTGCATGGCCAGGCGGCGCGCGCCCTGGCGCGGCACCGGCGGCGCCCGGCGGCGCTGCTGGCAGGCCCCGTGCCCGCGCACGCGCCCTGGTGCCTGCTGCCGGCCCGGGAACATCCGGCCAGCGCCACCGCCATCCGTGCGGCGCGGGGCGAGGGTTTCGTATAAGCTCCGGCCGGCAACGGCCAACGACAACAGGAGGCGCAGATCGCGCGCACCCCGAAGGCCCCCGAGGGGGGCAAGTCCACCCCGCGGAGCCGGTCGATGACCGGCCCGTCCAAGCCATCCGCCCCGAAGTCCGCGGCGCCGAAGCCGCGTCCGGCCCGGCTTGCCGCCTCGCGCGCCGAGGCGGCGGAGGCGCCGTCCCGCGCGCCGAAGCGGCTGGCCTCGAAGCCGGTGCCGCGGCCCGAGCGGCCGGCCGGCGCCGAGCGG
>NZ_SMSJ01000236.1 GCF_004355005.1 Dankookia rubra
TGTCAACGGCGGAGGAATATTGGAGCGCCCGGCGGAGTAAAATTGGGGCAGCCGGTAGCCACCGCTTGAGCTTGGTGACCGCTACTGGGTTGCGGTTGGTTTCGGATGGGGTGGCGCGTCAGCAGTCCGCCGCCGCCTTTTGCTCTGCGCCAGACGATAGCTTTCGCCGTTCATCTCCAGAATGTGGACGTGGTGGGTGAGGCGGTCGAGCAGGGCGCCGGTCAACCGTTCACTGCCGAGGATCTCGGTCCATTCGTCGAATGGCAGATTGCTGGTCACCAGCGTGGAGCCGCGCTCGTAGCGCTGGCTGAACACCTCGAACAGCAGCTCCGCCCCGCTCTTCGACAGAGGCACAAAACCGAGCTCGTCGATGATCAGCAGCTTGTAGCCGGCCAGCTGCTTCTGCAGGCGCAGCAGCCGCTTCTCGTCCCGCGCCTCCAAGAGCTCGTGGACCAACGCGGCGGCGGTGGTGAATCCTACCGACATGCCGCGCTGGCAGGCTGCCAGACCGAGCCCGAGCGCCACATGGGTCTTGCCGGTGCCGCTATTGCCGAGCGCGATCACGTTCTCCCGCCGGCCGATGTAGTCGCCGCGTGCCAGATCGAGAACCAGTGCCTTGTTCAGCGATGGGATGGCTAGGAAGTCGAAGCTGTCGAGGCTCTTCACCGTAGGGAAGTGCGCCTCGCGGATCCGGCGCTCCACCATCCGTCCTTCACGCTCAATCAGCTCCAGCTCGGCCAGACGCAGGAGGTAGCGGAGATGATCGGCACCTTCGGCCGCGCACTGCCGCGCCAGCTTGTCGTGCTCGCGCAGGAAAGTCGGCAGCTTGAGCGCCTTGAGGTGATGGGCGAGCAGAACCTGCGGCGCGTCGCTCATGACCGGTCCTCGCTCAGCAAGCCGAGGTAGGCCCGAGCCGAGGTGGTCGCCACCTGTGCCCGGGGCAGATAGGGATAGACCTCGAGGTCCAGCCGTGGCGGCCGACGCTCTACCCGACACAGCACCAGGTGCTTGACCGCATCAAAGCCGATAGCGCCCAGCCGCAGCGCCTCAGCGACCCCCGCCTGCACTTCCTCGAGGCTGAACACCTCCAGCAGCCGCAGCACCTGGACCCATTCCCGCCGCCCCGCCTTGCTCAGGCGCGCCTCCAGCAGTCGACGGAGCACCAGGAAAGCGTCGGGCAGCTCCCAGCCGGCCAGCGGGGCGGCCTGGTCCAGCGCAGCGATCTTGCGCTCCAGCAGCGGCAGATAATGCAGCGGCTCGAGCAGCACGTCCTCACGCTCATAGGACCGGCGATGCCGGGCGATCACCGTCGCGCCACAGCCAATCACCACCGTCTCCACATAACCGCGGACCAGGACCTCGCGGTGGCCATAGGCGACCGGCACCGAGTAGTCGTTGCCGCAGTAGCGCACCAGCGACAGCGAACTCACCCGGGCGCTACGTCTCTCGCAGGCCTCGTAAGGCGCGACAGGCAGCGGCAGCATCGCCTCAAGGTCCCGCACCAGCCGCTCGCCAATGGTCTCCTCATGACCGCGCAGCCGCGCATTCTGGCGCTCCCGGCAACGCGTCTCGAGGCCATTGTTGAGAGCGGCGAAGCTCTCGACCTGCGGCACCGGTACCAGGAAGTTGCGACGGGCATAGCCGACCAACCCCTCCACCTTGCCTTTGTCGTTGCCTTTGCCCGGGCGGCCAAAGCGATCGGCGAACAGGTAGTGGGACTGCAACTCCGCAAAGGTCCGGGTGCGCTGCCGCGTGCCATCACCCAGAATGCGCGCCACCGCCAGCTTGGTGTTGTCGTACAGCATGCTCTGCGGGACACGGCCGAAAAAGGCGAACGCCGCATTGTGCCCGTCGCAGAACGCCTCCGTTGTCTCCGCCGGATAGGCCCGTACGAAGCATGCGTCGCTGTGCGGCAGATCCACCGCCAGAAAGTGGATGCGCTGCTCCACCCCCCCTATCACCGCAACCGCCTCGCCAAAGTCGGCCTGACCGTGCCCGGGCGGGTGGACCAGGGGAACGAACATCTCCTGCCCACGCAGTCGCCGCTCCCGGACGTAGTCCTTCACGATCGTCTCGCCACCCGCGAAGCCATGCTCCGTCTTA
>NZ_SMSJ01000237.1 GCF_004355005.1 Dankookia rubra
GGTACGGTCGAGCGCCTGGATTTGCGACTTCTCGTCGATGGACAGCACCACGGTGTGCATCGGCGGATCCATGGTGAGGCCGACGATGTCCTCAACCTTCTCGGCGAAGGCCGGATCGTTGGAGCGCTTGAAGCTGCGCAGGCGGTGCGGCTGCAGCCGGTGGGCATCCCAGATGCGCTGCACTGAGCGCAGGCTGATGCCGCTGGCCTGCGCCATCGCCCGGCCGGTCCAGTGGGTGGCCTGGCCGCGCGGCTTGGAGCAGGTGAGCGCCAGCACCTTCGCCACGGTTGCGGTCGGCATCGGCGCCCTGCCGGGTGGGCGGGTCTTGTCGCGCAGCAGGCCGTCCACCCCAGCCTGGGCGTAGCGCACCTGCCAGCGCCACACCGCCGGTCGGCTTGCCGCGGCCTGACGGGCAACCTCGGCGACGGAGAGCCGGTCGGCAGACAGCAGGACGATTCGGGCACGCTGGACGTGCTTCTGCGGGCGGTTCCGGTCAGCGGTGATCGCCTCTAATCGGACACGATCACCAGCATCGACAATGACGCATACATCCTGGGCCATTCGCCCAGCCTGGCATGCCTCAGCAGGTGCGTGAATCGCCCGTCTGCGTCAGTGCACTAGCGGCTTTGCGTCTGCTCCAGCTCGTATGCCAAGGCTGCGACGGTGCAGGCGAAAGCATCACCCGGCACCCATCAGTGATGGCATAGAACACCTTGGCATCCTGCGCCCACACCTTAAGGTTCAACTGTTGGTTTCGGCCGGTGTGGTAGCGGCGCTGCTCTCGTCGCTTGTCGCGGACATCAGGGGCTTTGCGCCGTGGCTGATGCCTTCACCAATCACGGGCCTGAGCCGTGTTCGTAGCTGCAACCGGAGATTGCGATGGTACCGTCCCGCGGCTGCAGGGGCCAATTTCCTCCAGATTTACCTGCTCGGCCTGGACCAGCGGTCGGAACGTGAGGCCCGGGCGGGGAGGGGGGCTGGACTGGACGACCTCAGCGACGCGACTGCCCGATGCTACTCCACATACTGCCACCCCGACGCTGGGAGGGCGCTGCTGCACTGGCCGACGCTCTATGCCCAGTTGGGCGTCGGCTTCACCATCATCAACATGGCCTGCCGTCCTGACACGCTGGCACCCCCGTCCTCGGCCTGCGCAGGTCATGCTGGAAAGGTAGGGGGATCGCGCTGCCTCGTCGCCATCGCATTCCCGACCGGGGCACGGAGCAGCACAGATGATTCTTATGGGTTAAGCTACGGGGTGACACCCTGGTCCACGCGGTTAAGCATCCCCGCGGCTATGGAATGGCTGCTCGCGAGGGAATACCGCTTGCGATCTGGTGGAAAGTAGCTAATTTGTGCACCGCAGCAAAGCGGTTCGCCGCCTGCTGCTTTCTTGGACGTTTCCTCCCTAAACTCGGCAGCACCTCAGGGTGCTGCCTTTTTTTCGGCGGAAGGGCCAAGAACAAAGCGGTGACATGGCATCGAGCCAGCCGGGTTTTCCGCGGTGCGGGTCGGCAAGGTGCAGTTTTCTGGAAATAGGGTGTTGACGCTAGGTCGTCCTGGCGTCATAAGCCGCCCCCCGCAGACAAGGCGGTCCCGCCTCACCTGGTCGGTCAGAGACGCCAACGGCGTTGATGGCCATGCCAGAAGACAAAGGACCAAGTTGTTCGTGGGTCTCGTCTTAATGCCCTCGGGCAGATGATCTTTTTTCCTGCAGAAATGCAGGGGCCTCTTGCTTCGGTCTGCTTCGTCGGTTATATGACGTTCAGCCGGTTCAAGCGGCTCTGGTCTTTGATAATCGCATCGGTCTTTTGGAAGCAAGTGCGCTGACGGCGTGCTACTAGCGGTCCCTTTGCAGGGTTGCTTGGTGGTGCTGGCTGAGAGCGTGCTTTTGCATCGAGAGTGGTGAGCGGAGCCTGATCGAGAAGGCGTCTGCGCGACAAGGCTTCGGCTTGGTCGCGCTGATGAACCTGAGAGTTTGATCCTGGCTCAGAGCGAACGCTGGCGGCATGCTTAACACATGCAAGTCGCACGGGCAGCAATGTCAGTGGCGGACGGGTGAGTATCGC
>NZ_SMSJ01000238.1 GCF_004355005.1 Dankookia rubra
GATGCCGGCGCCGAGGCGGCGGGCCTGGCGGCGCCGGTGCCGGGCTGGGCGCCGGGGATGGCGCCGGGGATGGTGCCGGGCTGGGCGCATGGCACCGGCCTCGCGGCCTCGGCCGCGGCGGCGCCGCTGGAAGGCGCCCGCTTCGCCGCCACCGAATGGGTCCTGCCGGCGATGCTGCGCCCGGCGCCGCTGGAGGATGCCGCCGGGGCCCGGCTGATGGCCGGGGTGCAGGCGGCCGATGCGGCCGAGGCGGTGCTGCCGGCCAGCTTCCGCGGCGCGGCGCAGGAGGCCGCGGCGCGGGCCGAGGCGGCCAAGGCCGCGGCGCTCGGCACCAAGGCGGCGGTGCAGGCGGAGGCCGCGGCCCGGCCGGTGCAGCCGGCCGAGGCGCCGGCAGGGGAGGAGAAGGCGGCGGCCCAGGCGGTCAAGCCGGCGGTGGTCGCCGAGGCGGCGCCCTCGGTGCTGAGCCCCGCCGCGGCCAGGCCGGCGGAGGCCGCGCCGGCGGTGAAGCCGCTGCTGGTGGCGGAAAGCCACGCCTTCGATTCCGGGCCAGTGGCAGGTCCGACGGCAGGTCCGACGGCGGGGCCCGCGGCCAGCCTGGTGATGGCGATGCTGCAGGAGGCGGCGCCGGTCGCCCAGCAGGCCGCCCGCGCGCCGAAGCAGGCAGCGCCGGAGGTGGTGGATGTGTCCCTGGTCGAGGCGAAGGCGCCGGCGGTGACCTCCCTCGCCGAGGACCGGGCGGCCGGGAGCCGCAGTGCCGCAGCGCCGGCGGATGCCGGGACAAAGGCCATGGCGGCCGGCGTCGCCGCGGCTTCCGGCGACCATGCGACGGACCAGGCGGCCGTGGCGACGCTGCCCGGTGCTGCGGGTGACGGCATCCTTGCCGCGGCCGGCACGGCGGATGCGACGAAGGCGGGCCTGGGTGCGGCCGGCACGACGCTGCCCGCGGCCGCGGCGACCGGCGTCCTTGCCTCGGCCAGCATGGCGGATGCGACGAAGGCGGCCGCGGGTGCGGCCGGCGCGACGCTGCCCGCGGCCGCGGTGACCGGCGTCCTCGCCTCGACCAATGCGGTGGATGCGGCGAAGGCGGGCCTGGGGGCGGCCGGCGCGACGCTGCCCGCGGCCGCGGCGAACGGCGTCCTCGCCTCGGCCAGCGCGGCGGATGCGACGAAGGCGGGCCTGGGTGCGGCCGGCGCGACGCTGCCCGCGGCCGCGGCGACCGGCGTCCTCGCCTCGGCCGGTACGGCGGATGCGACGAAGGCGGGCCTGGGTGCGGCCGGCGCGACGCTGCCCGCGGCCGCGGCGAACGGCGTCCTCGCCTCGGCCGGCACGGCGGATGCGACGAAGGCGGGCCTGGGTGCGGCCGGCGCGACGCTGCCCGCGGCCGCGGCGACCGGCGTCCTCGCCTCGGCCAGCACGGCGGATGCGACGAAGGCGGGCCTGGGTGCGGCCGGCGCGACGCTGCCCGCGGCCGCGGCGACCGGCGTCCTTGCCTCGACCAATGCGGTGGATGCGGCGAAGGCCGGCCTGGGTGCCGCCGGCGCGGCGGTTCCCGTGGCCGCGGCGACCGGCGTCCTCGCCTCGGCCGGCACGGCGGATGCGACGAAGGCAGCGGTCGGCACCGTCGCGGCGGATGCCCATGCGGCCGGGACCGCGGCGGCGGGCCTGCCAGCCGACGCGAAGGCGGCGGAGGGGCCGGTCGGCCTGGTTGTGGCGAGCCTCGCCCCGGCCGGCGGCAATGCCGCGACAGCCGGTCTGGCTGATGCGTCGAAGCCTGCGGCGGCCATCGCCCTTGGATCGGTATCCGGCCAAACGCTCGCCGATGCCGTCGGGGCGCCGCTGGCGGGCACGGCGGCCGCCGCCTCGGCGGCGGCACACGACCAGGCCGGGCCAGCGACCGCCGCGGTGATTCCGGCGGGCGGCACGCTGCCGGCGACTGCCCTGGACGGCCATGGCGCGGCGGCGGCCGTGGTGTCCCAGGCCGCCGAGGCGGCGAAGCCGGCGGCGGCGGCCATCGCCGCGGCCGGTGCCGCGCAGCCGGACGCGGCTGGCGCCGGCACGGCCGAT
>NZ_SMSJ01000239.1 GCF_004355005.1 Dankookia rubra
GCACATGCGCAGGCTATCGAAGCTGCCCGACCGCGTTCGCAGCTTCTTCGGGCACAAGACTTTTCGCTACGCCGCCTGATTCAAGATCGCCCAGGCCGGATCAATAACGGCGCTCGAAAGAACGCCCGTAAGATCAGAAGGCAGGTTCAGACCGATCCCGGTAGGCGGCCCTCGGCGGAGGGGTACCTTCAATCAGCAATGCCATGATGAGATGCGCGAACAGCCAGCTGCGGGCGAGTGCCTCGCTCCGGACCGGCAGCCGGCCGATGCCGAGCAGGCTCTTGATGCGCTTGAACGCGAGTTCCACCTGCCAGCGCAGGCGATACGCCTCGAGCACGTCCGCCGCGGGCACCTCGGCCGGCAAGGAGGTCACCAGCATGAGGTAGCCTGTGGCCTGAACGGTCATGGGTCGCAGTGGCCGATGCGAGCGGCAGCGGTTCTGCCTGCGATGCTGCGCCTTGGTCTCCCGCGCTGCCGCCACCGGAGCGAGGCGCAGCACCACCAAACGTGCGGGGAATGCGGCCTTGCCACGGGACCGCGCACCATTGCCGGAGTAGTCGACCGAGACCACGCGTTCAGTGACCCCACCGACTGACAGGGACGCAAAGATCCGCTCCTACGCCACAGGCGCTCCGTCCGGCTCAAGCAAGCGTAGCCTCGTCCAGCCGGTGCGCACGATGAAGTCGATGCCCGTCGCCAGAAGGCGCCGCAGCGCTGGGGGACGGGCGTAACAGCGGTCACCGAGTGCCACCTCACCTGGCTGCCAAGCGGTGCGGCCGAAGCCTTCGGCGCCGCGGTCGTCAGTCAGCTCAATGCCCGAGAAGCAGCCAGCGACTGGATCGTAGCTGGCATGGAGCCGCCACTTCGGCCGGCCGCCAGGGCCGGTGACCGTGCTGGCTCCACGATCCGCAAACGCCGCCCCGGCAGCGGGCCTGGTGCAGGCAAGGCGGCTGCCGCGCGGCACAACAAGGCACCGGCCGCCTCGCCCAACCACCCCGCAGCGTGGCGTAGCCGGTTCATCACGGCAGTGTCGGACAGGTTCGCCAAGCCGCTGACCCCAGCTCAGGCCGCCGCCGCGTGCAGCGACAGGTCACCCGGACCATAGGCCAGCGTGAGCCGCAGCAGCATTGCGGCACTGCGGACCCCGCGCCGCCGCACCAGCGCTCCGCTGGTCCGGGCCGTCGCATCCAGGTCGATTGCGGTCGAAACCGACGCGGTCAGATCATACCATTGCGTATCGAGTAGCAGGGGGGATGCAGGCTGCATCAGCATTAGCTGTTTGATCCCAGGGTTTGACGGTGAAGTCTTCCAGCAGGCGTGGAAGGACGCGCTATGGGCCGGGTTCACCATGGGAGTGCCACAACGACAGCGGCGGTCCGTCGAGCAATACAGCATAGTCAAGAGAGCCTGAGATGTGCCGTCAGCAGACATCATTTCAACTTTCGTAACGCGGTCTTAACGGCATACTCGCGGACCTGGACCCGCTCCTTGGTCTCGTCGCAGGCGGCATCCACGTCACCCCAGAGCGGGGTCATCTCGATGCGTTCGCACACGCGGTCGATGGGGCACAGCCCACCGAGCGCCTCGTGGGGGCGATCCCAGTTGTAGTGGTGCACCCAGACGGCCAGCTGATCGCCAACATCAGGTGCTCGAGCATCCACTGTCGCCCAGAACTCCTCGAGGACGGTACGCTGCACGCGCTCGACCTTGCCATTCAGGTGCGGTGACCGAGGTGGGACAGGTCGAAACTTGATCGTCTCGGCCATCAGCCGCCGCTGCACCTTCTCGGCGAAGAACTCCGTGCCTCGGTCGGTCTGGATGCGCTGGATTGTAGTGCGACCGGTTGTTGAGACAGCCGACTGCGCTGTTCAGGCGGCCAAGGGTAGGTTGGCCGGTGGGCATTGAGCAAGGCCGCGTTGCTCGGCGCGGATCTGGTTCGGGGTGCGGTAGCCGTACCGGGCGACGAGCCAGGTGGCGTTGTAGTGGACCACGAAATCCTGCAGCCCGCGGCGCAGCTCTTCGATGGTGTCGAAGGTGTGCACCCATA
>NZ_SMSJ01000023.1 GCF_004355005.1 Dankookia rubra
GCCGGTCGCGGCCGCCGCGGCCGGAATCGCGGCTGCCGCTGCCGCGGCCGCCGCGCGCCGGGCCGCCACGGCCACGGCCCTTCGGCCGCGCCGCCGCCTCGGCGATCTCCTCGGCGCTGACGGGGTCCAGCCCCTCGATCTCGATGCGCGGGATCGGCCGTCCCGTCAGCTTCTCGATCGCCGCGACGTTGCGGGCGTCGTCCGCCGTGGCGATGGTGAAGGCGGCGCCCTGCTTGCCGGCACGGCCGGTGCGGCCGATGCGGTGGACATAGTCCTCGTCGCGGAAGGGCACGTCGAAGTTGAAGACGTGGCTGAGCCCGCCGATGTCGATGCCGCGCGCCGCGACGTCGGAGCAGACCAGCAGCTGCAGCTCGTTCGACTTGAACTTGTTCAGCGTGGCGAAGCGGGTCGGCTGGTCCATGTCGCCGTGCAGCGCGCCGACCGAGAAGCCGTGCCGCTTGAGCGACTTGTAGAGGATGTCGACCTCGGTCTTCCGGTTGCAGAAGATCAGGGCGTTCTGCACCTGCTCCCGCCGGATCAGCCGGCGCAGCGCCTCCCGCTTGTCGAGCTCCCGCGTCCAGAGCAGGCCGGCGACGATGGTGCTCGCCACGCTGGCCGGCGCCGATACGCTGATCTCCTTCGGGTTCTGCAGGAAGGCATCCGCCAGCTTGCGGATCTCGGGCGCCATGGTGGCCGAGAAGAACATGGTCTGCCGCATCGGCGGCAGCATGGAGACGATGCGCTCGACGTCCGGGATGAAGCCCATGTCCAGCATGCGGTCGGCCTCGTCGATGACGAGCACCTTGCAGTCGGCCAGCAGGATGCGGCCGCGATCAAAAAGATCGAGCAGCCGGCCCGGCGTGGCGATCAGGACGTCGACGCCCTTCTCCAGCACCGCGCGCTGGTCGTTCATGCTCTCGCCGCCGATCAGCAGGGCATGCACCAGGTTCAGGTGCTTGCCGTACTTCACGAAGTTCTCGGCGACCTGCAGTGCGAGTTCCCGCGTCGGCTCGAGGATCAGCGAGCGCGGCATCCGCGCCTTGGCCCGGCCGGAGGCCAGGATGTCGAGCATCGGCAGGGTGAAGCCGGCGGTCTTGCCGGTGCCGGTCTGGGCGCAGCCGAGCACGTCGCGGCCCATCAGCACGATCGGGATCGCGGCTTCCTGGATCGGCGTCGGCGTCACGTAGCCGGCTTCGGTCACGGCGCGCAGGATCGGCTCGGACAGGCCGAGATCGGCGAAGGTGACGCGCGGGGCGGCGGCCTCGGCGTCCTCCTCCTCGGACTCGTCCTCGTCGTCCTCATCCTCGTCGTCGGCCACCTCGGGTGCCGCGGCCTCGGCCGGCGCCTCGTCGGGAGTCGCCGCGGCGATCACGGCCGGCGCCGGTTCGTGCTCGGCCCCGGCCGGCGCCTCTTCAGAAGTTGCCGCGGCGATCACGGCCGGCGCCGGTTCGTGCTCGGCCCCGGCCGGCGCCTCTTCAGAAGTTGCCGCGGCGATCACGGCCGGCGCCGGTTCGTGCCCGGCTTCGGCGACCGGGGCCGCCGCGGGTTCGTCCGCCGGGGCGGGCACGGCCTCGGCTTCGGCTTCCGCCGGGGCGGCCGCGTCCGCGACCGGCATGGTGGCCGGAATTTCAGTGGCATCGTGCTGGGTGTCGGCGGCCGCTTCGGCGGGCCGGTCGGACGTATCGGTCAAGTGCGGTCGGTTCCTTCGCCGGGACAGCGGCGGCATGGCGGCCGGTTGCGAGGGCGCAAGGGCCGAAAACCGACGCCCGGCGTGCCGAATCAGACGGCCGCCGTTCCAGGTCCGGCCGCCATATGCGCTTTTGGTGCCGGGAAATCAAGCATTGCCATGGATTGTGCCGCACCGGCGCGACGATTATGGGCAGGCGCCATGCCCGAAGCGCCCAGCCTGCTCTTCCTGCCCGGCCTGCTCTGCGACGACCGGCTCTGGCGCGACCAGATCCTGGCGCTGCGGCCGGGCACCGAATGCCGGGTGGCCGATGCCACGCAGGACGACAGCCTCGCCGCCATGGCGGCCCGTGCCCTGGCTGAGGCGCCGCCGCGCTTCGGCCTCGTCGCCCTGTCGATGGGCGGCTACCTGGCCTTCGAGATCCTCCGCCAGGCGCCGGAGCGGGTGACCCGCCTGGCGCTCTTCGACACCTCCGCCCGGCCGGACACGCCGGAGCAGGCACGCCGCCGCCGCGGGCTAATCGGGCTGAGCCGCACCGGCCTGTTCAGGGGCGTGACGCCGCGGCTGCTGCCTCAGCTGCTGCATCCCGACAACATGGCCCGGCCGGTGGCGGACGAGGTGACGGCGATGGCCGAGCGGGTCGGCCGCGACGCCTTCCTGCGGCAGCAGGCGGCGATCCTCGGCCGGCCGGACAGCCGGCCCGGGCTGCCCGGCATCGGGGTCCCGACCCTGGTCGCGGTCGGCGAGCAGGACGTGCTGACCCCGCCCGACCAGGCGGCGGAGATTGCCGCCGGCATCCCGGGCGCGGTGCTGCACCGGATCCCCGGCTGCGGGCACCTGCCGCCGATGGAAGACCCGGCGGCGACCACGGCGCTGCTGCGGGGCTGGCTGGGCCGCTAGTCCGGCAGGCAGCGCACCGCCTCCGGCCGCGCCAGGGCCTCGGCCGCGTGGGTGCCGGGCGGGCAGGGCGCCTGGCGATGCGCCGGCGGCGGCAACCCCCGGTCCCAGCCGCGCGCCGGGCCTTCCCCGGCCACGGCGCGGCAGCGCCCGCCCTGGCCGCGCACCGGCATCCCGCCATGCGGGCAGAGGAAACGCCGCGCCGCCTCGAGCGAGGCCGCATCGGGCCGCGCCCGGGCCGGCGCGACGCTCGCGGACCACGGCAGGAGCAGGGCGGCGAGGAGGAGCGCGCGGCGCATGGGCGGCGGCATCCTGGCATGGCGGTTTGAATCGCGCGCGGGTTCAGGGCATCGTTGCGCGAGGGAGTACAGAACGATGTCCAAGATCCACCGCCGCGCCATCCTGACCGGGATGGCCACCCTGCCGCTCGCCGTGCCCGGCCTGGTGCAGGCCCAGCCACGCCCCGTCCAGATCGGCCTGCTCAGCGACATGAGCGGCCCCTTCCGCGATGTCGGCGGCCCCGGCAACCGGGTCGCGGCCGAGCTCGCCATCCAGGATTTCGGCGGCAGTCTCCTGGGACGCCCCGTCACCACCCGGCAGGCCGATGGGCAGAACCGCGCCGACGTCTCGGCCGGGCTGGCGCGGGAATGGATCGACAACCTCGGCGTCGACGTGCTGGTCGACGGCGCCGCCAGTTCCTCGGGCCTGGCGATCCAGGAGGTCTGCCGCGAGAAGAAGCGGATCTACCTCATCACGGGACCGGCGACCTCGGACATGACCGGCGCCAAGTGCTCGCCCTACGGGATGCATTTCGGCTTCGACACCTATGCGCTGGCGCATGGCACCGGCACCGCGCTGACGAAGTCGGGCGGCGACAGCTGGTACTTCATCACCTCCGACTACGCCTTCGGCCATGCGCTGGAACGCGACACCATGGCCGCCGTCCGGGCCACCGGCGGCAAGGTGCTCGGCGCGGTGCGGGCGCCGCTGAACAATGCCGACTTCTCCTCCTTCCTGATCCAGGCGCGGGCCTCGGGCGCCAAGGTGATCGGCTTCGCGCTGGCGGGCACCGACCTGCAGAACTGCATCAAGCAGGCCGCCGAATTCGGCCTCACGCGCGGCGGCGCACGGATCGCCACGCTGCTGGTGCAGGTCACCGACCTGGTCGCGCTGGGCCACAAGACCTGCGAGGGCATGGTGCTGACCGACAGCTTCTACTGGGACCAGTCGGAGGCGACGCGCGCCTGGTCGCGCCGCTACATGGCCAAGATGACCACGCCGCCCGGGCTGCAGCACGCCGCGGTCTATACCGGCGTGACGCATTGGCTGAAGGCGGCGCAGGCGGCCGGCAGCACGGAGGCCGATGCGGTGGCGGCGCAGATGAAGGCGATGCCGGTGAACGACATGTACAACGACAAGGTCCGCATCCGCGAGGACGGCCGCACCCTGCACGTGATGCACCTGTGGGAGGTGAAGAAGGAAGCCGAGGCGAAGTACAAGTACGACTTCTGCAAGCTGCTGACCGCGATCCCGCCCGACCAGGCCTGGCGGCCGCTGAGCGAGGGCGGCTGCCCGCTGGTCAAGGCCTGAGGGAGCCGGCCGGCCGCCGGCGCGTTTCCGGCCGGCGCGGCTCCATTGCCGCGGCGGAGGGCGGATAATGGACCGGATGGACCTGCGGCGGCGGCTCGGCTGGTCGGCCGCCGAAGCGAAGGCCGCGGCACGGGCCGCGATGCTGCGGCGGCGGCAGCCCGCCCAGGCGCCGGTGACGGCGGCCGACTGCCTGAAGCTGGGCCGGGAGCCGGAGCGGCGGCTGGAGCCGCTGCGGCGCGGCCAGGGCGTGGCGCAGCACCGCTGACCGGCTTCGCGGCCGCTGCCGCCGTTCGTCCGCGGCGCGTCCCGGTGCTGCGGCTGGCGGCGGGACTGCTGTTCCTGCTGGCCCAGCCGGCCGCGGCGCAGCCGGCCTGCGAGGGGCTGCGCGGGGCCCGCCTGCTCTCCTACCGGAACCCGGCCTGGGGCTTCGCCATGGACTACCCCGCGGGCTTCGTACTCGATCCGGGCAGCGTGCCCGAAAATGGCGACAGCGCCCGCTTCTGGGCCGCCGGGGGCCGGGCAACCGCGGTGGTCACCGGCCTCCGCAACCGCGACGGCCAGTCGCTCGCGGCGGTGCTGGCCGAGGCCGAGCGGGACATCGGCGAGAACGGCCGGGGCAGCATCACCTATCGCCGGGTCACCCCGGACTGGTTCGTGCTCTCGGGCTACCTTGCCGACCGCATCTACTACCGGCGCAGCTTCCTCGGCCGGGGCGGGGCGGTGATCGCCACGCTCTGGATCGAATTCCCGCGCGAGCTGAAGCCCTGCCTGGAAGCGGCGGTGGCGACGATGTCGCTGTCCTTCCGGCCGGTCGGGCCCTGAGGCTCGTACCGAGCGCAGGAAGGCTTTACTTTCGTGCCCCTCTGACGCCGGGCGCCGTGCCTCCGCGCGGCTTGGCCTCGCCGCACCGCCGGCGGGCGCCGCTCGGCCCCGCGGGCCGCAGGTCGGGACGCCGTGCGCCTGGTATCAGACGTCCACTTCCTCGACGTCGAGCTTCGCCGCGTTCTCCTGGATGAACCTGAAGCGCAATTCCGGCTTGCGGCCCATCAGCGCTTCCATGAGGTCCGCGGTGGTCGCCCGTTCCTCCTGCGGCAGCACCACCCGCAGCAGGGTGCGGCGCTTCGGGTCCATCGTGGTCTCCTTCAGGGTCGCCGGCGGCATCTCGCCCAGGCCCTTGAAGCGGCTGACCTCGACCTTCTGGTTCGGCTTGAACTCGCGCTTCTGGATGCGCTCGCGGTCGCGGTCGTCCATCGCGTAGACCGACTTGCCCGCGGCCTGCAGCCGGTAAAGCGGCGGCTGCGCCAGGAAGACCCGGCCCTGCGCCACCAGCTCGCGCAGCTCCTTGTAGAAGAAGGTCATCAGCAGGGCGGCGATGTGGGCGCCGTCGACATCGGCGTCGGTCATGATGACGATGCGGCCGTAGCGCAGGCGCGCCAGGTCGAAGCGGTCGCCGGCGCCGCAGCCCAGCGCCTCGATCAGGTCCTTCAGCTCCTGGTTCTGCCGCAGCTTGTCGGCGCTGGCCGAGGCCACGTTCAGGATCTTGCCGCGCAGCGGCAGCACCGCCTGGGTCTCGCGGTCGCGCGCCTGCTTGGCGGAGCCGCCGGCGGAGTCACCCTCGACGAGGAACAACTCGGTGCCGTCGACGCCTTCCCGGCTGCAATCCGCCAGCTTGCCGGGCAGGCGGAGCTTGCGGGTCGCCGACTTGCGCGGCGTCTCCTTCTGCTCGCGCCGGCGGATGCGGTCCTCGGCGCGCTCGATCGCCCAGGCCAGCAGGTTGTCGGCGGTCTGCGGGTCGCCGGCCAGCCAATGGTCGAAATGGTCGCGCAGCGCCGCCTCGACCAGCCGCTGCGCCTCTGGGCTGGTCAGCTTCTCCTTGGTCTGGCCCTGGAATTGCGGCTCCCGCACGAAGACCGAGAGCATCCCCGCCATGCCGCCGAACAGGTCCTCGGCGGTGACGGTGGCGGCGCGCTTGTCCTTCTTCAGGTCGCCATAGGCGCGCAGGCCCTTGACCAGCGCGCCGCGCAGCCCGGCCTCATGCGTGCCGCCCTGGCTGGTCGGGATGGTATTGGCATAGGTCGAGAGGAACCCGTCGCCCTGGTCGAGCCAGGTGATGGCCCATTCGCAGCGGCCGGCGCCGTCCGGGAAGGATGCCTCGCCGACGTAAGCGGCGGGAACCACCTGGCTGCGGCCCTCGATCGCGCCGGCGAGGTAGTCCGCGAGGCCGCCGGGGAAATGCAGCGTAGCCTGGGCCGGCGTCTCGTCCTTCACCAGCGACGGGTCGCAGGACCAGCGGATCTCGACGCCCCGGTACAGGTAGGCCTTGGAGCGGCAGAGCCGGTAGAGCCGGGCCGCCGAGAATTCCAGGGCGCCGAAGATCTCGGGGTCCGGCCTGAAGCGGATGGAGGTGCCGCGGCGATTGTGGATCGCCCCCGCATTCTTCAGCTTGCCGAGCGGCTTGCCGCGCGAATAGGCCTGGGTGAAGAGCGTGCGGTCGCGCGCCACCTCGACCTCCATGCGCTCGGACAGCGCATTGACCACCGAGGAGCCGACGCCGTGCAGGCCGCCCGAGGTGTCGTAGGCCTTGCCGGAGAACTTGCCGCCGGAATGCAGGGTGGTGAGGATGACCTCGAGCGCCGAGAGCTTCGGGAATTTCGGGTGCGGGTCGGTCGGGATGCCCCGCCCGTTGTCGCGCACCATCAGCCAGTTGCCGGGCTCCAGCACCACCTCGATCCGGTCGGCATGGCCGGCCACCGCCTCGTCCATGGCGTTGTCGAGGATCTCGGCCGCCAGGTGGTGCAGGGCGTTGTCGTCGGTGCCGCCGATATACATGCCGGGGCGGCGCCGGACGGGCTCCAGCCCTTCCAGGACCTCGATGTCGCGCGCGGTGTAGGAGGCGGCCTCGGGCGTGCCGCCCTTCGGGGGCCGCTTGCCTCCGAACAGGTCGTTCATGTCTTGTTCCCCTGATGGCGCCACGATAGCCTCCGCGCCGCCCTCATACAATGCGAAGTGCGAGTCGGGAGGTATCGTCCCCGGCCTGGCCCGCCCCGGCAGTCCGGCATGGACCGATTAACCATTTGGTTGTGGTCCCCCGCCACGCCAGCGCTGCCCGCGGCAAAGACCGCGGTCGCAGGACAGGGAAACACCACATGGCCCAGCCGACCGCCTTCGAGCAGTATTTCCTGGAGCTGGTGAACCGCGCCCGGCTCGACCCGGCGGCGGAGGCCGCCCGGCTCGGCATCGGGCTGAACGACGGCCTGGCCGCCGGCACCATCACCACGGCGGCCAAGGCGCCGCTCGCCTTCAACCCGCTGCTGATCGACGCGGCCGAGGCGCATAGCGCCTGGATGCTGGCGACCGACACCTTCTCCCATACCGGCGCCAATGGCAGTTCGCCGGGCGACCGCATGGCGGCGGCCGGCTATGCCTTCAGCGGCAGCTGGAGCTGGGGCGAGAACATCTCCATCCGCTGGGGCGGCACCCAGGCCATCACCCCGGCCGCGATCGACGCCTTCCATGACGGGCTGTTCCGCAGTCCCGGGCACCGCACCAACATCGAGAATGCCGGCTTCGGCGAGATCGGCATCGGCGTCCAGGCCGGCGAGTACCAGGGCAGCAACGGCCTGACCGCGACCGAGGACTTCGCGCGGTCCGGCAGCAAGGCATTCCTGCTCGGCGTCGCCTTCGACGACCGCGACGGCGACCATTCCTACGATCCGGGGGAGGGGCTGGGCGGCGTTTCGGTCGATATCCGCGCGGCTTCGGGGCAGCTCTGGCACCTCGCCACCTGGGATGCCGGCGGCTGGCAGCAGCCGCTCGCGGCCGGGACCTACAGCGTCACCTTCTCCGGCGGCGGGCTCGCCGCGCCGGTGGTCCGCACGGCTGTGCTGGGCACGGCGAACATCAAGCTCGACCTCGAGACCGACGTGGCGGCGGGACCGGCAGCCCTGCGCGGCACCGAGGCGGCGGAGACGCTGACAGGCACCGCCGCGGGGGAGCTGATCCAGGGGCTCGGCGGAAACGACGCGTTGCGCGGCCTCGGCGGCGACGACACGCTGGAAGGCGGGGCGGGCGGCGACCGGCTCTACGGCGATGCCGGCGCCGACCGGCTGGTCGGCGGCGGCGGCGCCGACATCCTGACCGGTGGGACCGGGGCGGACCGCTTCGTCTTCCTCGGGATCGGCGACCGCTGCGACGCGATCACCGACTTCTCGGCAACGGGGGGCGACCGTCTGGACCTGGACGCAGTCTTTCCGGCCGGGCCGCATGGCGGGCAGGCGCTGCTGGATGGCGGCTATGTGCGGTTCCTGGCCGGCAACGGCCTGGTGCGCGTGCAGGTCGACGCGGATGGCGGCGGCGATTCCTGGGTGACGCTGACGACCCTGAACGGGCTGTCCGGCACCGCCGGGCTGACGGCCGCGGTGCTGATCGCCTGACCGTAGGGGGCGGCGGGACTGCGCCCCGCCGCCCCTCCGGGAAGTCAGGCGGCCTTGTCGCCGCCCAGATGCGCCTCGATCATCCAGAGCATCTTGTCGGTGGCGCGGGACTGCTCGGTCAGCAGGTCGGCGGTGTCGGCGTCGCCGGCCTCGTCGGTCTGGTCGATGCCGTCGCGCAGGGTCTTCGCCACCATGGAGTAGCGGTCGGCCAGCGCCTTCACGTGGTCCATCCCGGCATAAAGGTCGGTCGGGTAGGGCGGCAGGCGGGTGGTCTTTTCCAGCACCTGGGTGGTGCCGCAGGCCGTGCCGCCGAGCTGGACGATGCGCTCGGCCAGGTCGTCCGTGCTGGTCTGCAGCGCGTTGTAGAATTCCTCGAACAGCTTGTGCAGCTCGCCGAAATGCGGTCCCTTGACGTTCCAATGGGCCTGCCGCGTGGCGTTGTAGAGGTCGATGCCGTCGGCGAGGCACCCCTGCAGCACGCCGATCGAAACCTGCTTGGCATTGGTCTTGACGTCGTTGCGGGTCTCGTGGGTCTGGGCTTTCGCCATGCTCTCTCTCCTCGGGTGTCGTTTCGGCACGGACCTGGGGACCGGGGCCGCGCCCGGCCAGCCCCCGCGCCATGCTGACTGCGCTACGGGAGCGCGCGACCGGGCCTCGGGAGGCATGACAAAGCCGTGCGCAGCCCGCAGCCCGCATCGCCGATCTCTGTAACTATAGATGTTATATCTGAGGCGTAATGTCACAAAGCGGTGTGAATATCTTCGTCTTTCTAAATAATGTTGTCGCTGGCTGCCCCGCAATGCTCGATTTTGTGACGTTGAACGCAAAAGGCAACTTGCCTCGCAGATCGATGGAGCGGCCAAATGATCTTCCCGGGAACCAATGCCAGCGAAAGATTGGACGGAACCTCGAGCGACGACGTCTTCACCGGCCTTGGCGGCAACGACGACCTGTTCGGCCGGGATGGCAACGACATCTACATCTTCTCCGGTGCCTTCGGCCGCGACACCATCAGCAACGATGTCGCCGGCATCGACGAGGTCCAGTTCGGCCCGGATTACGGCCCGGGCTCTTTCCGGCTGGTGCGCTCCGCCATCGGCAACGACCTAGTCATCCAACAGGTCAACGGTGACAACGCCGTCATCCTGAATGGGTATTTCAACACCTCGGGGTCCAACCGCGGTCTGGTCGAGACGGTGCGCTTCACCGGCAATGGCACCGTGTGGAACCTGGCCGACGGCTCCGCCTTCGCCAATGTCGGATTCACCGGAACCAACGCGGCCGAAACCATCCTCGCCACCAGCGGGAACGACCTTCTCATCGGCTTCGGCGGCAACGACGACCTGCGGGGCGGCGACGGCGACGACCTTTATTTCTTCTCCGGCGCCTTCGGCCGGGACGTGATCAACGAAACCTCGGGCGTCGACCTCGTGGTGGTCGCCGCGGACTGGACGGAGGCCTATTTCCAGCCGATCCGCAGCAGCATCGGCAACGACCTTGTCCTGCAGACCGCGGGCGGCCAGAACGCGATCATCTTCAACACGTACTTCAACGCGAATTCCCAGAAGGTGGAGACGGTCTACTTCCAGGCGACCGGCACGATCTGGGACCTGTCGACCGGCTCTCTGGTCGTGCGCCCCGGCTTCTTCGACTATGCCGGCTACAACGCCGCCTATCCGGAGGTCGCCCGGGCCGGGCTGGACGCCTATTCCCACTATCTCAGCTATGGCTGGAAGGAAGGCCGCGACCCCTCGGCGAAGTTCGACACCACGCTCTACCTGCTGCAGAACCCCGACGTGGCGGCCAGCGGGCTCAACCCGTTGCTCCACTACCTCAACTACGGCCAGGCCGAGGGTCGGCCGGTGCATGCGGCTGTCGGCTTCGGCATCACCGGCGGCTTCGACTCCGCCTACTACCTGTTGACCAATCCGGTCGTCGGCCAGGCCGGGGTCGACGCCTATGCACACTGGCAGGCCTATGGCTGGCGGGCCGGGGCGAACCCGAACTACCTCTTCGACACCAAGTACTACCTGGCGCAGAACCCGGCCGTCGCCGCCGCCGGCATCGACCCGCTGCTGCACTACGACCTGTATGGCTGGAAGGCCGGCGTCGATCCCGGGCCGAATTTCAGCACGCGGGGCTACCTGGCGGCCAATCCCGACGTCGCCGCGGCGGGGCTCGACCCGCTGCAGCACTACCTGCAGTACGGCGTCTACGAGGGGCGACCGCTCGGCTGACGCGCGGCGGCGCTGGCCCGGACGGGCACCGGCGCAAGGGCGGCGGACGCCTCACGGCACCACGTTGAGGAAGCGCGCCGCCTCCGGCGGCTCCTCGCCCCGGTGCAGCGCCGCCGCCCGGGCCAGCGCGGCGCGGTCCCAGTCGGTCCGCCGCGCCTCCTCCCGCAGGTGCTCGGTCCAGCTCTCGACGGTCCAGAGCTCGACCCAGCGCTCCGGATGCGCGACGTCCTCGTACAGCCGCCAGGTCGCCGCGCCGGAGCGCAGCCGGACCCGCCGCACCTCCTGCATCGCCGCCATGAAGGCGTCCCGCGCCGTCGGGTCGATGCAGTAGCGCACCACCTCCAGCACCCGGCCGGAATGCTCGCCGAGCAGGGCGCGCAGCGCCGGATCGGGGGCTTCCGGCTCCGGTGCCGGGGCAGGGGCGGCGGCGGCGGGGGCGAGGGCCACGCTGTCGATCCGCCAGCCGCGCACCGCGACGGCGGCGACGGCGCCGAGCCCGGCCGCGGCCCCCAGCGCCAGCGGCACGCCGAACCGCCCGCCGACCCAGCCGGCCA
Organism: Dankookia rubra; assembly: GCF_004355005.1. Taxonomy (GTDB): domain Bacteria; phylum Pseudomonadota; class Alphaproteobacteria; order Acetobacterales; family Acetobacteraceae; genus Paracraurococcus; species Paracraurococcus ruber_A. The sequence goes on from NZ_SMSJ01000023.1 coordinate 11,399, forward strand.
GCGCCGAGCCGAGCGCCATGACGCCGAAGAAGCTGAGCTGGTAGATGGCGATCGCCCGCGCCCGCACCCAGCCCGGTGCCGCCAATTGGGCCGAGGCGCCGAGCGTGCTGCCGGCGGCGATCCAGGAGGCGCCGTAGAGCAGCATCCCGAGCGCCGCCGGCGCCCAATGCGTCGAGGCCGCCAGGATGCCCATGGCGGCGCAGATGCCGATCGAGGCCCAGAACACCATCCCGCTGCGGTCCAGCCGGCCGCGCAGGGAGGGCAGGGCGAAGCCCGCCGCCACCGCGGAGAGTCCCATGACGCCGAGCATCAGCCCGAAGGCCTGCGGGCCCAATCCCAGCTGCTGCCGCACGAACAAGGGCAGCAGCCCCCAGACCGCGGCGCTGAACAGGAAGAAGGTGCAGGCCCTGAGGATCGCCGCCCGCATCGCCGGGCTGGCCGAGACGAAGCGCAGCCCCGCCCGCATGGCGGAGACCAGGTGTTCCTTCGGGATGCGGCCGCGCGGCTCGACCGGGCGGCGCCACAGGACCAGGGCGACGATCAGCACCAGGAAGGCGGCGGCGTTCAGCACGAAGGCCGCCTGCGGCCCGGCCGCGGCGATGGCGAAGCCGCCGAGCGCCGGGCCGAGCGCGCGGGCCAGGTTGAAGCCGATGCCGTTCAGCGCGATGGCGCCGACCAGGTCCTCCCGCGGCACCAGCTCGTTGGTGGTCGCCGCCCAGGCCGGGAAGTTCATCGCGCTGCCCGCGCCGATCGCGAAGGTCAGCGCCAGCAGCCCCCAGGGGCCGAGCGACCCGGAGGCGGTCAGCACCGCCAGCAGCAAGGCCATCGCCAGCACCCAGGCCTGCGCGCCGATCAGGAAGACGCGCCGGTCGATGATGTCGGCCAGCGCGCCGGCCGGCAGCGCCAGCAGGAAGACCGGCAGCATCGAGGCGGCCTGGACCAGGGAGACCATCAGCGGCGCCGGGTCGAGGCTGGTCATCAGCCAGCCCGCGCCGGTGTTCTGCACCCACATGCCGATGTTGCTGGCGAGCGTCGCCAGCCAGAGCGTGCGGAAGACGGCGTGGCGAAGCGGCAGGAAGGCACGCGGCATCGGGAGTCGGAGAGGCATGCCGGCAGATAGGCATGGTCATGCCGGCTTCGGAAGCGAAACTCCTGCGACCTTGCATGGGCCGCCGCGGGCCACCACCATGACCTGCATGGCCGAGCGCTTCCCGAGCTTCGCCGCCTTCTGGCCCTACTACCTGCGCGAACATGCGCGGCCGGCGACGCGCGCGGTGCATGTCGGCGGCACCTGGGCCGCGGCGGCGTTGCTGCTGGCCGCCATTCTCCGCGGCCCCTGGTGGCTGGCGCTGCTCGCGCCCCTGGTCGGCTATGGCTGCGCCTGGATCTCCCACCTGCTGATCGAGCGCAACCGGCCGGCGACCTTCACCTATCCCGCCTGGTCGCTGCGCGGCGACCTGCGGCTCGCCTGGCTCGCGGCGACCGGACGGCTCGGCGCCGAGCTGCGCCGGCAGGGCGTGGACGGGCCGGCCGCTTGAGGCGGCGCCGCCGGCCCCCGGCGGGCGGCCGGACACGCGGTGCGTGTCGGGTCGAGGCAGCGCCGGCCCTGGGCATGCGGCGGGGCCCGCCGGTGCCGGCGATCGGGCTTTCCCGGCACGGCATCGCGGGCGGCAACGCTGCGCCGGCCATCGCCGCGCCGGTCGCCGGCCAGCGCTCATGACCGCGGGGGAGGCGGTGCGGTCGCGCCGCCCACCGGCGCGGGATCGCCTGGACGCTCTTTGGCGGATCATCCGGTCGCCGGCGCCCGGACAATGCCGCGCCGGCGATCAGCGCGTCGCCGCCGCGATCCGGCCGAAGCGCGCTGGACGCCCGATCAGAACTCCGCTTCGAGATCCAGCTCGGTGATCCGCGCCTCCGGCTCGCGCTTGCCGGCCTCGATCCATGCGGCCACGTCGGGCCAGCCGAGGATGGTCCGGGCATAGGCCTCGCAGGCCGGGTCGAGCTTCACGTCGTAGGTGCGGAAGCGCGTCACCACCGGCGCATACATCGCATCCGCCACGCTCTTCTCCGCCCCCAGCAGCCAGGGCCCGCCCCAGCGTCCCAGGCAGTCGCGCCAGATCCAGAGGATGCGCTCGATATCCGCCCGCGCGCCGGACCACAGCGTGAAGTTCGGCACCACCGCGCGCAGGTTCATCGGCAGCGTGGAGCGCAGCGCGGCGAAGCCGGCATGCATCTCCCCGCTGATGGCGCGGCAGCGCGCGCGGGCCAGGCGGTCCGCCAGCAGCATCCGCGCCTCCGGCACCAGCTCGTTCAGGTATTCGGCGATCGCCAGCGTGTCCCAGAGCTCGGCGCCCTCGTGCCGCAGGGCGGGGATCAGGATGGAGGAGGATTGCAGCAGCAGCTCGGCGCGCGATCCCGCGTCGTCGGCCGAGACCGCCTCCTCCCGGAAGGCGATCCCGGCCATGCGGCAGAGCAGCCAGCCGCGCATCGACCAGGAGGAATAGTTGCGGCTGCTGATCCGCAGCACGGCCGGCTCGACGGCGCTCGTCGCAGCGGTCCTGCGGCGGGTCTGCACGGCCATCGCGCTCTCCTCGGCGGGGAATGAACAGGCAGCCTAGCAGCGCTTTCGCAGTTGCGAAAAGGTGCCGCGCTGGCACCATGCCGGCGCCGGCCTGCCGGAAACGGGCAGCGGGGAGTGCGCGCTCGGGATGATCTACCACATGCTGCAGGCCGCCCAGGACCTGTTGAACCCGATGCGGCGGACGGCGCGGGGCGGTGGCGGCATCCTCGCCGGGCTCGATGGTGCGCATCCCGCCTTCTCGCCGGTCCGCCAGATGCGGGCGGCGATGGAGGTGTTCGGCCATGCCGGCATCACCCATGCGCGCCCCGCCTACGCCATCGGCCCGGTCCGCGTCGGCAACCGCCTGGTCGAGGTGGAGGAGGAGGTCGTCGCCGCGACGCCCTTCGCCAGCCTGCTGCATTTCCGGAAGGAGGCCGGCATCCGCCTGCCGCGGGTGCTGGTGGTGGCGCCGATGTCGGGCCATTTCGCCACCCTGCTGCGGAACACCGTGCAGGTGCTGCTGCAGGACCACGACGTCTACATCACCGACTGGCACAATGCGCGCGACGTGCCGCTCGCGGCCGGGCCCTTCGGGCTCGACGAGTTCACCGACCACGTCATGCAGTTCCTGCAGGAGATGGGGCGCGGCGCGCATGTGCTGGCGGTCTGCCAGCCGGTCGTCGCGGTGCTGGCGGCGGTGGCGATCATGGCCGAGGACCGCAACCCCCATTCGCCGCGCAGCCTGTCGCTGCTGGCCGGCCCCATCGACACCCGCGTCAACCCGACCAGGGTGAACGAGCTCGCGCAGTCGAAGCCGATCGAGTGGTTCGAGAAGACCCTGATCGCCGAGGTGCCCTGGCGGCACAAGGGCGGCGGCCGCCGGGTCTATCCCGGCGCGGTGCAGGTCGGCGCCTTCATGGCGATGAACCTCGAGCGCCATGTCGGGGCGCACCACGCCCAGTTCTGGAACCTGCATGACGGGGAGGCGGCGAAGGCGGCGATGCACCGGCGCTTCTACGACGAGTATTTCGCCGTGATGGACCTGCCGGCCGAGTTCTACCTCGAGACGGTGCGGAGCGTGTTCCAGGCGCATGACCTGCCGCTGGGCAAGCTGACCTTTCGCGGCCGCCCGGTGCGGCCGGAGGCGATCCGCCGCACCGCCATGCTGACCGTCGAGGGCGAGAAGGACGACATCTGCGCCATCGGCCAGACCATGGCGGCGCTCGACCTCTGCCGCGGCGTGCCGGTGACGATGAAGCGGCACCACCTGCAGACCGGCGTCGGCCATTACGGCGTCTTCAGCGGCCGGCGCTGGGCGCAGCAGGTCTATCCCCGGGTGCGCGAGGTGATCCAGGCGAACGAGGGATAACGGCGCGCGGGCGTTGCAACGCCGGGTGCGGGCTGATATAGGAAAATAGTCAACGGCATTGCCCTGCCTATGGCAACCCGCCGAGCCGAATTGAAAAGCTCAATTCCTCAATCCTAAAGGTGGATCCGTGGCAAAGCCGCGGCTGCCGCCGCCCTGCCGGGATCGGGGCCGGACCGGCCTCAATGATCTTCAGCCGAATTGAGCAGGTTTGAGCCGAATTGAGCGGATCTCAGGGAATAAATCCGTCCTCCTCGTGCCGCCCGGCCCATCTCGACGCCACCCGGCATGCGTGTAGCCTGTTGCCCATGCAGCCCCTCTGCCTCACCTTCGACAACGGGCCGGAGCCCGAGGTCACCCCCGGCGTCCTCGCCGTCCTGGCCCGCCGCGGCATCCCCGCCACCTTCTTCCTGATCGGCGAGAAGCTGCGCGATCCCGCGTGCCTGGCGCTCGCCGGGCGCATGCGGGCGGAGGGCTTCGCGGTCGGCAACCACACGCTCAGCCACGGCATGCCGCTCGGCCGCCGCCCAGGGCCCGAGGCGGTGGCCGAGATCGAGGCCTGCGACGCGCTGCTCGGCGACCTGCGGGAGCCGGAGCGGCTGTTCCGGCCGAACGGCGGGGGCGGGGCGCTCGGCCGGCACCTGCTGAACGGCGCGGCGGTGCGGCACCTCGAGGCCGGCGGCCATACCGTCGTGCTGTGGAATGCCATCCCGCGCGACTTCGACGACCCGGAGGGCTGGCCCGAGCGCGCCCGTGCCCAGCATGCGGCGGCGACCGCGCCGGTGCTGATGGTGCTGCACGACCTGCCGAACGGCGCCATGCGGCACCTCGACCGGGTGCTCGGCGCCTGGCAGGACCAGGGCGTCGAATTCCTCGCCGAGCCGCCTGAGGCCTGCGTGCCGATCCGCCGCGGGGTCGCGATGCCGGGCCTCGCCGGCTGCGTCGCGGCGGAGCGCACGCCATGAGGCGCCGCGCGCTCCTCGCCGCCGCGGCGCTGCCCGTGCTGCCGGCCCGTGCCGCGGAATGGCCGGACCGGCCGGTCCGGCTGATCGTGCCCTTCGCCGCCGGCACCACGACCGACATCCTGGCGCGGCTCTGCGCCGCGGCGCTGCAGCCGGGCCTCGGCCAGCCCGTGGTCGCCGACAACCGCACCGGCGCAGGCGGGGTGGTCGGCACCCAGGCGGTCGCCCAGGCGGCGCCCGACGGCTACAGCATCCTGTTCGGCACCAGCGGCACCATGGCGACCAACCCGGTCATCATGGCCGCCATCCCCTACGACCCGCTGCGCGACTTCGCCCCGATCGGCAGCTATGCCAAGACCTCGGTCATCCTCGGCGTCCGGCCGCAGCTGGGCGTCACGGACCTCGCCGGCTTCCTGGCGCTGGCGCGGCAGCGGCCGCTCTCGGTCGGCACCGCCGGGACCGGCACCACCGGCCACCTGACCACCGCGCTGATCGAGATGCGGAGCGGCCTGCCGCTGACCCACGTGCCCTACCGCGACGGCTCCCGCGCCGTGGCGGACCTGCTGAACGGCACGCTGGACGCCATGGTCTACCACCCCCTCGGCTTCCTGCCGCATATCCGCGCCGGGACGATCCGGCCGCTGGCGGTGACCGGCGCCGCGCGGCACCCGCTGTTGCCGGAGGTCCCGACCCTGGTCGAATCCGGCCTGGCCGGCGCGGTGGTGGAAGGCTGGTGGGCGCTCTATGCGCCGGCCGGCACGCCGGCGCCGATCGTCGCCCGGCTGAACGCCCTGGCGAACGCCTCGCTGGCCGAGCCGGCGACGCGGGCGGAGCTGGAGCGGCAGGGCCTCGAGGTGATGGGCGGCACGCCGGAGGAACTGGCGACGCTGACCCGGGCGGAGCTGGCGAAGCAGCGCGAGATCGCCCAGGCGGCCAGGATCAGGGTCGACTGACCCCGGGCGCGAAGGCGGCTCGCGGCCTTGCCGGCCCGCCATGGCGCAGCGATGCCGGCCGCGGCGTCCCGCCCCGAGGCGATCCGCCCCGTGCCAAGCGCACGAAGGTCATGCCTTCGTGCCCCTCGGGCGCCGGGCGCCGTGCCGCCGCACGGCTTGGCTTCGCCGCACCGGCGGCGGGCGCCATCCCGCGCCTCGGCCCGGCGGGCCGCAGGTCGGGACGTATTGCGTCAGGCATCAGCGCCGGTTCTGCTTGAGCCTGCCGTCCCGCGCCGGGTTCTTCACCTTGCCCTTGCCGGTGGGTTCGGAGTTCTCGCGCCGGAGGGTCGTGCCGAGCGAGATGCCGCGGTCGCGGTTCTGCTTCAGCCGCCCGTCGCGGCTGGGATCCTTCACCCGGCCCTGGCCATTGTCCTCGTGGCGGTGATCCTCGGTCGGCATGATGGGCCTGCGGCTCCAGCGGCGGTGCTGCGCGCAGGAACGCTGCCGGACCGATTCGTTCGCAGAGGGCGCGGAAATGTCAGGCCCTTGCGCCGCGGTCGTCGCGTTCCCTCAGGGCAGCAGCGCGGTGGTCTCGGCCCAGAGCCGCTGCAGGATCTCGCCCGCCGGCTCGGCCCGCGCCAGGGACGCGCCCTGGCCGGCCCAGGCCTGCATGCGGGAGGCATCGCCCGCCGCCTCGGCCGCCGCCCGGACCTTGACCATCAGGGCGCGCTGCACCGGGTAGGGCGCGGGGCGCAGCTCGCCGGCGAAGGCCTCGGTCACCCGGTTGCGGATGCCGCGCGCGAGGCGGCCGGAGAAGCCGCGGGTCAGCACGGTGTCCTCCGGCGCGGTCTGCGCGATGGCCGCCGACCAGGCCGGGTGGATCGCCGCCTCCGGGCTGCGCAGGAAGGCGGTGCCGAGCTGCACCGCGCTGGCACCGAGGGTCAGCGCCGCGGCGATGCCGCGCCCGTCCATGATGCCGCCGGCGGCGACGACCGGGATGCGCACCGCATCGGCCACCTGCGGTAGCAGCACGAAGAGCCCGACCTGGGACTGCTCGGCCGCGGCATTCTCGAAGGTGCCGCGATGGCCGCCGGCCTCGGCGCCCTGCGCCACCACCGCATCGGCCCCGGCCGCCTCGGCGGCGCGGGCCTCGGCGACCGTCGTGGCGTTGCAGATCCAGGCGATGCCGCGCGCCTTCAGCCGGGCCACGACCTCGGGCGGGAAGAGGCCCATGATGGTCGAGGCGACCGCCGGCGCGGTCTCGACCAGCGCCTCGCATTGCGCGGCGAAGTCCTGCACGAAGGGACCGGGGCCCGGGTCAGGCACCTCCGCCCCGGCGAGGGCCGAGAGCGTCGCGCGCACCCGCGCCTCGTGCTCCGGGTCGCGCCGCGGCGCCGGCTCGGGCGCCCAGAGGTTGACTTGGAAGGCGCCGTTGCTGGCGGCGCGGAACTGCGCCGCCCAGTCGCGCATCTGCGCCGGCGAGGACATCAGCGCGCCGAAGCCGCCCATGCCGCCGGCCGAGGCGACGGCGGCGGCGAGCGGCGGGGGGCATACGCCGGCCATCGGCGCCATCAGGATGGGGACGCGAAGGCCGAAGCGCGCGCAGAAGGCCTCGGCACGGCGGCGGGCGGTCATGGCAGGGTTCCCTCAAGGCGGACGGGGACTTCGGCGATCGCCTCCAGCCCGGCATTGGCGAAGGCGAGGCGGATATGGCGGTCCTGGCCCGGGCCGAAGAAGGGGCCGGGCAGGCAGAGCAGGCCGCGTTCGGCGGCCAGGCGCTCGGCCATCACCATCGCGTCCGGCCCGTCCTCCGGCACCCGGAGATAGGCGAAATAGGCGCCGAGGCTGTCGAGTCGCCAGCCCGGCAATTGCCCGACCGCGGCGCGGAAGCCGGCGGCGCGGCCGGCCATCAGGTCGCGGTTGCCGGCGCGCCAGTCGGCCAGCGCCGGCACGCCCCAGGCCAGCGCCGCCTGGGCCGGCCGCGCGGCGCAGATCTGCCAGGTGTCGAGCGCCTTCATCAGTTCCGCCCGGAAGGCCGGGCCGGCGATGATCGCGCCGACGCGGTGGCCGGGCACGCAATAGGCCTTGGAGAAGCTGTAGAGATGCACGAGGCCGTCGCGCCAGGCCGGGTCCCGGAACAGGGCGTGCGGCGGGGTCGCTTCAGCGGGCAGGAAGTCGCGGTAGGTCTCGTCCAGCACGAGCCAGGCGCCGTGCCTGCGGCAGAGCGCGGCGCAGGCCTCGATGGTCCCGGGCGGGGTGACGGCGCCGGTCGGGTTGTTCGGCGTGACCAGCACCAGGGCGCGCGCCCCGGCCGCCAGCAGCGGCTCGATCCGCGCGGGGTCGGGCAGGAAGCCGTCCTCGGCGCGGCAGGGCAGCGGGACGGCAGGGATGCCCTGCATCTCCAGCGCCATGCGGTGGTTGAAGTACCAGGGCACCGGCAGGATCACGCCCCCGGTGCCGCCGCCCGCGATCACCGCCATGGCCATGGAGAAGGCGAGGTTGCAGCCCGCGGTGACCGCCACCTCGGCGGCGGCGACCGGCGCGGCGTAGACGGCGGAGACATCGGCGGCCAGCGCCTCGCGCAGCGAAGGATCGCCGTCGATCGGGCCATAGCCGGCGGCGGCGCGGCTGCCGGCGGCCTCGGCCAGCTTGGCCAGCAGGTCGGGATGCGGCGGGTAGCCCGGCACCGCCTGGGTCAGGTCGATCATCGGCCCCGCGCCGCCGGCATAGCGCGCGGCCCAGGCGCGGGCGGCGGGAATCGGCGGTTCGGCGGTGGCGCGGAGGCGGGGGGAAAGGGACGGCAGGTCGGGCATGCGCCCGACCCTTTCACCTGGAGGCGCGGCCGTCCAGGCGCGCCGTGGGCGTCAGGTGCGGCCGGCGATTCGGCCGCGCGCCATGGCGAGGTTGCGGCTGCCCTCGGTATTGCCGCCGCGCATGTAATGCCGCTCCGGACGGTAGCGGTCGGGGCGGATCAGGCCGGCCAGGCCCGCGATGCCGCGGCGCAGCGCGCCGGGCAGCGTCGGGCGGCTGCGCAAGAGGATCAAAGGAGCGGTGCTGGAAATCAGTGGGTTGGAAGCCAGGGCCGCGAACATCGGAGACCTCAAATCTGATAGAGTATACTTTAAACTTTCCGTGTGATCCGTCAACACGGAACCGTGAGGTCCGGCGCTTTTCCGGCAAAGCCGTGGGCTTCGTCTCCCGCATGAAGGGATACGGCACCGGGTACGGAATGGATGTGCGATGCGATACAGGCGGCAATCCCGCCGCGGTCGGCGAAGGCCGGCTGGCATCGCCGCCACGGGCGGCGCGCTGGCGCCGCCCGGCACCCGGTCGGGTCAGCCCCGGCGGATGATCTTCCGCTCGGCGAGCGCGGCGATCTCGGCCGGGTCGTAGCCGAGTTCGGCCAGCACCTCCGCGGTATGCTCGCCGAGCCGCGGCGGGTGGCGGTGGATGCCGGCCGGGGTCGCGGCGAAGCGGGTGGGCGGCCGGGCCATCCGCAGCGCGCCCTCGCTCGGATGGTCCATCGGCTGGAACATTCCGACCGCCTTGAGGTGCGGGTGCTCGGGCACGTCCTCGATGCTCGAGAAGCCGGTCGCCGGGATGTCGAGCCGCTCGCAGACCGCCAGCCATTCGGCGGTGGTGCGGCCCGGGGCGATCGCCGCCACCGCGGCATAGACCCGGTCGATATTGGCGTTGCGGGTCACTGGGTCGTTCACGCCGAGCTGCTCGATCAGCTCCTCCCGGCCCGCCTCGGTGAAGAAGGCCCGCCAATGCGCGGCCGTATAGGGCAGCAGGGTCATCCAGCCGTCCTTGGTCGGCGCCGGCTTGCGGTGGCGCAGGCGCGCGTAGCCGGGCTCGCCGATCGGCGGGTCGAAGGCGTGGCCGCCCTGGTGCTCGACCGCGACGAAGGCGGTGATGGTCTCGAGCATCGGGACTTCCACCAGTTGCGCCTCGCCGGTGCGCTCGCGGTGCAGGAGCGCGGCCAGCACCGCCGAGACCAGGGCCATGCCGGTGATCTTGTCGGCGACGAGGGAGGGGACGAAGCGCGGCTGGCCTTCCTCCTCGCCGACGATGTCGGCCAGGCCCGAGGCGGCCTGGATGATCTCGTCGAAGGCCGGCCGGGCGCGGTGCGGCCCGTCCTGGCCGAAGCCGGTGGCGACCGCGAAGACCATCCGGGGATTGAGCGCCTTGCACTCCTCCGGCCCGAAGCCGAGTCGGGCCATCCCTGCGGGTCGGATATTGGTGACCAGCACGTCGGCCGTCGGGATCAGCCGGCGCAGCACCGCGGCGCCCTCCGGCGTCTTGAGGTCGAGCGCGACGGAGCGCTTGTTGCGGTTCACCCCGAGGAAGACCGAGGCCATGCCGCGGTTGCGGAAGACCCCGGAATTGCGGACGAGGTCGCCGGTCGGGGTCTCGATCTTGATCACCTCGGCGCCCCAGTCGCCGAGCGTCTGGGTGGCCAGCGGCCCCAGCACCACCGCGGTGAGGTCGAGCACGCGGATGCCGGCGAGCGGGCCGGTCGGGGGAGTGGGCGCGCTCATGCGCGGCGCATCCGGGCGCTGTGGCAATGCGGCACCATTCTCGCTTTGCTCCCCATCTTGCTGGGCGGCTCCCGGCCGGCGGGCGGCGGGACCAGGTCCGGGGAAGGCTAGTGCAGCCGGCGCCGCGCGGAAACGCCCCGCGGCGACCGGATCACCCCGCCGGCAGGATATGCTCGGCCGGGATCCGGATGGTGCAGCGCAGGCCGGACGGGGTGAAATCCAGCCGGCCGGAGCCGCCGAGCTCATAGGCCAGGCTGCGCTCGATCACCGTCAGGCCGAAGCCGCGCCGGGTCGGCGGCGCTGCCGGCGGGCCGCCATGCTCGGTCCATTGCAGCATCAGCCCGGCCTGGGTGCGGCGCCAGCGCAGCGCCACCGTGCCGTCCTGGACCGACAGCGCGCCATGCTTGGCCGCATTCGTCGCCAGCTCATGCAGCGCGAGGCTGAGCGACATCGCCGCCCGCGGCCGCAGCACCAGGTCGCGTCCGCTGGCGGCGATCCGGCCGCGGCCGGGCCCGTCGGCATGCGGGCCGAGCTCCTCGGCGATCAGCGGCCGCAGCCTGGCGCCTTCCCAGCGGCTGGCATGCAGCAGGTCGTGCGCCGCCGCCATGGCGTGCAGCCGCGCCTCGAAGTCGCGGACAAAGGCATCGGCATCGACGGCCGGGCCGGCGGCGCGGCGGCGGCTGTGGCGCAGCAGGGCCTGGATATTGGCCAGGATGTTCTTCAGCCGGTGGTCCAGTTCGGCCATGACGAAGGCCTGGTGCGACTGCGCCGCCCGGGAGGCGCTCGCGGCCGTCTCGGCGCGCTGCAGCCCGGCTTCCAGCCATGCGGTGCGGAGCCGGGCGGCGGTGGCGATCTCCGCCCGGCTCCAGCGCGGCGCCGTGGCGGGGCGCAGCCAGACCGCCCAGTCGCGCGTCGCCCGCGGCAGGGAGATGGCCAGCAGCCGGCCGCTGACCGGCGCTTCGGCCGGCAGCCTGTCCATGGCCAGCACCCCCGCCGCGGAGCGGTCCCCGAGCCAGCGGAGCAGGGCCTCGGCCACCGGCGCGGGCGGCGCTTCGCCCAGCCGGTCGCCCTGGCCGTCGAGGCGAAGCACCATGCCCGTGCCGGCGATGGCCCGGGCGAGTGCGGCGCGATGTCCCGCAACGCGATCGTCGGCGAGGCAGCCGGGCGCCGGGATCCCCTGCAGCAAGGCGGAGAGGGGGTCGCCCCGATCCGGCGGCGCCGTGACCGGCCAGGACAGTTCCATCTGGACGGCCGCATAATCGTCGGGACAAGGCATGGATCGGTCCCAGCCGGCTGCCTCGAACTCGGCGGTGGGGACGCCCAGGCCGGGATAAGGTCGCGGCGCGGCCGGGGCGGCGAGGCCGGCCATCCGGCCTGGCCGGTTGATCTGGTGATCCCGCGCGGCCCGCTCGCCGGCGGCGGGGTAGGATTGGTCGACTCGCATGGCGTGATTGCTGCCCGTGGCGCAGATTGCGCAATCACTATATCGCGATGGAGTTAAGGCAAAGAGAAAACCGGAAAGAAAATCGACGGAACCGCACCGTTCCGATCGTGTAATTCTCGGTGCCGCGTGGTTGACGGGCTTGCTGCGCTGCAGCAACGATCCATGCCGCGGGACGGGCGCTCTTCACGCCGGTGTGCACGCAAAAGTCGAAGGATTCGTCAACCGGTCCCGGTTTTGCTTCAACCGCCCGGACGCTTCGGGCAGAAACGACGCAGCGACCGCGGCACCCATGCCGTCCGAGCGAAAGGCAGCGCGAACCGGTGACAGAAGCGATGGCGAACACCGATACGGCCCAGGACGCGGCCGCCCTCCGCGCGGCGATCGTCCGCAAGCTGACCTACGACATGGGCAAGAGCCGCAGCGGCGCGCGCGACCGGGACTGGTTCCTGGCCACCGCGCTTGCGGTACGCGACCGGGTGATCGACCGCTGGCTGGAAGCGACGCGGGCCGCCTACGCGCATGGGGAGAAGCAGGTCTACTATCTCAGCCTCGAATTCCTGGTCGGCCGGCTGCTGCGGGACAATGTCAGCAACCTTGGCCTGGTCGAGACGCTGCGAGAGGCGCTGGCGCCGCTCGGCGTCGATTTCGACGCGGTCCGCCAGGCCGAGCCCGACGCGGCGCTGGGCAATGGCGGCCTCGGGCGGCTCGCGGCCTGCTTCATGGAAAGCCTGGCCAGCCTGGCGATCCCCGCCTTCGGCTACGGCATCCGCTACGAGCACGGGCTGTTCCGGCAGATCCTGCGCGAGGGCTGGCAGCACGAGTACCCCGAGGACTGGCTGCAATTCGGCAACCCTTGGGAATTCGCCCGGCCGGAGATCTCGCACGACATCGGCTTCGGCGGCAGCGTCGAGGCGGTGCGGGTCTCGGAGGACGAGATGCGGCATGTCTGGCACCCCGGGGAGACGGTTCAGGCGGTGGCCTACGACACGCCGGTGGTCGGCTGGCGCGGCGAGCACGTGAACACGCTGCGGCTCTGGTCGGCCCGGGCCCTCGATCCGCTGAAGCTGGAGGCCTTCAATTTCGGCGACCATGTCGGCGCGCTGGCCGACCGGATGCGGCAGGAGGCGATCAGCAAGGTTCTCTACCCCTCGGACGAATCGCCGGCGGGGCAGGAGCTGCGGCTGCGGCAGGAATACTTCTTCACCTCGGCCGCGCTGCAGGACCTCGTGCGCCGGCACCTCAGGGTCTATGGCGACCTGCGCTCGCTGCCGGACAAGGTGGCGATCCAGCTCAACGACACCCATCCGGCGATCGCCGTCGCCGAGCTGATGCGGATCTGCGTCGACCTGCACGCGATCCCCTGGGACGAGGCCTGGGCGATCACCCGCGGGTCGATCAGCTATACCAACCACACCCTGCTGCCCGAGGCGCTGGAGAGCTGGGCGGTGCCGCTGATGGAGCGGCTGCTGCCGCGCCACATGCAGATCATCTATCTGATCAACGCGCATCACCTCGACAGCGTCCGCGCGGCGCATGCGGGCGACGTGCGGCTGCTGTCCTCGGTCTCGCTGATCGAGGAAGGCCATGGCCGCCGGGTGCGGATGGGACATCTCGCCTTCGTCGGCTCGCACAAGGTGAACGGCGTCTCGGCGCTGCATTCCGACCTGCTGAAGCGGACCGTCTTCCGCGACTTCCACGCCATCACACCCGACCGCATCACCAACAAGACCAACGGCATCACCTTCCGCCGCTGGCTGCAGCAGTCGAACCCAGGGCTGACCGGCCTGCTGGTGGAGGCCGTGGGGCCGGCCGTGCTCAACGACGCCGCGCGCCTCGAGGGGCTGATCCCGCTGGCCGACGACGCCGGCTTCCGCGACCGCTTCGCCGCGGTGAAGCGCGCCAACAAGGAGGCGATGGCGGCGCTGATCCGCCAGCAGCTCGACCTCAGGGTCGACCCGGCGGCGATGTTCGACGTCCAGATCAAGCGCATCCACGAATACAAGCGCCAGCTGCTGAACATCCTGGAGACGGTCGCGCTCTACGACGCCATACGATCGCAACCGCATCTCGACTGGGCGCCGCGGGTGAAGATCTTCGCGGGGAAGGCGGCGGCGAGCTATCACCGTGCCAAGCTGATCATCAAGCTGGCGCATGACGTGGCGCGCGTGGTGAACGGCGATCCCACGGTGCGCGACCGGCTGAAGGTCGCCTTTCTGCCGAACTACAACGTTTCCCTCGCCGAGATGATCGTCCCCGCCGCCGACCTGTCGGAGCAGATCTCGACCGCGGGGATGGAGGCCTCCGGCACCGGCAACATGAAGCTCGGGCTGAACGGCGCGCTGACCATCGGCACGCTGGACGGCGCCAATGTCGAGATGCTGGAGCATGTCGGGGCCGACAACATCTTCATCTTCGGCCTGACCACCGAGGAGGTGGAGGCGCGCCGGCACGACGGCAGCCATGGCGCGGCCGCGGTGCAGGCCTCACCGCGGCTGGGCGAGGTGCTGGAGGCGGTGGAATCCGGCGTCTTCTCCCCCGACGACGCCGGCCGCTACCGGGAGATGATGGCCTCGATCCGCGGCCACGACTACTTCATGGTCGGCGCCGATTTCGACAGCTACTTCGAGGCGCAGCGACGCGCCGATGCGCGCTGGCAGGACAGCGGCGCTTGGTGGCGGAGCGCGGTGCTGAACACGGCCCGCATGGGCTGGTTCTCCTCCGACCGTACCATCGCCGAATATGCCAGCGAGATCTGGGACGTGCCGATCAAGCGCTGAGCTGCGCGGAAGGGGGGGAACGATGCCGCATACACGCCCGCGCAGCGAGGGGCCGCTGGCCCGCACCGCCATGGCCTTCGTCCTGGCCGGCGGCCGCGGCAGCCGGCTGATGGAGCTGACCGACCGCCGGGCCAAGCCGGCGGTCTTCTTCGGCGGCAAGTCGCGCATCATCGACTTCGCGCTGTCGAACGCCATCAATTCCGGCATCCGCCGGGTGGCGGTCGCCACCCAGTACAAGGCGCACAGCCTGATCCGGCACCTGCAGCGCGGCTGGAACTTCCTGCGGCCGGAGCGGAACGAGAGCTTCGACATCCTGCCCGCCAGCCAGCGCGTCTCCGAGCACAACTGGTACCTCGGCACGGCGGATGCGGTGTTCCAGAACATCGACATCATCGAGGACCTGGGGCCGCGCCATATCGTGCTGCTGGCCGGCGACCATGTCTACAAGATGGACTACGAGGTGATGCTGCAGGAGCATGTCGACCGCCGGGCGGGCGTCACGGTCTGCTGCATGAGGGTGCCGCGCGCCGAGGCCAGCGGCTTCGGCGTGGTCGCGGTCGACGACAGCGACCGCATCACCGGCTTCGTCGAGAAGCCGGCCGACCCGCCCGGCCTGCCCGACCAGCCCGACCAGTCCTTCGCCAGCATGGGCATCTATGTCTTCGACACCAAGGTGCTGATCGCCGAGCTCCGGCGCGACGCGGCCGATGCGGCCTCCTCGCACGACTTCGGCAAGGACATCATCCCCCGCATGGTGGCCGAGGGCACCGCGCATGCCCATCGCTTCGAGGCGAGCTGCGTCCGCTCGGCCGCCGAGACCTCGCCCTATTGGCGCGACGTCGGCACGGTGGACGCCTATTGGGAAGCCAATATCGACCTGACCGATGTCGTCCCGCCGCTCGACATCTTCGACAAGGACTGGCCGATCTGGACCTATGCGGAGGTCGTGCCGCCGGCCAAGTTCGTCCATGACCTGGACGGACGGCGGGGCGAGGCGATCTCCTCGCTCGTTTCCGGCGGCTGCATCGTCTCCGGCGCCACCGCCAGGCACTCGCTGCTCTTCACCGGGGTGCGGGTGCATTCCTATGCGGCGATCGACGGCGCGGTGCTGCTGCCGGAGGTCGATGTCGGGCGCCGGGCGCGGCTGACCAACGTGGTCGTCGATCGCGGCGTGCGGATCCCCGCAGGTCTGGTGGTGGGGGAGGACCCGGTGGCCGATGCCGCCCGCTTCCGCCGCTCGGCGAAGGGAATCTGCCTGATCACCCAGGCGATGCTGGACCGGATCCCCGCATGAGGCTGCGGGTGCTGGCGGTCGCCTCGGAGTGCTTCCCGCTGATCAAGACCGGCGGGCTCGCGGATGTCGTGGGGGCGCTGCCGGCGGCGCTGGCCGGGGCCGGGATCACGGTGACCACCCTGGTGCCGGGTTATCCGGCGGTGCTGTCGGCGGTCGGCGCGGCGCCGGTGGTGCTGGACCTGACAGACCGCTTCGGCCCGGCGCGGCTGCGACGGGCGAAGGTCCATGGGCTCGACCTGCTGGTGCTCGACGCGCCGCAGCATTTTGACCGGCCGGGCAATCCCTATGCCGGGCCGGACGGTGTCGCCTGGGACGACAACGGCCTGCGCTTTGCCGCGCTCGGCTTTGCCGCGGCCAAGGCGGCGACGGCGCTCGGCTTCGATGCGGTGCATGCGCATGATTGGCAGGCCGGGCTGGCCGGCGCCTACCTGCGGCTGACCGCGGCGCGGCGCGTGCCCTCGGTCTTCACCATCCACAACCTGGCCTTCCAGGGACAATTCCCGCCGGCGCTCTTCCCCCGGCTCGGCCTGCCCGCCACCGCCTGGCGGATGGACGGGCTCGAGTATTTCGGCAGCGTCGGGTTCCTGAAGGCCGGCCTCTGGTATGCCGACCGCATCACCACGGTCTCCCCCAGCTATGCGACCGAGATCCGCACGGCGGCCGGCGGCATGGGGCTCGACGGGCTGCTGCGCGGCCGGGGCGGACAGGTCAGCGGCATCCTGAACGGGATCGACGAGGCCGAATGGGACCCGTCCCGGGACAAGGCGCTGGCAGCGTGCTTCTCCGCCGCCGATCCGGCGCCGCGCGCGGCCAACAAGCCGGCGCTGCAGGCCCGCTTCGGCTTGGCGCCCGACCCGGCCGCGCCGCTCTTCGCCTTCGTCGGCCGTCTCGCCTGGCAGAAGGGCATGGACCTGGTGCTGGACGCCTTGCCCGCGCTGCTCGAGGCCGGGGGGCAGCTCGCCATCCTCGGCACCGGCGATGCGGCGCTGGAAGCCCGCTGCCTCGGCGCTGCGGCGGCGCATCCCGGCCGGGCCGGCACGGTGATCGGCTTCGACGAGGCGCTGGCGCGGCTCTGCTACGGCGGCGCCGACGCGGTGCTGGTGCCCTCCCGCTTCGAGCCTTGCGGCCTCGCCCAACTCTGCGCGCTGCGCTACGGCGCGCCGCCGGTGGTCGCCCGCACCGGCGGGCTGGCCGATACGGTGATCGACGCGAACGAGATGGCCCTGGCCGCCGGCTGCGCGACCGGCGTGCAATTCGCCCCGGGCGATGCCGCGCTGCTCGCCGGCGCGGTGCAGCGGACCATCGGCCTCTACCGCGACCGTCCCGCCTGGGCGCACATCCAGGCCAATGCCCTGGGCTGCGATGTCTCCTGGCGCCGCTCCGCGGCCCGCTATGCCGCGCTGTTCGACGAGATCGTCGCGGCGGATGGCTGAGCTCGGGGAGGGAGCGCCGGAGCCGCTCGGCATCAGTGCCGATGCGGCGGGGGTGAACGTCGCCGTCGTGGCGCCCGATGCGACCGCGATCGAGTTCTGCCTCTTCGACGCGACGCGCGACGTGCAGCTCGCCTGCCACCGGCTGCCCGCGCGCAGCGGCGATGTCTGGCACGGGCATGTGCCGGGGATCGGCCCGGGCGCGCGCTACGGGCTGCGGGCGCATGGGCCGGCGGAGCAGCGATTCGATCCGTCGAAGCTGCTGCTCGACCCCTGGGCGCAGCGGATCGACCGGCCCTTCCTGCTGCATGCCAGCCAATTCGCCCGCGGCGTCGACAGCGCGCCGGCGATGCCGAAGGCGGTGGTGCCGGTGCCCGGCCTGCCCGCGCCGCCACCGCCGGCATCACCGGGTCCGCGGGTGATCTACGAGTTGCACGTGCGCGGCTTCACCCGGCTGCATCCCGGCATCCCCGAGGGCATGCGCGGCACCTTCGCCGCGCTCGGCCATCCCGCCGCCGTCGCGCACCTGCGGGCGCTCGGCGTCACGCATGTCGAGCTGATGCCGGTCGCCGCCGGGATCGACGAGCGGCATTTGCCGCCGCTCGGCCTGAACAATCACTGGAACTACAACCCGGTCGGCTTCCTCGCCCCCGACCCGCGCCTGGTGCCGGGCGGGATGGAGGAGGTGCGCGCCGCGGTCGCCGCGCTGCGCGCGGCTGGCATCGGCGTGATCCTCGACGTCGTCTACAACCATAGCGGGGAGGGCGACGAGCATGGCCCGACTCTCTCGCTCCGCGGCCTGGCCGACCGCGCCTTTCACCGCTTTGCCGGGGATGGCCGCTACGCCAACGATGCCGGCTGCGGCAATACCCTGGCGCTCGACCGTCCCTGGCCGCTGCGGCTGGCGATGGATGCCATGCGCCACTGGGTGCTGGCGGCGGGTGTGGAGGGGTTCCGGCTCGACCTCGCCACCACGCTCGGGCGGCGGGACGGCGGCTTCGACCCGCATGCGCCGCTGCTGGCGGCGATGCGGCAGGACCCGCTGCTGCGGGAAAGGATCGTCATCGCCGAGCCCTGGGATATCGGCTGGGGCGGCTACCAGCTCGGCGCCTTCCCGCCGGACTGGGCGGAATGGAACGACCGGTTCCGCGACACGGTGCGGCGCTTCTGGCGCGGCGATGCGGGGCAGGTGCCGGACCTGGCGACGCGGCTGGCGGGTTCGGCCGATGTCTTCGGGCCGGCACGGCGGCAGGCTTCGGACAGCCTGAACTACGTCACCTCGCATGACGGCTTCACCCTGGCGGATCTCGTCGCCTTCACCGCCAAGCGCAACCACGGCAATGGCGAGCATGGCCATGACGGCCACAACGAGAACCATTCCTGGAATTGCGGGGTCGAGGGGCCGACCGACCATCCCGCGGTGCTGGCCCGGCGGGCCGGCGACGTCCGGGCGCTGCTGGCGACGCTGCTGGCGTCGCGCGGCACGCCGATGCTGTCGATGGGCGACGAATGCGGCCGGACCCAGGGCGGCAACAACAATGCCTATGCGCAGGACAACCCGGTCTCCTGGCTCGATTGGGCGGGGATGGACCATGCGCTGCTGGACTTCGCCGCGCGGCTGGTGCGGGCGCGGCTGGCGCATCCGGCGTTGCACGCCGTGGCGCCGCTGACCGGCGCGGCGCAGGACGAGAGCGGCCTGCCGGACGTCGCCTGGCTGCGGCCGGACGGCGCGGCGATGGACTGGGGCGATGCGGGCGCGCGCAGCCTGGTCGCGGTGTTCCATGTGCCGGCGCGAGGGAACAGGCCGGCCGACCGCGTGCTGGTCGCGTTGCACGGCGGGGCGGAGGCCGCGGGTTTCACGCCGCCCGCGCCGCGTCCCGGCTTCGCCTGGCGGGTGCTGGCCGACAGCGCCGATCCGGCCGGTGGGGAGGCGCCGCCGCCCGCGCTCGCCCCGCGCAGCGCGCTGCTGCTGGCGGAATTCCCCGCCTGACCTATGTTCGGGCGACGGGACGACGGGGGCGGCGATGCGGGACCGGCGTTTGATGCCTGAAGGCGCCCGCGCGTGACCGCGCCGCTCGTCGCGCTGCGCGGCGTCGCCAAGCGCTACGATTCCGGCACGCTGGCGGTGCAGG
Source organism: Dankookia rubra (assembly GCF_004355005.1). Classification (GTDB taxonomy): domain Bacteria; phylum Pseudomonadota; class Alphaproteobacteria; order Acetobacterales; family Acetobacteraceae; genus Paracraurococcus; species Paracraurococcus ruber_A. The sequence goes on from NZ_SMSJ01000023.1 coordinate 30,837, forward strand.
GCATCGACCTCGACATCGCCGCGGGCGACTTCCTGGCGCTGCTCGGGCCTTCAGGCTGCGGCAAGTCGACCCTGCTGCGGATGATCGCCCGGCTGTCCGCCACGACCGGCGGCAGCATCGACTGGCCGGGCGGCAGGCCCCAGGCCCGTGACATCGGCTTCGTCTTCCAGGAGCCGACGCTGATGCCCTGGGCCACGGCGCTGGCCAATGTCGCCCTGCCGCTGGAACTCGCCGGTCTGCCGAAGCGGGAGGCCGCGGCGCGCGCCGCGGACTCGCTCGCCCGGGTCGAATTGCGCGGCTTCGAGGCCGCCTATCCCCGCGCCCTCTCGGGCGGCATGCGGATGCGCGTTTCCATCGCCCGCGCCCTGGTGACGAAGCCCCGCCTGCTGCTGATGGACGAGCCTTTCGCGGCGCTCGACGAGATCACCCGCTTCCGGCTGAACAACGACCTGCTGACCCTGTGGGAGGCGGAGCGCTTCACCGTGGTCTTCGTCACCCACTCGGTCTTCGAGAGCGTCTACCTCGCCCGCCGCATCGCGGTGATGGCGCCGCGCCCCGGCCGCATCCATGCCGAGCTTGCCGTGGACGCTCCCTATCCGCGCGGCGAGGCCTTCCGCACCTCGGCCGCCTACGCGGCGCATTGCCGCGAGGTTTCCGGTGCGCTGGAAGGGGCGATGGCGGCATGATGGGCTCGGCGCGGGCCCAGCGCTGGCTGCGGGTCCTCGGGCCTCTTGTGATCGGGGTGGTCTTCCTCGGCGGCTGGGAATGGCTGGTGCGGGCGCGGGGCATCCCGCCCTACGTGCTGCCCGGGCCGGTGGCGATCGCCGAGGCACTTGCGCGGGACTGGCCGGCGCTCTCCGCCGCGCTGCTGGTGACCTTGAAGATCACCGCGCTCGCCCTGCTGATCGCGGCGTCGCTCGGGCTGCTTCTGGCGGTGGTCTTCGCGCAGTCGCGCATCCTGGAGCTTTCGCTGTTCCCCTACGCGGTCATCCTGCAGGTAACGCCGATCGTCGCCATCGCGCCGCTGATCATCATCTGGGTGGATGACGTCACGCTCTCCCTGCTGATCTGCGCCTGGATCGTCGCCTTCTTTCCGATCCTCTCGAACACCACGGTCGGGTTGAACAGCACCGATCACAACCTGCTCGACTTGTTCCGGCTTTATGGCGCCACGCGCTGGCAGGTGCTGTGGCGGCTGCGGCTGCCGACGGCGATGCCCTTCTTCCTGGCAGGGCTGCGGATCTCGGGCGGGCTGGCGCTGATCGGCGCCATCGTCGCGGAATTCGTCGCGGGGACGGGGGGGCGGTCCTCCGGCCTCGCCTACCGGATTCTCGAATCGGGCTACCAGTTGCAGATCCCCCGCATGTTCGCGGCGCTGGTGCTCATCTCGGCCACCGGCATCGGCATCTTTCTTGCCTTGAGCCTGCTGTCGCACCTGCTGCTGCGGCGCTGGCACGAAAGCGCCATGGGACAAGGAGACCGCCGATGAGCACTGCGATGGACCGGCTGCGCCAGGCGATCAGCGCCGGCGGCCAGGACTACTGGCTCCGCGACGCGCGGGCGCCGGCGACGCTGATCCCGGGTGAGGCCCCCGGTCCGGTCGATGGCCAGGGCCTGGTCCGCTTCGACCTCAGGATCGAGCAGGGGCGCATCGCCGCGCTGGCGCCCCTGGGCACGGCGACGGAGGGGCCGAGCCTTGATGGCGGCCAGGTCTGGCCCGGGCCGGTCGATGGCCACACGCATCTGGACAAAGGGCATATCTGGCCGCGGCACGCGAACGAAACCGGCAGCTTCCATGGCGCGCTGACCGCCTGCGCCACCGATCGCGGCGGCTGGACCGACGCGGACATCGAGGCGCGCTTCGAATGGAGCCTGCGCGCTGCCCATGCCCATGGCACGGTCGCCATCCGCACGCATCTCGAGAGCTATGCGCCGCGCGACCCGGCCTCCTGGCGGGTCTTCCGCAGGCTGCGGGACCGCTGGGCCGGGCGGATTGCTTTGCAGGCCAGTTCCATCGCGCCGCTCGACCGTTTCGCCGGCGAGGATGGCGGGCTGCTGGCCGATACGGTGGCGGATTCGGGCGGCGTGCTGGGCATGGTCACCCGGCTGGCCGGCGGCGTGCATGACCGGCTGCCGGACGAGTTCCAGCCGTTGCTCGACCATTTCTTCTCGCTGGCCGAGGCGCGCGGCCTCGAGCTCGACCTGCATGTCGACGAAAGCGGCGAGAGCGGTGCCCGCGCGCTGATCGAGATCGCCCGCACCGCGGTCCGGCGCGGCTTCAAGAACCGCATCCAGTGCGGTCATTGCTGCTCGCTTTCGATCCAACCGGAGGAATTCGCCAGGGCGACCATCGAAGCCTGCGCCGAAGCGGGGCTGTCCATCATCGTCCTGCCGATGTGCAACATGTACCTGCAGGACCGCGTGCCGGGCCGCACCCCGCGCTGGCGCGGCGTGACGCTGGTGCATGAGCTGCGCGCGGCCGGCGTGCCGGTCTCGGTCGCCTCCGACAATACCCGCGACCCCTTTTATGCCTATGGCGACATGGACATGGTCGAGGTGTACCGGGAGGCGACGCGGATCCTGCAGCTCGACCATCCCGTCGGCGACTGGCCGCGCGCGGCCGCCGCCACGCCCGCCGCCGCCATGGGGCTGCAGGATAAGGGCTGGCTGAAGCCCGGCACCGCGGCCGACCTGCTGCTGTTCCGCGCCCGCGGCATGACCGAGCTGCTGAGCCGGCCGCAAGCCGACCGCGTGGTGCTGCGGAACGGCAAGGTGCTGGACGCCGAGCCGCCGGACTACCGGGACCTGGACGCGGTGCTGGGGACCGGTCCAGGCTGAGGGCAACCATCCCGGAGGGACCCATGCTCGCCCCGCAACGCGCCGCCTTCGACATCCCGCGCGAGGTCGCCTACCTCAACGCCGCCTCCTGGAGCCCGCTGCCCAAGGCGGTGCAGGCGGCGGGGCATGCGGGCGTGGCGCGCAAGGCCCAGCCCTGGAACTGGAACGCGCCGGATCAGGCCGCGCAGCTCGCCCGCGCCCGGGCCGCCGCGGCGGCTCTGATCGGCGCGGCGCCCGAGGACATCGCGCTGATCTCCTCGGTCGGCTTCGGCGTCGCCACCGCGGCGAAGAACCTGAAGGTGCCGCGCGGCAGCCGGGTGATCCTGCTGGCGGACGACCACAGCGCGCCGACGCTCGAGTGGATGCAGCGCGCGCCGGAGGCCGGGTTCGAGACCGAAGCGGTCTCGCCCGGGCCCGATGGCGACTGGACCGCGGCGCTGCTGGCGGCGATCGAGCGGCAGGGGGCGGCGCCGGTCGCGCTCGCCTCGATCTCCTCGGTCCACTGGTCGGATGGCGGGCTGGTGGATCTGGCGGCGGTGCAGGCGGCGCTCAGGCGGCAGGGCGCGGCGCTGCTGGTCGATGCGACGCACCATGCCGGCATCCTGCCGATCGACGTCGCGGCGCTCGACCCCGACTTCCTGATCTTCCCGACCTACAAATGGGTGCTCGGCCCCTATGGCCGCGCCTTCCTCTATGTGGCGAAGCGCTGGCAGCAGGGCGTGCCGCTGGAGCAGACCAGCTATTCCCGCAAGGGCGTCGCCGCCGAACGAGCGCCCTATTTCGCCGACCTCTCCTTCGCCGAGGGCGCCAAACGCTTCGACATGGGGGAGCGCGACCACTTCATCTCGCTGGAGATGGCGGCGGTCGGGATGGAGATGATGGCCGCCTGGGGCCAGGCGCCGATCGCGGCCCACCTTGCCATGCTGAACCGCCGGATTGCAGATGGCGTCACCGGGCTGCCGGTGACGGTGCCGGCCGAGCGGGTGCGGGCGCCGCATGTGCTGAGCCTCGGCTTTCCGGCAGGCATGCCGGAGCGGCTGATCGAGCGGCTGGCGGCGGAGCAGGTGCATGTCGCGCCGCGGCTCGGCAGGATGCGCATCAGCCCGCATGTCTACAACGACGAGGCGGATGCGGATGCGCTGGTGGGGGCGCTGCGGCGGGCGCTGGGCTGAAGGAAGGCCAGGGAGGACCTATCCTCCTTGGACCCTCCTCTATTTCTGTGGGTTTGGCACCCGTCGCGCCGCGGGGGCGAAGCCGCCACGAAGGGAATTGAGGCAGAGAGGAAACGATTTTTCCTGCCCACTCCCGCTGCCCCGCCGGTCAGGCAGCCCACCCCGCGAAGAAGCCGCCGACCCGGCCGAGGAAGCGCTCGAGCGCCGGCCGCTTCCGCTGGTCCATCCGCGTCAGGTACAACCAGTCCAGCCGGCAGCCTTTGGCGCAGAGCCGGCGCAGGCCGCGGCGCATCACCCGGTAGTCCGGCCAGCCGATGTACCAGAGCAGCCAGAGCGGCGAGCCGTAGGTGGTGACCACCGCGATGCGGCGGATATTGGTCAGCAGCGGCTCGATCGCGCCCGGGCCGATGCGGAAGGCGACGCCGGGCAGCCAGACCCGGTCGAACCAACCCTTCAGCATCGCCGGCATGCCGTACCACCAGGTCGGGTAGACCAGCACCAAGGCCTCTGCCCAGCGCAGGTCTGCGGCTTCGCGCGTGATGTGGGCCTCGTTCCCGCCCGGAGCATTGGTGACGCGGTGCTCGGCAGCGGACATGACGGGCACGAAACCGTCTGCATGCAGGTCGTGCAGCCGCACCTCGTGCCCCGCTGCCTGCAGCGCGGCGCAGGCAGCGTCGCGCAGCGCCGCGGAATAGCTGTCGGCCCTTGGGTGGCAGGCGATCATCAGCACGTGCATGGGCGGCCCCGGAACGGCGGGGCCGCTTCAAGCATGCGGCATGCCGCGTGTCAGCCGGCCATGACCCAGGGCATCTCGAGCGCGGCGGCGCCTGTCGGCTGGTCGCCCCCGATCCGCAGCGCCTCCAGGCCCGGGCCGGCGCTGGCGGTGTGGAGGAGGCTGCGGTTGTCCCAGATCAGCACGTCGCCCGCCTGCCACTGGTGACGCCAGGTCAGCGCCTCGGCGGTTGCGGCGGCAAAAAGGGCCTGCAGCAGCCGGCCGCTCTCGGCCTCCGGCAGGTTCAGGATGCGGCTGGTGAAGGCGGGATTGGCGTAGAGCACCGGCTCGCCGGTCACGGGATGGCGGCGGACCAGCGGGTGCTCCGTCCGCGCCGCGGGGTCGAGCGGGCTGGCATGCACCGCGCGAAACTGTCCGAGCCGGTCGCGCAGCGCCGGCGGCAGGCTCGCCCAGGCGCGGCGCTGGTCGGCGAAGGCGATCTCCCCGGCGGGTGCCTCGGCGCGCATCAGGCAGGCGAGGGCCGGTTGCGCCGCATAGCTGCGGTCGGCATGCCAGAAGGGGCGGTCGGCGCGGTCCGGTGGCGGCAGATCGGCGGGCGCCCCGACCGAAAGCGGCAGGACCGGCGCCGCCTGGTGCAGCGCCTGCCCGAGCAGCGGGGCTTCGAGCGACGCCAGGCCAAGCGCCAGGGCAGCCGGCAAGCCGGACTGGCCGCGCAGCAGCAGCACGCCGTGTTCGGTCAGCGCGTCGTGCAGCACCTCCAGCACCGGGGCGGGCAGGGGGGCGGCGAGGTCGAGGTTCAGCACCTCCGCGCCGAAGGCGGGATGGAGGGGACTGAGCGAGATGCCGGTGGCAAGCGGGGTGGAGAGGGACTGCATGGAGGTCATCGCCTGCGGCTCCGACAGGACCGGGAAGGGACGCCGTGAAGCCGGAAGCGATTCCACGTCGTTGGCGGAAGAGTGGACCTTTAAAACGCACATGCAAGCGTAAAATTTGCTAAACACTATTGATGATAGTTATTAAGCCTTGCGGGCAGGCGCGCAACGGCGCTTCCGGCTGAGAATCATTCCAGCAATTTCAGAGAGATAGGTCCGATGCGATCGCTGGGTCGGCCAAACCGACCAGGTCATGCCGCCTGCCGAATGGCTGATGAGCCGGCCTGCCAATGCGCCGAGTCGATCGGCAAAGCACAGGACATCGTCGCGGTTCATTGGCGTCGCTGCGGCCTTGCACCTGCCGCAGCATCGGGTGAAGACTGCCGGGATGACCCCGGATGCCCTGCGCCGATCCGCCGCGGCGGAAACCACCCCCCCGCCCGGTCTTGCCGGCCCGCTGCTCGCGCTGTGGTGGGATTCCCGCGGCGACTGGACACGGGCTCACGAAGCGGCCCAGGCCGGGGACGATGCCGAGAGTGCCTGGGTGCATGCCTACCTGCACCGGCGGGAAGGTGACCTGGCGAATGCGGACTACTGGTACCGCCGTGCCGGTCGCCACCACCCGGCCATGCCGCTCGAGGCGGAATGGGCGGCGATCGCCGCCGCCCTGTTGCCGGTCAGTCCGCGATAGGCGGCCGTCCCAGCAGCTTCAGGGTCAGCCGCCGACCCGCCACCATGGCGGGGTAGAGGAAGCGGCCGAGCTTCGGCCGGCTGAAGACCAGCCGGTTCAGCCTGTTGAAGGCGCCGCTCTCGGCGCCCAACAGGGCCAGCACGTGCAGCGCCGCGGCACCGTGGTAGTACTGGCCGTTCCACTTCACCGCCATGCCGTTCTCGAGGCTGAGGCCGCGCGCCTTCACCTCCCGCACCACGGGATGGTCGGTGCGGGCGTCGATCATGTGTACCTTCTCCGCGAGCTGGCGGATGCGGTAGAGCATGACGTAGCGGGTGCAGAAAGGGCACATCCCGTCATAGACGACCCAGATCTGCTTCGCCTCGGCGCCACCCGTCGGGGTAGACGCCGGCTTTTCCATGGTGTCAGCGGACATCGAACCGGAACTCCGCGCGCTTCTTCACGTCCCGCACCAGGGCCCCGTCCCGCAGCGTCAGGCAAACACTGTCGACCACGTATTTGTAGCCGACGATGTCTTCCATCCGGAGGTTGTTGAACTCGGTGAAGACCCAGGGATTGGGCTGCATGTGATGCGGGTAGAGGTAGTAGAGGTTGTTGTTCTTGATAGCGGGGTAGCGGGTCATGAAGTCGTGCGTTTCCCGCACCAGCCGCTCCACCGAGTGGAAGGTCGCCCCGCCCACCGTCTGCGGCGTCGTCGTCGGGCTGGCAAGGCAGGCCGAGGCCTCCCGCCAGTCGTTGAGGTTGTTGAGGTTGCCGCCGATGCGGTGCGGGAAATGGCCTTCCGGCACGAACATGGCGGTCTGCGCGACGCTGTAGGAGTAGATGCCGAAATAGGTGGGCGTCATCCACACCTCACGCCCATCCTTCGTGAGGGCGTAGAACTGCGGGCTCGCCAGCCGTGCCGCGTCCAGCCAACCGAGGAAGTTGGTGTAGAAGACGGTGTGGCCGAACAGCGCCGCGGCCACGCAGGCAGCCTTCATCATCGGCGTGATGTCGGATTCCTTCAGCCGCCACGCCGAGCTGTAGACGATCAGGTTGACCGCGATCCAGAAGTGGAACAGCGCGCCGAGCGTGAAGTAGACGCCGATGTGGAACAGGTCGAACAGCAGCGTGAAGCCCAGCAGCCAGCGCTTTCGCAGGATGGCGATGGGCGAGAGCAGCTGGGCGCCGAGCACGACGAAGTTGAAGGCGAGGGTGAAGTTGGAGATGGTGTCCCAGCTGCCCTGCAGCAGCGTCGGGAAGGTGGCGAGCGGATTGTTGCCGCGCTCCAGCCCGATGACGATCGCCGTCTGGGTCGGGTTGGCGACCAGCCAGGTCCAAGGCTCCGATCCGCCCGCGACCAGCTTGGCGACGCCCGAGCAGAAGTAGTTGCCGAGATGCGCGCCGACCACCACGGCCCAGATCAGCCCGGCGGTCTTCTGCCGCAGCACCGCCGGCGGCAGGTCCTGCATCAGGCTGCGGAGCCGGGGAAAGCGCTGCAGCGTCCACTCGCTGGTCGCCGTCACCATCAGCAGGACGCCGATCGTGGCGAAGGTGATGCCGTCGAGCATGGCGAAGTAGTCGGTGTCCGTCACCCACATGTCGGTGCGCGGGCCGATCAGGTGCCGCCACAGGATGTAGTAGTAGGACAGCGGCAGCAGGAAGGCCGGCCGGGCCATGCCGATGGCGCCGGCCAGCACCGCGACCAGCATGCCCCAGCGGAAGAAGAGCGCATGCGCGTTCGCCTCGCCCAGGATCAGGTTCGGCGCCGGCGGCACTGCGCCGAAGGCATCGAACAGCACCTGGACAAAGACGACGATGCCGATGCCGCGCACGATGGCCCGCAGCAGGAACGGGATGTCGGCATAGCGGATGGCGATGAAGGGCAGCGCCGCGACGCAGCAGAAGATCGTCAGCGCGAAGGCATGCGCCTCCGACTGATGCGCGGCGAAGAGCGTGACCTTGCGCGCCGCCATGTAGGCCAGCAGCGAAAGCAGCAGGATGGACAGCGGCAGCGTGACCGTCACCGACGGTGCGCGCAAAGCCCAGGCGGGAGTCCTCGTCGAATACACCTCAGGTCTCCATCAGGAGGAAAAGCTCGGACGCGCCAGTTTTGGCGGAACTGCGGGGGCCTTCCGGCCGGCGAGGACGCCGGCCAGCCACCTGTCGCGGTAGCGGATGCGGAGCCGACGGGCGGATGGCGGCAGCAGCCCCATCCCCCGCGCGGCCAGGCGATAGGCGATGACGCGGGCCAGCAGCGGTGCCGGCAGGCCCGCCAGGACCGGCCGCCCGGCAAACAGCGTGCTGGCATGGTTGCGACCCTCGCCGATGCCGTAGCGATAGGCGCGTTCCAGCACCCAGCTCTCCTGCATCTGCTCGGGCCGGATGATGTGACCGACGATCGCGCTCGCCTCGAACCAGGCCCGATGGCCCTCGGCTTCCAGCCGGCGCAGCAGCTCGGTCTCGGAGCCCATGGCGTAGAGCGGATTGCTGGCATCCGGCCCGACATGCTCGGCGAAACGGGTGCCGGCTGCGAAGACCGCGGCGCGGACCGCCATGTTGGGGCCGTAGATGTCGATCGGCCGGCAGGCGCCGCTCGAGCGCTCGTTCTTGGCGTATAGCACGCTGAACTCGACCACTTCCTCCGACAGCCATGCGGGCACCGGCGCCGGCCAGTCGGGCAGCACGGTACCGCCGAACAGCGTCGCCTCCGGGTGGGACTCGGCCGCGGCGCGCAGCCGGACCAGCCAGTCCGGCGCCGGCAGCACGTCGTCATCGGTAAAGACGATGAGGTCTCCGGCGAATTCCGGCAGGGCGGTGTTCAGCGCGCGGTTCTTGCCCGGCGCGGCGCAGTGCAGCAGGGTGACCGGCAGGCGCCCGGCATAGCCATCGATCACGGCAGCGGTATCGTCCGTGCTGCCGTTGTCGACGATGACGAGCTTCCAGCCGCCCGGCGGCGATTGCAGGCCGCAGAAGGCATCCAGCACGCGGGGCAGGGCGGCGGCGCGGTTGCGGGTCGCGAAGACGGCGGTCAGCATCTCAGCGCCGCGCCTCCGGCCGGGCCGGGTCGGGGACGCCGGCCCGGGCGCCGATATCCATCACCGGGACGATCGGCGTGCCGTCCCGGCGGATCAGCGCCCGCAGCGCGCGGCCGGGCAGGCTGCGCTTCTTCTGCTCGTTGGCCAGCGCCATGCGAGTGAAGCCCTGGGCGTAGGCCAGCCGCCAGCGCAGCGGTACCAGCCGCGTGCTGGAGGCCGGGAGGAGGCCGGCGACGCTGGTCAGCATCTCGACCACCAGGCGGCGCGGGAATTCGCGCCAGACCTGTTCCGGCTGGCCAAGCATGCGGCGGGTGGCGACGGTCGAGGCGCCCTGCCAGTACAGCCGCTTCATCAGCCATTCCGGGTTCATGCGCGTCGCCTGGATCTGGTGGCGCACGACCAGGCGGCTGTCGTACCAGGCGGAATAGCCGCGATCCTGCAGCTTCCAGCCGACCTGCACGTCCTCATCCGACAGCAGCAGCCCGGCGAATCGGCCGAGCCGGTCGGCGAAGCCGCCCATTTCCAGCAGCGGCAGGCGCTGCACCACCATGTTGACGCCGTAGGGCTCGAGCCCCGCCGGAATCGCCTTGGTGCGGAACTCGCCGCGTCCCTCCCAGTCGATGATGGAGAGCACGCCGCGCAGGCTTTCCGGCCACCAATCCGGCAGCGGCTTCTCCCAGACCGGCAGGACCTTGCCGCCGATCACGCCCGGCCAGGGATCGTGTTCCTGGATCACCTCTTGGATGCGCTCGAGCCAGTCGGGCATCGCCAGGGCGTCGTCATCGAGGTAGGCGAGGAAGTCCCGGTCCGAATCCTCCGCACCCATGTTGCGCGCGGCGCTGGCCCCGGGCCGATCGACGCGGAGCAACCGCGCATTGGGCAGGGTCGCCACCATTCCGCGCAGTGCGGCGCCGGTTTCCGGCGTGCCGCAGCTGTCGACGACGATCACGTCGAAGCGATCCAGCCCGACGGTCTGGACCCGCAGGCTGTCCAGGCAGCTTCTTACATAGTGAGGGCGGTTGTGGGTGACGAGGCAGACGGTGATGCTCGGCACCCGTCCCGTCTGACGCCCGGCCCGTGCCAGCCGTGCCGCCTCGCTTGCCGTGTCGCGCATTCCGTTCCTGTCATGACCTTGCATGGCGGCCGGAGATTAAGCAGCCGCCGCACTCGCGCGAAAGGCAAGCTTCGGTCAGGAGCGACCCGTTGCCGTCACGTTGCGTTGCGCGTTGCCGCGACGCCGCAATCGCCCGATGGCTGAGCCGGGCGCATCATAAAGCAACTTTGAGTTATGGGCACGCTGCGCATCTTTGCGTCATGCCAGGGCCTCTCACGCCAATGGCACTACCGCCTTCGCACCTGCGATGTGATTTTCCGGCCGCGGTATCAGGAACAGTATTTGTGATGCAGGACGCGGTGATGCACCAGGGCCATGGCGCGTCGGCGGCGGGGAATGCGGCGCCGCTCTTGCCGCTGGCCGTCGACCTCGATGGGACCTTGCTGGCGACCGATACGCTGCATGAAGGCCTCGTGGCGGCGCTGGTGCGCGACCCGGCGTCCGTGCCCGGCCTGTTGCGGTCCTTGTTGCAGGGGCGCGCTCACTTCAAGCAGCAGGTGAGCCGCGCGGCCCCCGCCAATGCGGCGATCCTGCCGCTGCGCAAGCCCTTCGTCGAGTGGCTGGAGGTGCAGCGCGCCGCCGGCCGGCGGCTGCACCTGGTCACCGCCGCCGACCAGTCGGTGGCGGACGCGGTGGCCGGCCACCTCGAGATCTTCGACAGCGCCACCGGCAGCGACGGCACCCGCAACCTGAAGGGGCCGGAGAAGGCCGCCTGGCTGCGCGCCCGCTTCCCCGGCGGCTTCGCCTATGCCGGCGACAGCCACCACGACCTTGATGTCTTCGCCGCGGCCGAGGAGATCGTGCTGGTCAATACCAGCCCGGCGGTCGCCGCCGCGGCCCGCCGGATGACGGAAACGGAGGTCCTGGCCGAATTCCCGTCGGAGAATTCGCCGATCCGCGATTGGATCGGGGCACTTCGCATCCATCAATGGTCGAAGAACGCACTGCTCTTCGTGCCGCTCGTCCTCGGCCACAAGCTCGGCGACCCGCAGGCGATCCTGAGCTGCGTGCTCGGCCTCGTGTTGATGGGCATGACGGCCTCCGGCACCTATCTGCTCAACGACATCGCCGACCTGCCCTCGGACCGGCTGCACCGGACCAAGCGCAACCGCGCCATCGCCGCCGGCCGCATCGCGCCGCTGCACGCCTTGGCCGGCGCCATCGCGCTGATCCTGATGGGCTTCGTCGGCGGCGCGCTGCTCAGTGGCGCCTTCCTGCTCGGACTGGTCGGCTATGTCTGCCTGTCGCTGACCTATTCGGCCTTCCTCAAGCGCATCGCCCTGCTGGACACGCTGACCATCGGCGGTCTTTTCACCCTGCGCCTGGCGCTCGGCGTCGAACTCGCCGGCGTGCCCTATTCGCCGTGGCTGATGGCCTTCGCCGGCTTCTTCTTCTTCTCCTGCGCCCTGGCGAAGCGCCATGGCGAGCTGATGGAGGCCAAGGTTGCGCATGGCGGCGGCCTTGCCCGGCGCGGCTACGAGGTCGACGACTGGCCGCTCACTCTCGGCTTCGGCGCCGCCTCCGCCATGGCGGCGCTGCAGATCATGATCCTCTACGTGGCGAACGAGGCCGCGCCCTCCCGCCTCTATACCCATGGCGCATGGCTTTATGTCGCGCCCGCCGCGCTGGCCGTCTGGCTGGTGCGGATCTGGATGCTGTCGCATCGCCGCCTGCTGAAGGACGACCCGGTGGTCTTCGCCCTGCGCGACCGCTGGAGCTGGGCCATCGGCGCGGTCATCGCCGCCGCCATCGTCGCGGCGCTCTGAGGAACGCATGTCGGACACCATGACCGAGGAACGCGCGGCCGCCGAGGCCGCCGAGGCCCATCGCGCGGCCGGCTGGAAGCAGGTCTCGCTCCAGGGTTGGGGCCGTAGCAGCGCGGCGCCCTGCCTGGCGGCGCGGCCCGAGCGGATGCGCGAGCTGATGGCGGCGCTCGACGTGCCGGAAGGCCGCACGCTGCTGCCCTATGGCGGCGGCCGCGCCTATGGCGATCAGGCGCTCAATACCGGCGGCGCCGCGGTGCTGACCGGGCGGCTCGACCGCATCCTGGCCTTCGACCCGGCCAGCGGGCTGGTGGTGACGGAGCCGGGCGTCACCTTCGCCGACCTGCTGCGGGTCTTCCTGCCGCGCGGCTGGCTGGCGCCGACCTCGCCGGGCACGGCCTTCGTCACCATGGGCGGCGCCGTCGCCAACGACGTGCACGGCAAGAACCACCACCGCGCCGGCAGCTTCGGCGACCATGTGCTGTGGCTCGACCTGCTGCTCCCGGACGGGCGGCAGATCCGCATCTCCGATGAGGAGGAGCCGGCGCTGTTCCGCGCGACGATCGGCGGCATGGGCCTGACCGGCATCATCACCGCCGTCTGCTTCCGCATGCAGCCGGTGCCGAGCAATGCACTGACCGTCCAGAGCCGGCGCATCCGCAACCTCGACGATTTCCTCGCCGGCTTCGCCGCCGCGGCGGATGCCACTTGGTCGGTCGGCTGGATCGACGCGCTGGCCGGCGGCGCCTCGCTCGGGCGTGGCATCCTCGAGACGGCCGAGCCGAGCGAGACGGGCGTCGCCCTGCCGGCGGGAAAGACGAAGGCATTCCCGCTGGAGGCGCCAAGCTGGGCGCTGAACCGGATGTCGGTGAAGGCCTTCAACGCGCTCTACTGGCGCCGCGTGCCGGAGGCTGGGCGCCAGCAGCTGCAGCACTACGGCAAGTTCCTCTATCCGCTGGACGCGGTGCTGCACTGGAACCGGATGTACGGCAGGCGCGGCTTCCACCAGTTCCAGTGCGTGCTGCCCTTCGGCCCCGGGGAGATGGCGCTGCGCCGGCTGCTGGAGACCATCTCGGCCGCCGGCGACGCCTCCTTCCTCGCGGTGCTGAAGGTGATGGGGCGGCCGGGGCGCGGGCTGCTCTCCTTCGCCCTGCCGGGCTATTCCCTCGCGCTCGACATCCCGGCGCGGCCTGGCCTGCGCGGCTTGTTCGCATCGCTGGAACGCATCACGCGGGAGGCCGGCGGCCGCATCTACCTGGCGAAGGACAGCCTGCTCTCGGCCGAGGGCTTCTGGGAGATGTACCCGGAAGCGCAGCGCTTCCAGGAGATCCGCCACTCGGTGGACCCCGAGGGGCGCTTCTCCTCCGACATGGCGAAGCGGCTGGGACTGGCGGCATGAGCGCGACGATGCAACCGACCTGGCTGATGCTCGGCGCCTCCTCCGCCGTCGCCCGCGCCTTCGCGCAGGAGGCCGCCGCGCATGGCGCCGGCATCCTGCTGGCCGGGCGGGACATGGAGGACCTGGAACGCCAGGCGGCCGACCTGTCCATCCGCCACGATGTGCCGGCCGCGCCGGTGCCCTTCGACGCGCGCGACACCGCTTCCCACGCCGCCTTTGTCGAGGATTGCGCGGCACGGGCCGGCGGGCCGCTGAATGTCTTCCTCGCCTTCGGGGTCATGCCCGACCAGGCGGAGGCCGACCGCGACCCGGCCATCGCCGCCGGCATGGTCGAGGCGAACTTCACCGGTGCCACCACGGTGCTGGCCGCCCTTGCCCCGGTGCTGGAGGCGCAGAAGCAGGGCGTGGTCGTCGCCCTAGGCTCGGTCGCCGGCGATCGCGGGCGGCCGCGCAACTATCTCTACGGCGCCACCAAGGCGGCGCTGCTGACCTACCTGCAGGGCTATGCCGCGCGGCTGTCGCGTTCCGGGGTCCGGGTGCTCTGCCTGAAGGCCGGCCCGGTCGATACTGCGATGACCTGGCCATTGCCGAAGCTGCCCTTCATGACGACGCCGCGGGGCTTTGCGGCGGGCGCCTGGAAGCTTGCCCAAAAGGGCGGGGGCGGAGCCTACCTGCCGCGCATCTGGTGGCCGGTGATGACGATCATCCGCAGCCTGCCGACGCGCATCTTCAACAAGCTCGATATCTGATCGACCCGCTGGAGGACTGGATGGATTCGCTCTCGCGCCCAGGCGCGGATTCCGTGGACGCCTACGCAGCCGCCGCGGCAAGACCGAAGATGGTCGTCGCGCTGAGCGTGCTGGCGCTGGCGCTCGTGCTGCTGGCCGGCATCCTGCTGCGGAACGGCGGGCATTTCAGCTACACGCTGGATGCGCCCTATACCCAGATGGCGATGGCCGACCAGATCACGCAGGGCACCTACGGGATCAACCCGGGCGAGCCTTCCTCTCCCTCCTCATCGATCATCTATCCCTTCCTGCTGGCGCTGCTCTCCGTCCTGCCGCTCGGGCAGTTCTCCGCCCTGCTGGTCTGCCTCGTGGCGACGCTCGCCGCCGCCGTGCTGATGTACGCGGTCGCCGAGGAGATCGGGCTCGAGGTCGATCGCCTCACGACCCCGCAGTTGGTGGCGATCACCGCCACGCTGACGCTCGCCTTCAACCTGGTAGGCCTTGCCTTCGCCGGGCTCGAGCACTCGCTGCACGTGACGCTGACGGTCATCTCGCTGCTTGGCCTGCTGCGCTTCGTCCGCACCAAGCAGGCGGACTGGTGGTGGCTGGCGGCGATCACCCTGCTGCCGCTGCTGCGCTTCGAGGCGGCGGCGGCGCTGGCGGCCGACATGCTGGTGCTGGTCGCCTTCGGCAAGTGGCGCCACGCGGCCATCATCGGCGCGGTCGGCGTGGTGCTGGTCGGCGGCTTCATGCTTTTCCTGCACAGCCTCGGCCTGCCCTGGCTGCCGAGCTCGGTGCTGCATCGCTCGGAGGTCGCCAGCACCGGCATCGGCATGTCCGACAGCGGCGCGCTCGGCTTCGTCAAGGCGGTCTACGGCGCCTATCGCGGCAACCTCATGGCCTATGGCGGCACGCATATCGCGCTGCTGATCGTGCTCGGCCTTTGGGGCCTGGCGCGCGGCGCGGTGCCGTCCCGCTTCGGCGAGCGCGCCTGGGCCAAGCCGGCCGCCGTCGGCTTCTTCATCGTCGTCGCCCTGGCGCAGCTCACCGGCGGCAGCCTCAGTTCCTTCTCGCGGTACGAGATCTACGTCCTGGCGCTCGGCTTCTGCGCCGTGCTGGTGGCTTGGCAGCCGGAGATCAACGCGGCGCTGCGGCGGCTCGATGCGCGGCGCTGCGCCGGTTTCTGCCTGGCCATGCTGTTCCTGTTCTCCGGCTATGTCTTCCGCACCGTGGATGCGGTGGCGGCAGCGGGCAACGTGCACGACCAGCAGTACCAGATGCACCGTTTCGTCAACGACCACTGGCGCCGGCCCTTCGCCGCCAACCATCTGGGCTACGTGAACTACCAGGTGCCCTACTACATGCTCGACCTCTCGGGCCTGGCCAACGAGGAAGCCCGCAGGGGCGGCAGCGGCCCGGGCTGGATGGAACGACTGGCGGCGAAGCACGATGTCGGCCTCGCCATGCTCTACGACGTCGCCCCGCCGGTGCCGCCCGCCGGCTGGCAGCCGGTCGCCCAGCTCAAGCTGCGCGGCCGGCTGGTGACGGTACGCGGCCCGGTCGTGACCTTCTATGCCACGAAGCCGGAGGAAGCCGAGCCGATCCGCGCCGCGCTGCGGGCGATGGCGCCGGACCTGCCGCCGGGCGCCATCCTCGACTGGGGCATGGCAGACCGGACACGGATGGCACACTGAGCGGATGCGCCGTGTCCTCCCCGGTCCTGCCTCGCCCGCCTGGGTCGCGGCGGAGACGCTCGGTTCCGCCGTCACCGCGCTGGTCGGACTGCTGTTCGTTGCCCGCATCATCGGGCCGCAGGCGGCGGGCACCGGGGCAATCGCCGCCAGCGTCTTCCTGACCGTCGATTTCCCCATCGCCGCGCTGTTCGGCGACAGCCTGCTGCAACGCCGTGGTCTTGAGGAACGGCACCGGTCGTCCGCGCTCTGGGCGACGATGGGCGCGGCGGCGGTCGGAATGCTGGTGCTCTGGCTTGGCGCGCCGCTGATCGCCCGGGCCACCGGCGCGCCGGTGACGGGCATGATCCGCGCCATGGCGCTGCTGCTGCCCTTCTCGGCGGCGGCCGGCATGCTGTCGGCCCTCGTGCTGAAGGAACGGCGCTACCGGCTGCTCGCCTCCCGCGTGCTGCTCTGCCAGCCGCTGGCGGTCGGCACCGGAGTCCTGGCAGCGCTGGGCGGGGCAGGGGCCTGGTCCATGGCGGCGCAGCAGGCCGCGGCGACGCTGTCGGTCTTCCTGCTGCTGGCATTGCGCTCCGGCTGGCGGCCGCAGCGGCTGTTCCAGCGCGCCGCGCTCGCCGAGCTCTGGCCGGTGGCCGGGCCGCAGATCCTCGCCCTGCTGGTCTTCAACGGGCGCTACCGCATCTTCATCGTCGGGCTCGGGATGCTGGTGGCCGAGACGGTGGTGGCCGTCACGCACATCGCCTTCCGCCTGCTCGACGTCGCCATGGCGGTGGTCACCGGCGCCGCCTCGCGCCTCGCCATGCCGCGGCTGGCGGCCTTGCAGAACGACCGGGCGGCGCTGGCCGAGGCCTATGGCGACCTCGCCCAGCTGCAGGCGCTGATCGGCCTGCCGATCGCTGCCGGCCTCGCCATCACCGCGCCGCGGCTGATCGAGATCCTGATGGGCGGCCCCTGGATCGGCGCGGCGGAGCCGGCCCGGCTGGTGGCGCTGGCCGCCATCCCCGGCTTCCTGGTCGGGCCGGCCCCGGCGCTGTGGCTCGCGCTCGGGCGGACCCGAATGAACCTGCTGATGCAGCTGGTCGCCTTTACCCTGCCGCTGGTCGGGCTGCTGGTGCTGCGGCCTCAGGATGCCGCGGCCGCGGCGATCTGCTGGGTGCTCGGCAGCCTGGCGGTGCCGCCCCTGCAGCTCCTCGTCACGCTGCGGGCGCTGCACCGCTCGCCGGCCTGGCTGGCGCAGCGGTTGCTGGCGCCGCTGCTCGGCACGCTGGTGATGGGCGTGGTCTCCGCCTGGGCGGCACGTGAGCTGGCCGCTCAGGCGGCCGTGCCGGCCTTGATCGGCACGGCCCTGGCCGGCGCCATTGCCTATGCGGCCGTCGTTGCCCCGGCGCTCGGCTTCCGGTGGCCTCGCGCATTACAGGAAGCATGACGGATAACACGCTCCACAGACGCGCAATTTAGGACAGAAAGTCCAAACCGTGTCGCTTTCTTGTTTCGCAAGTATTTTCTCAATCATGTGATCTAGGCGCGGTGCTGCCGGTCGCGCTTTCGCGCGCTTCAATGATCGTGGCCCTGCGCCGCCAACCCGGGACATTGCAATGCACGATCAACCACGCGGCGGCGCCGTTGCTTTCGTCGCGAGCAGGCCGGCCTGGCTCACTGGCCAGGCGCTTGCCGTGCTCAGCGCTGCCGCCACCATCACGCTCCTCGGCCTGGCGCTGCGGCTGCATCATATCGGCGCGGCGTCGCTCTGGAGCGACGAGGCCTTCTCCGCCTGGTGGATCCACAAGCCGCTCGGCTATCTCTGGACTGACGGCTTGGTGATCGAGACGACCCCGCCGCTTTACTACACCCTGCTCAAGCTCTGGGCCGGCCTCTTCGGCAATAGCGATACGGCGCTGCGGCTCTTCTCGGCCGTCGCCGGCACGGCCACCATTCCCGTGGTCTTCCTGCTTGGCCTCGAGATCGCCGGGCCGGTGGTCGGGCTGGCCGCCGCCATGCTCTTTGCCATGGCGCCGATGCAGATCTATTTCGCGCAG
The DNA here is from genome assembly GCF_004355005.1 of Dankookia rubra. Taxonomy (GTDB): domain Bacteria; phylum Pseudomonadota; class Alphaproteobacteria; order Acetobacterales; family Acetobacteraceae; genus Paracraurococcus; species Paracraurococcus ruber_A. Next base: position 48,894 of record NZ_SMSJ01000023.1, read on the forward strand.
GAGGCACGCGTCTATGCCCTGCTGCCGCTGGCCTTCGGTCTGGCGCTGCTCGGGCTGCTGCGCTTCCTCGGCAGCGCCGGCCGTCGCGGAGCGCAGGCGGATCGCGGCGCGCTGGCGCTCTACGCGGCGGGCATGGTCGTGCTGCTCTATGCCCATGCGACCTCGGTCTTCACCGCTGCGGCGCTGGCGGTCTGTGGCGGGCTGGTCCTGCTGCGGACCCCCCGCAAGCGGGCGGCGCTGCGCGCCTTCATCCTTGCGCATCTGGCCATCGGGCTGCTGGCGCTGCCGTTGGCGATTCCGATCCTCGCCCAGGCTGGCAGGCATGACCTCAGCTGGATCAAGCCGCCCGACCTGATCGGCCTGCTCAGCCTGGCGGATCACCTGGTGGTGGATCCGGTCACCCCGCTCAGGCTGTTCCGCCTGACCTCCATCCTGGCACTGGCGGCGCTGCTGCTGATGGCGGCGGCGCTGGTCCCGGTGTTGCGGCCGCATCGCCGGCTGGCCCTGCTGCTGGTCGGTGTGCCCGGAACGTTCCTGGTGGCCACCATCGGCGTCAGCTATGTCTCGCCCTTCCTGATCCCGCGCATCATCATCTGGATGGGCGTGCCGCTCGCGCTGCTGGCGGCGATGGCGCTCGTCTCCCCTGCGCCGCGCTGGATTCGCGCCGGCTTCGCCCTGGCCTATGCGGCCTGCATCCTGGTCGGGATGAACGGCGTTTATGTCCGGACCCTTGCGGAGAAGGAGGATTGGCGCGGGCTGATGGCCGAGCTGCTCCCGCGTCTCGGGCCCGATGATGTCGTGGCGATCGGCCCCGATACCTCGTTGCTCGCGCCGCTGCATTACGCCGATGGTGCCTTCAACGACAGCGTGCGGCAGCTGTTCCGCTGGTATCCGCAGCCGCATCCGGCCGATCTCTATACCCCCGACCACATCATCCCGCCGGTCGGCATGAGCACCGAGGCGCTGGCGCAGGAGGCGCGCAGCGGCCGCCCGGTCTGGGTGCTGCTGCGGGCAACCGACTGGGCGGCGCAGAAGGACGCGGCGCTCGCGACGTCCCGCCCGCCGGCCGAGGTGGACCGCAGCCACCCGGCGCTGGTGCTACTCCGCTGGTAGCGAGCCGCGCCGGCCGCTCGGCACGTGGCGGCCGACGACATAGAGCGGCCGGCCCTTGGTCTCGTTGAAGATGCGGCCGAGGTATTCCCCGATGACGCCGAGGGTGATGAGCTGAACCCCGCCGAGCAGCAGCACCACCGTCATCAGGCTCGGGTAGCCCGGCACCGGGTCGCCGAAGAGCAGCGCCTTCACCACCACCCAGCCGCCATAGAACAGCGCGGCGGCGGCAGTGCCGAGGCCGAGCCAAGTGGCGACCCGCAGAGGCACCGTGGTGAAGCTGGTGATGCCCTCGAGCGACAGCGTCCAGAGCCGGCCGTAATTCCACTTGGTCGTGCCCGCAGCGCGCGGCGCGCGGTCGTAGGGCACGGCACGGGACGGGAAGCCGACCCAGGCGAAGAGCCCCTTCATGAAGCGGTGGCGTTCTCGCAGCTGCAGCAGCGCATCCACCGCGCGGCGGCTCATCAGCCGGAAGTCGCCGGTATCCGCCGGAAGCCGCACCGGCCCGCCGATGCGACCCATCAGCCGGTAGAAGGCGCTCGCGGTGGCCTTCTTCGTCCAGGTCTCGCCGGCCCGCGAGCGGCGTTGGGCATAGGCCACGTCGAAGCCTTCGCGCCACGCGGCCACCAGCTCGGGGATCACTTCCGGCGGGTCCTGCAGGTCGGCATCGATGACGATGATCGCCTCGCGCGCGCTGGCGTGGTCGAGCCCCGCGGTCAGCGCCGCCTCCTTGCCGAAATTGCGGCTGAGGGCGACCACCGCGACTTCCGGCCGCGTCGCCTGCAGGGCCGCGAGCAGCGCCGGCGTGCCATCCGAGGAGCCGTCGTCGACATAGACGACTTCCCAGCTCAGCCCGATGCCGTCCATGACGGCGCCGAGCCGGCGTTGGAACTCCTCGATCACCTCGGCTTCGTTGTAAGCGGGCACGACGACAGAGAGCGACGGCGCGGCACCGCGCGTGGTCGGCGAAAGCGTTGCGGCCGGCATGGGGCCGCGCCAGTGAGGAAGGTCGTCCACGGAAATTCCAACCCGGATGCCGCGGAAACCTAGTCGCTGCATCCCATGCCGGCGAAAACGCAATCCAGCGAGGCACGCGATTGGGTGGTATTGGGTATCAACTGTCACAACGCGGTCAGAGTGCGGCCGGAAACCGCACCGTGAGGCGCGGGACGTCCGCCGCTGCGTCACATTCGTACCCTGAACCGAGGCGGGATGCCGGGCAAAACGCGCCCGGCACGAAGCGCGAGGGCATGGGTACGGGCCGGGCATGAGTCAACGGATCAACATGGCACCTCTGTCGGCTAGACGGCCGATCGGCTTCGCCTTCCCGGGGCGCTTCGCCTGGGGCGGCATCGATCTCTGGATCCAGGGCGTGGCACTCCTGCTGACCGGCCTGCTGGTCGGGCGCATGGCGCGCAAGCTGCCGGTCGTGCCGCTGACCACCGGCGACAGCTATGCCTACCAGTACCTGTTCAACTACCGGCCGCCTTTCTACGGCTGGCTGGTCAATGCTTGGCAGGCGGTCGCCGGTAGCGTCGACTACCTGCCGCTGGCGCAGCTGGCCCTTGTCGGCATCGGCGTCTTCGTCTTTGCGGTGGAGCTGGGCCGCATGCTGCGGAGCCCGCTGGTGCCGCTGCTCGGCGTGCCGGTGCTGCTGATGCATCCCGGCATCCACGACGCGCCGAGCTGGATGATGACCGAGGCGCCCTTCATGGCGCTGGTGCTCGCCGGCCTCGCCATGCAGTGCCGCTTCGTCCGCCGCGGCGGGCTGGACGCGCTGCTGCTCGCCGCCGCCTGCTTCACTCTCGCCACGCTGACCCGCAGCACCGGCATGGCCTTCCTGCCACTGCCGTTGCTGGCGGCGCTCTGCGACCGCCGCGTGACGCTGCGGCTCGGCGCCCTGCGCGCCGCCGCCTCGGCCGGGATCGCGGTGGTCTGCGTGCTGATCGGCATGACCTGGACCTGGAGCCGCGGCGGACCCTTCGAGATCGGCTCCTGGGCCGGCATCTCGGTGCTCGGCAAGTCGCTGGTGCTGGCCCGGCCGGGCGAGCTGCCGCTGTTGCCGGAGCCGCTGGCGACGCAGGTCGCCGAGGCGGCCGATGTCTCCCGCCAGCTCACCGCCGAGCAGCCCGACCTGGCCGCCCGGCTGCGGGCGCAGATCCAGGCGAGCAGCGATGTACGCTACGCCGTCTTCTGGCCGGCCGCCGAGACCGAGTGGCCGGCCTGGGCCGCAGCCGACGGGCGGGAGCGCGACCGCCTGGCCAAGGCGATCTCCGCCCCGCTGATCGCCGCGCATCGCGGCGAATACCTGCAGATGGTGGCGAACGACTGGATCTCCCTGATCATCCACCCGCATTACTGGCCGGCCGCCTTCACCAGCACGCCGGCCGAGCCGCATCGCTTCGCCGCCTGCGCTGCGACCGAGACCTGCTGGGGGATCGACCGCTACGACTTCCCGCTCTTCGGCCTGGTGCCGCTTTTCATCGTCTCCGTCCTCGGCACGCTGGCGGCGCTGCTGCTGATCCCGCTGGCGGCGCTGCCCGTGCTCAGGCGGCGGGGCTCGCCGATGCTGGTGCTGATGTGGGGTGGGGCGATGGTGGTGCATGGCACGCTGCTGGCAACCGCGGCGGCCGAGGCGGGGCACATGCGCTACACCGTGGCGCCGCATGCGATCGACATGATGCTGCTGTTCTGGCTGGCGGCGCTGGTCGTCCGCGGCCGGTCCGGGCGGGGCGACTTGGCATGACCCCGGGCATGACCCCGTCCGCTGACCAGGGCACGACCTGGCGCGTCGCCCTGCTGCTGGCGCTGCTGCTTGTCGCCACGTCGGCGATGTCGCCGCTGCTGGGCGTGCCGGTGCATGGGCGCAACTTCGGCCATGACTCGGATTACGCGCTGACCGCACTCAGCTTCATGGATGCCGGCTGGTCGGCCGGTCGGCTCTGGCCGCGCTGGGTGATGGAGACCAATTTCGGCCTCGGCGGCATCACCTTCTACACCTATCCGCCGGTCGGCTATTGGGCGGGGGCGCTGCTGCGCCGGGTCACCGGCCTCGACATCCCCGGGACGCTGGCGCTGGCGGTTATGCTCTGGCGGCTGGTCTTCCTGCTCGGCTGCTTTCTCTGGCTGCGGCGGCACGTGGCGCCGGGCGCGGCGCTGGCGGCGGCGGCGCTGGCGGCGCTGCTGCCCTATCCGGCGGTGGTCAACCCCTGGATCCGCTTCGCCTATGCCGAGGTCGCCGGCGCGGCGATCCTGCCCTTCCTGCTTTTGGCGCTCGAGCGCGTGGCGGAAGGCCGCGACGGCCGCGGCATGCCTGCCTTGGCGCTGGCCTTCGCCGCGCTGGCGATGACCCATCTGCCGACCTGCGCCCTGGTCGCGCATCTCGCGCCGCTCTACGCCTGGGCCTATGCCGGGCCGCGCGCGGCAATGCGGGTGCTCTGCGGCGGCATCGCAGGCGCCGGGCTCGCGGCCTGCTTCGTCCTGCCCGCCATGGGCCTGCTGCGCGACGCGAACTTCGAGGGGCTGGAGGACGGCACCTGGGAGGGCAGCCTCTTCCTCTATGGCCTGCCGCGCGGCGACTCCGGCTGGATCCAGTTCCTCGTCATCATCTGGTCGGCGGCGGCGCTGGCCGGGCTCGCCACGCTGGCCTTCCGCCGCCTCGGCGGGGTGGCGACGCGCGGTCCCCTGGCACGGGCCGCGCTGCTGCTGCTGGCGGTCTCGGCGGCGCTGATGACGGTGGTGACCCTGCCGCTCTGGGTGGTGCTGCCGCAGCTCCGCTCGATCGAATTCCCCTGGCGGGCCACCACCGTGCTGACCCTGCCGCTCGCCGCCATGGCGGCCCTGGCCTTGGCCGGCGGCCGTCAGGCGGCGCGGCGGCTGGTGCTCGGCCTTGGCCTTGCCTGCGCCGTCTTCGCCCCGGCCTACCTTTGGGCCCGGGTCGCCTTCGGCCATCCGGACTGGCCGCGCTTCCTGCCCCCCGAGGAGCGGCTGGCCCGCGCTGTCGACTCGCCGCGCGGCGTCTCCTCCGAGCACCTGCCCGCCTGGGCGCTGGCGAATGGCTGGCGGATGAAATGGAACGGGACGGAGACGGCGCCGGCGCCCGACCCGCACCCGCGGCCAGCCCTGCCGCCCGGCACGCAGCGCCTGACGGCCGGCTACCTGGTGCCGGAAGCGAACGGGCCGCTGCTGCTGCCGCAGTTCTGGTTCCCTGCCTGGGCGGCGGAGGACGGCAAGGGCGAGCCGGTGGCGGTGCGGCCCGGCAAGGACGGCTTCCTGGAAGTCGCGGTGGACCGGCCGGTGCATGACCTGCGGGTCCATATTGCGGTGACGCCTTGGGAATGGGCCGGCTGGGCGATCACCGGGATCAGCGCGGCGGGGCTGCTCGGCTTCGGCCTCTGGCGGCGGCGGCCGGGGCTGGCCGCGGCGCCGGCCCTGGCGGCGGGCGGTCCAGGCCGCGTGGCAGGGTAGGGACCCCGGCGGCCGATACCTGGGCGGCCCGGTTCAGATGAACTGGCCGCGCAGGAAGCCCAGCGCCGGCAGCGGCGTCCATTTGCGCGGCAGGTCGTGGCGCTTGATCGGCGCCACGCTGTAATGCGGCAGCGGCTGTTCCGAGCGGCGGAGGAAATCCGCATAGGCCCGGACCTGCTGGGCGCGCCAGTCGCGGTCGGCCAGGGCAGCCGGCCGGCTGCGGAAGACCTCCGCGACGCGGCTCGTGCGGCCCACGGTCGCATAGACAGCCCAAAGCGTGTCGTCGTCGCTGCGTCCGACGCTGACGAGATCCCTCACCCGCCCTGGATCGCAACCGGCGCGGCCGACGTCAAGCGCCGCGTGCGACCGGCGGGGCGGCCGGTCATTCCAGCTCCTTCCGCGCCGCCTGCAGCCGGGCCAACGCTTCGGGCCCGACCTTCGGGTATTGCAGGTCGAGCTCGCCGAGTGCGGTCGCCAGGGTGCCGGCTACGACCAGGCGGGTGAACCATTTGTTATCCGCCGGCACCACGATCCAGGGCGCCTCGGGCGAGGCGGTGGCGCGGATCGCCTTCTCATAGGCCGCCTGGTACTCGTCCCAGTGGCGCCGCTCGGCGACGTCGGTGGCGCTGAACTTCCAGTTCTTCTCCGGCTCCTCGATCCGCGAGAGGAAACGGCGGCGCTGCTCCTCCTTGCTCACGTTGAGGAAAAATTTCAGCACCACCACGCCCTGGCGAGCCAGGTAGCCCTCGAAATTGGCGATGTCCTGCAGCCGTTCGTCCCAGATCTTCTTGTTGCCGCGCAGCTTCGGCGGCAGGTTCTGCCCGGCCAGGATCTCGGGGTGGACGCGGGCGACCAGCACCTCCTCGTACCAGGAGCGGTTGTGGATGCCGATCTCGCCGCGCCGCGGCATCGCCAGGATGTGCCGCCAGAGGAAGTCGTGGTCGCGCTCGTTCGCGCTCGGGGCCTTGAAGCTGTCGACCTTCACGCCCTGCGGGTTGACGCCGGAGAAGACATGCTTGATCGCGCCGTCCTTGCCCGCCGCGTCCATCGCCTGGAAGAGGCAGAGCACCGCCCAGCGGTCCTGCGCATAGAGCATGTCCTGCGCCTGCTTCAGCAGCGCGATTCCGTCCTGGAGCAGCGACCTGGCGGCATCCTTGTCGAGGTCGAGCCCGGCGGTGTCGGCCGGATCCCGGTCGGCCAGACGGAAGCCCTTGCCGTCGGTGACGCGGTAGCGCTCGAGGATCTTGCGGACCTGCTTGCTCTTGATCATCGGTCGGCCCCTGGCGTCAGACCGCCGGCCGCACGCGCCCCCGCGCCCCGGCCAGCAACCAGAGGACGGTCAGGCCCTGCAACGACACTGTCAAGCAAAGCGCCCAGGAATAGCCGGCCGGATCCCAGCCGCCTGATGCGCTGCGCGGCCATTGGTCGAGAATGAGGCCGATCGTCGTCTGCAGCAGGAAGACGATGCAGAGCATGCTGAAATTCAGCAGGGTGGCGACCCGGCCGGTCAGCTCCGGCGGGAATCGCTGGGCCAGGACGGAATAGGAGATCGGCCCGGCCGAGCCGACGCAGGCGAAGCCGAACCACAGCAGGGAGAGCGGCAGCACGCCCTGGGGCTGGGCGATCAGCAGCCCCTGGATCGCCAGCATCGCGGCGATGCCGCCGTAGCAGAGCCGCATCGCATCCTTCCCGCGCGCCTGCATCGCCGAGGCGAGCTGCCCGCCGAAGAGCTGCCCCGCCATGATGCCGAGCGCGTAGCAGAACAGCACCCCGGCCCGCGCGTCGTCCCCCAGGCCGCCGACGTCGCGCAGCCAGGGTCCGGCCCAGAGCCCCTGGTAGGTGAAGACCTGGGCCGAGAGCAGCGCCACCGCCGGCATGGTGCGGATGAAGACGGGGTGGCGGGCGATGCGGGCGAACTCGGCGATCTCCACCCCGAGCGGCCGCCGCACCCGCGCCCTGGCGCCCGGGGCCGCCGCCGGCACGCCGAGCCGCAGCCAGAGTGCCGCCAGCACGGCGAGCGCCGCCAGGCCGAGGAAGACGCCGCGCCAGCCGACCAGCGGCAGCACGGCCTGTACCGGCAGGGTCGCCGCCAGCCCGCCCGCCGCGCCGCAGAAGACCCCGGCGCCGGTGACGGCCGCCAGCCGATGCGGCGGATACCATTGGATGGTCGCCTTCATCAGCCCGATCAGTGCGCCGGCGATGCCGATGCCGGTGACGAAGCGGCCGAGGCCGAGCCAGTACGGATCGGGCGCCAGCGCGCAGAGGGCGAAGCCGAGCGCCGCGACCAGCGACAGCACGACCTGCACCACCCGGGGCCCGTGCAGGTCGATCGCCAGCCCGACCGGCAGCTGCGCCAGTGCATAGGCGGCGAAGAAGACCGCCGCCAGCGCGCCGAGCCCGCTCGCCGAAAGGCCGAAGTCCAGCGCCATGGCAGGCCCGAGCGTCGCCACGACGATGCGCGAGGCCTGGTTGATGAAGCCGACCGAGGCGAAGGGCAGGCTGATCCTGGCGAAGGTCCGCAGCTCGGACATTCAGGGCAGCCGCAGCCGCAGGCTGAGCGGGCAATGGTCGGACAGCCGCTCGCGCCAGGCCGGGTCGCGCTCGGCATAGACCATGACGCGCAGGCTGTCGGGGACCAGCCAATCGGGCGCGGCGCCGCCCAGCAGGATGTGGTCGATGAAGCGGCGCGGGCGGCGCGCCCCTGCCCAGCAGGGGTCGGAGAACCCCTCGGTCGCCCGCCGCAGCGGCCCGGCCGGGGCAAGGATGCGGAGGAACTCATCCTCGCCCCCGGACAGCGCGCGGTTGAAGTCGCCGAGGATGGCGAAGGCAATGCCTTCCCGCTGCCGCTCCGCCACCCATCCCGCGAGGATGCCGGCCTGGCGCGAGAGCTGCTCGCAGTCCCGGCCGGGCGTCGCCAGGGCCGCGTCGCGGCAGCCGGCATCGAGGTGGACCGAGAGCAGCCGCAGCCGTTGTCCGCCGGCCTGCAGCGTGATGTCGGTGCCGCGGCGCAGCGAGAAGCGGGCGCGGGGATGCAGGTCCAGCGCTTCCAGGTCCGGGTTCTGCGTCGCCGCCAGGCTCCGCCGCACCGCGAAACCGGCCCGCTGGATGTCCTGCTCGGCGGGGAAGAAGAAGGCGTAGGTGCCGGGATCGAAGACCTTGGCGGCGGCCTCCGGCCCATCCACCTCCTGCAAGGCGACGACGTCGGCGTCGAGCCGCCTGGCATAGCGCGCCAGCAGGTCGAGGTCGCCGGGGCTGCGCACCGGCAGGCCACGCGGCAGGTCCGGGTCGCCGAAGGCACGGAGCGTCAGCCAGGCAAGGTTCCAGGTGGCGAGCTTGAGCTCCGCCGCATGGGCCGGGACGGCGAGGGCGAGCGAGGCGAGCAGGAACAGGAGGCGCATGCGGGCAGAGTGCCGGCAGCGCCAGCCGGTGGATAGGGATTCGGCAGCACCGCGCGTTGTGCGCCGGGACGGGCCGAGGAATGGAGGCGTGGATGCGGCGTATGGTGCTGGCGATGCTGACGCTGGCGGGGCCCGCGGCGGCGCAGGCGCCGAAGGGGCCGGCGCCCATGGCGGAACTCGCGGCCGCGCTGCCGGCCGAGCTCGCGGGCTGGCGGCGCGGCGCGGTGAGCGACTTCGCCGGGCGGCCGGACGGCGCCGGCCTCGGCGCCGCGGTCGAGTACCGGCCGGTGGCGGGTGGGTCCGGGATTGCGACGGTCTATCTCTATGACCGCGGGATGGCGGGGCTGCCAGAGGGCGTCGCCTCCGACCAGGTGGCGGGCGAGATCCGCGCCGCGGTGGGCGAGGTCGAGGCGGTCGGGCCGCTGCGGCGCTTCCAGGTGGCGGGCCGCGGCACGCTGATGGATATCCCGGGCGCCGGCGGCCGACCCGGCCTGCGCTGCGAGCCCCTCCTGCTGGCCTTCGAGGGCGGCAACCGGGCGGACAGCTACGTCTGCCTCGGCGTTGTCGCCGGGCATTTCCTCAAGCTGCGGATGACGCTGCCGGCCTCGGCCGAGGCGCTGTCGGCCAAGGTGGTGGAGGGCTTCGGCGAAGCCCTGCTGGCGCAGGTGGAACCGCCGACGCCGCCGCCTGCACCGACGCGGCGCGCGCGGCGATAGCCGCCGCGGGACGGCTTCAACCTTGACCGAGGGCAGGCATCAAGGCCGGGGGGGAAGCGTGCCTCCTCCGAGCCGCCCCCTGTTCCTTTCGCAGGCTCGGCCTCTGCAGCGCGGCGGATGCCATGCCCACCGACATGGTCGAGGGAGCCGGGGAGGATACCTTTCCCCCCCGGCTTCAGCCGGGGATACGCACCGGCAGGCTGCGAATGCCGTGGATGAAGTTCGAATAGGTCCGCTTCGCCTCGCCCAGCACCTCGATCCGCGGGAAGCGGGCGAGCACCTCCTCCCACAGGATCCGGAGCTGCAGCTCGGCCAGGCGGTTGCCGACGCAGCGGTGCACGCCGAAGCCGAAGGAGAGGTGCTGCCGCGCCTTCGGCCGGTCGATGATGAAGCGGTCGGGCTCCTCGATCGCCTCCGGGTCGCGGTTGCCGGAGACATACCACATGACGACCTTGTCGCCGGCGCGGATGGTCTTGCCGTGCAACTCGAAGTCGCGGCTGGCGGTGCGGCGCATGTGGATCACCGGCGTCACCCAGCGGATCATCTCGGAGACCATGTTGGGGATCAGCCCGGGATCGGCGCGCAACTTGTCCCACTCGGCCGGGTTCTCCGACAGCGCCAGCAGCCCGCCCGACATGGAATTGCGCGTGGTGTCATTGCCGCCGACGATCAGCAGGCCGAGGTTGCCCATGAACTCGCGGAAGGGCATGTCCCGCGTGGCCGCGCCATGCGCCAGCATCGACAGCAGGTCGAAGCCGGGCGGGCGCTCCTTCCGCGTGTTGAACAGGCCGGCCATGGTCTCGGCCATCACCTTCAGCTCGGCGAAGCGCTCCTCCTCCGAATGCACCGGCGCCTCGGGGTCGGTGATGTCGGCGATGGCGACGTCGGACCAGTAGGTCAGCTTGCGGCGGTCGTCGACCGGGAAGTCGAAGAGCGTCGCCAGCATCAGCGTGGTCAGCTCGATCGAGACATGCTCGACCCAATCGAATTCCTGGTTGCGCGGCAACCCGTCCAGCACCCGCTGGGTCCGCTCGCGGATCAGCGGCTCCATGTTCGCCAGGTTGCCCGGCGCGACGATGGGCTGCACCACCTTGCGCTGCTCGTCGTGCTTCGGCGGGTCCATGCGGATGAAGCTGGGCCGCGTCATGTCCTTCGGCTGATCGATCACCTGGATGCCGCCGAGCTCGGAGGAGAAGACCTGGTGGTTCACCTCCGTCGCCATGATGTCCTTGTAGCGGGTGATCGACCAGTAGGGGCCGAAGCGGCTGTCGGCGCACCAGTGCAGCGGGTCCTCCCGCCGCAGCCGGTCGAAATAGGCGTGGTAGCTCTGCGCCTGGTAGAGGCCGGGGTCGCTGACATCGAAACGGTCGAGCGGAAGCTGGAGCGCGCGCCGGTCGGTAACGGCATTCATGGACGGTGGTCTCCCTCGCGGGGCCGCGTCTTTGCGCGGCGCCCAGGGAGCCTAGCGGAAGCCGGCGGCCAGGGGGGAAGGGATTTCAGCCCTTCGCCTTGCCCGCGATGATGGCGCCGGACAGCGTCTCCGGGTTCCGCTCCCACCAGCGGCCGGCATCGACCCAGGTGATGAAGTCCAGCACGGCGCGGTTGAAGGCGTCCGGGTCCTCGATATTCATGGTGTGACCGCAGCGCGGCATGATCAGCAGGGCCGAGGTCGAGATGACCCGCTTCAGGTAGAGGCTCGGCTCCAGGGTCGGGTCGTCCTCGTCGCCGGCGATCACCAGGGTCGGCAGCTTCATCGCGCGGAACCGGTCCTCCAGCTCGAAGAGGCTCGGCCGCTCGCGCTGCACCCCGCGCATGGTCAGCACCGCGCCGTCGGTGTCGTGCTCGGAGAGCTGCGACATGAACTCGGCATAGCCGCGAGGGTCCTTCTCCTCGAAAACCAGCCGGGTCGGGCCGCGGCCATAGGTCCTGGCCATCTTCCACATGCCTTCCTCGGCGATGCGGTCGGCGGTCGCGTCGATCTCGGCGCGGAACTGGTCGCGCTTGCCGGGCTCGGCGCCATAGCCGACGCCGGCCGCGGTCAGGCTGCGCGCGAGGTGCGGGTGACGCAGGCCGAGATGCAGGGTGGCGAAGGCGCCCATGGACAGGCCCACCACATGCGCCGGCGCCAGATCCAGCCCCTTGATGACGGCGGCGATGTCGTCCGTCGCACGGTCCTGCGAATAAGCGGCGGGGTCATGCGGCACGGCGGAGGGCGGGTAGCCCCGGGCATTGAAGGCGATGCAGCGGTAGCGCCGGGCAAAGGCGCGCATCTGCGGCTCCCAGGCCCTGAGGTCGCCGGCATATTCATGCACGAAGACCAGCGGCGTGCCGGTCCCGGCCTCCTCGTAGTAGAGCTCGACCCCGTCATCCGTCGTGACCACCGGCATTCGCCTGCTCCCCCGTTGCAGCGGGAGGCTAGCCGGCGCCCGCCGGCCCAGGAAGCCCGGCCTGCGCAAATTGCATGGCTTCCCAAGGGGGAGGGGGGTTCAAAGGGGACTTGATTGGTCCTATTTGGCTTGGGCGTAGGAGACCGTGCCGTGTTGAGGCTGTCGAAGCTCACCGATTATGCCGTGGTCGTCATGGCCAGGCTGGCGCTTGATGGCGCCGGGCCGGCCGGCCACGTGCAGACCGCGCCCGGCTTGGCCAGCGCGACCGGCATCGCCGAGCCGACCGTTGCCAAGGTGCTCAAGATGCTGGGTTCCGCCGGGCTGGTCGAGGGCGTCCGTGGCGCCCGCGGCGGCTACCGGCTGACCCGGCCGCTGCCCTCGGTGCCGCTCTCCCAGGTCATCGTCGCGGTGGATGGGCCGATCGCGCTCACCGCCTGCGTCGACGGCGGCGTCGGATCCTGCGAGGCGGAGGGCATCTGTGCCGTCCGCGGCCGCTGGGACCCGGTTAACGATGCCATCCGCAAGGCGCTCTCCGGGATCACCGTCGCCGACCTGGCGGGACCGGCGCATTGCCCTGCCGTCCGGGCGACCGCGTCGCTCGCCCCCATGCTTGCCGAATAGGACCGCGCATGCCCGCAGTCACCGAGACGATCGACACCGTCCAGTCCGTCACCGAAGGCGCCTACAAGTGGGGCTTCGAGACGGATATCGAGATGGAGTTCGCCCCCAAGGGGCTGAACGAGGACATCGTCCGCTTCATCTCCGCCAAGAAGAAGGAGCCGCAATGGCTGCTCGACTGGCGCCTCAAGGCCTTCGCCATCTGGCAGAAGATGGAGGAGCCGCTCTGGGCGGCGGTGAAGTATCCGCCGATCGACTACCAGGACGCCTACTACTACGCCGCGCCGAAAGCCGGGCCGAAGTCGCTGGATGAGGTCGATCCCGAGCTGCTGAAGACCTATGCCAAGCTCGGCATCCCTTTGAAGGAGCAGGCCTTCCTGGCCGGCGTCGAGGGCGCCGGCGAGTCGCCCGCCGATGCGCGCATGCCGGTCGCCATCGACGCGGTCTTCGACAGCGTCTCCGTCGCCACCTCCTACAAGGAGCGCCTGGGCAAGGAGGGCATCATCTTCTGCTCGATCTCTGAGGCGGTGCAGACGCATCCCGAGCTGATCCGGCAGTATCTCGGCACCGTCGTGCCGCAGGGCGACAATTTCTACGCGGCGCTGAACAGCGCGGTCTTCACCGACGGCAGCTTCGTCTACATCCCGAAGGGGGTGCGCTGCCCGATGGAGCTGTCGACCTATTTCCGCATCAATGCGAAGAGCACCGGGCAGTTCGAGCGCACGCTGATCATCGCCGACGAGGGCAGCACGGTCTCCTACCTCGAGGGCTGCACCGCGCCGATGCGGGACGAGAACCAGCTGCACGCCGCCGTGGTCGAGCTGGTGGCGCTGGACGATGCCAGCATCAAGTACAGCACCGTGCAGAACTGGTACCCCGGCGATGCCGAGGGCCGCGGCGGCATCTACAACTTCGTCACCAAGCGGGCGCAGTGCCGCGGCAGGCGCAGCAAGGTGAGCTGGACGCAGGTGGAGACGGGCAGCGCTATCACCTGGAAGTACCCGTCCTGCGTGCTGCTCGGCGATGACAGCGTCGGCGAGTTCTATTCGGTCGCCATCACCAACAACCGTCAGCAGGCGGATACCGGGACCAAGATGATCCATGTCGGCAAGCGCACGACATCGACCATCATCTCCAAAGGCATCTCGGCGGGCCGCGGCCAGAACACCTATCGCGGCCTGGTGCGGGTGGCACCGACCGCGAGCGGCGCGCGCAACTTCACGCAGTGCGACAGCCTGCTGATCGGCGACCAGTGCGGCGCGCATACCGTGCCCTATATCGAGAACCGCTGCATGACGGCGAAGACCGAGCACGAGGCGACGACCAGCCGCATCGCCGAGGACCAGCTGTTCTACTGCCGCCAGCGCGGCATGACCCAGGAGGAGGCCGTCGGCCTCATCGTCAACGGCTTCTGCCGCGAGGTGCTGAAGGAGCTCCCGATGGAGTTCGCAGTTGAGGCGCAGAAGCTCCTGCAAATCTCGCTCGAGGGGAGCGTCGGTTAAATGCTGCGTATCGAAGGACTGACCGCCGAGGTCGAGGGCAAGCAGATCCTCAAGGGGATCGACCTCGAGGTGCCCGCCGGCGAGATCCACGCCATCATGGGCCCGAACGGCTCGGGCAAGTCGACGCTGTCCTACGTGCTCTCGGGCCGCGAGGGCTACGAGATCACCGGCGGCAGCGTGACCTTCGACGGCCGCGACCTGCTGGCGATGGAGCCGGAGGAGCGGGCCGCGACCGGCCTGTTCCTGGCCTTCCAGTACCCGGTCGAGCTGCCCGGCGTCGGCAATGCGCTGTTCCTCCGTACCGCGCTCAACGCCGTCCGCCGCGCCCGCGGCGAGCCCGAGCTGGACGCGATGCAGTTCCTGAAGGTGGCGCGCGAGCGGCTGAAGGCGCTGCAGATTCAGGAAGACATGCTGAAGCGCGGCGTCAATGTCGGTTTCTCCGGCGGCGAGAAGAAGCGCAACGAGGTGCTGCAGATGGCGCTGCTGCAGCCGCGAATGGCGATCCTCGACGAGACCGACAGCGGGCTCGACATCGATGCGCTGAAGATCGTCTCGGACGGCGTGAATGCGCAGCGGGGGCCGGGCTTCTCCGCCCTGGTTATCACGCATTACCAGCGCCTGCTCGACTATATCGTTCCGGACCGGGTGCATGTGCTGATGGGCGGCCGCATCGTGCAGTCCGGCGGGCCGGAGCTGGCGAAGCAGCTGGAGGAGACCGGCTACGCGTCGGTGCAGGCCGCGGCATGACGGCGCATCCCATCGGGGCCGCCGGCTTCCTGCACCGCTTCGACGGGCTGCGCGCGCGCCTGCCCGGTGCGCGGCTGCCCTGGATCCAGGCGCTGCGCGAGCAGGCGGCTGATGCCTTCCGCGTCCAGGGCTTCCCGACGCGCCGCGTCGAGGCCTGGAAATACACCGACCTGCGACAGGTCGCCGATGCCGGCTTCGACGAGGCGCTGAGCGCCGTCGACAGCGCGCCGGCGCTGCCGCCCGCGCATGGCGGCGCCCGCGTGGTCTTCGTCGATGGCCGTTCCCGGCCCGATCTATCGACGGTCGATGGCTTGCCCTATGCGGTCGAGAGCCTGGCCGCGGCGCTGGAGGCGCAGGAGGGCCGGCTCGGCAGTCTGGCCCGTCCGGCCGAGCAGCCGATGGCGGCGCTCAACACCATGCTGTTCGAGGACGGGCTGGTGGTCACCGTGCCGGCCGGCGTCGCCGGCGGCGTGCTGGACCTGGTTTCGCTCGGCTCGGCCTCCGAGCGGCCGGAGGCCTTCCACCCGCGCCACCTGATCCGGCTCGAAGCCGGCGCCAGCCTGACGCTGATCGAGACCGCGACCGGCCCCGAGGACGCGCGCTACCTGCACAACCCGGTCTTCGAGATCGAGGTCGGCTTCGGCGCCACCCTGACCCATGCCCGCATCCAGCAGGAGGCGCCGCGCGCCTTCCAGCTGGCGACGGTCTACGCGCGCGTCGAGAAGGGCGGCACCTACGACAACTTCACGCTCAATGCCGGGGCGAAGCTGGTGCGGAACGAGATCCACACCCTCCTGGCCGGCCCGGCGGCGACCTGCCACATGAACGGCGCGCAGCTGCTGCGCGACGGCCAGCATGCCGACACCACCACGGTGCTGGACCATGCCGCGCCCGATTGCGCCAGCCGGCAGACCTACAAGACGGTGCTGATGGGCAAGTCCCGCGGCGTCTTCCAGGGCCGCATCCACGTGCACCAGGTCGCCCAGCGGACCGACGGCTACCAGATGAACCAGGCGCTGCTGCTCTCGCCGGAAGCCGAGATCGACAGCAAGCCGCAGCTGGAGATCTATGCGGACGACGTGAAGTGCAGCCATGGCGCGACGGTCGGCGAGATCGACGCCGACCAGCTCTTCTACCTCCGCGCCCGCGGCATCCCGGAAGCCCGCGCCCGCGCCATGCTGGTCGAGGCCTTCCTGACCGAGGCGGTCGAGGGCGTGCAGGACGAGACGGCGCGGGCCGCGCTGGGCGCGGCGGTGACGGGGTGGTGGGAGGCGGTGGCGTGAGCTTTGACGTTCAGCGCATCCGCCAGGACTTCCCGATCCTGTCGCAGACGGTCCGCGGCAAGCCGCTGGTCTTCCTCGACAGCGGCGCCTCGGCGCAGAAGCCGCGCGCGGTGATCGACGCCATGGTCCGCTGCATGGAGGAGCGCTACGCCAATGTCCATCGCGGCGCCTATTTCCTGAGCGAGGCGGCGACCGAGGCCTATGAGGCGGCGCGCGGCGCCGTCGCGCGCTTCATCAACGCCGCCGACCCGCGCGAGGTGATCTTCACCAGCAACAGCACCATGGCGATCAACCTGGTCGCGCATAGCTGGGGCCGCGGCGTGATGAAGGCCGGGCAGGCCGTGCTGATCTCCGAGATGGAGCACCACGCCAACATGGTCCCGTGGCAGATGCTGCGGGATGCGGGCCGGGGGATCGAGTTGCGCGTCGCCCGCGTCACCGATGCCGGCGAGCTCGACATGGACGACGTCGCCGCCAAGCTGGCCGATGGCAAGGTCGGGCTGGTCGCCATCACCCACATGTCGAACGTGCTGGGCACGGTCACGCCGGCCGAGCGGCTGGTCGCCATGGCGCATGCGGCCGGGGCGAAGATCCTGCTCGACGGCTCACAGGCCGCGGTGCACCGCCGCGTCGACATGCAGGCGCTCGGCGCCGACTTCTACGCCTTCACCGGCCACAAGCTGTACGGCCCGACCGGCATCGGCGTGCTCTGGGCGCGGCTCGAGCACCAGGAGCGCATGCCGCCCTTCCTCGGCGGCGGCGACATGATCTCGATGGTCACGCTCGACCGCGTCGAATGGGCGCCGCCGCCGGCGAAGTTCGAGGCCGGCACGCCGCCGATCGTGGAAGCCGTCGGCCTGCACGCGGCGATCGACTACGTCGCCGCCATCGGCATGCCGGCGGTCGAGGCGCATGAGCGCGGCCTGGTCGACCATGCCATGCGGCGGCTGTCCGACATCGAGGGCGTCGCCCTGCTCGGCCGGGCGCAGGATCGTGGCGGGGTCTTCGCCTTCTCGCTCGACAACGCGCATTCGCACGACCTGGCGACGCTGCTCGACCGCGCCGGGATCGCGGTGCGGGCCGGGCGGCACTGCGCCGAGCCGCTGCATGCCCGCTTCGGCGTCGAGGCCGGCACCGTCCGCGCCAGCTTCGGCCTTTACACGACCGAGGGCGAGATCGACTACCTCGCCGAGGCCCTCACGAAGGCCAGGGAGTTCTTCGCCTGATGTTCGACGATCTCCGCGACCTCTACCAGGAGGTCATCCTCGACCATGGTCGCAAGCCGCGGAATTTCCGCCGGCTGGAGGATGCCGACCGCACCGCGCGCGGCGACAACCCGATGTGCGGCGACCGGCTCGAGCTGTTCCTCAAGCTCGGCCCCGATGGCAGCATCGCCGATGCCGCCTTCCAGGGCCGCGGCTGCGCCATCTCGACCGCCAGCGCCTCGTTGATGACCGAGACGGTGAAGGGCAAGTCGAGCGCCGAGGCGCATGCCTTGTCCGACCGGTTCCGCGCGCTGGCGATGACCGGCACCTGCCCGGATTGCGGCGCCGACCTGGCCGACGAGATGGAGCGGCTGCAGCCGCTCTCGGGCGTGCATGAATTCCCCAGCCGGGTGAAGTGCGCGACGCTGGCCTGGCACACCCTGAACACGGCGCTCGACAGCGCGCCCGGCGAAATCAAGGAGGCGAGCAGTGAGTGACGAGGCCGCCACGACGCCTGCCGTCCACGGCACCTGGACGCCGGAGGGCGAGACCCCGCCCGCCACCCCCAAGGTGAGCGAGGACGCGGTCATCACCATGCTGAAGACGGTCTTCGACCCGGAGATCCCGGTCGACATCTACGAGCTCGGCCTGATCTACGCGGTCGAGATCGAGGATGACGGCAAGGTCAAGGTCGAGATGACGCTGACCACGCCCTCCTGCCCCTCGGCGCAGGAACTGCCGAGCCAGGTGGAGGAGAGCATCCGCATGGTCCCGGGCGTCACCGACGTGGACGTCGAGGTCGTCTGGGATCCGCCCTGGGACCAGGGGCGGATGAGCGAGGATGCCCGCCTTGCCCTGAACATGTACTGAGAGCCGGAGGGCCATTCGAGATGAGCACCACCGCCACGCCCCCCGCCAGGGTTCGCCGTGCCCTGCCGCCGCTGATGCAGCTGACCGAGGGCGCCGCCGAGCGGCTGCGCGGTCTCTATGCCGCCGGCGAGCAGGGCCGCCTGCTGCGCATCGCCGTCAAGACCAAGGGCTGCTCCGGCCTGTCCTACGACCTGTCCTGGGTGGACGGGCCGCAGAAGGGCGACGAGAGTGTCACCGACAAGGGGGTCACCGTCCTGGTCGACAGCAAGGCGAGCTTGTTCCTGATCGGCACGGTGATGGACTACGAGGTCAAGGCGATGTCCGCCGGCTTCACCTTCACTAACCCGAACGAGAAAGGCCGTTGCGGTTGCGGCGAGAGCTTTCACGTCTGAGGCCACTCGCTTTTGCTTGATCAAGCGGCAGCGCAACCGGCGCGACCCTTTACGGCTCATTTCCTTGGAATGTACGGCGGAGGGTCGTAGTGCGTGCAATCGTCATCGGTGTCTTATGGGGCTTCGCATTGCCGGCGGCGGCGATGGCGCAGCCGACCGGTCCGCGGATCCATGCCGGCGAGGGCATCGGCAGTATCATCAGCGAGATCCGCGGCGGGCCCATCTGGCACGACCCGACCGCAAAGGAGAGCAGTGCGGCGCTGAACGGCGAGCTGCTTTTTGTCAGCCCGGTTCCGGCGCGGCTGACCGCGGGGTTAGACTCGGTCTATCGCTGGATGCTGGAGCCTCGGGTGCATCTCGGCTTCACCGCCAATCTCGAAGGCAAGACCAGCAAGGGCTATGCGGGCCTCACCTGGACCACGATGCTGGCGCGCGACGTGTTCCGGCCGGGCGACGGGATCCGCTTCGACGTCCTGTTCGGCGGGTCGGTCAACGACGGCAAGCACGATGCGCGGCTGCCGGACCGGAAGGACCTCGGCGGCAACCTGCTGTTCCATGTCGGCGCGGAACTCGGCTACCAGGTCAACCGCCAAGTCTCGGTGTCCTTCTTCGTCGACCATGACTCGAACGGCGGCACGGCGCGTCGGAACCAGGGGCTGAACAGCCTGGGTCTGCGGCTCGGCTACGCGCTGTAGCGGCAGCCGCCGCGCGGACCGGGTGACGGCGCGGCGGGACCACCCGCCGGCGGCCCGCCATTCCTCGGTCCGTGACTGTACTCAATCATGGCCCGGTTCTTCTGTTCATAATCGGGCAAGAACTCACCGTTCTATTTCAGATATTATATTTTCACTGGCCCGTGAGATGGGCCCGTGTTAGTTGGCGATTGTCGTCGAGGGCAGGATAGATCGCCGGTCGACAGCGTACCCGCGGCTGTTCTGCTTGATCTCCGGCGGCCGCCCGGGTGGCGCAATGCTTCGCCATTGCAGTGCGCGGTGACCCTGACTGGGCTGAGAGCCGTTCACGGGAGAATTTGTCCATGCGGAAGGCCGTGATCATCGATGGCAATCCCTTCGTGCACACCTACTACGCCAAGGACAGTCGGCAGCTGATCGCCGAGACCGGCGGGAATACCGGCAACCTGGCGTTCCGCTTCGCCGTCGCCAGCCATGTCCGCAACCACACCCACCTCGGCTGGGGTGCGACGGTCGAACAGGTCCGCGCCGCCGGCGACATCGTCGTCCTGCCGCTCGCCAACCAGCTCGGCGCCCATACCGATCTCGGCCGGCAGGCGGACAAGCTGCAGGCGGTCGGCCTGCCGGTGGTCGGCATCGGCCTCGGCGCCCAGGCGAAGACGATGGACACGCCGGTGGAGCTCGGCGAGGGCACCCGGCGCTGGCTCGAGCTGATCGCCGGCAGCGCCCCCGCCGCGGCGCCCAACATCGGCGTCCGGGGCGCCTATACCAAGTCGCAGATCGAGCGCTTCTCCAGCGTGCCGGCCGCGGTCGTCACGGGCTGCCCGTCCAACTTCATCAACCTGGATTTCGACGTCGGCAAGGCCGTCGCGGATGGCTTCCGGCGCCGCTTCGACCGGATCGCGGTCACCGCCGGCATCTCGCACATCCCGCACCTGGCGGCAATCGAGCAGCAATTGGCGCAGATCGTCACCGACACCGGCAGCGCCTACATCGTCCAACACGACACGGAGATGGTGCAGCTCTCGCGCGGTGAATTCGCCGCCCTCGGCCCGGCGCAGTTCGAGCGCAACAAGGCCTATGTCCTGCCGCAGGCGACCGACGACGAGTTCAAGGCCTGGTGCCGGCGCTATGCCATCGGCTTCTACGACATCCGTGCCTGGATGGACTCCCTGCGGCGCTTCGACTTCGTCACCGGCACCCGCTTCCATGGCGTGATGCTGGCGCTGCAGGCTGGCGTGCCGGCCGGCTGCATCGCGCATGACAGCCGGACCTACGAGATGTGCACCACCATGGGGGTGCCGGTAATCCATGTCTCGGCGATCGACCGTCCGCTGACCAGGGACAATGTCCGCGACTATTTCAGCTTCGACCCCGACCAGTACCGCGCGACGCGCGGCCGCCTGGCAAAGGCCTATGTCGCCATGCTGGACGCCGCCGAGCTCGATGTGGAGCCGCGCCTGCGGAAGCTCGAGAGCCAGGGCAGCTAGCCCGTCCTTGCCCGAAGGCCGATCCACCGTCGCGCTGGCCCCTCGCGGCAAGCCGCCGCGTCCGGGCCCCGTCGCCCTCCGCCTCGGCGCCCTGGGGCGTGCGGCCCTCGGCCTTTGCCGCCGGGCCGCCGGAGCTCCGCGCCTCGGCTGGCTGGCGGCGGGCCTCGTCATGGCGCTCGGCGCCCCGGCCGCGGCGCAGCCGGTCGGCCTCACCCCGGCCGGGGGGCCGCGGACGCTCTACCGTTGGGCGACCGACCGCTGCGAGGACGAGTTCATCCCCGACGCCCCGGCCCGGGCCTTCCGCCGCGCCGATGGGCGGATGGCGCTGCTGGCCACGCACCGGGAGAACTGGATGTTGCTGGGCGACGACTTCGCCACCCTGCGGCCGGATTGCCGCTCGGTCCTGCGAAGCTCGGCGCAGGGTTCGGGCGAGCTCTGGATCGAGGCGACCTATACCCGCGACGGGCGGGAGGTCGTGGCGCTGGTCAGCCAGGACCTGTCGCTGCGGGTGCGGGCCGCCGGCTGCGACCGCCGCGACCTTCCCGGCCGCTGCTGGCTGAACAACATTCTCGCCGCCCGCTCGGCCGACATGGGGCAGAGCTTCGCGCTGGTCCCGGGGCCGAGCGGCATGGTCGCCACCCTCGGCGACCACTACCCGGCCGAGGCGCGGTCCCGCCACGGCGTCTTCACCACCAGCAACATCGTCCGGCACGCGGGCGCCTACTACATGGTGGCCTACCTGCAGGCCGAGGCGAGGCAGCCACCCGGCAATTGCCTGTTCCGGACCGAGGACCCCTTCGTCCCGGCATCCTGGCGCGGCTGGGACGGCAGGGACTTCGCCCTCGACCTCTCCGGCCCCGGCGGCGGTCGGCCCTGCGTGGCGCTCGCGCCGCAGGTGTTGCAGTCCGAGGTCCGCTCGCTGACCTACGTGCCCGGCCGCGGCGTCTGGCTCGCCGTGTTCCGGGGTCGCCTGCGGCTTGAGGGCGATGCCGCGCCAGTCCCCGGCTTCTACTACGCCCAGTCCCGCGACCTGCTGGCCTGGGAGGCGCCGCGCCGCCTCTGGGCCGCGCCGACCGAGGCCAGGCGGGACGACGCGACCAGGGTGACCAACTACCCCTCGCTGCTGGACCCCGCCAGCGCCTCGCGCAACTTCGAGACGCTCGATTCCGGGCGGCCGGTGCTGCTCTTCACCGTGCAGCACCTGCGGCAGGGCCAGGGCAGCATGGACCGCGACCTGCAATACCTGCCGCTGCGGATGGACTGATACCGGACGCACTAAGGCCATACCTTCGTGCGCCTCAAGCGGCGGGCGTCCTTCGGTGTCCCGGCCATGCGGGCCACGGGTCGGAACCTCCTGCGCCAAGTGTGAGCCGCGGTCCGCGGCCGCCGGACCCCTGGACGGGGCGCAGCGGCGCGCCGGCCTTCAGCCTGCACGCCATCCGCCGCGGCCCGTGGCCTGGCGCCTCAGGCGACCCCGGCCTGCAGCAGCGCATGCACGTGCAGCGCGCCGACCGGCCGGCCGGCCTCCAGCGCCACCAGCACCGAGATCTTCCGCTCGTTCATCTCCTGCAGCGCCGCGCTCGCCAGCATCTCCGGCACCGTGGCGTGCGGGTTCCGCGTCATCAGCTCGGCCGCCTTGCGCGCCATGATGTCGGGCGCCATGTGCCGCCGCAGGTCGCCGTCGGTGATGATCCCGGCCAGCGCGCCGGCCGCATCGACGACGATGGCGCAGCCGAGGCTGTGGCCGGTCATCGCCACAATGACCGCGCCCATGTCCATCTCCTGCCGCACCAGCGGCAGGTCGGGCGCCCGCTTCATCAGGTCGCCCACCGTCAGCAGCTGGGCGCCGAGCTTGCCACCCGGGTGGAACTGGTGGAAATGCGCCGGGGTGAAGCCGCGCCTCTCCAGCAGCGCCATGGCGATGGCGTCCCCCAGCGCGAGCTGGATGGTGGTCGAGGTCGTCGGCGCCAGGCCGTGCGGGCAGGCCTCCTCCACCCGCGGCAGGATCAGCGGCACGTCGGCCGCACGGCCCAGCGCGCTCTCGGCGCCGGCGGTGATGGCGAGCAGCGGCACCCGGTGGCGGCGGGAATAGTGGATGATGTCGCGCAGCTCGGCCGTCTCGCCCGACCAGGACAGCGCCAGGATCACGTCGCCCGAGGTGACCATGCCGAGGTCGCCGTGGCTGGCTTCGGCCGGGTGCAGGAAGAAGCAGGGCGTGCCGGTCGAGGCCAGCGTCGCGGTGATTTTGCCGCCGACATGGCCGCTCTTCCCCATGCCGGTGACGATCAGCCGGCCGCGCGCGGCATGGATGGTCTCGACCGCCTCGACGAAGCGCTCGCCGAGCGGGCCATCCATCGCCGCCAGCAGCTCGCCGAGGCCGGCGCGCTCGACCTCCAGCGTCCGGCGGCCGGCGGCGCGGATGCCGGCGGCATCGGCCGGGCCGTGGCGGAGCGCCGCATTGGCCGGCTGCGGGTTCATGCCCTGGCCTCCCCCTGCGGCGCCAGCATCCGCCGCGCCTTCTCCAGGTCCGCGGGGGTATCGACCCCGAGCGGCACCTCGTCCACCTCCATGGCGTCGATCCGCATCCCGGCTTCCAGCGCGCGCAGCTGCTCCAGCTTCTCCCGCAGCTCGAGCGGCGAGGGCGGCAGCGCGACGAAGCGCGCCAGCGCGGTCCGGCGCCAGGCATAGAGGCCGATATGGTGCCAGAGCGGCCCCTCGCCCCAGGGGGCGGTCGCGCGGGTGAAGTAGAGCGCCCGGTGCCGCCCGCCGCCGAGCGCGGTGCCGATGAACTTGACGACCTGGGAGGCGGTGCGGTCGGGCAGGTCGTGGATCTCGGCGATCAGCGTCGCCAGCGCGACCTCGGGCTCGGCCATCGGCGCGAGGGAGGCGCGGATGGCACCGGCCGAGATGGTCGGCAGGTCGCCCTGGACATTGACCAGGATGTCGTGCCGCCCGTCCGGGTCCAGCCGGCCCAGCGCCTCGTGGATGCGGTCGGAGCCGGAGAGGTGGTGCTCCCCGGTCATCACCGCGGTGCCGCCATGGTCACGGATGGCATCGGCGATGGCCTGCGCGTCGGTGGCGACCGCGACGGCGCCGACATCGGCCTCCTGCGCCCGCTTCAGCACATGGACGATCATCGGCAGGCCGTGGATGTCGAGCAGCGGCTTGTCCGGCAGCCGCGTGCTGGCCATGCGCGCCGGGATCAGGACCAGCGGGTTCATGCCGGCAGCACGATCCGCCGCGCCTTCGCCAGCCGGTCGAAGGCCATCAGGTCCTCGATCAGCGCGGGGAAATCCTTCAGCGGGATCATGTTCGGCCCGTCCGACGGGGCGCGCTCCGGCGCCTCGTGCGTCTCGATGAACAGGCCGGCGACGCCGACCGCGACCGCGGCGCGGGCCAGCACGGGGACGAATTCCCGCTGCCCGCCGGAGGCGCCGCCGAGCCCGCCAGGCTGTTGCACCGAGTGCGTGGCGTCGAAGATCACCGGCGCGCCCATCGCCGCCATCTGCGGCAGGCCGCGCATGTCGGTGACCAGGGTATTGTATCCGAAGCTGGTGCCCCGCTCGGTCGCCAGGACGTTCGGGTTGCCCGAGCCGGTGACCTTGGCGATGACGTTCCGCATGTCCCAGGGCGCCAGGAACTGACCCTTCTTGATGTTCACGACACGGCCGGTCCCGGCGGCAGCGACCAGCAGGTCGGTCTGGCGGCAGAGGAAGGCGGGGATCTGCAGGATATCCACCACCTCGGCCGCCGGCGCGCAGTGGCCGGGCTCGTGCACGTCGGTCAGCACGGGCAGGCCGAAGCGCTGCTTGATCTCGGCGAAGACTTCCATGGCGCCGGCCATGCCGATGCCGCGCGCGCCGGACAGGCTGGTGCGGTTGGCCTTGTCGTAGGAAGCCTTGAAGACCAGGCCGATGCCGAGCCGCTCCGCGATGCCCTGCAGCGCCTCCGCCATCTCCAGCGCATGGGCCGGGCTTTCCATCTGGCAGGGGCCGGCGATCAGGCTGATCGGCGCGTCGTTGGCGAAGCGGACAGTGCCTGCGGTGACGACGGGGGAGGGGGCCAGCGGGGCTTCAGTGTTCGACATCGCTTACCGGGAGCCGGTCCGTCCGGACCGGGCCGCCGCCTTCCAGTTGGGGGGGCCGGGATGCGGCCCTGCCGGCGCAGTCTGGCAGGCCGCGCGCCGGCGCCGCCGGTTCGTGCAGGCTGCAGATAGGCGAAGCGGGGCGGGCGCGAAAGCCCGGCTTGCCGCGGGGCAGCTCCTTTCCCCCCCAGGGCGGCGGCCCCGGGACGCGAAGCCCCGGCCAGGCGAGGTCGCCTGGCCGGGGCCGGATCGCCGTGGCGGCGGGCCCCCGCGGCCCGCCGGCGCGTCAGACCGAAAGGGTCGCGCCGGAGGCGTGGCGCAGCGTCACCTCGCCGCCCTCGCCGTGCAGGAAGCGCAGCGGCGTCTGCCGGTTCGGCGAGGCCAGCGCGACCAGCGCCGTCATCCCCTCCGGCACCCGCAGCCGGTAGACGGTGCCGGGGGCGATGACCGCCAGGTCGCACTCGCCGAGCGCCAGCGTCTCGACCGAGGCGGCGGCGGCGGCGGCGGCGGCGAGCGAGAGGCTGGCGGCGCTGCCGGCCAGCCAGCGCGATTCGCCGCCCGGGGTGAATTCCGGCAGCGCATGGCTGTCGCGGACGATGTCGAGCAGCATCCGCCCTTCGCCGATGCCGGCGACCAGCGCGGCGCATTCGGTCGGCGAGGGCAGCGGCTCCGCGGTGCTCGGCTGGCTGAAGGGCGTGGTGCCGCGGGCGAGCTCGACCCGGCAGACCAGCGGGTTGTCGTCGAAGGCGCCGCGCAGCAGGCCGAGCGCCGCGTCGCGGAACAGCAGCTCCGGCAGCGCCGCCAGCAGGTCGGCGGCGTCGAGGCTGCCGCGCGTCGCCAGCGGGCCCTCGGGCAGTCGGGCCGCCGCCTCGGCCACCCGCGCCTCCAGCCCGGCCGGGGCCAGGGCGCCCTGCAACAGGACATGCCCGGCCTCGATGAAGCGGCCGAGCGGCGCGGCGACGTCCTGCGCCACGGCGCCGATCGCCACGCGGCCGGCCAGGCGGCGGCGCGCATCGACCCGGTCGGTCCAGAGCCCGCCGAAGATGCTGCGGGTCCAGCCGACGCCGGGGTGGCGGGCGCGCATGGCGCGGAAGGCGTCGACGAAGCCGGTCAGGTTGGTGCGCGGCAGCTCGGCATCGCCGCGGGAGGGCTTCACCGAGACGAAGGCGAGCTGGGACGGGTCGATCGCCGCCCCGAAGGCGATGCGGAAGCCGCAGCGCCCGTCGCCGAAGCCGGCCTCGGCGAGGTCCGGCCGCTCGGCATCGGCGATGGCCTCGCCGATCACCGCGCCGTTGATCATGGCCTGGACCAGCAGCGGCTCCCGCGCCTGGTCGTCATGCACCCAGCCCGAGGCGCCGAGCGGGGTGATGTCGTCGATCGACCCGCGAATGGTCATGCTGCAATGTCCCTGGTTTCGGCGCGCGGCTGGCGCAGCGCCTGTTCGTAGAGGTCGCGGATGGCGGCGCCGGTTTCGGCGATGGTTGGCGGCACCGCCATGGTCTGCTGCAGCGCCGTCAGGCGCTGCGGCTCCCTGGCGAGGCCGCGGAGCAGGGCGGCGAGCGAGAAGGCGCTGCCGGCCTGGAAGTGGAAGCCGTCCCGCCCGTTCCGCACCTTCTCGGCCATGCCGCCGATGTCGGAGCAGATGACGGGGCGGCGGTTGAGCAGCGCCTCCTGGATCACCAGGGGCGAGTTCTCCCACCAGATGGAGGGGACGAGGACGGCATGGACCGAGCGCATCAGCGCATCGACCCGGCGGTTCTCGTAGGGGCCGCGGAAGCTGAAATTCGGCGGGGCCTTGGCCAGCCGCGCCTCGAATTCCTTGCGGAAGGGCTCGGGCTGGCCGGAATGGTCGCCGTGGACGTCGATGCGGATGTCGGTGATGCCCTGGGCGTGCAGCATCTCCGCCGCGTCGAGCACGACATTGATGCCCTTGAGCCCGGAGATCTGCCCGAAGAAGCCGACGGTCAGCCCGTCGGCCATGCTTGGGTAGGGGTTCGGCGCCGCCGGCCCGGTGCGGATCGGCATGCCGTTCTCGATCATCGTCAGCCGCTCGGCCGGCAGGCCCCAGGCGACGTAGCGGTCGATCAGGAAGTGGCTGGGCGAGACGAAGTGGTCCACCAGGCGGAAGAACCGCTTCATGAACAGCTCGCGCAGGAAGAAGTCTGGCTCCGGCTTCTCGGGGAAGCACTTGTGGCAGGCGCGCGGGCTGGCGCCGTCGCAGAGCGCGAAGTTCTGCCGCTTCACCATCTGGCCGAAGTGGTTGCAGATCGCCAGGTACTCGTGCAGCGTCAGGACGATGCGAACGTCCGGCAGCACGCGGCGGATCTGCAGCAGGACCTCGATCCCGAAGTTCGTGTAGTGGTGCAGGTGCACCACGTCGGGCTTGAGGTCGGCCAGCAGGGTCATGAACTCGGGTGGGAATTCCGGATCCCCGTTCGAGTGGATGAAGTGGTCGAAGCCGTGCCCGACATAGGCATAGTCGTCCGGCCCGAAGGGCTGGATCAGGCGGACGCCGAGCCGCTCGCCGATCTTCCCCGGCGCGGCGGCGAGGAACCAGGTGGTCACCCCCGGCTGCGCCTTCAGGTATTCGTAGAGCTGGAAGGCGGCGATCTCGGCCCCCCCGCGGGAGACGCGCGGGTCCATGTGCGACATGACCAGCACGCGCAGCGGGCGGCGTTCCGGCTGCGGCAGCAGGCGGATCTCCGCCGGCGGCGGGGCGACTTTCTCGCTGCGGCGCTTGCCGCGGCCTTGCAGGGCTGCGCGGATCATCGCGGCGCTTCCTTCGAGGGATGGACGGGTCATGACAGGCGCAGCACCGCGTCGGTGCCCGGCGAGGCTTCGGGGAAGAGATGCCCCCAGCGCCGCGCGAAGCTCCAACCATTCACCAGGGTCAGGTTGTGCCGCCAGAAATTGCCCGAGCTGCCCTGCGACTGGCGCTCCAGGTGCCAGAGGATGGCGTCCTCGTGCACCGCGCAGCCGAGCCCGCGGGCGCGGATGCGGAAGCAGAGGTCGGCATCCTCGAAGTCACCGACGACATAGTCCTCGTCGAAGCCGCCGAGCTCGTTGGCCAGGTCGCGGCGCAGCACCATGCAGGCGCCGGTCACCGCTTCCGCCGGCTGCAGGCCGCGCGAGGGCGGCCGGATGCGGCCCTTGCCCGGATGCATCGCATAGGGGAAGCCGCCGAGCTGGGGCAGCCGCTTGAAGGTCATGCCGCTGTGCTGGACCGTGCCGTCCTCGAAGGTCAGCAGCGCGCCGGCGATGCCGAGCGCCGGGTCCGCCTCCAGCGCGCCGGTCAGCAGGTCGAGCCAGCGCGGCTCCTCCGGCATGACGTCGGAGTTCAGGTAGCAGACATATTCGCCCCTGCTGTGCGCCAGGCCGGCATTGTTGGCCGGGGCATAGCCGAGGTTCTCCTCCAGCAGCACCAGCCGCATCGGGATGCCGAACCGGCGATAGGCGGATTGCGCCAGGTCCATCAGCGCCTGCCGCTTCGGCGGGTCGTCCAGCACGTAGACCAGCTCGTCCGCCGGCAGCCCGTGTTCGGAGAAGAGCGCGCACTGGTACATCAGGTAGTCGATGCGGCCATAGAGCGGGACGATGATCGAGCAGCGCGGCGCCTCGGGCAGGTCGCCGACCGCGACGATGGTCGGCGCGCCGGCGGCGGCGAGCCGATGCCGGTTCAGCGCGACGACCGGCGGGCCGAGGACGCGGTCGCAGCGGTCCACCACCTCGTCCGGCGCCAGCTGCACCGCGCCCAGCAGGCGGCGGATCGCGCCGACCCCGCCGCCGCCCGGCGCGGGCAGCGGCTTGAACCCGATCTCGCCGGTGGCGAGCTCGATCTCCAGGTGCATGTCGGCGGGATCGAGCCCGGGCGCCTCGACATAGGCGAGGAAGCCGTGCTTCGCGTGGTCCAGGCTGAACCGGCTGGCGAAGGCCTCGCGGATGTCGGCGCGCTCGGTGGCAATCCAGCGCTCGCCCAGGGGGGCCGAGAGCGTGCCGCGCGAGCGCAGCCGGATCGCGGCCACGGCGCGGCTGGGGTCGAGCCACCAGCCCATCAGCACGGCGCCGGCGCCCGGCGCGACCAGCAGGCTGTCGACTTCGAGGTGCAGCGGCACCGGCAGCTTCGCCAGCGTGTCCTCGCCCTCGTAGGCCGGCTGGGCAAGGACCTTCAGCAGCGCGGTCCGCGGCTTGCGGGTCGCGGCGCCGAGCAGCATGCGCACCATGGCGACCAGCTCGGCCTCGGGCATCCGGGCGATGCCGAGGGAGGGGGCGAGCGGCCGGGCCTCGTCCAGCGTCACCTCCAGCCCCTGCAGCAGGCCGGGATCGTTCAGCGGGCTGGGCAGGAAGGCGATGTAGCCGAGGCCGAGGCCGCTGATGTCCTGCCGCGGATAGGGGCTGATCGCCGCCTCGACCTCGACGGTGCCGTCCTCGAAGCGGGCGGCGGCGCGGCAGGTCTCGACGCCCTGCAGCGCCTCGCCGCGCAGCCAGCCGCCGAAGAACCAGCCGCCCTGGGCGCGGCTGTAGCCGTGCCAGTCGACGAAGCCCGCGGGCTCGGCGGCGGTCCCGGCGGCGGGGGCCGGGGCCGCGGCGGGGCGGGCGCCGCGCTGCACCAGCCGGCTGCGCCGGCTGCTGCTGCCCTGCAGCGCGCCGATCCGCTGGCCGCCGGCCAGCAGCGCATAGGCATGGTCGCCTTCCAGCAGGTCGCGCTCCAGCCCGGCCGCGGCCATCAGCCGGGCGATGTCATGCAGGCCGAAGTCGAAGCCGAGCTGCCCGCCGCGCTGGACCGTGGCGAAGGGCAGGTCGCGCCGGGTGGCGTTGAGGCTGAGCGGGATGCGCGCCGTCCCGTCCACCACCAGCTCGAGCGCGGCCTCCTCCGCCGGGCCATGCCATTGCGCCGGGTCGAAGGCCCAGCCGGCGATGCGGTCGGGCGCGACATGGTCGAGATGGCCGCGCGGCCGGAAGGGCCGCGGCGCGAGGGCCGCGAGCGGCTGCACCAGCAACTCCCGCACCCCGGCGCGGAGCGCCATGCTCAGCGTCTCCACCGGCCCCTCGGGCCGCGGGATGTCGACCAGGAAGCCGCAGGGCTCGCTGGCGATGCCGCGCTCTGCCAGGTCGCGCCGGCGCAGGAAGCCGCCGACCGGATGCGCCCTGCCATCCGGCAGGGCGAGCGAGATCGCGGCGCTTGGCGCGCGGCCTTCCGGGCCGGTGACCCAGCCGCTGACCAGCAGGAAGCGGGTGCCGAGCTCCACCACCTCGATCCGGCCGCGATGGCCGGCGGCGGGCTTCGGCGGGACGAGGATGGCCGGGGCTGCGGTGTCGCTCATCGATCGGCCTCGCATGCTGCCCGGGCTGCGCATCCGGGGACTCTCAGGTCTTCGTTCGGGCGAGGAAGGGTCATGCGGCTCGACACTCCGTCGTCTTCGGCATCAGGTAGGGGCCTGGCCCCAGGCGCGAGTCCGGAGCGCCGGGCCGGGGCTTCCGCCCGGCTCGCCTGTTCGGCTCTGCAATGGGGCATTCTTCAAATCCGCCGTCCGGAAGCGCCTCGCGGCGAAGCTCCCCTGGCCGTGACGCCAAACTGGCCGGCAGCGGTGAATGGAATGTGAACCTACACGCTATGCGTGCAGGATTGTCGGAGGCCGGTGCCGCATCCCGGAGGTTGAGGCGCACGCGTGCCGATCCGGGGAATCCTAGAGCAGATCCCAATCAGGGGGATCACCTGATCGGGCGAAGAGGCTTCGGAACACAATAACCTAGAGCATTGGCCGTGAACGCATGTGAGCGGGAAACGCTCTAGTGTCCTGATCTCGAAGTTCCTACGATTCTGATGCAGGGTCGTGGGGGCTGGCGATGGGCAAGGCGGCGGTGGCGATCGAGCTGACGACGCCGGAGCGGCGGGAGTTG
>NZ_SMSJ01000240.1 GCF_004355005.1 Dankookia rubra
CGCTGGCGCGGGCGTTCCGGTATCAGCGGCTGCTCGACGAGGGACGCTATGCGTCTATTAGCGAGATGGCACAGGCGGAGCGGATCGAGCGAGGATACCTCGGCTCGCTGCGGCGGTTGACGCTGCTAGCGCCAGATATCGTGGAGGCGATCTTGGACAGGAGGCTGCCGGGAGACGTCACCCTCCCACGGTTGCTGGCGCCGTTCCCGCTAAACTGCTTGGAGCAGCCATCCGTACCGGATCGCGGTTAGCGGATGCGAACTCCTCACCAGACCGCTAGCGGGTGTGGGCGGAAAGCGGCTGCTGGAGGCTTGCTGCCTAAAGGTGGGTTATCGTACGCCGAGAGGCCTTTCGCCGGTCCCGCGCTGCGCAGGCGCTACAACGGCGTGGGGGTTCACCCCGCGGTGCCGACGGAACCGCTTACGCGGTAAATCATCCGCGCTGACCACCCGACCTATAGAGCCGGCTTGGGCCATCTTGAGGCCGGCGCCGGGTCGCACGGGGATAATACCTGTAAAACCGGCAAACTCATCCAAGTGCACCCAAGCCGGCTCTATAGAACTGTGTTGTGCGGCGCGGCAGCATCAAGCTCGGATCCACTAGGGCGCTGACTGGCTGAGGAGTGGCTGTGGTGTGAGCGGGAGGAACGGGATGGTGGACGCGTCAGACGAGGGCAGAGCGAGTGGCAATCGGCCAGTTGCCGCTCCGGCGCAGCCATGGTCAGGGCTGGCCCGGCGAGCTGCTCTGAGCCTGGCGCTGGGGTTGCTCCCGAGCCGCAGGGCCGTGGCACAAGCGCCGCTTGTACTGGCGACCTCAACGCCAGGCGGCGGCCTCTCGACGTTTGCCGATGCGCTCCTGGCCGAACTCTCGGGGGTGAAGCCAGAGTTTCCTTTCACACACCGCCACACGGCCGGCAGCGCCGAAAACATTCGACTGCTGGGCACCGGCGCTGCGGACGTGGCGATCGTGGCCGGCGAAACGGCGACGAACGCGCTCGCCGGTGAGAACGCCCCGATGGTCTTGGCGGCACTCTATGGGACGCCAGTGATGTTCGCGGTCCGAGGTGACTCGCGACACCGGGATATCGCGTCGCTCCGCGGGCAGCCGGTTCTCTGGGGCGCCACTGGCTCCAACTTCGTGGTGGTTGCCCGGCAGGTTATTGGAAGCCTCGGTCTCGATATCGAGCACGACTTTAGGCCGGTTTTCGCAAGCCAGATGGCCGATGCCCCTGCCTTGGTGCTGGATGGGCGCGTCGCCGCACTCTGGGGCGGCGGCGCCGGTTGGCCGGCTTTCGCGGGAGTCGCCGCCGGGCCGAGAGGGATCAGATTCATCACCCCAACTGCCGAGGAGCAGAGGCGCATCGTGCAGGACCACCCCAGCCTGCGGCTGATGAGCTTACCAGCCAACAGCTATAGTGGGCAGACGGACGCCATCCCGTCGATCGGCACCTGGGTGTACCTCGTTGGGCGTCGCAGCTTGCCGGAGGATGTCGCCTACCGAATGGCGCGTGGGCTCCACCAGGTTCAGCCTGCTCTGGCGCGGCGCGTGCCGCAGGCGGCCGAAATGACGCCTGCCAGTACGATCGCCGCCACACCCGAACCTGCTACGATTCACCCCGGCGCACGGCGCTACCTTCAGGAGGTCGGTGTGCTCTGAGCCGACGTCGTCCGCCGTGCACGTCGTCATAGACGGGGCGCAGGCCGCCCGGAATCTGGGTACCGCCGTCACAGGTCGGCGTCGTGCAATCTGTCCCCGTTGCGACCGAACGCGCGCAGCACGTGGCCACTGCCGGCCGATTCTCGCGCAGCATGGCGCGCATCATCAGCAGGCCCTTGGCCATGTTCCCTCCCAGGTTGGCAGGGAGGCTCGCGCGCACCCCGCCAGGCCACAAGAGGCGCTAGTGTCCTGATCTCGAAGTTCCTACGATTCTGATGCAGGGTCGTGGGGGCTGGCGATGGGCAAGGCGGCGGTGGCGATCGAGCTGACGACGCCGGAGCGGCGGGAG
>NZ_SMSJ01000241.1 GCF_004355005.1 Dankookia rubra
CCGGAGTTCGTGCCGGTCCGCGTTGCCGTCGCCGATCGTCAGGACGAGGTGCTGCCCGAACCGGAGCCTGCGCCGCTACCATCATCCCGGAAAGTTGCGGCGATCGAGATCGAGCTGCCCGACGGCATCCGGGTGCGGGTCGGGGATGAGGTCGGCCTTGTCGCCCTGCGACGGGTGCTGGCGGCGCTGCGCGGGTGATCCCGGGACCGCCGCCGGGCGTGCGGGTCTGGCTGGCCGCGGGTCCGACCGACATGCGGCGCGGCTTCGACGGGCTGGCGCGACAGGTGCAGGAGGCGTTGGGGCAGGATCCGTTCAGCGGGCAGCTGTTCGTGTTCCGCGGCCGCCGCGGCGACCTGGTCAAGGCGCTGTGGTGGGATGGCCAGGGTCTGGTGCTCTACGCCAAGCGGCTGGAGCGCGGCCACTTCGTCTGGCCACAGGCCAAGGATGGCGTGGTGTCGCTGACGCCCGCGCAGCTCTCGATGCTGCTGGAGGGCATCGACTGGCGCATGCCCGCGCGTACCTGGCGGCCGGAGATGGCGGGGTAGCGTCGGCTCGCAGGGGATTCATTCGGCCCGACGCGGCGTCAGCGGCGATCCTGCCGTCGTGGTCATCGATCTCGCCGCCCTGCCCGACGACGCTGACGCACTGCGCGCCATCGTGCTGGCGCAGGCCGCGGCGCTGGCCGACCAGCGCGCGCTGATCGAGCGGCTCCGGCTGCAGCTGGCCCGGCTGCGGCGCCTGCAGTTCGGCCGCTCGTCGGAGCGGTTGGCGGCCGAGGCCGACCAGTTGGAACTGGCGCTCGAGGAACTGGAGACGGAGGCGCCCACCCCGGCACCCGCCGAGGATCCTACGGATCCCGCGGCCAGGCCGGAGCGCCGCAAGCCTGCCCGCCGCCCGCTGCCGGAGCACCTGCCGCGCGAGGTGGTGCAGCACGGCGCCAAGGCCCATGCCTGCGCGGCCTGCGGCGGCGGGCTCCGCCGCCTCGGCGAGGACGTGACCGAGGTCCTGGACTATCTGCCAGGCCGGTTCCGTGTGCTCCGCCATGTGCGGCCCAAGTTCTCCTGCCGCGGCTGCGAGGCGGTGACCCAGGCCCCGGCGCCGAGCCTGCCGATCCACCGCGGCCGCGCCACGGCGGGGCTGCTCGCCCACGTGCTGGTGGCCAAGTACGCCGACCACTTGCCGCTCTATCGGCAGAGCGAGATCTATGCCCGGGTCGGTGTCGAGCTGCAGCGATCGACCCTGGCCGACTGGGTCGGCCAGTCGGCGGCGCTGCTGCGGCCGCTGCTGGATGCCTTGGCCCGGCATGTCCTGGCGGGCGCCGTGCTGCATGCCGACGACACGCCGGTGCCGGTCCTCGCCCCTGGCCTCGGCAGGACCAGCACGGGCAGGCTCTGGGCCTATCTGCGCGACGAGCGGTCGCATGCCAGCACCACCCCGCCTGCCGTGCTCTACCGCTACAGCCCTGACCGCCGGGCCGAACATCCCAAGGCGCACCTCGCCGGGTTCCGCGGCGTGCTGCAGGCCGACGGCTACAGCGGGTTCGATGGTCTGTACGATGGCGGCCAGGTGCAGGAGGCGGCCTGCTGGGCGCATGCCCGACGCTACTTCTTCGAGTTGCACGCCACCGGCCAAGCACCGCTGGCGACCGAGGCGGTGCGCCGCATCGCCCTGCTCTACGCCATTGAGCAGGACATCCGCGGCCAGCCGCCCGACGAGCGGGCCCGGCAGCGCCAGGCCAGGGCCGGGCCGATCCTCGAGAGCCTGCGCGCCTGGCTCGACGCGACCCTTGCCCGGATCTCCGGGCGCGGCGATCTGGCCGTGGCCATCCGCTATGCCCTCAGCCGATGGGAGGCGCTGACGCGCTATGTCGCGGACGGCAGGCTGGAGATCGACAACAACCCGGTCGAGCGGGCAATCCGGTCGCTGGCCCTTGGCCGGAAGAACTGGCTGTTCGCCGGATCCGACACCGGCGGCCAGCGTGCCGCGGCGATCGCCTCGCTCA
>NZ_SMSJ01000242.1 GCF_004355005.1 Dankookia rubra
TGAACAAGCCGCTGCCCAACACCTTTCGCCAGGGCCCTGACGGCCGGGGCCGTTTCGGCCAGTTCGGCGGCCGCTTCGTTGCCGAGACGCTGATGCCGTTGATCCTCGAGGTCGAGCAGGCCTACGAGGCGGCCAGGCGCGACCCGCAGTTCGACGCGGAATGGCGGCACCTGCTGACGCACTACGTCGGCCGTCCCAGCCCGCTCTGGTACGCGGGGCGGCTGACCGAGCACCTGCGGAAGGATGCCGCGCCGGACAAGGGCGCCAAGGTCTACTTCAAGCGCGACGAGCTGAACCACACCGGCGCGCACAAGATCAACGCCGTGCTCGGGCAGATCCTGCTGGCGCGCCGCATGGGCAAGACCCGCATCATCGCCGAGACCGGCGCTGGCCAGCACGGCGTGGCGACGGCCACCGCCTGCGCGCTGTTCGACCTGCCCTGCACCGTCTTCATGGGCGCGACCGACGTGGAGCGGCAGCAGCCCAACGTTTTCCGCATGAAGCTGCTGGGCGCCGAGGTCCGCCCCGTGACCGCCGGCGCGGGCACGCTGAAGGACGCGATGAACGAGGCGCTGCGCTACTGGGTCGGCAATGTCGACGACACCTACTACTGCATCGGCACCGTCGCCGGCCCGCACCCCTATCCGCAGATGGTGCGCGACTTCCAGAGCGTGATCGGCGCGGAGGCGCGGGCGCAGATGCACGAGGCCGAGGGCCGGCTGCCGGACGCGCTGGTCGCGGCGATCGGCGGCGGCTCGAACGCCATGGGGCTGTTCTACCCCTTCCTCGACGACCCCTCCGTGCAGATGGTCGGCGTCGAGGCGGCCGGCCGCGGCCTGCACACCGAGGAGCACGCCGCCTCGCTCGAGAAGGGCCGCCCCGGCGTGCTGCACGGCAACCGCATGTACCTGCTGCAGGATGCCGACGGCCAGGTGCAGGAGGCGCATTCGATCAGCGCCGGGCTCGACTACCCCGGCGTCGGGCCGGAGCATTCCTGGCTGCACGAACTCGGCCGCGTGCAGTACGTCGGCGCGACCGACGACGAGGCGCTGGCCGCCTTCCAGCTCTGCTCGAAGCTCGAGGGCATCATCCCGGCGCTGGAGCCGGCGCATGCGCTCGCCGAGGTGACCAAACGGGCGCCGGCCATGCCGCGCGAGCAGATCCTGCTGATGAACCTCTGCGGCCGCGGCGACAAGGACATCTTCACCGTGGCGCGCCATCTGGGAGTGGAGATGTGAGCCGGATTGCGGCCCGCTTCGCGGCGCTGAAGGAGGAGGGCGGCAAGGCGCTCGTCACCTACCTCCAGGCCTACGACCCCGACCCGGCGACCTCGCTGGCCATCCTGCGCGGCCTGCCCGGCGCGGGCGCCGACATCGTCGAGATCGGCGTGCCCTTCACCGACCCGATGGCCGATGGCCCGTCGATCCAGCAGGCGGCGCTGCGGGCGCTGAAGGCGGGCGCCACGCTGTCCCGCGTGCTGGCCATGGTGCGCGACTTCCGCCGCGAGGAGGACGCCACCCCGGTCGTGCTGATGGGCTACTACAACCCGATCCTCTCCTACGGCGTCGAGCGCTTCTGCACCGATGCGGCGGCCTCCGGCGTCGACGGGCTGATCATCGTCGACGTGCCGCCGGAGGAGGCGGACGAGGTCGAGCCGCACGCCGAGGCGCATGGCCTCGACCTGATCCGGCTGATCGCGCCGACGACCGACGAGGCGCGGCTGCCGCGGGTGCTCGCGGCGACCTCGGGCTTCGTCTACTACGTCTCGATCGCCGGCATCACCGGCACGAAGAGCGCCAGCAGCGCCAGCCTGGAGCAGGCGATCCCGCGCATCCGCCGGCACACCGGCCTGCCGGTCTGCATCGGCTTCGGCATCCGCACGCCGCAGCAGGCCGCCGAGGCGGCGCGGCTGGCCGACGGCGCGGTGGTCGGCACCGCGCTGGTCGACACCCTGGCCGCCAGCCTCGACGAGGAC
>NZ_SMSJ01000243.1 GCF_004355005.1 Dankookia rubra
ACTTCGGTCGCCGCCTCAAGCGACTACGCGGCCTAACGCCATACGAATTCATCTGCAAAGCATGGACGGCGGAGCCGCAGCGCTTCACAGCAAACCCGCACCACGAAACCCCGGGACCAAACACCTAGCCCGCAAAATTCATGAGGCTGGGCGGGCGGCCTGATAACGTCCGCTTCGCTCGCTTTGTGGTTGTGCGGCCGCGCGTTGCCGGTTCCGGGTTCGGAGCCGGTGGCAGGGGGCGGATCGCGGTGCTGGCTGGTTGCGGTTCGGAGGGCTCGGCTGGCGCATCCGCCCCAAGGCTCAGCAGGTCAGGCGCGGCATGTGCTCGAGGGCGAGGCGTAGGATGGCCCTGTCCGGGCAGGCGCTCGGCAGGTGCAGCATGACCTTGGTTTTAAGCGCGACGACGCGAGTGGCGAGTTTGACCAGGCGCAGTCGCAAGGTGTCGAACTGAGCCACGCGCCAAATGGAGCGTTTTGGCATGAGGCTGCGGAGCGACCAGAGCAGCCAGTAAGCGGCGGTATGCAGCATGAGGCGGACCTGGTTGCCGGTAGCGCGGCAACACGAGGTCCGATCGGCAGCGAGGTGGCGCTTCCAGGCCTTGATGTGGCTCTCGGCCTTTCCCCTCGCGCAGTACAGGTACTCGTAGATCCGGCGCGGCGTGCCGCCGGCGAGGTTGGTGACGACGAAGCGTGTGTCGGTGCCCTGCAGTCCGGCCTCGACGCGGGCGATGATGCGCTCGACCCGGCTCCAGCTGCCGGCGCCGTCCCAGAACACCTTGTAGCGGCGCAGCTTGCCGCTGCCCGGCGTCGCCGCGTACCGGGTAGCGGTGCTCTGCTCCAGCGCCGCGATATGCTTGTGGAGCGTGGTGGTGGCAGCCACACCGAGCACGAAGTCAAGCCGCTCGGCACGACAGAAGTCCAGCACCTCGGGCGCACAGTAATGGCTGTCGGCGCGGATCAGGATCTCGACCCGGGGCCAGTGGCTCCGGATCCCGCGCACCAGGCGGCGCAGGAAGGCACGGGCCTCGGCACCCGTGGGACGCCGGGCCGGGCGCAGCATGGCGGCCACGGGGCGGCCTTCGCCGTCGAACACCACGATCGGCTGAAAGCCGTACTCCTCGTGGTAGGCGTTGAACAGCCGCAACTGCTGCCCGCCATGGACGGCATCGAAGGTGTCATCGACATCGAGCACGATGCGTCGGGGCACCTGCCGGAAGCTGCCGCAGTACAGCCCCACCATGGCGCGGGCCATCCGCAGCAGCGCCCGAACGTCCGGCAGGTTCTCGAGCCGTGAGATGGTCGGTTGCGAGCAGAGTGGACCGCCGTCGGGAAGCGTATCGAGGGCGAGCTTGAAGACCGGATCGTGCCGCAGGCTGTTGGCGTCGTTGCCGTCCTCGTAACCGGCCGCGATCATCAGCATGCGGAAGCGAAGGATGGCAGCGAGGCGATGCCGGACTCGCTCCGGCGCGCGCGGGTCGTCGATGCAGGCCGCCAGCCGGTTGGCGATGCCGAGCCGGCGCTCGATCTCACGGAGCGCCAGCAGGCCGCCGTCGGAGGAGAGCTGACCGCCGTCGAACCGGGCAATCAGGGGCTTGCCGCCGACCGGTGACAGGCCGGGCAGCGGCGGGGTAGCTTCAACCGTGACGGGCATGGCCTCCGGACGCGGCTGGGTTTGTGTGTCGCAGCCAAATGCTACGTCCGCACAACCGCTTGCGCCATACCCGTCAGCCCTCGTGCATAATCCGGGCTAGGACCGCATGCGATTGGACCAGTTTTATTGATCCGGCCTGGGCGGTCTTGAAGGCGAGTAGGATCCGTCCAGGTTGGGGGCATGAAGCATGTGGACATGCGCAAGCTGCCGGCGGCGGCGCAAGAGGAACGTC
>NZ_SMSJ01000244.1 GCF_004355005.1 Dankookia rubra
TGAGAAGGGCCGGTTCATCTGGCCGACGATTGCACGCGAAGGTTCGGTGACGCTGACGGCGGCCCAGTTCGCGATGCTCGTGGAAGGACTGGACTGGCGCACACCGACGTCGAGCTGGAAGCCTGAGATCGCGGTGTAGCCTCTTGCGGCGACGCGGCTGTGTCTGAGACGCTTCGGCCGTGCCCGCGCATGCCGACACCGCCCTGCCTGAAGATCCCGCCGCGCTGACGGCGATGATCCTGGCGTTGCGCGACGAGCTGACCGAGGCGCGGGCGTCGCTGCGGGCCGCCGAGCTCGGGCTGCAGATCCAGACACTGGAGGCGGAGAAGCTACGGGCGCAGATCGCGCGGCTGCGGCACCAGCAATACGGGTGGTCATCCGAGCGCCTGGCGGGCGAGATCGAGCAGCTCGAGTTGCGGCTCGACGACGTGCTGACCGATCTCGCGGCCGCAGGCGGCGAGGACGACACCAAGGACGCAGCCGCTAGCGCCGACGTGCCGGAGGAGAAGACGTCCCGCCGCAGCCGTCGCCCGCTGCCCGAGAACCTACCCCGGCGCGACGTCGAACACCTGCCCGCGACGGGCTGCGCCTGCGCCGCCTGCGGCGGCGTGCTGCGCAAAGTGGGCGAGGACGTCACGGAGATCCTGGAATATCGCCCTGGCCGGTTCGAGGTGCTGCGCCACGTCCGCCCGGCGTTCTCGTGCCGCAGTTGCGAGGCCATGACCCAGGCGCCGATGCCGTCCCTGCCGATCAGCCGCGGCCGGCCGGGCCCCGGGCTGCTGGCGCATGTGCTGGTCTCGAAATACTGCGACCATCTGCCGCTGTACCGGCAGTCGGAGATCTATGCCCGCGACGGCGTGGACCTGCCTCGCGGCCTGCTGGCGGGGTGGGTTGGCAAGGGCGCCAGCCTGATGGAGCCGATGGCCGACCACATCGGGTGCCATGCCCTGGCCGGGTCCCGGCTGCATGCCGACGATACGCCGATGCCGATGCTGGCACCGGGCCGCGGCCGGACCCAAACGGCGCGGTTCTGGGCCTATCTGCGCGACGACCGGCCGTTCGGCGGGACCGACCCGCCCGCGGTGTTCTACGAGTTCACGCCAGACCGGAAGGCCGAGCACCCGCAGCGGCGCCTGCGCGAGTTCCAGGGCATCCTCCAGGCCGATGCCTATCCTGGGTTCGACGCGCTCTATGCCGGCGGCCAGGTGGTCGAGGCGGCGTGCTGGACGCACGCCAAGCGCTACTTCCATGACGAGTTGGTCTCGACCGGCAGCCCGATCGCCCGCGAGGCGATCGAGCGGATAAAGCCGCTGTTCGTCATCGAGGCGGAGATCGAAGGCCAGTCGCCCGAGTTGCGTCTCGCCGCCCGGCAGGCTCGCTCGGCGCCAGTCATGGCTGAGTTGCACACCTGGCTCGAGGCGTCGCTGCGAAGGATCTCCGGCAAGTCCGACCTGGCGAAGGCGATCCGCTACACGCTGTCGCAGTGGACCGCCTTGATGACAGTGCTGCGCGACGGCCGTGCCTGCCTGCACAACAACGCCGTCGAGCGGCAGATCCGGCCGCTGGCCCTCGGCAGGAAGAACTATCTGTTTGCCGGATCGGTGGAGGGCGGCAAGCGTGCTGCCATCATCTACACCCTGATCGGCACCGCCGAGCTGAACGGCTGGGATCCGCAGGCATACCTCCGCGTCCTGCTCGAGCGCATCGCCGACCACCCAATCAACCGCCTCGCTGACCTCGCACCCTGGACCCTGCGGCCCCAAGCTATCTGACCCACGGCAGGCCGCCGTAGTCGTCGGCGGACGCTTACGA
>NZ_SMSJ01000245.1 GCF_004355005.1 Dankookia rubra
ACGTTGAACTGCTGCCCGACCTCCTCCAGCGTGTGGTCGGTGTTCATGCCGATCCCGAAGCGCATGCGCAGCACCCGCTCCTCGCGCGGGGTCAGGCTGGACAGGACCCTGGTCGTCGCCTCCCGCAGGTTGGACTGGATGGCGGCGTCGAGCGGGATGATGGCGTGCGGATCCTGGATGAAGTCGCCGAGGTGGCTGTCCTCCTCGTCGCCGATCGGCGTCTCGAGGCTGATCGGCTCCTTGGCGATCTTAAGGACCTTGCGGACCTTCTCGAGCGGCATGCCGAGCTTCTCGGCCAGTTCCTCCGGCGTCGGCTCGCGGCCGATCTCGTGCAGCATCTGCCGGCTGGTACGGACCAGCTTGTTGATCGTCTCGATCATGTGGACCGGGATGCGGATGGTCCGCGCCTGGTCGGCGATGCTGCGGGTGATCGCCTGGCGGATCCACCAGGTGGCGTAGGTCGAGAACTTGTAACCGCGGCGATACTCGAACTTGTCGACCGCCTTCATCAGGCCGATGTTGCCTTCCTGGATCAGGTCGAGGAATTGCAGCCCGCGATTGGTGTATTTCTTGGCGATCGAGATCACCAGGCGCAGGTTCGCCTCGATCATCTCCTTCTTCGCCTGGGTCATGTCGCGCTCGCCACGCGATACGGTCGCATAGACCCGGCGGAACTCGGCGATCGGCAGGTTGGTGTCGTTGGCGATGGTCGCCATCTGCGTCCGCACCGATTCCACGTCGTCGCGCGACCGGGCGATGAAGCTCTTCCAGGACTTGTGGGTCTGCTTCGACAGCCGCTCGAACCAGGCCGGGTCGAGCTCGCTGCCGCGCCAGGTCTGCAGGAACTCCTCCCGCTTCACCTTGCTGGCCTCGGCCATGCGGAGCACCTGCCCCTCCAGCGCGGTCAGCTTCCGGTTGAGATGCTTGAGCTGCTCGACCAGTTCCTCGATCCGGTTGTTGTGCAGGTGCACCTTCTGCACCAGCGCCACCAGCTCGGCCCGGGTCTTCTCGTAGGTCTTCTCGGAGCGGCCCTGCAGGTCCTCGCCTGCCGTATAGGCCTCCATTCGCTTGTTCTGCAGCTTCTGCAGCCGCGAATAGGCGCCCTCGATCGCCTCGAAGGCGAGCAGCGCCTCGGGCTTCAGCTTCTCCTCGAGCGCCGAGAGCGACAGGCCGAGCCCCTCGCCTTCCTCGCCCTCCTCGAATTCCTCGTTCGCGTCGGGCGGCGGGGCGTCCGGCGCATCGGCCGAATTCGTCGCCTCCAGGTCGATCACGTCGCGCAGCAGCATGCGGCCTTCCTTGACCGCCTCGTGCCAGGCAATGATCGCCTTGAAGGTCTGCGGGCTCTCGCAGAGCCCGCCGATCATCATGTCCCGCCCCGCCTCGATCCGCTTGGCGATGGCGATCTCGCCCTCGCGCGACAGCAGCTCGACGCTGCCCATCTCGCGCAGGTACATCCGGACCGGGTCGTCGGTGCGGCCGAGGCTCTCCTCGTCGACGTTGCCGCCGCCCTCCTCCTCGTCCTTCTCGTCCTTGTCTTCGGTGGCACCCTTGGCGGCCGGCGTCGCCTCGCCGTCCTCGCTCTCCTCGCTGTCGACGACGTTGATGCCGCTCTCGCTCAGGCTGGCGAGGGTGTCCTCGATCAGTTCGGAGGAAACCTGGTCCTGCGGCAGCGCGGCGTTGATCTCGTCATAGGTGACATAGCCCCGCTCCTTCCCGCGGGTGATCAGCTTCTTGACCGCGGCCATCATGGTGTCGAGCAGAACGC
>NZ_SMSJ01000246.1 GCF_004355005.1 Dankookia rubra
GGATGGCCTGCTGGCGCCACGGCCCCGGGTCGCCCGCCGCCTCCGCCCGCATCCAGCCTGTCTTGCGCCGCTCAGGGCCGAGCAGCCCATCGAGGAACCCACCAGCCGATGCCGCCACCCGGTCCTGGGTGAACAAGGGACGGATCCGCGCCTTGATGTCGCGCGGCGACAACGCCCACAGCTCCAGCGTCGTCTCGATCGATGCACCGCTCAACAGTCCACCCCTCGGCAAAGGCGAACAACGCGTCAGCTCCAGAAGAGTGCAGCTGTATTGCTAGCTACTGCGTCGCGCGCACTCGTCGCATTTGGGCAAGCCACCGATCGCTATCAATGATGCCTTGGTCGAGTGCGGCGTAGAACTGGGCGTGGAATGCTGCGGCATCGGCCGGCTCCGCGTTGCGCAGACCAGCCTGCGCCAGCCACCACGCTAGTGGTTGGCGTGCAGCGCGAAGCTGACGATAGCGCGTAGCGAAGTCCGCAAGGTTGTACTCCAGATTGATGCGGCGCGGGTCCGCCAGAATTTCCTGAAGCCAACCGCGGTAGGGGCCGAGATGCGGTTCATCGTAGAAAACCAGCTTCAGCGCGGTTTCGTAGAAATCATTCGGCTCATGTGCCGGCCAGGACAGGGCAATCGCGCCTGGCCTGATCGGTAGTTGACCGAATTGCAACACAGACCGGCGCGCGGCCCGGTCCTGCCAGGCGGTAATCGGATCAAGCAGAGCTGCGTCATTGGTTCGGCGCATGAGGTTGACGAACTCATTCTTTGGCACCGGGAAGTCGAGGACCGAGATCAGCCAGCCCCGATTGGTCGGCCAGACACCCCAGATGCCCGTTGCAGCCAGCGCGTTATGCGCGAGGTGGATGCAGTTGTCCTGGAATAGGCTCCAGCGGAATTCGCGACGTCCACTCCGGTACGGAGCGTTCTCGGCATTCAGGAAGTCGATCATCGCCAGCAACTGTGGCCGTGTCATCGCAACGCGCGCGCAGTAGCGACCGCGCCCGAAGCCAACGCCATAATCGGTGGCAACGGAAACCTCGTACTTGTACTTCTCTGGTGAGGTGCCCGGTGGCATGTCGGCAAAGACCCAGGGATGGAACTCGATCCCATCAAGGAGCCCGCTCTGTTGTACCTCAGCCTGAAGCGCACGATACCGATCGCGCGTCAGTCGTTCTCCGGGCTGCAGGTTGCCGTTGAAGAAGAGCTCGCGACCGGGAACAGCAATCCATTTCGCATTGCGAAAATGCTCGTTCATGCTGATGCCAACTCCGTCTGTCGTCTCCGCGTCCGGATCGCCGCAGGGCCGTAACAGCTGTTGGTCCGAGCCGGTACTGCGGCAGGCGCCTCTCACATAGAAGGCGGCGTGGCCGCCGATCTCACCGCGGATTTCGGCGCCGAACCCGGGCTTCTTCTTGACCTGGGAGAGTGCACAAAACTCGGCGTAGATCGAATAGACGGTGGCATAGCTGCTCTCTGGGTCACTCGTTCCAGGACGCGTGAAGTCGACCACGCTGCAAGCAGTCAGCCACAAGGCCGCTAAAGGGGCAGTGAGGCGCAGGCGTTTCATCCATCTGCATACTG
This sequence comes from Dankookia rubra, assembly GCF_004355005.1. GTDB lineage: Bacteria > Pseudomonadota > Alphaproteobacteria > Acetobacterales > Acetobacteraceae > Paracraurococcus > Paracraurococcus ruber_A. The sequence goes on from NZ_SMSJ01000246.1 coordinate 1,580, forward strand.
ACACAGATCCGCTCCTGTCGTGGCTGCTGCTATGGCATACTAGGCCCCGTTAGCGCCTGAACGCTGCGGCGTTGATGGCGTTGGGCCGCCTTTGTGAAGGGGCGGCAGTGGTTCTCACGGATGAGCAATGGGCGGTGCTGGAGCCGCTG
>NZ_SMSJ01000247.1 GCF_004355005.1 Dankookia rubra
CGACGGCATCGCCACGCTGCTGCTCAACCGGCCGAAGGTGCGCAACGCCATCGACGACGCCATGCGCGCCGACCTCGTCGCGCTGCTCGACCGCATCGCCCGCGACGATGCGATCCGGGCCGTGGTGGTCACCGGCCAGGGCGCCGCCTTCTGCGCTGGCGGCGACATCAAGGGCATGCGGGAGCGCATGGCGGCGCCGGCCGGCGAGGTGGCGATCAACGGCTGGCGGCGCCAGCAGCGCACCCACCACGCCATCGCCGCGCTGCACACCCTGCCGAAGCCAACCATCGCCGCGGTCAACGGCCCGGCCACCGGCCTCGGCTGCGACGTCGCGCTGGCCTGCGACTTCGTCGTCGCGGCCGACAGTGCCACGCTCGCCATGAGCTACATCCATCGCGGACTGATCCCCGATGGCGGCGGCATGTACTTCCTGCCGCGGCGCGTGGGCCTGGCCCGCGCCAAGGAGCTGGTCTTCACCGGCCGCACCCTGACCGCCACTGAGGCGCTGGCGATCGGCATGATCGAGCGCGCCACCACCCCTGACGCCCTGCTGCCCGAAGCCCTCGCCTGGGCATGCGAGCTGTCCGCCGGCTCTCTTGCGGCCCTGGCGCTGGCCAAGACCACGATGAACCAGAGCTTCGAGCTTCCGGTCGAGCAGGTCTTCGCACAGGGCAGCCAGGCCCAGGCGATCTGCTACTCGACCCGGGAGCACCAGGAGTCAGTCACCGCCTTCCTGGCGAAGTCCGCCGAGCGGGGGCGCGCGGCATGAGCGCGATCGGCAAGCTAGTCCGACCGTCGAGCATCGCCGTCATTGGCGCCTCGGCCGACCCGACCAAGATGACCGGCCGCCCCGTCGGCTATCTGCAGAAGCACGGCTTCGCCGGCGCCATCTGGCCGGTGAACCCGCGGGCATCGAGCATCGCCGGGCTGCCCTGCTACGCCGATGTCGCCGCGCTGCCGGCGGCCCCCGATGTCGGCATCGTCCTGGTCGGCCCCGACCGCGCCGAGCAGGCGGTTCGCGACCTTGCAGCGCGCGGCGCGGCGGCGGCCATCGTGCTGGCCAGCGGCTATGGCGAGGCGAGCCCGGAAGGCGCCGCTCGCCAGTTGGCGCTGCGCCAGGCCGCCGGCAGCATGCGGCTGCTGGGCCCCAACACGATCGGCCTAGTCAACCTGACCGACGGCATCATGCTCTCCGCCTCCGGTGCGCTCGAGGTCGAGGGCCTGCCGCCGGGCCGGGTCTCGCTGGTCTCGCAGAGCGGCGGCATCCTGGGCTCGCTGCTGTCGCGCGCCGCCGACCGCGGCATCGGCTTCGCCAAGCTGGTCTCGACCGGTAACGAGGCCGACCTCGACAGCGCCGACTTCATCGAGCACCTGCTGGACGACGACGCCACCGCGGTGATCGCGGTCTACATGGAAGGGCTGCGCCGGCCGGGGGCCTTCCGCCGTGCCGCGCTACGGGCCGCCGCGCTCGGCAAGCCCATCGTGGTTTTCAAGGTCGGGCGGTCGGAATCGGGCGGCCGCGCCGCGGCCTCCCATACCGGGGCGATGGCCGGGGCGGACAGGATGTACGACGCCTTCTTCCGCCAGCTCGGCGTCATCCGCGCCGAGACCTTCGCCGACTTGCTCGACATCCCCGGCGCCTTGGCCTGCGGCCGGCGTGCCGCCGGCCGGCGGGTAGCAATCCTGACCTCGACCGG
>NZ_SMSJ01000248.1 GCF_004355005.1 Dankookia rubra
GCAGCACCAGCTCGATCAGCTCCGCCTTGCTCAGCCGCTCAAGCGCGTCCCGCTGCATGCCAGGATCGAATCAGCCAACCCGCTTCCGCGTAAGGAGGGTGGGTAATTACCGCCGAGGGATGCTCCTCAAAGATCTGCTATAGACTATATTACTTTGCGGCTCTAGACTAAAAGGAGACTTTTGATGCCCGGAAAGTGATTAGGAGCTGCTAGAAAGCCAACAACCCAGGCCTGTTGGACGAAGCAAGAATTAGTCACAATCGACTTACAATTTTTCGGTGAAGGGCAGTTGGTATGAAGGTTTTAGTAGCGCATAACTTTTACAAGCAGTCTGGTGGTGAAGACTTATGCGTAGCATCAGAAATTGCCATGTTGCGTCAGAATGGTGACGAGGTGATTGAGTATTTCTTACATAACGATGCGGTCGATAATATGTGGAAAATCGAAGCCGCTGCTAGAACGATATGGAACCCGGCTTCTTTTAAAAAATTAAGAAAACTTTTTCGCGAAACGCAGCCCGACATTGCGCATTTTCACAATACATTTCCTTTGATGTCTCCGGCTGCTTACTATGCTGCTCGTGCTGAAGGAGTAGGCGTAGTTCAGACTCTTCATAATTTCAGGTTGACGTGTGCGGGCGCTCTACTGCTTCGCGATGGAAGTATTTGTGAGGACTGCCTCGGTAGCTATGCTCCATGGAGCGGTATTTGGCGAAAATGTTATCGTGGAAGTCACACCGCGAGCGCCACTGTTACAACTATGCTCGCTGCGCACCGAGCAGCTGGGACTTGGCAGGATGCTGTTGATATATACATTGCACTCACCGAGTTTGGCCGGCACAAATTCATTTCTGCCGGATTGCCACACGATCGGATTATGGTTAAACCCAATTTTTTAGACCAGGACCCAGGTTTAGGATCAGGCGGCAAAGGTTTCGGCGTGTATGTCGGACGGCTCTCACATGAGAAAGGCATCGGTACGCTTTTGGATGCTTGGCGGCATCTTGGTGGTGAAATACCGCTGAAAATAATTGGTGACGGTCCAATGGCGGCACAAGTAGAAGCGGCAGCATCGCAGAATTCGTCCATTAAATGGTTGGGTCAGCTTTCAGCAGATTTAGTTTACGAGTATATCGGCCATGCGGCTTTTTTAATAGTCCCATCAATTTGTTTTGAGGGTTTCCCGCGTGTGATAGTGGAAGCGTTTGCTAAGGGTACGCCGGTGATTGCGTCGCGAATGGGTGCCATGGCAGAACTCATTGAGGAGGACTACACTGGTTTGTTTTTCAGGCCGGGAGATGGTAGCGATCTCGCTTCCGCCGCTCGACGAATTCTCGTGGGGCCAACAAAGTTGCAGCAGATGCGCCGCTCAGCACGCATGAAATTTGAAAATGACTTTACGTCTGATCGTAACTATGAGGAAATCAAAAAAATATATGCTCGAGTTTTAGACATTCAGGCCGGAAGAGAAACTTCTTCTGTCTCTTAACTTAAGCGTAATGGTCGTTGGCGATCCGAGACGGACGGACGATTTACGCGCTTGCTAGTGCAGTGACTCATTCGGACGGTGCAGGCAGCCGCGCGAGCTTGGCGAGGATGTGGTCGGCGGGTTTGGTCCAGACGAATGGACTCGACGTGGCGTTATGCTCGCGGATGTAGCGGGCGATGGCCTGCTCG
>NZ_SMSJ01000249.1 GCF_004355005.1 Dankookia rubra
CCCCCTGTGGCAGGGAAGTTGTCCGGCGCCTTGAGATGATCTCTCATTTTCAGAGGGGCGGGACGGAGGGATGAGTTGGCCCACTCGACGGAACGCCGCGCGGCGGTTCTGAGGAAGTTGGAGCCGCCGAACGCAGTACCCGTGCGGCAACTGGCTAAGGAGGAGGGGATCTCCGCGGCAACCCTGCACGCCTGGCGCCGCGACGCCCGCAGCCAGGGCCGGCTCCTGCCCGATGCCGACGCCGGCCCAGAGGGTTGGACGTCGCGCGACAAGTTCGCCGCCGTCCTCGAGACCGCCGCCCTGAACGAGGCCGATCTCGCCGCCTACTGCCGCCAGCGGGGGCTCTACCCCGAGCAGATCCAGGCCTGGCGGGCCGCCTGCGAGCAGGCCAACGATTGGGAGCGCGCCAGCAGCCAGCGGTTGGGCCAGGCGACCAGGGACGAGAAGAAGCGCGTCAAGGCGCTCGAGCGCGACCTAGCGCGCAAAGAGAAGGCGCTGGCGGAGGCAGCGGCGCTGCTGGTGCTGCGAAAAAACGCCGCGGCGATCTGGGGGGACGGCGAGGACGCATGATCAGCACCCCGGATCGCCAGAACGCCATGGCGCTGATCGGCCAGGCTGTCGCGGCTGGCGCACGTCGCGCCCAGGCCTGTGCGGAACTCGGGCTCGACGAGCGGACCTGTCGCCGCTGGCGGGCCAGGGACAGCGCGCCCGAAGACCGCCGCCCGACGGCGCCTCGGCCAGCACCGGGCAATAAGCTGTCCGAGGCCGAACGGCGAGCCGTGCTGGACGCCTGCAACAGCGACGCCTTCAAGAGCCTGCCGCCCAGTCAGATCGTGCCCCGCCTTGCAGACCAGGGACGCTACCTCGCCTCGGAAGCCAGCTTCTACCGCATCCTGCGGGCCGAGGATCAGCAGCACCACCGTGGTCGGGCCAGGCCGCCGGCGCGTCGCCCACCGCCGACCAGCCACCGCGCTCGCGGTCCCTGCGAGGTCTGGAATTGGGACATCACCTGGATGCCCGGCCCAATCCGGGGCGGATTCTTCTATCTCTACCTCATCCTCGACATCTACAGCCGCAAGATCGTCGGCTGAGAGGTCCATGAGCGCGAAGCCGCCGAGCTGGCGGCCGACCTCGTGCGCAAGGCGATCTGGGCCGAGGGCTGCCTCACCCGCCCTCTCGTTCTGCACGCTGACAACGGCAGCCCGATGAAGGGCGCGACCATGAAGGCCACCCTCGAGCGGCTCGGCATCATCGCCTCCTACAGCCGGCCGCGGGTCAGCGATGACAACCCATTCTCCGAGGCCCTGTTCCGCACCTGCAAGCACAGGCCGGACTGGCCGGCATTGGGATTCGCCAGCAGGGAAGACGCACAGCACTGGGTCGCCCGTTTCGTGGCCTGGTACAATCACGAGCACCGTCACAGTGCGATCCGGTTTGTCACGCCCAGCGCCAGACACGCAGGTGAGGATCGCGCGCTCCTCGAGCGTCGGACCGACCTCTATGCCAAAGCCCGCGCCGCCAACCCTGCGCGGTGGTCACGTCAGATCCGAAACTGGACGCCGGCTGGCGACGTCTGCCTCAACCCCGAGCGCGACGCCCGAGACCCGAAAATCAGAGACGCCGCCTGATCGGCACCGGACAACTTCTTTGACAATCACCGG
>NZ_SMSJ01000024.1 GCF_004355005.1 Dankookia rubra
CGCAGCACCAGCTCGATCAGCTCTGCCTTGCTCAGCCGCTCAAGCGCATCCCGCTGCATGCCAGGATCGAATCAGGCATCCCACTTCCGCGCAAGGGGGGTGGGTAATTACGGAGCGTGACGGACGGATGATGAAGCTGCGGCAGAAGATCTCCGGCGGCTTCCGCTCTGAGGCTGGTGCCAAGGACTTCGCCGTGATCCGCTCGCTCCTCTCAACCGCAAGAAAACAAGGCTGGGACCTGCTCCAGACCCTTACCAGCGATCCCAGGCAGCTGATTGCGCGCCTCCGGCTGGCCTGATTGTCGTCCCGGCACCTGGGCAGTAACGTATAGAAGCACACCCGTGCCTTCTCTCAGACCAAAAGGCGTGATTGGTTGAGCATTTGAGCCAGGGCCTCTTTGGCTTACTCCCTAGTCACGGCGGCAGGCATCTGATGCTCTAATGTCCACAGTTATTAATTCGGCCTTCATTTTTTTGAGTTCAGGCGGCGTAGCGGAACTGAGAGTTGCAGAATTAGATTCGGATCCGAGCGAGAGACTTCGAGAACTTGCGCAGACGGCGAATGACGTTCTGTTTGAGTTGCGATTTGCTGCGGGCGGGCGGCTTGGCAGTGACCGCCTGTTTGATGTCGCCGTTCAGGCCCTCGTCCGGGTTGAGATCGGGGCTGTAGGCTAGGAGGTGGAAGACCTCATCGGATCCTGGCGCCCGTCCAACCAGCCACGGACCTGACGGGAGCGATGGACAGGAAGGCGGTCAAGGATCAGGAAGACCTTGCGTCCGGCGTCGCGGATCAGGCGTTCGAGGAAGCGGATCAGGGTGGCGGCCTTGATCGCGCCGTCGAGCACCATCCAACTTGCGACAGGAAAAGTCCTGGGAAGGAGGATGACGTAATCTGAAACCTTCCATCGCGTTCCAGAGGGTTCGACACCCTCCCGGCAAAGGCGCAGCCCGCCAGCCGGAAGCAAGCCTTGCATGGGCGCGGGCAACGACGCTCGTGAAGCGTAGGCAGCGGAGACCAAAGCCCGGGGTTGAGCCCCGATATAGCAGCGGCATACGGCGCGACGGCTTTATCGGCGGCTGCTGACGGAGTTTCCTGGCACGGCATTGGCAGAGTCGACGGTGCGCAACCATGTCCGCGAACGCCGTCGTGCCATGGGTCTGGTGCGTCGGGAGACCTTTGTGCCGCAGAGCTATGGCTTGGGCCAGGAGGCGCAGGTCGATTGGTACGAGGCCTGGGCCGACCTTGGCGGCGAGCGGACCCGGGTGCAGGTCTTCGCGATGCGCTCGATGGCCAGCGGCGCCGCCTTCCACCGCGCCTACCTGCACGCGACGCAGCAGGCCTTCCTCGAGGCGCATGAGGGAGCCTTCGCCTACTTCGGCGGGGTGTTCCGTGTGCTGCGTTACGACAACCTGGCCAGCGCGGTGCGCAAGATCCTGCGCGGGCACCGGCGGGAGGAGACGGTGCGGTTCGTGGCGTTCCGCTCGCATTGGCGGTTTGCCGCGGAGTTCTGCACGCCCGGCGAGGGGCATGAGAAAGGTGGCGTCGAGGGCGAGGTCGGCTATTTCCGGCGCAACCACCTGGTCCCGGTGCCCGCTGTGGCCGACCTCGACGCGCTGAATGCGTTGTTGCTGGCGGGGTGCCGCGCGGATGAGGCACGGATCCTGGATGGCCGCCGCGAGGCGGTTGGCCTGGCGATGGCGGCGGAGCGTGACCACCTGCTGCGCCCGGCGGCCGAGGGGTTTGAGCTGGCCGAGGTCGCGTTCCCGCTGGTGGACAAGCAGGGCTGCGTCACGGTCAAGACCAATACCTACTCGGTGCCCGCCCAGGCGGGCAGCCGGGTGGAGGCGCGGGTGTATCCGCTGCATGTCGAGCTCTGGCAGGGTGGACGGCGGATTGCCCGCCACGAGCGTTGCCACGGTCGTCGCCAGCAGGTGCTGGATCTCGAGCACTACCTGGATGTGCTGGGCCACAAGCCCGGCGCCCTGGCCGGGTCCCGGCCGCTCGAGCAGTGGCGCCAGACCGGGCGCTGGCCCGCCTGCCATGACGTGCTCTGGGATCGGCTGCGGGCTCGGCACGGCAAGCAGAACGGCACCCGGGCGATGGTGGCGGTGCTGCTGCTGGGTCGGGAGTTCGGCGAGGAGCGGCTGCGGGCGGCGATCGCCACCGCGGTCTCGCTCGGCGCCAGCGACGTCGCGGCGGTGCGCTATCTGCTGGGCGAGGCGGTGTTGCACAAGGCCCGGCCCACGCCGGTCGAGATCGGCGAACTGGCCCGCTACGACCGGCCGATGCCCAGCGTCGCCGACTACGACACACTGCTGCTCTCCAGCCCCTGCGCGGGAACGGCGTGATGAGCGATCTGCAGGACCAAGCGATCCGGCAGCACTGCAAGGTGCTGCGCATGCCGACGATGGGCAGCCAGTTCAGCCGCCTGGCGGAGACCGCCATCCGCGAGAAGCAGTCCCATCTCGGCTATCTCGAAGCCCTGCTGGCGGCCGAGATGGAGGAGCGCGAGAGCCGGGCGATCACGCGTCTGCTGCACGACGCCAAGCTGCCGCGAATGAAGACCCTTGAGGCGTTCGAGTTCGACCGCTCCGGCGTCTCGGCCGCGCAACTGCGCGGGCTGGCCGAGGGCGACTATGTCGCCAGGGCGGAGCCGGTGTTGCTGATCGGCGAGGCTGGGACGGGGAAGTCGCATCTGGCGACAGGGCTGTGCGTGGCGGCTTGCCGTCAGCGGCGGCGGGTGCGGTTCACCACGGCGACCGGGCTGATCAACGAGCTGGCCGAGGCGGCGCATGCCAACCAGCTGAGCCGTGCGCTCGGCCGCTGGGAGCGGCTCGACCTGATCTGCATCGACGAGTTGGGATACGTGCCCCTCGCCGAAACCGCCTGCGAGTTGATGTTCCAGGTGATTGCCGATCGGGCGGAGAAGGCGGCGGTGATCGTAACCACCAACCTGCCGTTCTCCGAATGGCCGCAGGTCATCCCGAACCCACGGCTGTGCAAGGCCTTGATCGACCGCCTAACCGATCGGGCGCACATCATCACCACGGGCGCAGATTCCTACCGGTTCCGCCGTACCACGGCGCAGCGCAAGGCCGCCAAGCCATGAGGAGAGCACCAGAACCGCGACGCTGACCGTCCTGGCCGGGCCGCGGCCCGGCCAGGACGGTCAGAAGCGGCAGGTGGGCCGGAATTCGCCAGCACTGCTGGGCCAACATTCACAGACACAGCGATCCGAGAGCCGGGCAAAGGTCTGGGATGGAACGTCAGGAAACCTGTGAGATCCCTTGTAGGTCCTCAGGCAGAGTGCCGGACAGGGCAGCCCGGCTCATCAAGGCCCAGGCCCGGACGCGGATCCCTGCCGCGCCGGGAGCGCTTCGGCGAGCACGAAGACAGGGAAGCCTGGGGAGCCTGGAACCGAACCCATAAGGGACCGGGACATGCCTGCGAGGGAAGTCGTAGCGCCTTCATAGTACCTGCGAAGTCGGGGAACCGGGCTCGCTGGGACCCGACGGAGGGAAGGGAGGCGTCACGGGGAGAGAGCCGGTGGCGGGAAACATGGGAGGGGACACTGAACCCCACAAACCTGTCCACAGAACGCCAGCGGATAGCCGATCTACGCGTCGCCACATGATGGCGAGCGAAGCTCTCCCGTGAGGAACCGGATGCGGGAAATCTGCACGTCCGGGTCTGTGAGGGGTGGGGACGGCAACGTCCCCACCTACTCGGCGCAACTCGTCCTTGTTGGTCACCGCTGAGACCAAGCCGACATTGGCCCGCCGGTGGTTGGGCGAACCACCGGGGTTTTGCTGCGCGGGGCATAGCTGAGACCACGCACGTCCTCCGAGCGCATGCCACTCTCGTCACCCCAAAAGATCACCCCGTTCGCCGCTTTGGCTTACCGCACGATGGCCGGATACTCCCGCCGCAGCCAGCCCCGGGTCCTGCTCATAGGCGCGCCACACCGGCTTCTGCGGGGTGAAGCCCTAGCGCGCCAGGTATTTGCCCACCGTGCGCACCGCAAGGAAAGCCCCTCAGCGCTGCCGGATGACCTCGCCCACCGCCGCCCGGCCCCAGAGCGCGAAGTCTAACCTCAACTCACCCCGCAAATGGGTCCGGATCAGCCGCTGCACCTCGGCTTCCTGCGCCGCATCGAGCACCCGCTGCTCATCGGGCTTGCGCCCGCGCTTGCCGCTCACCAAACTATCGCGCGACAGCAACCTTGGCCGGTCAGCGACACGTAGGTTGGCCGGTTTGGCCGGACGCAGGGCGGGCGTAGCCCGGCCGTAGTCCGGCCAAACCGGCGGGCGGGTTTGATCGCCCTCCCTCTGGTCGCGGCGTGTGTGGGCAGGATCGGACCCTCGCTTCGAGGAGCAGGTCCGACGTGCCCGGACGCCCCGCCACCGACCAGCAGGTGAATCTGTACATGACCTCCCGTCATCACCATCCCCAACGCGCTGCCGCCGCCGCCAGCGGCATTAGCGAGCGCACCGGCCGTCGGATCGAGCGTGATCCCCGGCCGCCGTCGCAGAAGGCGGCCGAACGCCCGCGCAGGCGAAAGACGGTCGATCCGCTCGACGGGCTCTGGGAGAGCGACGTGCTGCCGCTGCTCCTCAGCCGCCCTGGCCTGCGGCCGGTCACGCTGCTGGAGGAGATGCAGCTGCGCCACCCCGGCCGCGATTGGGACCGGCTGCGGCGCACCCTGGAGCGTCGGGTCCGCAGCTGGCGCGGCGAGCATGGCCCGGAGCGCGAGGTCATTTTCCGCCAGGACCATCCGCCGGGACAGCAGGGCCTGTCGGACTTCACCGATATGGGCGACGTGGCAGTCCGCCTCAGCGGGACGCCCTTCGCGCACCGCCTCTACCACTTCGTCCTCGCCTACTCCGGCTGGGAGCATGCCGAGCCGGTGCTCGGCGGCGAGAGCTTCACGGCACTGGCCTGCGGCCTGCAGAACGCGCTGTGGTCGCTCGGCGGTGCCCCCGTCGAGCACCGTTCCGACAGCCTCTCCGCCGCCTTCCGCAACCTCGACCGCGACGCCGCGGAGGATCAGACCCGGCGCTACGAGGCGCTGTGCGGCCACTACGGCATGCAGCCGACCCGCAACAACCTGGGCATCGCCCATGAGAACGGCGCCATCGAGAGCCAGCACGGCCATCTCAAACGCGCCATCGCCCAGGCCCTGATGCTGCGCGGCAGCGCCGACTTCGACAGCCTCACCGCCTATCGCGGCTGGCTCGCCGACCTGATCGGGCGTCGCAATGCCCGGCGCGACCGGCTGGTCGGGCTGGAGCGGGCCGTCCTCGGGCGGCTGCCGCCGCGGCGCACCACCGACCACGACGAGGCCGTCGTGCAGGTCACCTCCAGCAGCGGCTTTGTGCTGAAAAAGGTGTTCTACACCGTGCCGTCGCGGCTGATCGGCTTCCGGCTCAGCCTGCACATCTATGACGACCGGCTGGAATGCTTCCTCGCCCAGAGCCACGTGCTCACCCTGCCGCGCGGCCGCGCCCCCGGCGACGGGCGGCGCATCCAGGTGGTCGACTACCGCCACATCATCCACAGCCTGCGGCGCAAGCCGATGGCGCTGCTCAACCTGGTCTACCGCGACGCGCTGTTCCCGCGCCCCGCATACCGCGCCGCCTGGGAGCATCTGCTCGCCGCCGGTGATCCGCGCGCCGCCTGCCGCATCCTGGTCGACCTGCTGGCCCTGGCCCATGAGGGTGGCTGCGAGGCCGACCTCGCCCAGGTCATCACCGAGCAGCTGGGACGGGGCGGCGGCGTGCCGGAGCTGGCGGTGCTGCGGGCACGCTTTGCCCCGGCCATCGCCGCACCGCCCCAGGTCCGCGTCGAGCTGCCGCCGATCGCCAGCTACGACGCCCTCCTCTCCAGCCCACAGGTGATCGCCGGGGCGACAGCATGAACGACAGCATCACCGTCGACGCCGCGCGCCTGCCGTTGCTGCTGCAGGAGCTGCGCCTGCCCACCATCGCCGCGATGTGGCAGCAGTTCACAGCCCGCGCCGACCGCGAGGGCTGGCCCGCCGCCCAGCTGCTGGCAACGCTGGCCGAACTCGAACTTGCCGACCGCGCCCGACGACGCGTCCAGCGCCACCTGGTCGAGGCCCGCTTGCCGCCCGGCAAGACCCTCGGCAGCCTCGACTTCCACGCCATTCCCATGGTCAGCCACGCCCACGTTTCGGCGCTGGCCACCGGCGATGCCTGGTTGGACAAGGGCTCCAACATCCTGCTGTTTGGGCCAAGCGGATCCGGCAAGTCGCACCTTGCCGCCGCCATCGGCCACGCCCTCGTCGAGAACGGCTACCGCGTGCTGTTCACCCGCGCCACCGACCTGGTCCAGCGCCTGCAGACCGCGCGCCAGGCCCTGGCTCTCGAGAGTGCCGTCGAGAAGCTCGACAAGTACCACCTGGTCATTCTCGACGATCTTTGTTACGTCCGCCGTGACCAGGCAGAAACCAGCGTCCTGTTCGAGATGATCGCTGCCCGCTACGAGCGTCGCAGCCTGCTGGTGACTTCGAACCAGCCCTTCGGCGAGTGGACGAGTGTTTTTCCCGATGCCGCCATGACGCTCGCGGCCGTCGATCGCCTCGTCCATCACTCCACCATCCTGGAGATGAACGTCGAAAGCTATCGCAAACGAGCCGCCGCAACGCGCCAAAACCGCTGGAAAGCCAGCGACAACAAGCGCGACACCAGGACCACCACGCCACAGGGCTGACCCCTTGCGCCGACACGAACCTTGTCGCGCAGTACCTGTCACCCCATCATCCACAGGCCAGCGACCGGACATCCTTGCTGTCGCTGACCGGCCATCCTTCGTGTCGCGCTACACGCCGAAGTCCTGTTTGCTCTCGGAGCTCACACCAGAGCTCCGCTAGTGGACAGAGAGGTGATGAGCGCCGTAGTGCCCAAAATAATCCCCATCCCGACCCCGATTCTGACGAGGGTCTGCAGCAGACCTTCCATCTGGTTGCTGGCGATCCAGCCGCCGACCGATCCAACGATGATCGCGATGCAGATGATCTGCGCGACCTCGCCCTGCAGCGACGCCTTCAACGTCTGGAGCCAGCTGGAGTAAGGCATCGAACCACCGCCGGCCGAGGCGTGCGCAGGCGTCGACGACATAGCCATCAGCGCAGGAAGGGTGGCCGCCGCGATTGTGTCGCGTAGCCGATGAGCACTCGGTACTCTCATGCTAAATCTCCAGGGTTAGGGAATAATCGGCACCGTCCCAACCAGAGACAGTTGCCATTTGGCAAACTCGCCTGACGCCGTCAGCGGACTTCTCAAGGCAGACGATCAGATCGACCGCCTCAGAGATCATCGGTTGCAGACGTGCGAGAGTGCCGCTCAACGCCGCCATTTGCTCAAGACGCAACAGGGCGGTGCGAGGTGTCGGGCGGGAAGTACGAGCGTGCAGGGAGCAAAACCCTCCATCGTGCCCGGTATTCCAGCTCATCAGTAAATCGAGTGCCTCGGCACCTCGGACCTCGCCAACGGCGATGCGATCCGGGAACGCGCGTAAGCCGTCGCGCAGGGCCTGTTGCTCGGAGTAGGTGTCCGTCGTCCTGACGAACAGCACATTGCGCAGAATGCCGCGGCGGAGCTCGCGCGTGCCTTCGATTACATAGAGCCTGTGCCAGGGAGTAAGCCGGCGGATCGCGTCCTGAAAGGCATTCAGCAGCGTCGTCTTGCCGGTGCCAGTCCCACCGACGACCACGATGTTTTCCTGCGCAGTGATCGCACGCTCGATGCGCGCGCACTGATTAGCCGTCATCGTCCCCGCCGCAACATACTCCTCGAGGGTGATGAGCTGGCTGGAAGGAACCCGGATTGCCCAAGCCGGGCTGATCGTTGCCGGAGGAAGCCATCCCTGGAACCGAGGCCCGTCGCCGTACAGTTCACCTGCGACGCTCGGCCGATCCCTGTTGACCACCGTCTCCAGGGTGCCGGCAACAGCCTCTACCAAGCTGCGGGCTTGAGCCGGCCCCATGGTTCCAGCTGGCTCAGGCATCTCGCCGCGGCGCACGACCCAGACGAGATCCGGGGGTTCCACCGCCTCAGGGGGATTCAGGTAGACATCGGTGACGCCGGGATCACTCAACAAACCGAGCACAAGCGGGCCCAGCGCATGGCGCAGGTGATCTAGGCGGCGTGCAATCGAGACATCACGAGGGGCAAGGCCCTGAAGGGCGGAATGCTGCATGGCGATATAGGTTTTATCCTATATCGAGAGGCCTCCGCAATAGAGCTTTTATCCTATAAACAAATTCAGATTACGGTGTTAGGAGACGGTGCAAGGGTACGCCGACAGCCGAGGCGAGCCGCTCCATCGTATCCAGCGTAATGTTCGCTTGCCCCCGCTCGATTAGGCTGATGTCGGGTTGAGCAATACCGGTCGCCTTGGACAGTTCGGCCTGAGTTAGACTCTTCGCCTGGCGCGCTTCCTTCAAGCGCCGCGCAAACAGCGATTTACCCTCCTCGGTCATGTTCCGATCGTCGCCCCACCACCAGGTCCAGTCAGAACCGCTCTCGACCGCGGGGCTTGTAACACCGTTCGGCGCCGAATTGACAGCCTTGGAGACTAGCGAACGACCGGCATCCGGCTTTGGCTCAACACCGACGGCGGAGTTCCAAGGGTGGTCGGTCATGCAATTAGGCTCCTAATCCCTTCAGCTGCCTCCCATCCAGATTTTCTTTCCTTTGGAGCCGCAAGCTGACAGAGAAGCTGCTGACGGGCCGCGCCTAACCCCCCGCCGGGGTATGCTCGACCTCCTCGATCGCGGTGAAGATAGATCGCAGATCCTGGAGCAGGCTTTCAGCCTGTTCCTGGGTCACCTCCACCGAGAGGTTGCCATGGGCGACCGCGTTGCGGGTCGTGGCAAAGCCTCGGAGGCGGGTCGCAACATTGGCCTCGACGTAGCCCTCTTCTGCTAATGCCTGGACGGCTTGGAGCGGTGAGAGCGGCTTCGGGGCCGCAGAGCCGCTATTGGCGCGGGCTAGGTGCGCCATGGCCTCTAGGGCCGACCATCCAGCCAAAAGTGCAGCCCCCTGATGACCACCCGTCGCAAGTGCCTCCACCTCGCCCAGCGCGCGCTGTAGCTGTTGCCAAGTTGGTACCGGGATATCAGGTAGCCGGTCGGCAGGAGGTGTGAGATAGATCGCCCGGAACTCCCAGCCTTTCTCACGGGAGACCCGCTCGGAGATGTCCGCAACTCGGCGGTTCGCCCCCATGTTCGGCCCGCGCTTCACTTCGAAGACGATGCCCCCATCCCGACCCAGCGCGATCGCGTCGGGCTTGTAGTCACCCAGAAACGACGGGATGACATTGCGTGGGGGATCAACGAAAAACTGCATGCCTTTAGCCTCAAGGGAGAGCTTGAGGTTCCGAAGGACATTGCTTGCCCAGAAGGATGCTTCCGGTCCGGCGGTGCTTGCAGCTGATGTCATGGCACCTCCCTCCAGGCGAGGTCGTCATCGAGTCGGATGTAGACCGATGGCCGCTCCATTTCCAGCGCCGCCTCAAGTATGGGGGTCAACGATTTGAATATCCATGGCACACCCGGTTCGAACTTCTGTACCACGACGCGTTCGATCAGCCTGTCGGTGGGGTAGATTACCTTGTCCATGCCATCGAGGATCGGTTTGATGATGTTATCGACGTCGCCGTCCATCGGCGCCACGGGAAAGTAGAATATGGTGGCGGCCAGTGGGCGGCTATCGATCTGGTAGGCCTCCTGCAGCTCATTCGCATGTGCGCCGGCCAGCTCGCCAACTTTCTTCTCCCACGCCTCTCGGGCTTTGTTGTTTTTGGTCTGGAGAGAGCGCGGCGTGTCCTGGATCATGAACTCGAAGGGAAACGGCAGGCTCAGCTCGGAATTCCAAAGATCACTCAACGGATAGAAGCCTGCCGATCAATGCGGGTTGCGACACCATAGGGCTGCCGCGCCGGCTGAGAAAGACCTGCTATCCCCCTACCCATCGCGCCCTGACCATGGCCCCGACATACCTCTACGAGACCACCGGCACAGACGAGGCCAAGGATCCGGTTGCGATCCGCATGCCCACTGGCGGCGGCTGCAGTCCTGTTCTGCCTCAGGCTTATTCGATCCCCGTGCCAAGGCTGCGTTATAAAGCCCCTCTTGCCTCATCAGGAACCCTACACTTTTCCGCAGCAAGTCCAGTCGAGCCTTCCTATTGATCCGCGACTTCAGTTGCATCCAATCACGTCGCCACCTTTACCGCTACTCCAGTGCCACTAGGGCCTAGTCTAGTAGCACAGGCGGAAGGCTGGGGTATCGAGGCCGACGTGCTGGCATTCCACAAGGCGCAAGGCCCTGGCTACCTTACCCGCATGAACCGAGACCTGCGGGCGGCAATGCTTCAGAACCTGCAGCGCCGTATACTGCCAAAGGGGAGACAAGTAGGGTGACAATGTCACCAAGCTGTTGCCTCTAAGGACCCCGTTTGAGAATGTCCGGCCGGCAGTGCTTTGGGTTCTGGCTCTGCCCAAATGGAAGGGATGTGGACCAAGGAGCACCGGGCGCGGCAGGCGGCGTTTGAGCGTCGGCGGCGCTATCCGACCGATCTGACGGACGAGGAATGGGCTTCGGTGCAGCCGCTGCTGCCGCCTACTGCAGGGCGTGGCAGGCCACCGAGCGCGGACATGCGGGAGATGCTCAACGCAATCCGCTACCTGGCCCGTGCGGGCTGCGGCTGGCGGATGCTGCCGGTGCATTTTGGGCCGTGGCAGACGGTGTACTGGTGGTTCCGGCGCTTCGCCCGGCGCCTGCTGTTCCAGACCATCCACGACATTGCGCTGATGCTGGACCGCGAGCGACAGGGCCGGGAGGCCAGCCCGAGCGGAGGGGTGCTCGACAGCCAGACAGTGAAGGCGCCACACGCGCCTGACGGCGGCGGCTACGACGCCGCCAAGCGGATGAAGGGGCGCAAGCGGCATGTCGCCGTGGACACGGACGGGCGCCTGCTGATGGTCAACCTGACCCCAGCCGACATCCAGGACGCGGCCGGGGCGGAGCGGATCATCGAGGCGGTGCGCAAACGCTGGCCCTGGCTGAAGCACCTGTTTGCCGACGGCGCCTATGACCGGGGCAGGCTGATGAGCCAGGCCGCCTACCGCGACTTCGTCATCGAGATCGTCCGCAAGCTGGCTGACCAGAAGGGTTTCCGGGTCCTGCCCAGACGCTGGGTGGTGACCGCCTGTACAATCTTGCCAGGCCGGACTTCGAGTGGTCCAAAACGATCCGGCGTAGCGAGCTACGCGACCTGGGGTTTGCCGGCGGTAAGGCCGGACTGAATCTGCATCGGGTGCCTTCGACAGGAGGCGCTTCCGATGGAGGAGCGGATGGTCCGATGCAAGGATCGCCCTCGCCTGATGGTGCGCGAGGCGTTCGAGACGACCCGCGTAGGCCAGCAGTGCCTGATCAACGCCTACGCCCGTCTGTTCCCGATCCGGCGGGCAGGCGTGGCGTCCGAACCCAAGACCCCGGGACAGGCGGACAGGCTGGTCCGCAGAGGCGGAGGTAAGCATGCCTGACCGTCATGTCGCCTTCTATGCACGCGTCTCGACCGAGGGGCAGGCGCGCGACAACACCATTGCCAGCCAGATCACGGCCCTCCGCGAGCGGATTGCCGCCGATGGTAGGCAACTCGAGCCTGATGACGCCTATGTCGACGAGGGTTACAGCGGCTCTGTCCTTGTTCGTCCGGCGTTGGAACGGCTGCGCGACGCGGCTGCGGCGGGGCGCATCGACCAACTGTATGTCCTTGCTCCCGACCGGCTGGCCAGGCGCCACGCACACCAGGCTCTGCTGATGGAAGAGTTCCGCCGCGCCGGGATGGAGGTGCTGTTCATGAACCGGCCGATTGGCGGCACGGCCGAGGATGATTTGCTGCTGCAGATGCAAGGCGTGATTGCCGAGTATGAGCGGTCCAAGATTCTGGAGCGTAGCCGGCGTGGACGCCGTCACGCGGCACGTGCGGGTCTGCTGAGCGCTTTCACCACCGCCCCGTTCGGGTATCGCTACGTGCCGAAGGACCAAGGTGGTGGCGTAGCGCGGTTCGACGTGGTGCCGGAGGAAGCACGGTTCGTGCGGCTCATCTTCGCCTGGATCGGCCTGGAGCGGTTGAGCCTGCGCGAAGTATGTCGCCGTCTGCAGCAGGCCGGTGTTCCGAACCGACGCGGCAGCGGCCTTTGGTATGCCTCGACCCTGCACGGCATGCTGAGCAACATGGCCTATATCGGGCGGGCGATGTACGGGCATTCCCGCTACCTCCCCAGCCGCCCGCGGCTGCGGCCCCTACGGGGCCATCCGCAGCCGCCGAAGCGCCCAGGAATACGGGTCGCCGTGCCCCGCGAGGAGTGGATCGAGGTGCCGGTGCCTGCCCTGGTCGACCCAGCGGTATTCGAGGCTGCCCAGATCCAGTTGGCGGAAAACCGCCAACGCAAGCGCGACAGCCTGCGTGGACCTCGCTGGCTGCTGCAGGGGCTGACGGTCTGCCATCGCTGCGGGTATGCCTACTACGGCAAGACGGCGCCCGTATCGGGCCGTGACCGCAGCAAGGGCGAGTATCGCCATTATCGCTGCACCGGGACGGACGCTCACCGCTTTGGCGGCACCGCGATCTGCGACAACCACCCCGTTCGCGGCGACCATCTCGAGCAGGCTGTCTGGGGTCACGTGCGCGCGCTGCTGGAGGCTCCCGACAGGCTGGCCGACGAGTACCAACGACGATTGAAGGAGGCGTACGATGGTCGGGCCAAATCCGAGGAACTGGCGCAGATCGTACACCAGATTGCAGCTCTCCAGCGTGGGATCGGCCGGTTGATCGACAGCTATGCAGCCGGCGTGATTGACCGCTCAGAGTTCGAGCCGCGCGTTGCCGGGCTCAAGACGCGTGTGGCCCAACTTCAGCAACGGCAACAGGACGCGGCCGAGGCGGCAGACGCCGAGCGGGAGTTGATCCTGGTCACCAGTCAGCTGGAGAACTTCGCCACCAAGGTGCGCGCTGGGCTTGATACCCTCGACTGGCTCGGCACACGGGACATCATACGAACGCTGGTGCGGCGGATCGAGATTGATGGCGACGACATCGAAGTGGTGTTCCGCGTCCCACCGCCAAGCGGCAGCGCTCCCCCGCCGCCCGGCCCCGCTGGCGGAAACGCCCCAAACTGGCAAGATTGTACAGGCGGTCGTCGAGCGGACCTTCGGTTGGATGACACGCTGGCGCCGCCTCGTCCGTGACTACGAGCGCCGCTGCGACGTCAGCGAAGCCATGATCCGCGTCAGCCTCGGCGCGCTCCTGCTCCGCCGTGTCGCCCACCCGTAGCCATTCTCAAACGGGGTCTAAGATCTTGGGGTGTGGCTGGCGGCACGCATCAGATTCACAGCTATGGACAGCTCGACCGGCAGAGATGCCTGTCTGCTGGTCGAGTAGCAGCAACGGGGGTACGCCCGGTGCCACCGCAGCAGCGATTTCGCTGAGTGCACGGTCATAACCACCGTACGGCAATGCGACCAGTCGGCCGCCCAGAGCTCCATCACCCAATGATCGGTCCGGCGGTTGCCGCGGCCCGCCGGACCAGACCTCGGTCCGAGTCAGGAGATCGGGGCATCTCCAGGGTACTCCCCCCTCGGTCAGAGGCTTCATCACGGTGGCGAGGTCAGATACCCTTGGGCGTGATGAGAATGACACTGGACCAGCTCCGCGTCTTCGTGGCTGTGGCGGAGCGGCAGCACGTGACCCGTGCGGCGGAGGCTTTGAGCATGGCGCAATCGGCAGCAAGCGCTGCGGTCGTGGCTCTGGAAACCAGATATGGCATTCGCCTTTTCAACCGGGTTGGCCGCGGTATCGAGCTGACGGAAGCCGGGCGTCGTTTCCTGATGGAGGCACGGGCAGTGCTGGTCCGCGCTGAGGCTGCAGAGCTGATGCTTGCCGAACTGAGTGGCTTGGTAAGTGGCACACTGTCGGTATGGGCCAGCCAGACCATCGCCAGCTATTGGCTGCCGCGCCACTTGGTGGCGTTCCACCGGGCACATCCCGGTATCGAGATCCGGTTGACCATCGGCAACACCGCACAGGTCGCCGCTGCGGTACATGAGGGCTTGGCGGAGATCGGCTTCGTCGAGGGCGCAGTGGAGGACGGCCTGCTCAGCAGCACGACTGTCGCCACCGATCAGCTCGTACTTGTGGTGGCGGCGGACCACCTTTGGGCGGCCAAAGCCGAACTGACCTTGAGGGACGCCGCCGAACAGGGGGAATGGGTCCTGCGCGAGCCTGGCTCCGGTACCCGTTCGGCCTTCGAAGCAGCCCTGGCCGCGGCAGGGATACCGCTCAGCCGCTTGCGGATCACATTGGAGCTGCCCTCGAACGAAGCGGTGCGAGCCGCGGTCGAGAGCGGCATGGGTGCCACCGTGATCTCTGCCTCCGTCGCCGTGTCAAGCCTGGAGGCCGGGCTGCTGCACAGGGTCGCGCTTGCTTTGCCCGAACGCGAGTTTCACGTGTTGCGTCACCGCGAACGGCACCCCAGTGGGGCCGCCGAGGCGTTGCTTTCGCTCATTGCCGCTACCACGCCCCGATCCGGCCCGGCCGGCTGATGATTAGGTGATCCTGAGCAGCCAGATCATCCCCAAGCCAACGGCGCCAAGTGCCAGCAGCGAGAGGCTTACCGCGGCAGTCACACGCCCGCCAGCCCGGGCCACCACCCGCACATCCACGCCGAGACCCAACGCGGCCATCGAAACCACGGTCAGTGCGGTAGCTAGAGTGGCAATCGGTGGGAGCGCCACCTGCGGCACCAGGCCTAGCGAACGCAGCGTGGCCAGCGCCAGGAAGCCCAGGATGAACCAGGGGACCAGCCGGTGCAGGGGCGGACGACCGAGTGCCGGGTGATCCCCCGCGCTGACTTGCGGCGCCACCTGGTCGGTTTCCTCGCGCAGCCGGGCTGTCAGCAGCGACAACACAAGGACCACCGGACCGAGCATCAGCACGCGCACCAGCTTGACCAGCGTGCCGATCTGAATGGCCAGAGCACCGGCGGGCGCGGTTGCTGCCAGCACTTGCGGCACGGCATAAACGGTGAGGCCAGCCATTACGCCAAACTGAATGCCGGACAAGCCAAGTGCCGTCGCCAGCAGAGGCAGCCCAAGCACGACGAGCACGCCCAGGACTGCCGTGAAAGCGATGGAGGAAGCGACGTCGTCGCCATCGGCGCCAATCACGGGCGCGACGGCGGCAATCGCGGAGTTGCCACAGATGGCGTTTCCGCAAGCGACCAGGATGGCCATGCGTCGCGGCAACCCGAGCAGCCGGCCGATGCCGTAGCCGCCGCAAACTGCAGCGACCACGAGCGCGACGATGCCGAGCAGCAAAGCCGGCCCCACCATCAGGATGGTGGCGGCGCTGACCGAAGCACCCAGCAACACCACGGCGATCTCGAGCAGCGTCTTGGCGCCAAACTCAATGCCGGGCCGCCAGCGGGCATTCGGGGTCCAGGCGGTGCGCACCACCGCACCAAGCAGGATGGCGAGCACCAGCGCCTCCAGCCAGGCGCGGCCGAACAGCGCTGTTTCGGCATGCTCCAGGCCGATGGCGACGAGGGTTACCCCGACACAAAGCAGGAGGCCAGGCAGCAAGCGAACGAGGCCGATCCTTAGTATCGCAGCGGTCGGCGTGACAGGCAGGTTCGAGGGCAAGGCGGGCATGGCAGGCTCCCTGAGATAGGAGCAAGCTGGGCTTTGACGAATGATCGTTCCAACGCTGGATTCCGATCAATCCAAATCGCCTCGCTGATCGATCGCACCCTCGACCTGTCTGTCCGACACAAGACGTGTCAGTGCCGCCTCTGACGGCCGCTACCGTCCATAGGCGGCGACCAGATAGCTCACGATCGCCTTCATATCCGCTTCCTCGACCGGCGCACCGTAGACGTGGCGCATCTTATTCACTTCGGCCGTCCAAAACGCGCCTGGGTCCCGCAGATTGCGGGGCTGGGTGGAGATGTAGTCAGCGGAGTGGCAGGCGACGCAATTGGCTTGCGCAACATCGAGGCCCGGCCCGGGCGCAAGTTCCGCCGTCTCTTCTGGCAACTCGTACTGGATCGGCTTTGCGGTTGCCGCCACGGCCAGTCCGGCAGTCAGCGTCACCGCGAGTATAAGTACGCGCATGTGCATCCCTCTCACGCCACGGTCACAGAGACAGTCTCGATCACGTTGCGCATGTATCCCGGCGGATTCCACTGCGCGTCCATCGGCTGGGTGCTGCCATCCTTGCCGGTGGCGCGCGACATCAGGCGATGCGCACCGGCCGGCAGGCGCAGGCTGGCCTCGAAGCCGCGGAAGGAATACTTGCCGAGATCCTCGCTGAGGCGCGCATCTATCCAGCTCTTGCCGCCATCAGCCGAGATCTCGACCCGGGCAATGCCCGACCCGCCGTCAAAGGCGATGCCCTTGACAGTCAAGTCTTGACCGGCCGCGAGATGCCCTGCTTCCACCGGAGCGGTAATGAAGCTGCGGACGTTGTAACGCCCGATCGGCCGAGTCTTCGGCGCGGCTGTGCCGGCCGGCACACAAGCGCAGTCATTGTCCGGGATGCGGTAGGCCGAGGTCATCCAGAAGCTGTCGGAGGGCTTGTCGAGCACCGTGATCTCATGAAGGTGCTTGACCCAATAGGTCCCGTAGGTGCCCGGAACCACCAGACGCAGCGGGTAGCCGTTCAGCATCGGCAGGTCCTCGCCGTTCATTGCCCAGGCCAGCATCACCTCACCGTCGAGCGCATGGTCGAGGTCGAGTGCCTTGGTAAAGTCTGGCGTGTCGGGTGCCGGCGGCTCGTCCAGGCCATTGAAGCTGACCTGTACCGCGCCGGCGGCGATGCCGGCACGGTCGAGCACCGACTTCAAGGTGACGCCGCGCCAGCGCGCATTGCCCATTAACCCATGCGCCGCCTGCCCGCCGGCAACCCGTGGCTCGGAAAAGCCGCGGCTGTTGCCGGAGCACTGATTCACGGCGACGATCTCGGTCGCGGGCATCGCTTTCAGTTCGACCAACGACAACGAGAGCGGCTTCTGCACTCGGCCCTGCACCGAGAGTCGGAAGGTCTCAGGGTCGAGATCCTGCGGCGGCGCATTGCCCGAGAGGTGGTAGCGCACGAAGAAGGCGTCGTTGGGGGTGATGAGACCTTCAGCATAAACCGCGAAGGGCGTCTCCAACTGCGGTGGCCGAGTGGTGAGGCGAATCAGCGGGCGCTTCTGCGGATAGGTCACCAAGGGCCGCTCACCATTGCCGAAAGGCAACATGACCGTTTCCGCCCGGCTCGCCGTGGCAATGCCCAACCCAAGCACGGCACCGGCACGCAACGCACCGCGCCGGTTCATCAGAAACCTATCCGTCCCGATCATGCAGTCCTCCCTTTGAGCGCACTGGTCGATGCGAGGCCCGACCGTTGGCGCGGTTTCCTGTTCAGCGTCCGATGGGTGCCAGTGTTCCGCACGGAACCGTAGTCGGGTCACAGGCTTGGGCTCGGTGTACCGCGTTGGGTAACCTGGCGATGCACCGCTTCAGCCACACTCAGCAAAACAGGGCGATCGAGGCCTTCCGCCGACACCGCGTAGCCGAACCCACGGTCGACCCACCAGAACGCGGTGACCCCCTGCGCCGGATCATCGGAGAAGCGAAACTCCGTTCCGGTCGGGCCGGCGTGGTCGGCGCGCAGATAGACGGTAAGGCGCAAGCGACGGGCATCCTCGTACATGAGTTGCGCAGCCGGGTCGCCGCCGGCGCCCGCAAGCAGCCTGCCGCCGATCAGCCGGTATCCCAGCGGTAGCAGGTCGGGCGCAGCCAGTGGACGCCCAAGCCGGTTCGACAGCCAGGTTACAAGTTGCGCTTCCTGTGCCGCAGCCACCTCCACCGGGCGGCCGAGATCGGCCGCGAAGACCCGGTGGGCTGCGATGGCCTCCGCCACCATCGGCCGTGTCGCCATCGCGGTGGCAGTCGGTGCACGGTCCCGCGTGGCGTCGGACAGGGTAGCATGACCTACCCACCCCATTGCTCCCCCTGCCACTAGCCAGACGCAGACGGACGCGACTCGACGCATTCCCTGCCAACGCGCGACCCGCCGTGCCGCGACCAAATTGGCAACCCGCAACCGCGCCGGCACCGGCTCATCGTGCTTCAGCTGCAAGACGGCACGCAGCTTCTCCTGCTGAGAAGCCATGCTGCGGAGCCGAGCGGCCACTTCGGGGTTCATGGCGAACCAAGCCTCGACCGCATCGCGCCGGGACGATGACAGACGACCATCAATCCAGGCCTGGAGGTCATCCTCGCCGACTGGAACCTCAGAGCTGCTGGCGGCCGTCACTTCACCCTCCTGAGCGCCTGTTGGGCGCCAGCCTTGACCACCTCGCCGTCCAGCAGACGGCGCAAGCGCTCCCGTCCGCGGGAAAGACGCGACATCACAGTGCCGATTGGTACACCGGTCAGACGTGCCGTCTCCTCATAGGAAAGATCCTCGATGCCCACGAGGAGGATCACTGCCCGCTGGTCCTCCGGCAGTGCCTCGAGCGCGGTGAGGGCATCCTGCCAGACCAGTCGGCCTTCGGCGGCGAGAGTCGCCGTCGGGTCGGCCCGCATAAGCGCCGCCGCGCCATCATCGTCCAACGAACGGTCCATGCCGCCGCGGGCAGAGCGACGCCGGTTGCTGAGGAACAGATTGTGCAGGATAGCGAAGAGCCAGGCCTTGAGGTTGCCATCGTGGTGACGCAGGTGCCAGCCGGCTATCGCCCGTTCCAGGCAATCCTGCACCAGATCATCGGCGACGGTGCCGTCACGCAGTAACGCCCAGGCGAAGCGTCGCAGGGCGGGAATATGCGGCTCGATCAGCGCCGCCATCTCTCCCTCCCGGCTACGCATTCCCATCCACCGTCATCCCTTTACTCTCAGAGTAGGATCGTCGATCCCAAGCGGTGCTACTTCTGGATCTGCAGCGCAGCACCGGGCTGGGCGGCGGAGCCGGGGGCGATGACCAGATAGCGCCGTACCGGGCCAGCATTTTCTTGGACGACCTGCCGGATTGGTCCGACCGTATTGACGATGGCGGCCCCGGCGGGGTTTGTCATGAAGGATGCCAGAACCTGCAGCGGCCCTGTCCCGTCCGCCTGGGTTGAGAGAGCCAGGACATGCGGTTTCCCAGGCGGCAGGCCGGTCGCTGCCGCCTGTAGAATCTGAAGCGGGCCCTGATCGAAGAGCGTCACCTGCGTCCCAGTGCGGCCATCCGCGCCGGTGAGCAGGAGCTGCACGGAGTTGGCCGCGAGACCGGGGGGTTGCAGATTGTCCCTGCCCTCGCCTTGCGGCACGGCGCCAGGCACGTAGGCCACACCCTGGGGGCCCTGACCAATCGGGATTGTCGCTACGACCGCATTGGCCGCGGTATCGATCGCCGCAACGGCGTCGGCATTCTCCAGCCCGACATACATCCGGGTTCCGTCACCGGATGGCCATAGGCCATGCGGCAGCGCGCCGACCCGGATGGCAGTAACCTGTTCGAAAGTGTCGGTGCGGAAGACCTTGACCTCATTCAGGCCGCCAACGGTGACATACGCGAACTGGCCACGCGGCGTCCGGATGAAGTTGACGTGGTTGGTAATGGGGCCGGTATCGAGCACCCGCAGGACCGCGAAGGGGGGGCGTGCGTCGAACACCATGGTGCGGCCCACATCCTTGAGTGTCAGCCAGACCTGCCGCCCATCGGGTGTCGCCGCGATGTCAGGACAGAACGGGCTTTCCTGCTTCACCCGGCCGACGATCGCGTGAGACTTCGTGTCGATCACGACAGTCTCAGGACTGAAGCTGGAGCAGACGTAGCCAAAGGCGCCGTCGGGCGAGAAAATGGTCATGCCCGGACCATTCGGCACCTTGATGCGGCCGGTCTCCTGGTACGTCCCGGCATCGAGAACGGCGATGTAGTCTTCACCGCGCACGCTCACCCAGACCTCTCGCCTGTCAGGCGTGAAGAACGCCTCATGCGGCGAACGGCCGACATAGGCGACATGCTTCACGAGGTTCGTCGCAGTGTCGATGAAGCTGACCGAATTCGAGCCGATCGAGATGACCGCGAGCGTCCGATGATCTGGAGAGAAGCCCATCCCATGCACCAGCAGCTGGCCGCGATACAACGGACTGAGATTTGCCGGCGTTGTATCGCCAAGACGGATCACGCCGAGCAGCGTGTTGCTGGACGGATCGATTACCGAGACTGTGTTGGAGAACTGATCGGAGCTGTAGAAGCGATCCTGCTTGCTGATGGGAATGTCCGGCGCATCCGCGGGTCCTGGTGCCTGACCAGCGAACGCAGGTAGCGCCGTGGTCAGCAGAAGCAAAGCAGCAAAGCGTCCGGTCATCGTACGGTACCTTTGGGATGAGTATGGGAATGGGCATCCGTTGCCGACGACTGCGCCGGTAGCGTCTCGAGCACCTGCTGCATGACAACAATTTCCTGCCGCTGTTCGACGATGATGCCTTGGGCCAGGCGACGAAGCCGTTCGTCTTTGCCGAAGCGGAGCTGAATCTCGGCCATGTCGATGGCACCCTGGTGGTGCGGGATCATCATGGCGGCGAAGTCATGGTCGGGGTTGCCGGTGTCCGGTGCCGTCATGGCGATGTGCATGCGGCGCATGGCCGCCTCCATCAAACCTTGAAAGCTGTCGGGGGTGGCGCTGGCATTCGTCGAAGCTCCACCCGCGGCAAAGGCAAGCAGCAATGAGGTGGCCATGACGAGTGCGAAGCGCGAACGCTTTAGAAAAGTTCGAACAGCAACCGGCATCATTTCAGAAGCCATTCCGCGCCTTGCCCTGCAGCTGTTTCGTAATCACGGTCGATAGGTCGTGCATAAGACGCTGGCCGCGGCAGGTTATTCCCGCCGACTCAAAATTCTTCGCCCAGAGGTGTGGCGGAGGTCCGGCGCGGGCACCGCTGGCTTAGTGACGCCTGCGGGGATGGTGAAATTTCGGCTTTGGCCGAGGCGCAACCAAGCAGTGATCTCGGCAAGTCCGCGATGGCAGCCCGGGCCTACTGTACGGGATCCAGCATCCAGTGACCGGCGCGAGGCCAGGCTAGGGTGGCAGGATGGTCATCGCGCTCCTCCCTACCCTGCCCTGAATGGCCGCCTTAGCAGCCCATTGACCAAGTCAGCGTTTAGTCGAGCGGGTATGCCTGGATGCTGACGACGAAGAGCGATCTGATCCTCGACCGCCAGCAGAAGAGTGGCGGTGAGCCCGCCATCCGGCATCGGGATGGTGCTAACCCAGGCAGAGGTCGATATCCGACACGGTGTGTCCTACGAAGCCATCTGACAGGTCGAGGACGGCAAGGTCGAACTCGTCGCCCACGACAGCGAGGGCACCACCGTAACGCTTTCCGCCGAGCGCGTTTTTGTGGCTACTGGCCGAATGCCAAACACGACCAGAATGGGCATGGAGCGGGCTTGCCACGCGCTGCCGGGTTCAGGTCCGCAGAATCGTCAGCGAGCATTTGCCAGGTTTTGCAACCGCTCGCAGCAAGGTGCAGCGGCAGGTTTTTCGAATTAGAGCCCGACCAGTCCAGCCGGGCTCTCGGCGACCAGCTTCGCGCGTCGGACATAGCCACGCATCGTCCTGACGTCCTTGTGCCTGGAATGCGCCATGATGGCTTCGTCGCGGGCCCCGGCTTTATAGGCCTCGGTGATGAAGCCGGCGCGCAGGCCATGCGCGGACAACCTCTCGAGCTCGGTGCAGCTCAATTTGGCCAAGGCGACCCGCCGCGCCAGGAGCTTCGGCACGGCGTAGGGGTGTAGCGCGGTCCGCTCTACCGTACCCCAGCGGTCGACCTTCCGAAACACTGGGCCGTACGCGCAGCCCGAGGTGCGCAACCAAGCCTCCATCGACCGGACCGGACAGGTTTCGGGCTTGCGGCCGCGCGGGATGCCCAGCTCGACGCCTTGGCCTTCCTGATCGGATTTGGCCCGGGGGATGAGCAGCTTCATCCCATCGGCGGTGAAGGTGATGTGCTCACGTTGCACGGCGACCAGTTCCGAGCGACGCAGCGCACCGGCGAATGCCAGTAGCAATAAAGCCCGGTCGCGCTGACCGGCCAGATCGCTGTGGCAGGTGGCCACCAGCTGACGCAGCTCGACGGTGCCGATCGCCGCAGCTTGGCGCTGCGGCATGCCGTGGCGCCGAAAGATTCCGGCCAGCGTGTCGCGGATCGCCGGGTGCGACGTCGTCCAGGCGACACCTTTCATTTGGTGCGCCCGGCCAATCGCCGCCAGCCGACGGCGCAGGGTCGAGCGGGCATGGCTGATGGCGATCGAGGCCAGATAGGCCGCGACGGTGGTGGCGGCGGCAGGCAAGGCCGAGACACCTTTCTGCTGACACCACGTCGAAAACTCTGCCCAGTCCGCCGCATAGGCCTTGAGCGTCGCCGGTGCGAGGGCCTGACGGGCATAGTCGGCGGCCAAGGCCAGGTCCGCGGCGGGGAGGATGGTCAGCTCGGACATGCAGCGTTTCCAACGGGTTCGGCGGACTGAGGCAGAGATTATGGCATGCGCATCAAAGGCTCCAGAAGAACTATTATGGAGCCTGAGTCACCGCAGGACTTGGGCAGCAGCAGCCGGTAAAACCAACCGGGCTAGCGCAGCCTGACGGCCTTGCCAGCTGCCAACGGAGGTCCGAGAGAGCTTTCGGGGCCATCACCGGCTCACTCCTTCCCCCGCAA
Source organism: Dankookia rubra (assembly GCF_004355005.1). Lineage (GTDB taxonomy): Bacteria > Pseudomonadota > Alphaproteobacteria > Acetobacterales > Acetobacteraceae > Paracraurococcus > Paracraurococcus ruber_A. Next base: position 22,778 of record NZ_SMSJ01000024.1, read on the forward strand.
GAGGTCGGTATCCGGCGCCACGACGTCGAGCTCGAGCCGCCTTGCCACGGTTTGAAGAACGGCATGTCTTCAGCGCGCCACTGCCGACGATTTATAAGACTTATGGCCTCTGCTGCGGGCAAGCCGATCGCAGCGCTGATCGCCGCCGAAGTGGTAATGGCCCGATCCTCGTAGTTAGTATTGATTGTGTAGCGGAGGCGAGTAGCCAGAAGCCGCTCAGCCTGTCGGATGGGGTCACGCATGCCCCCTGCCCTACTGCGTCACCCCGTCGACGGCGAGCACCATTTCGGGCCGATCAAGGCATAATTATCCTGTATTATCGACACATAGCCGGCCGTGCCACAAATGGCTTCTCGGCGCGCAACCTTATCAGAGTGGCCGGTGTCAGCTGGGGGCGCGACCACCTACCCAGCGACGCAGACCCGCCACGAGACGAGCAAGCGGCCCTGGAGGCGGAGCCACCATCGCGGTCGACTTCCGTCTCCCACCGCCCTCCCCTCCCTCTTGCACTGCGACCGCTGGATTGCGGGATGGTGCCGGCTTTACTGCGATTGTGCGCGGCTTGCCGGTGGCAGCAGCCAGCGCATCATTTTTCCCAAGCCGTGCGATTGCTGCACTTAGTTTTGGGTGGTCATTCGGAGCGCAGGCCAGAGGCACATCGTCTTGCTCAGCCAGGGTCCGTTTGTGTTTAGCGAGGACTGCTTCGATTTTGAGCACGGCCCTCAGATCTTCCCATCCTTCCCCCAGTAAGCGCTCCAAAGCAAGATCACCGCTGCCTGAGGCATCGAGGCTTGCCTCCGGAAGCCGATTCAGCAGGGGCGCAACAGCCTGCTTTATCCGCTTATCAGCCTCTTCGAGACTGTCCGCCTCACCTGCGGCCACTAGAGATCCAGGTAGGTCAAACTCCACCAGCCTGAGGCAGCCCCTATGCCACCACTGCCACGCGCGCCTGATAGTGGTGGACGCAGTCGGCGGATTTTTTCGGCTCAGCCAGGTCCGTTTACCGAGCTCGACAATGGCCCGCACGGCATCCCGCGGCGTCTCCACCGAGCGGTCGAGATTGTCATCCGGCTCCGCGCCGCAGATCCTGCGGGCACGACCAGCCAGATCCATCACCGCACGTGCCTGGCGTGCCGTCGTTGGCCTGCCACCGCTGTTGGCCGCATCGCTGTAGATGCGCCGCCAATACTCGTAGGTCGTGGCAAGCGTTGGACGCTCCGGAGGGACAGGCGGCGGCGACAGTATGGCCTGGACAGCTTGCCGCTGATCAATCACGCTTTTCCACGCCTGATCGACAACATGAAGTCGGCGCCGTAGTCGCGTCCTGTCAGCCTTGTCTAACAGCGTGAAATAGGCGGCGAGGGGTCCCTCGCCGTCCATTGCCGCCGCCAACTTGGCCTCTGTCAGACGCTCGAACTCGGTACGCGCCGCCTCAGAGGCGGTGCGTACCTCCTGATCCGTTTGCGCCCGCCAGTCGCGCCATTCGGTTAGACTCGGCTCCCAGCGCTTACCGCCCTCTTGGAGGCCGGAGCGGGTGCGGTCCCGGCTCCGGCTTCGATAGGGTCTGCAGCAATCCCCGGCGCCTGAGGCATCAGTGCTTGGTCAAGTTGCTGCATACACTCGTCATACCATTCGAGGTAACGCTTCCTCGCAATGTTCGTCATCGCCACCGACAACGGAACCTGCTGCGTCCCCTCGTCTAAAGCCGCCAGCTTGCTCAAAGCATCTGCCGCCTTCGGGGCGGAAACCTTGAGATCGTCAGAGACGTAGCCAGCCAACCGCGCCGGCCAGTAAAACCCCTGGCCGTACAACACCGACATATAGGCGGATGTCTCTACTCGCATCTCGGCCAGCGCATCGCAAACCGGTCGCATCACCTGCCGAGCTCGCCCGGCATTGCTATTCGCGCCATTCGCGTCGGCTTGGACAAAGGTCAGCGCACCGACGACGCGGCCCTTGGGATAGATCGCCCGAAACTGCTTTGCGAGAGCTTCCGCGTCATCGATTGAGGAAGCGTCGTCGACCTTGCAGCACACGATCAGGATGATCCCCTCGCCGCCTTCGGTGATCTCGCCGTGATCTGCATATTCGCAGAGCCGCAGGAGCTCTGCTGCGATACCGCCACCCGTGTCGATTACGACATCCCGGCCGTCTGCAGGCCGCGTCCCCTCCAACGCCGACATAACCGCTTCGAACGGCCGGAGAGCCCCCTGAGGGTTACGCTGCACATCGAGGCCTTGGGGCAGGTCCACGCGAACATCAACCTCGCGTTTAGCGGTGCGCAAAAGGCGGGACAACTTGCGGAGTTTGTCAGCCTCGGCGTTATCAGTCTGTTCGCGCTCGACTTCGAGCACGTACGGAGACCGCCCGTAACTGTCCAAGAGACAGATTGCTAGGGCCGTGGTGGTGGTCTTGGCTGTACCGCCCTTGCCTCCAGCGGTCAGAACGCGCAAAGTATTAGTTGCCATCTCAAGCTCCTATTAGTTTGTGTGGCAGCAGGCCGGCGACACTTGCTTCCAAGGCCCAGTGTCGCCGGCCTCTCCAAACAGCCGGTTAGGCTTCCCCTTCGGAATCGTCCCCGTCGATCAGCTGTTGGATCTGGTTCGCCCGCGACAGCATGGGCGATGATGGTGGGACCTTGCCCCGGTTTTCCTCCGCCTTCCGCTTCCACTCCGGCACCCTCTCCGCCGGACGAGGGCCCTGTTGCACGGAGTTTGGTGTCGGACTGGCTAAGCCCTCCCGTTCTCTCGGCTCCTCGGCTGAAAGAACCCGCACGGGCTTCGGTGCCTTTACTGGACGAACTGAATCACGCCCCACAGAGGCCGCGCCAAACACGTAGCGTGCCAGCTGCTCGGGTTGCCCACCCTGGACAGCCTGTGCCAAGGCCGCCTCACGCCGGAGGTCCCGGAGCTCGCTGTTAACGGTGTGCAGCGTGAGCGACCCATTCGCGTAGTGAACCCCCCCCAACACCAGCGCCTCTCGAACGCTGTCGAGCGGCCAGCGACGGGGATAGACAAACCTAGGTGGCTCACCCGGCTGCCTAGTTGGCTGCCATGTGCCAGCCTGTAGAGCGTCGATCAGGTCTAGGTTCGCCCGAAGCCACCCCCGCACCGTACCAGTGAACGGCCGGTGCTGCCGGATCTCCTCCGACAACAACCCGATCTCCTCCCTGGTCCTAGGCGCAATACGCGGCACGGTTGCTCCAAACGTAACCTAAATAGAGACGATTTCGGAAGGATAGGGAACCCGATTTTAGGGGTCAAGCACTTTCAAAGCACGCACCAAAAATAGGGGTCTGCCCAAGATAGAGGAGCCCTAAAATAGGTTCCCCTATCTTCCATACCAATGCATCCTCTGGTACGGTTTCAGAGTTCGGGGCTACACTCCGGCCAAAGAACGGCCCGCCCAACCTTGCTGTAACTCTTTTTGTTTCACTCTTTCCGCAACCTCTGATCGAGAGCAACGCCCTATGCCAGAGACCCCAGAAGCCCTGCTGGCGGCCCTTGTCCGCGATGCCAAGGCCACGACCAGCACACAGCGGGCGACCCTGGACATCGTCCAGCAGCACACCCGCACCCTCACCGAAGTCCTATCGCACGTGAAAGCCGAGCCGGAGACGAAGGGGCTTGAGAAGCTGGCTGACGCCATGGACCGGCTCAGCGCCTCAATCGACCGCCAGAGCGCCGAGCTCCAGGCGCTTCGAGCCGCCCAATCGGCGTTCCAGGAGGCCCTCACCCAGCAGATTGGAACAGCCGTAGCTACAGGCATCGACATGGCAATCAACAACACCGGGCTGCCACAGGCCTGAGCCGGGCAAGAGGAAGGGGAAGGCATAGGGCTATGGTGACCATCCGGAAGATCGAGAGGCCGTTCGACAACCTGGCTGATTATTTCACCGGTCGGAGCGTCGTGCCCCCCTCCGTTACCGCGCCTCCCCTACCCGGCGCGGCTTTCAGCGCCGGCATGGCGCCCACCTGGCCTGATCTGCCGCTGGCCGAGCGGCGCGGAGCACCCCGGCAATGATGACGGCCAAGAAGGTCTCCCGGCAGGCGAAGGCCAGAGACATCATCGACTATCTCAGCGAGGAGCTGAACTTGGACCTCGAGGCCGGGCTCGATCCCGGCCTCGCTCAGTATCACCGCAAGGAGGCCGAAGGGATGGCGGCCTACCCCGGCGGCCAGGGCCCGGTGCGGGTGGGGGCCGGGGTCAGCGACGCTGTTGCCCGTTACCTGGGGATCGGCAAGGACAGCGCGCCGGACACCAAGGCCCTGGAAAACGTCATCACCGGCAAGACGGCCAATGGGCGGCACGAGTGGCTGAACAAAGAGGCGACGGTTGCCGGGTTCGATTACACTTTCTCGGCCGACCGCTCCGTATCGGTCGCCTTCGCCCTAGCGCAGACCCCGCACGAGCGCGCAGCGATCCTAAGCGCGCACCGCCAGGCGGTCGCAGACACGATGCGCGAGATCGCCGTTGAGATGGGCTACACCCGGCGAGGTAAGGACGGCGTCGAGACCGTTGAAGGCGAGTTGGCTTGGTTTGAATTTGACCACACCGCCAGCCGACCGGTTCCGGCCTCCGCACTCTACGCCGACGACCCGACGGTGAAGGATACGATCCTCCCAGGCGACCCCAACCTTCACACTCATACCTTCATCCCGAATTTTGTCCTGACCCACGACGCGGACGGCAAGGCTCACGTCGGCACCGTCGACAGCGAGCGGTTGCGCGGCCGCGTGCACGAGCTTGGTGCGCTTTATCAAACCAGGCTTGCCGTCCATCTGCAGCGCCTGGGTATCGAGACAGAGTGGGATGGCGCTGGCGCCGTGCGCGTGAAGGCAATCCCCGAGGAGATCAGGGATCTTTTCTCGAAGCGGGCAAAGGCCGGCCTCGCCGCCGCTAAGAAATGGGCGGCGGAGAAGGGAATCGACTACGACAACCTGGATCCGATTGAGCAGCACAAGTTGATGCGGGCGAGCCTCGGTCTTGATCGGAACAAGAAGGAGGGTCTTCAGGCTCGGTTTGAGGAATGGGTCGCTCAAGCGCGGGCCGCGGGCTACGAGCACCAGGGTGTCGTCCCGTCCGACGACGAGCTTGCAGCTCGCCCAAAAGCGGAGCCCCTGGGCGACGAGGAGCGCCTCGCCAAGACCGTCGAACGTGCCGACGCCCTTGCCGCCAGCCTGTTCGCCAAGGAATCCGTCCTTACCCTGCAGCAGCTCCGTGTGTGCTGCGCCCAAGCCGCGATTGGACTCTACGAGCGATTTGAGGATGTGGACCGAATCCAGGCCGCCCTGATGGAACGAGGCGTGACGATGGACGACGAGCGGACTGCTATCATCGTCGGCCATCTCCCGGTCATTGACGAGACGCGCCCTGAACGAGACCTGGGGCAGGGGGCAGATGGCGAAGGTCGGCCGGGAGGAAAGCGGGTCCGCGGAAGGAACGGCCAATCCCTCCGGGGCGACGAGACGCTTGTCACAACCCAGCGCCACATCGACAACGAGCAGCGTGTGGTGAAGCTGACGCGCGAGGCCGCCGCAGACCGCACGGGCGCGCTGACGCACGCTGAGATCAAGGCTGCGGTCCGACGCGCTGAAACGCGTGCGAAGGATCCACTGTCGTTCAAAGACGAGCATGGTGAGGCGCAGTTGCGGGGCATGCGCCACCTCGGGGAGGGCGGCAGGGTCGCCTTGCTGATCGGCGTCGCCGGCAGCGGCAAGACCACCCTGATGCAGCCGCTCGTTGACGCTTGGACCAAAAAGGGCATGACGGTCCACGGAATTGCCGTGGCATGGAGGCAGGCAAACGACCTCGAGGGCGCCGGCATTGCTGCACCGGACGGAGAGGGGGAGGGGCCTCAGGCAAGAAAGCAGCGTAGGCGCGGAGGACGAGGCGCCGACAACAGCGAGGACGCGACGAGGGAGATGCGTGACGCAGGCGTGTCTGGTGATCGCCTCCACGCCGTCGCTGCCTTCATCCGGCGATACGACATGGGGAAGCTGAAAATCGACAGCAACACCGTCGTCCTGCTTGATGAGGTTGGACAGCTCGGGATCAAGGATGCGAGGCGCCTTCTCGAAATCCAGCGAAAGACCCGCTGCCATTTCAAGCTGATCGGAGACCCACTCCAGTGCGTCAGCGTCGAGGCCGGCCCGACGATCGACCTAATGATTCGCGCCCTCGGCGAGGAGAATGTGCCGTCAATCATCACCACGATTCGCCAAAAAGCTGACAAAGAGAAGATCAACGCCGGGCTCTGGCGAACAGGTCAGGCCGCAGTCGTAATCGGGAACAAGCGCGAGGACGGTACCGCGCAGCTGGTCCGCGGAGACAGCGAGGCCTTCGCCGCTGCTGCAGCGACGCGATGGGCTGAGATGACGGACGAGGCTGCGGCGCAGGGATTGACGGTCGGGGTGACCGCTCCGACTAACGCACAGGCACGCATCATCGGAAACGCCATCCGCGAGATCCGCCGCGAACGCGGCGAGATCACCGGAGAGGACCGGGTGATTGCGTGTACCGACAGTCGCGGTGCCGATGCCTTCGAACTGTCCCTCGCTGTGGGCGACCGCGTGCGCCTATTCCGCAAGACCAGAGGCAAGCGCCTGGATGGACGCGGCGGCGGGATGCAGCTGGGCGTCAACGGGACGATCGTCGAGGTGCGAGGGATCACCGACGAAGGGCTAATCCTACGCGGCGCGAACAACATCGACTGCCTCGTGAAGTGGAAGACTTTGACCCACAAGGAGAGCGGTCGGATCCAGCTCAACAGGGGCGAGGTGTTCACGCCCGATGGCAGCCAGGGGATCACGCGGCATCTGATGCTGGACACGATGGGCGGTGGATCGGACGCAATGACAGCCGGCAAGGCTTACGTCACCGGCTCGCGCCATCGCCTCCGGCACGAGCTGATGGTCAGCGAAGATGCCGAGCGCGAAGCGATTTTGCGCGAGAGGCCCTTGGGCGACAGCACTCCCATCTCGGAAGATCAGGTCTGGGAACGGGTCGCAGCCAACCTGTCGAGGACCGGCGCCAAAACCTCTGCCATGATCCTAGCGGAGAAGGCACAGGATCTCCGTCGCGCCGCCGGCGACCTGCTGCTGCGACACCAGATCGACCGCGCATCCCGGCTAAACAGGGGGCAAAACCCCGACCAAGCGTTTCCCACGCGACGCCAGGAAGAACAGGCAGTGCGGACCGTGCTGCCGACTGTCGAGGCAGCTGTAGAGCGCGCTGAGCGAGCCGCTGCGGCCACCCGTGAGGTTATCCGTGACTTGGGCGCCAGCCTGACCGCGGGGTCGAGGGGAGAGGTCCAGGTCGCGGCTAGAAACCTGGTGCAGACCATCACGGGCGCAATCAGTGAGGCGGCTCCCAAGATCAGGGCAGTGGTTGCCGCCATGCGCGAACGGTTGGGGTTGACGAGACCAGAGCCGACGCTGGACGAGCAGCAGCCTGAGATCCAAGGGCCGACCTACAGATAGGTTTATCCCCTAAAATAGGGCAGTGATGACCAGGGTATCCCCTAAAATGAGGGTCTCCGCGGCCAGGAACCCTCACAGCCTAAATGCCGGCGCGTCCTCCATCTGCGGCTCCGGCGCCATCTCTCGGATAGGGGCGCTGAGGTCACTGGCCTTGATGGCGCCCTCCAGCGAAGCTGCCTCGGCCGGGAGGATCGCCTTTTCCCGTTCCTAGAGCTCGGCAAGGAGCCTCGGTGCAGCCTCGTGGGCAGACCTGAACAGCTCCCAGCGTTGTCCGCTCCTCAGCGCGAGTTCCGCGCGCTGCACTTGGTGCGCCGTCACGTCGACGGCGGTTCGAAAGCCAGACAGAGCCGCCGCATCATCACCGCGACGCACGGCGGCAGCGAGATTCTGCCGGGCGGCCCGCACGTCTCGATCTAGTTGCTCAAATCGCTCTGGATGGTCTCGGCGCACGGCCTGTCTTTTTCTTCCTCTTGCCCTTCTACCGAGTCAGCGGGCTTTTCCTTTAGGCGTAGGGGAAGGGGAGCCAGCGCGAAGCGCTGGGGGAGGGGGGAGCCGGCGCGGAGCGCCGGGGGGAGGACCGTAGGTCCGCCCCCTCTGGTTGTGTGCTGAGAGGCCTAGGATGGCAGGAATTCTAAGTTCAGAAGAGTTCTATATAGGTTCTAATTGTTCCCCCCTTTTTTCGTTCGTCAAATCAATGGCTTACGGGCGAAATTGTGCCGTAGCGCGGCATAACTGTGCCGCAGCGCGAGGTTCTATGTGCCATAGCGCGAGGTTCTATGTGCCAAACTGCGAGAATCTTGGTGCCATTATCCACAGGCAGGCATGGCACACTTCCTGTCCGCAGCGCGGCACAGTTTCCTCCTGATTCTGCCTAGCCTGCCGAGGAGATTCGCCGTTTTCTTAACCGCTAGGTAGCATTTTGCCCTGTACCGCAGTGCTTGAACGGCACGTTTGGTGTGCCGAGTGCCTAACCCATCCTCTCTAATTCCCTTTGCCTATCCTGACGGATCAAGGGGTTAAGGTAGTCTAGTGTGCCGTAGCGCGGCCATAAAGTGTATCGTGCCAAAATTCTTGTCATGGCACGGCACACTTATTAAATAGTCCGCGGATTGGAGTTGCCCATGCCTCGCAAGCCCGAAGCCGCCGCGACCGCCGCAGCCGAGCCCCAGCTGAGCCTGGACACTCTGCACCTGCACGAGCGCCCGTCCGAAAAGGGCGCCACCGGCAAGACGCTGGCTATCGCCGCAGAGCGCGCTGAAGCAGTCGGAGGCAGGCCGGAGAAAGTGGGGATCATCGCTGCAGGAGAGGTGATCCTGTCGGCGCCCAGATCCGGCGAAGGGCTCAGCCTGTATGCGCTCAAAACTCTGCTGCTGATGCTGCAAAAGGCGGGGGGCGACGCCTGGCGCGAGGACGTCCAGCACTTCATCAGCAAAGGGGAGCTGATGGACCTGCATTCGGATTCGGCCCGCATCGCTAGAACTCTGCACGAACTAGCGACGACTGAGATCGCCATCGCCGTTAAAAGCGAGCGCGGCCTGGACGCGATTCTCCAGGCCCCATATCTGTCGGAGAGAACGACCGAGATCATCACGGCTAGGCAGGCTCGAGTATATTTCAGGTTCTCGCGGGCATTGCAGTATGCTCTCCGGAACTCTGAGTTTTTCGCTGAGATCAACAAGCTGATCGCTCTGTCTCTTCGGTCGGTATACGCACTTAAGCTGTACGAAATTGGGATGCTGTTTTACCGGCGGCGGCACTCGACATGGCAGGTATCGGTCGAGGAGTTGCGGCGCCAGCTGTGCGTAGCGGAGGGCGCGTATCCAAATTGGGCGCAGCTTGAACGACGTGTCCTACGTGACCCCGCCGCAGAGGTTAATCAGCTGGCACCGTTTGTGATTGGTTGGGCAGTGACACGCCAAGGCCAGGGCGGGCGGGTTACGAGGGTCGATGTCTCGTTCAGGCCCAAGGGCCCAGGTGAGCAAACTGAGGCTGGCTCCAAAGTGGAAAAGGCATCTCGCGCACGGCGGAAAGCCCGTTCCGACGCTGCCGGCGACAGCGGTGAGCTGCCGGAGCCTGCTTCTGGAGACAGAAGCTCCGAGAGCATCTCACCGACATTGCTGACCTATGCTCGGCGCCTGGATCAGGCCAAGGCCAAAGCCAAGGCGACGCGGAAGGACGAAGTCCGGCAGTCCAATATGCCTGCCAAGATGTTGCAGGCGCTGGAGGAACTGCGGCGCAGCGTGCCTGACGATCGGCAAGCTCGGCTGAATCTGAACCCGGCAGAAGAGGCTTCGGTTTTTGCCGTAAGCGGAACCGACGACCCGAACGAGGCTTCCTGGGCGCAGGCTATCGAGATTGCTGGGCGACGCGCCACGTCGGTCATTGATCTGGATGATCCGACGCCACGGTCAGCACCGCAGCGGCGTGCGAGAGGGTAAGAGATCGCCCGCCCCCGTTACTACCTAAATGGAGATACCCTACAAGATGCTTCGCCTTGCGTTTGCGGCAGCAGCGGCCGCGTTTCTCGTTGGTGCACCTGAGGCGTTGGCCCAAGGGCCAGACGCAAAGGATCAGCAAAACCTAGCCGACGTGACGAGGCGAATGTCTCAACAGGTCCCGTCCTTGCAGGAGTTGATCTCCCGCGCCGTCTGCGACGCAAAGCCATCAACCCAGGACCGCGGCTATTGCTATCTCCAGGCCGCCCTCGAGCAGCAGGATGAGGAGGATCGAGCGCGCCGCTTCAACGAAGCCCTTCGCCGCTTGCGTGACGCCAACCTTATCGAGTTGCCGTCGCCTAGCGCAGCACAGGCACGCTAGACACCGCGAGCATCAAGCCCGAGGCGGTTACGGTATTCTGCCGGGATCGTCCTCGGACGGCTTTTCTAGGGCCGCGGACTTGGCTGCCGGTAGGTGCCGATAGAGCGTGGACGGAGAGACCCTGAGGCGCCGCGCCACGTCACCCGCCGACAACTCAGGGTCCCGGAGCATCGCACGAGCTGCGGTCAAATCATTGGCCGACAACGACGGCGGACGGCCTCCCTTCTTTCCCCTTGCCTTCGCACTGGCAAGACCTGCGTAAGTCCGCTCCCGTGTGAGCTCTCGCTCAAACTCAGCGATAGCGCCGCAGATAGCGAACAGCATTCTGCCGCCTGAGGTCGTGGTGTCGATCGGTTGCGTCAGGACACGCAGGCCGATCCCCCTACTCTCTAAGTCGGCCGCTGTTTCCAGTAGGTGCCTGAGCGATCGTGCCAGTCGATCCAACTTCCAGACAACCAGCACGTCTCCATCCCGCATGAAGTCGAGTGCGGCAGCGAGGTGTGGTCGATCCCGTTGCGCCCCGCTCGCTCGCTCTATGAAGATCCGCTCGCAGCCGGCGCCGCGGAGCGCTTGGTCCTGCATCTCGGGATTCTGGTCACGCGTACTGACCCGACCATAGCCAACCAGCATCCCATCCTCCCGAAACTCATCTCGGAATGGAGGATTTCGGAGCCGGTTTCAAGAGAGCCTTTTCGGAGGCACTTATCGGCGGTCCCAGCCGGATCAGCACAACTCTCTCAAAAACGAGGGTTTCTCGGAGCCCTTAGCGTTAGGACGTCGTGACATAGTTTGTTTGAATGTTTGTTGTTTGTTTGTTTACCTCAGGACCCTATATGTCATTCATCATCCGAAGGGTCGCCGTTGATGGCTAAGGCACAGGTTTCTGACGACAGGATTATTGAGGAAGGCCGGCGCATTGCTGAAGCGGGTCGAAAGGTCCACGGCTGGTCGCTGCGCGCCGCGATTGGAACGGGTCGCCCAGATCGATTGGAATCGGTGTGGACGCGCTGGCTAGAGACGCAGGGCGAGGGAAAGGTCCCCGAGAACCCGGAAGAGACTGGCCATACTTCAATCCCGTCTCGCATTTCCGAAGCCCTCACCGAGACGAAGAGGACCATGGAGGCGCATCTGGACGGCCTGGTGCTCTCCTTGGTCCGCGTCACCACCGAGACCTATGACGGCCGATACCGCGACGAGTTTGCGGATTTACAGCGCAAGAGGGCCGAGGCAGACGAGCAGCTTTCGGCTGCATCAAGTGCCGTCGCTGATGCCGATAACAAAGCGGAGGCGCTGGAGAAGGAGCGCGACCAGCTTGTGTCCGACCTTGCTCAGGTCCGCGAAAGCCTCGCTGTGCTGCAAGCTAATCTCTCCCGCACTGAATCTGAGCGGGACAAAGCAAGCACCGAGCGCGACGAACTAGCCGGCAGGATCGACGGCGAACGCGACGCGGCTCAAGCCGCTAAGGGTGCGCTCGCTGAAGCGCGGGCGCATTCGGCTGCTATGTCGAACGAACTGCGGACCGCCCGCGAGAACCTGACAGCAGCCGCCAAGCTAGAGTCTGATCTGCGCAACGAGATTGCAGATTACGAAAAGCAGGCCGTCGACCTGCACGCCCGGCTTACCAGCGCCTCCGCCAGAGCTTCGGAGGCCGAGACGCAGCGCACGGCACAGAGCCAGCGAGCCGAGGCCGCCGAGGCCGCGACTGTCCGCTTGGAAGCCAGCATTGGGACACTCACCTCCAGAGCCGATAAAGCAGAGGCCAGCCTGGAAGAGCTGAGCACCAAGCTCGCCGCAATGACGCGCCGCGCAGAACGGGCGGAAGGCGCGCAGGACGCCGCAGAGAAGGCCATGGAGGCGCTCCGGGGATTGATCCCACAGGCGGCGCCGATGCCTGCCCTGCGCAAACGCACAGCAAAGTCGGAGAGCGGCAATGGCGCGACATAGAACGCGCACTGTGGTCGGACCTCAGATGGGAGCCTGTCCCTATGCGGGACGCATCAGAATGACGCGGGGCAAGAGGAAGAAAGACGGTGGCAAGCGATCCTGAGTTGGAGCATTTCCGCGAGACCGTTGATTGCCGCACCGTTCTCGATCGCGCGGGCTGGAAGGTCGATCAAGCCGAGAGCATCGAGGGCGCGGTTAAATTCCGCCGTAGCGAAGGTGAGATCCTGATCGTCACCCACAATGGTCGAGGCTGGTTTGATCCGCTTTCTAAGGGGCAGGGTCTCAACGAGGAAAGGGGCGACGTCATCGCTCTGGATCAGCGGCTTAACGGTGGCAGTCTGGGCCACGTCCGGAAACGGCTCCGGTTGCTCTCCGGTGTGGCACCGCGCTTGATCCCCATGAGCCGACCAAGCAGCAGCCAGGTCAGTGTTCCCTCCCCCTCGGCCGAGCCCGCCTTACGCTGGCGAGCAGCGGAGCCTCCCCGCCCAGGATCTGCTGGCTGGCGCTATCTCAGTGAGCAGCGAAGCATTCCAGAGCAGATGATCCGCGCGGCTGTCCAGGCGGACGTGCTGCGGGAGGGTATCTACGGCACGCTTTGGGGCGCACACCATACTGAGAACGGCGACATTACTGGATGGGAGATGCGAGGGCCGCAGTTCAAAGGGTTCTCAAAGGGCGGCGACAAATCGGTTTTCAGCCTTGGCGAGCGCGCGGCCGACCGCATAGTGGTGACCGAGGCGATGATCGACGCCCTAAGCATCGCCGCGCTTGAGCGTTGGCACTGCCGACAAAGCGGAAGTGGGCCGGTCCTCTGGATTTCTACGGGCGGCGGCTTTGGGCCCAATACGGAGCGGACACTCGGCGCTTTGCTCCGCCAAGGAGTCAATCTGGTTGCTGCAACCGACCGTGGTATTGGCGGCGATCGGCTGGCTGAGCGGCTCGAGCGTCTGGCACAGGCAGCGGGGGCCAAGTTTTCCCGGCTTGTGCCGCCGGCTGCGGCGGACTGGAATGATGAGCTCCGCGCTAGGCCGCAGCCAAAGGCCCCGGCTCCCGCGCCCTCCCTCTCGATCCGTCGCGTGTGACCAACCTGGCCGTCTTGATCTCGGCTCCCCTTTGCCTTCCGGTAGAACTACGGCATAGTTCCTTAGCCTTGCATAACTGGGTGCCCAATGGACACGCTCGAAGCCCGCGTCGAACCAGACTTCGAGTTCGACCTTGCCGGGCGGGTCAGAAACCTCAGCCTTCCTGCCTCTCCGGTCAACGCGCTGATCCCCTTATTCGAGGCGGTCAGTAATGGACTGCATGCGGTTGAAGCCCGCTGGAATGATGAGACTATTACCGCCGGAGTGATTGAGATCGAGGTGCACCGGCGAGAGGACGGCGAAGCCGGTAGCGTCCAGGGCTTCACAGTACGTGACAACGGGATCGGGTTGAACGAGGCCAACTGGCGTTCCTTCCGCACTTCGGATTCGGATTTCAAAGTGGCCAGGGGCGGCAAGGGTGTCGGCCGTCTGGCGTGGCTGAAGGCTTTCAGCAATTGTGAGGTCGTCAGCCGGTTCGGTGAGCCCGGTGCCACGATGCGCCGCACCTTCTCTTTCGCGTTGCGCAAGGGGAAGAACCCGATCCATGCGCATAAGCTGCTGCGGGAAGAGACAACTGAAGAATGCGGGACGACCGTCCGGCTGCATCCCTTTCAACTGAACTTCGAGGCCCATTGCCCGAAGCGGACCGCCACCTTGGCCGCCAAGCTGGTCGGGCATTTTCTAACCTACTTCGCCGTCGGCAAGGTGCCGCGGATGACCCTCATTGACGGCACGGAGGTGATCGATCTGGGCCGCTACTACTCGGATAACCAGCAGCGCAGCGAGATCGATATCATCGAGGTCAAGCTGGACCCGGGATCCGACCCGATGGAGTTCCAAGTTTACCATGTGCTGCTGCGCAAGCAGCTGAAGTTCCTCGAGGCCGGTCTGCACTGGATCTTTTTCGCGGGCAACGAGCGGGTCGCTGAGCAGGATGCGATCGATGGCCAGTTGGGCCTGCGCTACGTCGGCGAGGAGGAGGACTGCGTCTATGTCGGGCTAGTCACGGGCACCTACCTAGACGGCCATGTAAATCAAGAGCGTACCAGCTTCTCCTTCGGTCGGGAGCGGATGGCCGAGATCCACAAGGCGGCCGTGGTATCGGCAAAGGCCTTCCTCGGCCAGTACATCAACCGCATCCGCGACCAGCAGATGAGCGCGGCCGACAACATCATCCGCAACAACCCGCAGTTCCTGCAGTTCCGCGAGACGCTGCCGGAATTCGTGGCCGCCCATCTGCCGCTTAATGCCCAAAGCGAAGAAGAAATCTTCCTTGTGTTCAGCCGGCAAAAGCTCCGCGCCAAGCGGCGACTGGACGGTCAGCTGAGCACACTGAAGCGGGATGGCCCCGATGGGATTGACGAAAGCGTCGAGAAAATCACCAAGGCGCTCAACGACGAGAAGAAGAGTTCGTTGGCCGAGTATGTCGTGCGGCGCAAGGCCATCCTAGAGCTACTGGACTCGTCGCTGGCGTTCGCTGACCCGGAAAAGCGGAAGCATTACCGCGAAGAGGTGATCCACGAGCTCATTGTGCCACTGCGGACTAACTCGGAGGATCTCGACTACAACCAGCACAACCTTTGGATTCTCGACGACCGGCTGGCGTTCTACACCTTCTTCCGCAGTGACAAGCCGTTCCGCACCTTCACGAGCGGCGTCAGTGGCAAGGAACCCGACCTGGCCATCATCTTCGATCAGTCGCTGGCCTTCCGCCGCGAGGGTCAGGACGAGCCAGTTGTCATCATCGAGTTTAAGCGCCCCGGGCGGGACAACTACGACGGCAACTCAAACCCCGTTACCCAGGTGCTGGAGTATGTCGACCTGTTCCGCGCCGGAAAGGCCGTGCAGGATAAAAACGGCAAGCAGGTGAAGGCTATCAACGAAGCGACGCGCTTCGTCTGCTTCGTCATCGCCGATTTCACCGATAGCCTGCTGAGGGTGCTGCGCTACTCACCCGCCAACCACCGCACCGCCGACGGCCAGGGGTTCTTTGGCGTGTCGACCGAACACAATGCGAGCATCGAGGTATTGCCGTACGAGAAGATCCTGCACGACGCCCGCATTAGGAACGAAGCCTTCTTCAAGCATCTGGGTCTCGATTGAACTCAGGAGCAGATAGAAAATGGAGGACGGCTGCCCAGAGGTTTGACCGGTTGCCGGAGCGGTTCTCCGGCCTCATGGCTCCACGCCGCCTTGGCCCGGGCGAAGGGTAGGCTCCCTAAGAGCAGCCCTTTGGGGCGGGTAGCGGCTGTAGAGGTTACAGCCAAAATGTCCGCTATACCCTCATGGGAGAGCATAGAAGCAGTCCGCCCCGCTCGCCCGGTATGGCGTGGCCCTGACAAAAGCCGCCTTTCGCTCGATGGATGGCAGGTAGTCGGAGCCGCGCTAAACGACGTATATTCGGAAGAACCCTGCACGGGCACGACTGGATACTAAACACAGGAAACATCATGAATGTGCACGCCGAAAAACCGATCATCCGTAGCGTGCGGCAGGGAGAAAGCATCAAATTACCGGTTAATGGGCCTACCCTGCAGGAGATCACGTGCGACGATATAGCCAGATTGGCACTGGCCATGCACGATCATGAATATTTCTTCTCCCTTCGCCGAGGTCTCCGCTTCAATTTCAGCCGGGACTTAAACGGCAGCGGAATACAGGGCCTCTACATCAGAAGAGAAAGCGACGGGAAGGATACATCACATTTATTCGAAATCATTTTTGATTATACACTCGGGAAGGACGACAATTTCCTCTACGAAGCCGACCTTATTAAGGATCATGGCAAGGACTACGAGCCCTCTATAAACTGCGGTAAAACCCGTTTCGTTGCTAGATCGGCCACCATCCGGATTGACTGGAACAGTGACGAAGCCCAGGAGTGGCGGTCGGATATAGAACGCCTTTCGAGGTCGCCCGACACTCTGACCGAATGGATAGAGGAGGACTCGGAAATGCTAGTACGTTGCGGATCTACATACTTCTGTCGCAAACCCGCGATCCTCACCATAAACGACCTTCGACGGCATGTCGCAGCAGGAATGAGTCTGAAAGACCTAACGAATCGGCTTAAGTGCTCGAAATGTGGTAAGCGTGGAGCCCGCGTCACTGTGTTTTGAATATCTCGGCTGAGCAGATTATCGGCGTAACCTGGCTTTTTCTATAACGACTGCTCTTAGTTATAACCTGCCATTCGGTAAATTTTTTCCCGAGGCGGTTTTGTCCCAATTGGGGTCCGGACACGAAAGTGCTCTTAGCGTCCGGTTCGCGCGAACAGAGGCGGAACTCAGGCGGCGAGGCTGAAGGCCGTGCGCAGCAGCCTGAGCGCTGCCAGGGGCGGGCTGGAGCCCTCGTTCGACGAGTTGAAAACTTCACGTCCCAGGTTGGATGGCAGCGTGACGCGGGCTTCCGGTACCAATGGCGTCACCCATCCCTGCCGCAGCACAAGTCCGCTGTCCCGCTGACAGGTCGCATGACAGCGGCGCCGATCACACTCTTCGCTGCATCTGCCGAGCCGCCAGGAGATCTGTCCTTCCTGGCCACTCCGACCCGATCCGCGGAACGGCGTGACTTCCCTCACGAAGTCAGTAGGCTGGGCCGATGATGGTCCACCGCGCCAGTCTCGACGCCTTCCACGGCCTGAAACCCAGGCGCACCAGCGCCGAGCGGACTGCCTCGGGCCGGTCTTGGACCCCGCGTGACGGGGTGGGCAGGGCCCCGGACGTCCTCGTCCAGGTCGAAGTAGCTTGGCCTGCCCCGATCGTCGCCGCCGCGCAGATCCTCCTGGTGCGACGCGGGTGACGGCCGGCGCGCCGGCGCCGACTGCGGCAGCCGGTGAGGAGATGCGCGCCCTCGTCTCCGGCCACGACTGGGCTGCCACCCCGCTCGGTCCGATGGGGGAATGGTCCCGCAGCCTGCGCGCCGCCGTGGACCTCGTCCTCGGCTCGCCCCTCGGCATGATCGTGCTCTGGGGGCCGGACCTCGTGCAGGTCTACAACGATGGCTACCGGGCCGTGATGGGCGCGAAGCACCCCGGCGGCCTCGGCCAGCCGACGCGCGGGTGCTGGCCCGAGGTCTGGGCGTTCAACGCCCCGATCTACGCGGCCGTGCTCGGCGGCAGGTCCCGCTCCTTCGCCGAGCAACTCCTCGTCGTCGAGCGGCACGGCAGGCCGGAGGAGGCGTGGTTCGACCTGACCTACAGCCCCCTCCACGACTGCCCTGACGCGGAGCACGCCGAGGGCAGGGTGTCGGGCGTGCTCGTCACCGTCGTCGAGGTCACCGGACGCGTCCGGGCCGAGATGCTGCACCGGAACAGTGAGCTGCGCCTGGCTCAGATGTTCGAGCAGGCGCCAACCTTCATGGCCCTGCTCACCGGCCCCGAGCACCGGTTCGAGCGGGCGAACCCGGGCTACCGGCGCGTCGTCGGGGATCGGGACGTCGTGGGCCACACGGTCGTCGAAGCGCTGCCGGAGGTGGTGGACCAGGGCTACCTGGCACTCCTCGACGGCGTGTACCGCACCGGCGTCGCCCACGCCGCCGACGGTGCGCGCTTCGTGCTCGACGGCGAGGGCGGGGCGCCGCCGCGCGAAGTCTTCGTCGACTTCGTCTACCAGCCCCTCCGTGACATGGAGGGCCAGGTCACCGGCATCTTTGTCGAGGGGGTGGACGTCACCAAGCGCCTGCGGGCCGACGCGAGTCTGCGGGCGAGCGAGGCGCAGCTTCGGGCCCTCAACCAGGACCTCGAACGGCAGGTGGCGGACCGGGCGCACGAGCGCAGCCTGACGTGGCAGGTCAGCCCCCACCTCCTCTCCGTCATCTCGCTCGCGGACGGCACCTTTAGCCGCGTGAACCCGGCCTGGCACGCCGTCCTCGGCTGGAGCGAGGCGGAGATCGTCGGGCGGCCCTTCACGGACTTCGTCCACCCTGACGACATGCCGGCCCTCGCCCCCGCCTGGGCCCAGGTGCGGGCGCACGTGCCGCTCCTGCGCTTCGAGAACCGGTATCGCTCCAAGCGCGGCGACTACCACTGGCTCCGCTGGTCCTGCGTGCCGGACGACGGGCACCTCTACTCCACCGCCGTGGACATCACGGCCGACAGCGCCGCGGCCGAGGCGCTCGCCGCGACGCAGGACCAGCTGCGCCAGTCACAGAAGCTCGAGGCCATCGGGCAGCTTACCGGCGGCGTCGCGCACGACTTCAACAACCTGCTCACGGTCATCCGCGGATCGGTGGAACTGCTCCGCCGGGCGGGCCTGCCGGAGGAGCGGCGGCTCCGCTACGTCGAGGCGATCGGCGACGCGGCCGGGCGCGCCACACGGCTGACGGGCCAACTCCTCGCCTTCGCCCGGCGGCAGGCGCTCACCCCCCTGCCCTTCGACGTTGCAGCCAGCCTCCGCGAGGTGGCGGGGATGGTCCGTTCGCTGACGGGCTCACGCGTCCGCCTCGACCTAAACCTGCCCGAGGCCCCCTTCACGATCCTTGCGGACCGGAGCCAGTTCGACACGGCGATCGTGAACATGGCGATCAACGCCCGCGACGCAATGCGCGGCGAAGGCGTCCTGAGGATCGCGGCGGGCCCTGTCTCCGGCATCCCCGCGATCCGTGCCCATGCGCCGGTCGCGGGCGACTTTGTGGCGGTCACGATGACGGACACCGGCCCGGGCGTTCCCGACGCCGACCTGGTCCGGATCTTCGAGCCGTTCTTCACGACGAAGGGCGTCGGCGAGGGCACGGGGCTCGGCCTGTCGCAGGTGATCGGCTTCGCGAGGCAGTCGGGGGGCGACATCCGCGTCGAAAGCCCGCCGGACGGGGGCGCCACCTTCACGCTCTATCTCCCCCGGGCCGAGCCGGGAACGGAGGAGGCGGAGGAAGAGGAGGCGACGGACGCCATCCCGGGTGGGGGCGTCTGCGTCCTCGTCGTCGAGGACAACGAGCGGGTGGGCGAGTTCGCGACCGCGGCGCTGCGCGAGATCGGCTACGAGGGCGTCCTCGCGCTCGACGCTGCGGCGGCCCTTGCGGAACTGGAGAGGGACTGCGAGCGCTTCCATATCGTGTTCTCCGACGTAGTCATGCCGGGCTTGAGCGGCATCGAGCTCGGGGAGGAGGTCCGCCGGCGCCATCCCGACATCCCGATCGTGCTCACGAGCGGCTACAGCCACGTCCTCGCGCAGAACGGGAAACATGGCTTTGAACTGCTGCACAAACCCTACTCCATCGAGCAGCTCTCGCGCGTACTGCGTCGCGCCGTCGCGTGGCAGGCACGCCGGAGGAACCGCCGCCGGGACGCGCTGGAGGCTCCGTGAGCGGCATCGAATCCCGGCGACCGCACGAGGGGAACCCGGGTGTAGTGACGCGGTGCGCCTTTTTGGGGTCAGGACACGAAAGCACTGAGTGTCCTGATCCTCAATTGCCGGTGTCCAGTGGCCCGGCAAAGCACGCGAATGGGCGGCCGGTACTGGGATTAGCAATTCGCGGGCCGAACGGCGAGGATGGGCGCGAAGCCGCCGATCAGGATGTCCTAGGGCATATGACTGCTTCGCATTCGAATCCAGACCTTGGAGGACTGCACAGGAAGGTCTGAGAAGGGTCGGAAGCGGCTCTTCCACGCAGAGCCTCAATCCGGGGCAGCCGGACGGTCTGCCTAGCCGCCATCCAACCGGTCAAAACCTCTGTGCAGAGGTATTAGCTCTGCCCAACCTGCACCGCGCCATCCCGCTCGATCCATGCGGAGATCTTGTCAACTTCCTCGGCCTCTGAGGTGGCGTCGAATACAGTCTTGAACGCTTCGGCCATCTCCGGAGAGATGAGTTCCGCACCCATCGAGCTGACACCCCGGCCCCCTGCCTGCGGGTTTGCTGCAGTGGCTCCGTGCCCCTCATCGAGATCCAGGGGGACCTCGAGAATGGGAACCTGCGGCGGTTCACGCAACACATCCCGAAACGGAGATTCCCGGAAATGGCTAATCCGCTCCGCTTTGATCGGCGGTGCTCCAGAGCGGAACAGCAGAACCTCATGTGCTTCCAGCCGTGTGATCTCCTGGGGAAGTAGGAGCGGCCGAGCCGTCTCGCTCAGCGTTTCACTTTGCCGCCCTCCGCCGCCGAGCCACGAGCTCGGCCGGGACAGGCTCCGCGATTTAGCAGTGCTGGTCCCGATGCGCCGACTTAGCTCCTCAGCCAACTGCTGGTCCTTGGTCCCGTAAACGACCTCTAGGCCGCAGGTTGCGATCAGCGCCTCGCCGCCGGCATCGCCATAGATTTCCCTCAGCTGTCGCTTGGCCTGCATGACATACAGCACCCTGACATTGTAGCCGGCCATGAACGCCGCTGCGCCGGCCAGGACCGGCATGCGGCCGAGCTGCGGGAACTCGTCCAGCAACAGCAGGACTTTGTGACGCGAGAGCGGATCCTGCTCCGGCCGAACCTCGGCCATGGCGTCTACAAACTGTTGGAAAAACAGATTGACCAGGGGTCTTAGCCTATCGACGTTCCCCGGGGTCAAAGCGAAATAGACCCACATGCGCTGCTGACGCATAAGCCGGAAGTCGAAGTCGTTCTCTTCCGTCGCCGCCGCGACGCGCGGATTGAGAAACAGCCCGAGATCCGAGGTGATCGTCTTACGAATGTCCTCGAAGGTATCGCTGCGGGCATTGATGAACGAGCGGCAGGCATCGGCGCACGCCCGGCTGTACGGGCGCCCGCCATCTCTGGCTTCATCCAAACGCTTCTTCAGAAACTCCTTCACGTCTGAGCGGACTAGAATTCGAACGATCTCGCCCATGCAGAACCTGATGTCATCGGATTCCGCGACCATGGTGGTAACCCCGACGAATCCACCCCTTGCTGCCTTCGGGAAAAATCCGTTGGGTCCCGGCACGTCCGGGATAAGCATGAAGGCCAGACGCTCCACATCGCCGTAGCAGTCCACTGTGCCACGACGCACGTAGGCCAACGGGTTGTACTGCTGTGTTTCGCCTGTAGGGCTCAGCGGATCGAATAGCGCGACCTGGTGACCGGTTTCGGCCCGGTATCCTGCGGTCGCGTCCCATACCTCCCTCTTGAGGTCCAAAACCAAACCCGATCCTTCGAACCCGAGAGCGTTAGGGATCACGACACCCACGCCCTTACCGGACCTGGGCGGCGCCATCAGGGCAACGCTCTCCTGACCTCCCAGCACCAGCAGGCCGTCGCCTGGGCCGCCAGTGCGGCCGACGACGATGCCGCCGTGCTGGTCTCGCAGGCCCACGCGGCGAATGTCACGCTCTGTGGCCCACTTGGTTTCCCCATGAAGGGGTGTATCAGGCCCTCGGCCCATGCCAACCTTCAGACCCGCCAGGAAGGCAGCCCCGCCGGTCCAGTACCCGCCCTGGCGCATCATCCGCAGCGTCCCCTCCGCCGCGGGCCATTGCTCAAACTGCCAGGAGAGCCACGACCAGGGAGCATAGACGTGCCCGATCAAGGGCTGACCGAGAGCCTGGTCGTAACCCAGGCGCCATGCCCCGAACTGCGTCACGGCGGCACTGCCGGCAAGAAGAACAGCGCCGACCGCGCTGCCAGAGAGGAGCAGTCTCCTGCGGGTCACCGCCGCGCCCCCCTCCGGTTATCGAAGAAGCTCGCATCACGCTCCTGACGCAGCGAAATGCGTAGCGGCCTAGCCTGCCGGTAAGCCGGCCGCCCCCTCTGAAGTCGTGCCCGCATCGTGTGCCACGCGCCACCAGTCAGGGTCAGGATCACGAAGGCAATAACGCCTACACCGAGCAGGAACAGCGCACCACGGAAGGCCGCGGGCTCATGGAGCAGCATACCCGCCACCAGGGAGAACGTGCCTGCCACCAGCCCAAACGCCGCCACCCAGCCGACCGACAGAACGGCAATCACCATCATCAGCAAAAATGGGATACCAAGAAAGACGAGCGCACCGAAGAACGCCAAGCTCAGGACATAAATGATGCGCCGCATAACTCGGCCCTCATGGGCAAGAGGAAGGAAAAGGGGCGTTTCGTCACTCGTCCATGGCGATAGTGGTGTCGCCGGCAAAGGGATTGCGAGGCCGCGACGTTGCTGCGACACCGTGCGTCGTCGCCCTCACAACAACGGCCTGTGCCGGTGCAGAAGACAACGCTGGAACTCGACCATAGTAGCGCGCCAGATATGCGTCGCCTCTACTGAATGTGCCCGTGTTGTACATTTTCAGTGCGGCATCCAGTGCCGCCTTGCCTGAGGAGAATCCAGCTCGCAGCGCAGCAGCGTAGTTGCTCGAGAGGAGCAGCGATGCGGCCCGCAGGTTGGTGCACGGGTCCAGCGCCTGACGGGCACTCAGCTGCAGGCGAGGAAGGTTGCGACGATTGATCTGCCCAAGACCCAAATCGAAGTCATGACCAAGACGCTCCATGGTGGCGATGATGTCCATTGCCGCATCTACATCGGTCGGGCGATACGAGCGCCTGGCCGTGTTGTCGTAGATCGCAAGTGGGTTGCCGCCGCTCTCGTGGCGTACCACCAGATCCATAGTGACCGGATGCACATCGCTCGCGCATTCGGCGTAGAGAGCCGGCAGGTCCAACATCAGCGGCCAACCAGCACAGGCCTGGCCGCAGCAATCAGCCCCGAGACGGGGACCGGGCCGAAGTACCTGGAATCCAGACTGCGGGGATTGTGGTCGCTCAGCACCCACACGGATCCTGGCTGGACTAGGTAGCGGCCTTGCGGCATTGCCGTCAGCGGACGACCGGCGGCGTCCTCGGGGAGAGCCGGCGGCACAGTAAGGACACCATTGACCCGCACCCCATCGGGGGAGACGTCCACTACATCGCCGGGGACGGCCGCGATCGGCTTCAGCAAGGGCTCATGGCCCTCCTGACATCCGCCTCCGTCTGTATAGGCGCGGGAAAGCGCAAGCCTCGCCCACTCGGCAGGCAGGCACAGGCCGACTACCTGGCCCCGCCCGAGATCCCCTTGCAGCAGGACAAATTGCCATACGCCGATCGGCATGGACGGAGACGCATTCCAGCGTAGGCCGGCAACGCACGGAGCTGCCGCCACGACGGCAACCAGGGAGAGCGCCGCGAGTGTGCGGGTCTTCATGGCACGAACCCCACGCCCTCAACCCACTCGCCAGCAAACGCCACGTCCTGAGTTACCTGGATCGTGCCCGTCCAACCGGGCCGGATCGTATGCGTGGGCTTGTTCTGCAGCTGGCGCCGTGCGTACTCCGCGCCGACCTGGCCGAACTGCAGGCCGAGTTGCGCCGCCAGAATCTGCGACGCGTCGATGCCGTGACCATAGCTGCTGCTGCCATGCGGCTGCGTGAGCTGAGCGCCTGCACCGGCAAGGCCGATCAGGACCGTATTTAGGATCAGGCGACCGTAGTGATGGTTCACCTCATCCCGCATGCCCGAATAACCGGCCTGGTCCCCGACCGGCATAGAGCCCAGGTCCAGGCTACCGCCGCCCTCGCCCGGGAAAATGAGCCGGGTTGCGCCGCCGGGAAGGCGTTCGCTGCCGACCGTCATCATCTGGTCGTAGGTGCCAACCACGCGCGTCCCTGCAGGGATCAAGGTGTGCAGACCAGTGGCGTGATCGAATACCGGCTTGGCGACCATCGCTGTCCACTGGCCAGGCGCTTCATTCGAGACGCCACTCGTGAACCGGATCAGGATTGGGTCGCCTGCCTTGACCTCATACCGGCTGATGGGAGGCGTCACGCCTGCATTCAGGTAGTCCCGCGACGGATCAGAGGGGCCCTCGTATAGCGAGCCCGGCCGGGGCGTGCGCGACACCTGCTGCCCTCCCCCACCGCCCACGCCAGCGGCTGCGGCTGCTTGTGCTTGCTGAAGCTCCGCCCTGGCGGCAGCAATATCGGCGTTGCCACCAGACTGGCGGGTGTTGCCCTCGGCCATGACGATGCTCGTGTCCCCCCGCAGAGCATCGACAGCAGCTTGCCGGCGCTGCTCGCGGACTTGGCTGATCTGCTGATAATACTGCTGCCACTGCTGCCGCAGCGCCTGCGCGCGGATGTCGTCTTCGACGGCAGCTGGTGCGGGCGCCAGGGTGGTGGCCGGCGCGGCGGTCGCCTCCCTAGTCGGCGTCACATTCGGTGCCGGCGCCCGCGCCGCAGCAAGACGCGTCGCGGGGATCTCACCCTGAGGCGGCATTCCCGCAAGCGCCGATGTGGAACCTGACGCAACGGGCTTAGTGTCACCCCCAGAGGTGGCCGAATTATCGCGGGCGTTGTGTAGGATCAGCACCGCGCCGACGGCGAGCGCACCACCTAGTGCCAGGAGACCGTACGTCGGAATGGAACCAAGCCGGCGCGTCCCTCGAGGAGCAGCGGTAAGGATAACGGGTGTCTGCTGCTGGCTATCACTCACCGGCTTGCCTCCCGCAGGGAATAGGGACCACGGGGCATCAGGACCCCCTCGCGTCCTCGGGTGAACAGCCGAGCGGCCCGAGCGCCGTTAAGACCAACCTGCACGAGCAGGCCATCGCCCAGCCCAGACACTCGGTAGCTAACGCGGTAGCCCTCGCTGTCTGAGATCCGGTAACCCGATCCCTCCAGGGCTCTGGCGATTTCTGGCCCGAGCAAGCCATCGTTTGCTGCGCGCTCTAACCGCAGGGGAGCCGCGGAACTGGAAACACGACGAGCTACGAGGTCAGCAATCGACGCAGCAAGCACCGGAGCATCACCCGGTTCAATCGATGTGCTGACAGAGCTCGCCTGGCCCGACCCAAGGCCCAAAACTGGCCCCAGACTGCCCAGGCCGGAACATGCAGGTAGGGTGGCCGCCAGTAGCAGGCTGGCCAGAGCCCGGGCGCGCATCAGCGATACCCCCGACGCTCGATGCTGATGCTGTCCATGGAGCCTTCGGCTCCGGCGACGAGTGCCGCCTTGTCCAGCAAGCCATCGACCACAAACCGCCTGCCGCTCGGCCGGTAGCTAATGACTTCCTCGCCTCCGCCCGCACCGTAAGCAATCAAGACCGGAAGGCCGACCGACCCGACACTCGCGCTGAACTCGATGCAGGTTTTTTGGCCGACCGGCGTGCCGACCGCGTAGACCTGGACAGGCCGCCACGAGTAGCGCCCAGACCCAATCTTGAACGCTTCCGGCGGCACCACCGGCGCCTGGTCGCACGGGTTGCTGCTGACACTGCTGAGTGCTGCCTGGCGCTGCCCATTGGCAATTACCCCTGCCCACTCCGCAGCCTCAGTGCGTTGAGGGTGATCGATTGCCACTAAAGGCATGTAGTCCCGTGCACGGGAGATCAGTCGGATCGAGACTACCCGCCGGTCTGTGCGAACCACGAGGCTCGTGTCGAGGCCGGCGTCGGATGGCGTGACGACCAGGTGCAACGTCCGCTGCGCGCCAGTGCCAGAAAATCGCGGATGAACGTCCCAGCGGCTATCGCCCCGATCGGCAGGCGAAGTCGGGTACTCGCCCGGCTCAAATGCGATATCGCACGGGTGTCCTGGAGCGCACACAACGGTCGGTTCGCACTGACCTTGGCGAAGGTGAAATACACCCTCTGTGTCGACATTCGCGCGACATGCGCGGAGCCGCCAGCGGTTCACCGCTGCCACAGCCTGGCGCTCCCTAGGGGCGAGCGGTCGTTCTGGGGAAAGAGCTGGGATAGCGGGCGGCGGCCCACTCGGGACGAACTGCCGCGTGCCCCCTGCCCCGCTTGCAGGGTCCTGCGGACCAGTGGCGGTAACGGCCGTAGCACTGGCCCGAGCGCCTTGCGTGCTGGCCCCGGCATTTGCCTCCGCGAAGCTGGGCACGAGCTGCGCCATCGCCGGAGTACCTGCGAATAGCAGCATGGTTGCGGCGGTAGTGGCGCGGATCACTGGTTGGCTCCAATTGGAAGGGAGTTGACGCCTGGGCCGAGCGTGCGCGGCTGGTCGACAAACCGCGGACCTTCGTTGACCTCAACCCAGGAAGACTGCGTGACGAACACGCCCTCGGGGTTTTCCGCGAAGGCCTCTGCCGTCGAAGGGGTGACGATTCGGACGGTGAGGACCGCCCGGTAAGCCTTGTCACTGATAAGGCTGTTGTCGCGGCTGGTTCGACGCTCGCGCCAGTCAACCTGCCACGTGTCTCCCCCGCGCGGGAACGCGGTTTGCTGGTAGACGAATGTGCTCCACCGCGCCGCTTGATCCTCAGGCGGGTCGGCCTGATGGAACGCGCGGATGGCATTCTCTGCTTGGCTTCCGCCCTCGGTGTGAGCGTACGCGCTGCGCATAGCCCTCTGGATCGCGGCGTAGTCGACATAGACGCTCCGCACGTCGAGAACCCAGGTGGTCAAGATCTTGCGCAGATCCGCCTCAGTCGGCGTGCGCTTCGGGTCTACACGTCTCGCATCAAGGACATGACCAAGAGCGTCTTGCCGGACCACATAAGGGACGAATTGCCCCTTAGCGTGCTCCGTCCGCGCATCCCAAAGCGCAAACCCCGCCAGGACCAGAGAGCCGAACGCGATGCCGTAAGCAGTCCGCTCGCGGCGCTGCGCGTCTCCAATCCACTCGTCCCAAACCCGCCTCTGCTTGCGGAAGGGCTTGCCGCTGCCACGTTGGACAGGGGTGGCGTCAGGGGTCTTCCTCATCGAAAAGAGGCTCACGGGTTTTCTCCACCGCTGTTGCCGGCCGAACCGGCGCTGCCGTTACCGCCCTTCCCCGATTTGTCAGCGATGCTGGCGCGGGCTTCCGCAGCCGCGGAGTTCATGCCCTGCGCCATACGCCAAGGGGTGCTGCCGTGACTGGCGGCGTAGTTGCCGGCCAGGCGCTGCCCCATGTCGGAAGCGAATGACCTACCGAGATTGCCGATAGCCCCGCCCGTGACGGCTGCAACGCGGCCGACCGCGCCACCGGCAGGAGAACGGCCACCCTCCGCCTCCCGCGCCGCAACAGCAGCGGAGGACTGCCTGAAAGCACCAGCCACGGCCGCGCCGCCTCCAGCCGCAGTCGTCGCCATTGCCGCGCCGGCCGCGGCGGCAGCACCGCCTGTGCCCATGAGAGAGCCGCCGCCCGAGCCTGAATGGATGCCGGTCAGGCTATCCTGGGCCCGCTGTGGCAGGGTCTGCACTAGGCGCAGCAGGACCAGCGGAGCACCGATAAAGGTCGCAATAGTCAGGTAATCAGGGGTCGCAGTGTTGTTCTGCAGCTGCTCAGCCCAACGCAGAACGATGGCCTCGCCGAGACCGACGAGGATCTGCAGCATCAGCCGCTTCATCCCGATACTGATCGCGTACCGGAACTGAGTGACCGCAATGTCGCGGGTCCAGACTGCGCCGCCGAAGCCCATCAAGACCACGCAGGTCGAGGCCGCGATGTAGCCTTCCACCATGACTTCGATCATCATCGCGCAGATCTGCGCGAATACCCACAGGTCCACCAATCCGGCGAGGACGAGCAGGATCGACAGGGGCACGTCGCGCCAAGTCAGGCCGTTCCACATAGCCCGCGCGACATTGATGCCGGCATTGAAAACGTCCGATGGCGACATATTGGCAGAGCCACCCGCCAAGGTGCTCGCCTCATTTCCCAGTTGAGCGAACGAAGCGATGATGGCCCGCATGATCTCGGGGCTATTGACCAGGAAGAAGTAAAAGAGGCCGAGGACCACCATCTCCCACAGGACCACACCGATGATGTCGAAGACGTCGCCTCCGACGCGAACCTGCCTTGCGGTAGCGATCGTCATCTGAATCGCGGCCAAAGCCAGAAACAGCTCACTCGCCCTGGCAATCAGGGTGGCTTCGAAGCGGCGAACCGTGCCGTTAAACAGGTCGACAATGCTGTTCATTGCCCCACCGGCGGGCGCCGGCTGCGCATCAGCACTCGAAGCCCATGCCATGCCGAGCACGATGACCGCGGCGAGCGCACCGAACACCGCGAGATGCTTTGCCATCCAGATCGCTTCGCGAACCGCGAAGCCTGCAACCTTGCGGGCAGACGGCTTAGAGAACAGTCGCATCAGTAGCGCGCTCCACCTCTGACCGGGGGTGGGACCGGAGCCAGCCAGTCCCGAGACGGCGGCACCTCGTCCGCGAGAGGAGATGAAGCGACGGGCGGAGGGCACGTGAGCTCGACACGAGTAGCGACCGTCGCCGCATAAGTGAGCCCACCACCAACGGCGCATGCCGCAGCAAGGGAGAGGACAAACCGGACAGAGGTCATACGTACTCTCCTCAGTAACGCGCGCCGCCGGTAAATGCCGGCGGATTGGGGGCGAGGAATGTGGTTACGGCGGCATCCGACACTGCTTGCCGGTCAGCGGCGATTTGCAGGGCATTCGCACGCATCTGCGTATCAGCCCGGAGCTCTACTGCGAGCATCCGAAGCTGGTCGGCCTGGTACCCCGCCATCTCCGTGTTCGCCTGGAGAACCCCCCTGATACCGGGAGCATTGGCTGCACGTGCCTGGATCGCGTCCCTAATCGTCCCTTCGTCAGCCGCCTGCTGCTGCCGGAGGCCCAGAGACGTCAGGGCGGCTGTGACGCTATCGTTCGCCTGATTGCTCCATCGTGCGAACTGCCTTGGCATATCTACGGTGTTTCGCAGGTATCCAGTGAAAGATCCGAGCTGCGAGGACGCCATCCCGGCGTTCAGCGTCAGATGTGAGCCCCGCTGAAGAAGCCCATTCACTCCGGCGATGTTACCTGCAATCGCGGCCTGCACCTGGCCGGGAATAGACATCATGTTAGTGATTTGGTTCTGGAGCATCTGCGCCTGCGCCACGCGCATAGTGATAGTCTCGGAGAGCTGCTCAGCTTCCTTGGCGTACTGCATGAGCTGCTGAATCAACGTCGCGCAATTCACACAGGCGACGGCCGCTTGCCCAAAGGCCTTCTGCGGTGCCATGGGGGCAAACGGAAGGAAGAGGGTAGTCGTAGCCCCAAGCCCCAGGACCACAGCGCGGACGCGATCAGCCAACGAGCGCATGGTAATCCAACCCCTTGCTTGCGAGGTGATGCCGAAGCCAATCGGCGCCGTGCTGGGCGATCAGCGCCTCGACTTGGCGGATCTCCGTCTCTCCGGTAGTGCCGGCCACAGAGAGCATCAGCGGGCCGAATTCCGGTCGGATCACTCGGCTTCCGGCCGGCTGAGTGACGAAGTATTCCCTCTTCGCCTCCAGCGTCCGGATCAGCTCGCGCTGCTGCCAGCCGTACCCTAATGCGGCGTAAAGGCCGGCCGGGCTGTTCTTCGCGTCAATATCTCCAGTCTGAGCTTCAGGATTTGCTCCACATACCCGTGTCGGCACGTTTTCCAGGATCACCGGCAGCAGGTCGGATGCCGCAAAATCTGCGATATTCTGGGTCGCAAGCCCGACAGAGACGGCGTAGCTGCGGCGGGTTTTGAGGTCTCGATAGAGGCGAGGTGCCCAGACCGGCGACTTGAGCGCCACCCAGACCTCATCGAGCAACCAGAACTGAGGGCGACCATCAAGGCCGCGGTCAAACCGAGCGAACAATGACAAGAGCGCAGGCAGAAGGATGGCATCCCCCATCGCCATCAAGCGCGTGATGTCAAAGACGTCGAAATGGGTCTCTGACACCCCGAGATCGGCAGCATCGAACAGGAAGCCACCGGCTCCCTTGTCCAGACAGTAGAATTCCATAGCCCGGCGCACGGACTGGCTTTGCACAGCGACGCAGAAGTTTGTCACCGAACGCCGGCCAGGCTGGTGCTGGAGGCCGATCAGCGCTTCACGGATTGCCCCTCTCTCGCCGTCATCAGGCGTCTTGTGCTTGATGAGTGCAAAGCAGGTCTCTACCCACTCCTGCGCCGCGAGCATCTCGGCGTCTGTTTCCAGATGGGCCAGTGGCGCAAAAGCAGGACCGCCGTCAGCACCCAGCTCATAGTGGCGACCGCCGACTGACAGAGCCGTGGTCTTCATGCCTCTCTTGTAGTCGATGCCCCGCACCTTGGCGCCGCGATAGCGCAAGGCCTGCAGCGCGGTAGCATTCATCAGTGTGGTTTTGCCGGCCCCGGGCACGCCCAAGAACAGGAAGTTGCCGTTTTCGCCTACACAGTTGTTGTACCAGTAGGGCTCCCCTCCCGTCGTAACAGCCTGCATCAGGGCTGGCGCGGGCCGAGGATAAAGGTGGTTCGGGTTCTCCGGCTCACCTGTCCAAATGCCGGTCGGAGTGATCAGATCGGCTAGGTTGGCTGTGTGGAGCATCGGCCGTCGCACATTGGCCTCGGCGTTACCAGGCAACGTCGCTACGAATGCCTCGGTCCCGTTCTCCTCTTCCAAGCGCGTCTTGAAGCCAGCTTCGTGGATCGCCTTCCGGGCCACGCGGATCATCGCGGCCAGTTCTGCCGGGTTCTCATGACGCAAAACCAAAGTGGCGTTATAAAATCCAAACTTGACCCGGTTCTCGCGGGCAATCGCCTGCGCCTCGCGGCAGCTCTGCGCCATTTCCACCGCATACTGGTTGGTGGGTAGGTTCTTGAAGCCTAGAGCCCGCAGGATTGCGTTCTGCTGCAGCGACACCCAATCTCGCTCAGCATCCTTGATGTCGCGTTCCGCGTCCGCCGTATCACGGAAGATGAACCGCTGACTTAGGCGGTAGGGCATGCCAAGTGCCGCCAAACCATCAATAATCCCTGGCGTCGACTGCGCGGGAAAGGCTTCCAGCGCGATGGATGCGACATACTCCTGGCCCAGCAACGGCGTGTGGCCTGGCGTGAAATCTTCCCCGCCGATCACAGCGTCCAGGAACGCTCCATCGTCAGGCAGCTGGAGTTCGAATGGCACACCGTAGGCAGTGAACGCCAAGTAGTTCACGAGCTCATCGTATGCGTGCTCTACCCCTGACGTGTCCGGCCTGGTGTAGGTCACCATCCGCTGCAGCCCGAGTAAGGGGCCAACAGTGTCCTCGAATTCGTTCATAGCCTTGGTAACTGTCTCGACCGCCAGAGCAAACGGAGTGCGACGGTCCTGCGGCCGGTCGTCCCGGTACATCGCGTCAGCAAGCCTCCGGGCGGCTGCCGGCGGCGGGGAATAGCACCAAACCAGTGCGCGGCCCGAGTGGAAGAAGCGCCCCGGCGTGCGGAACATCTGGCGCCGCTCCTCATCAATCGCGCGGCTCAATGGGTCGGGAAAGGCGCTGAGGTGTGGCGCCGGGTAGGTAGTCACCGGCACGACAGCGACGTCACTCCACAAGGACCAATCGGTCCCAAACCGCTGAAGCGCGGCATTGGTCCGCCCCGAGATTGCGGCGCGAATCTCCTTCGCTGAACTGGCCGTGTCAGGCGGACGCTGCCAATAACCCACAAGGATTTCGCCGCCACGCGTAACCACGAGGCCGCTGTCTGCCAGGGTTGCCCAGCGATACAGATCAGAGAATGCTTCGGCACTCGATCGCACGTAGCGGCGCATGCTTATCGGCTCCGGTACGGGGTTGAACGGGCTGGATAGAAGCGCCGATACCGGCGGTTACGGCGGCTGACCCGCCAGAAAATCGGATCGTGCCGAGCCACACGACGCAGCCCCCACAAGCCACCGGTCAGCACGAGCGCAGCCAGGGCGGCTGCGGCGAACTGACGCGAAGAGAGGAGTGGCATCTGGAATGCGAGCATTCCGAACCCGGCCGCAGGCGCGATTACCCAGCCAAGCGCGGTACGCTCCACCCCGGCAAAAAGCCGGGGGGAGTTCACACCCGCGAAGAAGGGGACGCCGATATCGCGCGACAGCAACCTTGGCCGGTCAGCGACACGTAGGTTGGCCGGTTTGGCCGGACGCAGGGCGGGCGTAGCCCGGCCGTAGTCCGGCCAAACCGGCGGGCGGGTTTGATCGCCCTCCCTCTGGTCGCGGCGTGTGTGGGCAGGATCGGACCCTCGCTTCGAGGAGCAGGTCCGACGTGCCCGGACGCCCCGCCACCGACCAGCAGGTGAATCTGTACATGACCTCCCGTCATCACCATCCCCAACGCGCTGCCGCCGCCGCCAGCGGCATTAGCGAGCGCACCGGCCGTCGGATCGAGCGTGATCCCCGGCCGCCGTCGCAGAAGGCGGCCGAACGCCCGCGCAGGCGAAAGACGGTCGATCCGCTCGACGGGCTCTGGGAGAGCGACGTGCTGCCGCTGCTCCTCAGCCGCCCTGGCCTGCGGCCGGTCACGCTGCTGGAGGAGATGCAGCTGCGCCACCCCGGCCGCGATTGGGACCGGCTGCGGCGCACCCTGGAGCGTCGGGTCCGCAGCTGGCGCGGCGAGCATGGCCCGGAGCGCGAGGTCATTTTCCGCCAGGACCATCCGCCGGGACAGCAGGGCCTGTCGGACTTCACCGATATGGGCGACGTGGCAGTCCGCCTCAGCGGGACGCCCTTCGCGCACCGCCTCTACCACTTCGTCCTCGCCTACTCCGGCTGGGAGCATGCCGAGCCGGTGCTCGGCGGCGAGAGCTTCACGGCACTGGCCTGCGGCCTGCAGAACGCGCTGTGGTCGCTCGGCGGTGCCCCCGTCGAGCACCGTTCCGACAGCCTCTCCGCCGCCTTCCGCAACCTCGACCGCGACGCCGCGGAGGATCAGACCCGGCGCTACGAGGCGCTGTGCGGCCACTACGGCATGCAGCCGACCCGCAACAACCTGGGCATCGCCCATGAGAACGGCGCCATCGAGAGCCAGCACGGCCATCTCAAACGCGCCATCGCCCAGGCCCTGATGCTGCGCGGCAGCGCCGACTTCGACAGCCTCACCGCCTATCGCGGCTGGCTCGCCGACCTGATCGGGCGTCGCAATGCCCGGCGCGACCGGCTGGTCGGGCTGGAGCGGGCCGTCCTCGGGCGGCTGCCGCCGCGGCGCACCACCGACCACGACGAGGCCGTCGTGCAGGTCACCTCCAGCAGCGGCTTTGTGCTGAAAAAGGTGTTCTACACCGTGCCGTCGCGGCTGATCGGCTTCCGGCTCAGCCTGCACATCTATGACGACCGGCTGGAATGCTTCCTCGCCCAGAGCCACGTGCTCACCCTGCCGCGCGGCCGCGCCCCCGGCGACGGGCGGCGCATCCAGGTGGTCGACTACCGCCACATCATCCACAGCCTGCGGCGCAAGCCGATGGCGCTGCTCAACCTGGTCTACCGCGACGCGCTGTTCCCGCGCCCCGCATACCGCGCCGCCTGGGAGCATCTGCTCGCCGCCGGTGATCCGCGCGCCGCCTGCCGCATCCTGGTCGACCTGCTGGCCCTGGCCCATGAGGGTGGCTGCGAGGCCGACCTCGCCCAGGTCATCACCGAGCAGCTGGGACGGGGCGGCGGCGTGCCGGAGCTGGCGGTGCTGCGGGCACGCTTTGCCCCGGCCATCGCCGCACCGCCCCAGGTCCGCGTCGAGCTGCCGCCGATCGCCAGCTACGACGCCCTCCTCTCCAGCCCACAGGTGATCGCCGGGGCGACAGCATGAACGACAGCATCACCGTCGACGCCGCGCGCCTGCCGTTGCTGCTGCAGGAGCTGCGCCTGCCCACCATCGCCGCGATGTGGCAGCAGTTCACAGCCCGCGCCGACCGCGAGGGCTGGCCCGCCGCCCAGCTGCTGGCAACGCTGGCCGAACTCGAACTTGCCGACCGCGCCCGACGACGCGTCCAGCGCCACCTGGTCGAGGCCCGCTTGCCGCCCGGCAAGACCCTCGGCAGCCTCGACTTCCACGCCATTCCCATGGTCAGCCACGCCCACGTTTCGGCGCTGGCCACCGGCGATGCCTGGTTGGACAAGGGCTCCAACATCCTGCTGTTTGGGCCAAGCGGATCCGGCAAGTCGCACCTTGCCGCCGCCATCGGCCACGCCCTCGTCGAGAACGGCTACCGCGTGCTGTTCACCCGCGCCACCGACCTGGTCCAGCGCCTGCAGACCGCGCGCCAGGCCCTGGCTCTCGAGAGTGCCGTCGAGAAGCTCGACAAGTACCACCTGGTCATTCTCGACGATCTTTGTTACGTCCGCCGTGACCAGGCAGAAACCAGCGTCCTGTTCGAGATGATCGCTGCCCGCTACGAGCGTCGCAGCCTGCTGGTGACTTCGAACCAGCCCTTCGGCGAGTGGACGAGTGTTTTTCCCGATGCCGCCATGACGCTCGCGGCCGTCGATCGCCTCGTCCATCACTCCACCATCCTGGAGATGAACGTCGAAAGCTATCGCAAACGAGCCGCCGCAACGCGCCAAAACCGCTGGAAAGCCAGCGACAACAAGCGCGACACCAGGACCACCACGCCACAGGGCTGACCCCTTGCGCCGACACGAACCTTGTCGCGCAGTACCTGTCACCCCATCATCCACAGGCCAGCGACCGGACATCCTTGCTGTCGCTGACCGGCCATCCTTCGTGTCGCGCTACACCAAACCTTTCGCACCCTGGTCGGCAAAGCGGTGGCAGATGGCGAACGCACCGGTCGACGACAGCCCGGTCTGCGCCGCAATCGCTGCGTAGCTGAACCCGCTCTGCCGCAGCCCGATCACCTGCAGTTGGTAGAAACCGGACATGCCGGTGCCGATGGCGGTTGCATTGCGGGCGGTGTCGGGGTGGCGGCGGTTTCAGGTCGCGTCTCGGTCATGGTGGTCGTAGCTGTTCGTTCTTCAGGATTACCAACCCACCGATTAGTCCACCCGAGCCCCAGAGATGCGCACGATCTCGCCCCAACGCTCGATCTCCGAAGCGATTAGGACGCGAAGTTCCTTGGGCGTAGAAATCGCAACCTCGAGCCCGAGCGTGTCGCGTAGCCGCTGCTGAACGTCAGGTTGGAGTAACCCGGTATGCAACGCCGCTGCAGTACGGTCCACCGCGATTTGCGGTACACCGGCCGGCCCGATCACGGCGAACCAGACATCGGTGACGCAGTCCGGTACACCTGCTTCGACCATCGTCGGCACATCGGGTAGCTGCGGTGCACGTTCCGCGCTGGTCACTGCCAGAGGTCGGAACTGCCCGGCTCGCACCTGGGCAAGGCCGGTGGTCATCGTCTCGAAGGTAAAGTCCACGTCGCCTCGCATCATCGCCGTGTTCGAGGGCGCGTTGCCGGCAAAAGGGACATGGACAGTCTCGATGCCGGTGCGGACGCGCAGAAGCTCGCCCGAGAGATGGCTTGAAGATCCAATTCCTGGTGAGGCGTAGGACAGCTGTCCTGGCCGGGCCCGCGCAATGGTGATGAGACCTTGTACCGAACTGATAGGGGATTGCGAACGCACCACAAGGATGTTCGCCGTCCGCGCCACGAGGCTGATCGGCTCGTGATCCCGACGCGGATCGTAGGGAAGCCGGCGGAACAGCGAGACGTTAATCGCCAACGCGCCGGGTGCAGAAATGCCAAGCGTGTAGCCATCAGGCGCAGACTTGGCGATTGCGTCCACGCCGATGTTGCCACCCGCGCCGGGACGGTTCTCGACTACTATCGATTGGCCAAGCGAATTCCGCAGTATCTCTGCTAGCACGCGGGCAAGTATGTCGGTTGAGCCGCCAGCGGGAAAAGGCACGATGAAGCGTATCGGCCGAGACGGCCATTCTTGGGCCTGCGCTGTGCCTGAGAGCACGGATGGTATCAGCGCAGAGGTTCCGATCAGCGCGTGCCTGCGCGACAGTTTCAGGGTGCTGTCCCGGTTCATGCTATTTTGCCTTCTCCGGCAGAACCGCGAGCTTGGAGAAGTCGGCCTCGTCTTCGTGTTTGATCCGGGCGACCTCTGTCTCTGTCGTCATGTCCGGCCTCAGCGCCGCGGCCAACTTCACCCGCAAGCCCGCACGCTACCGGAGGCGAACGAGGTTCCATGGGTTTGCGTGCTCTCATTTGGCCTCGCTTCGGGTGAAGTTTCCAACGTGTCTCAAAGGGTGAAACGCTCAGAAGAAAGTTGCAATCAAATTGTTCGCCTGCTACTTAATAGGGAGCAATGAAAATACAGGCTGACCGTCCAGGTCAACAGGAATATTTCGGTGTGCTCCTCGGGCAGATTGCCCGCCGCTGGCGGCTCTGATGGCGTGCCGATCATCCTGCGGCGCCATACCGATCTAGTCGTGTTTTAGCTGCTCACACAGCTGGTTAATCGCAATGATGTTCCACGATCTGCAGGACAAAGCGGCAGACCCGAACACCGTGGCGCACAACTGCATTTGGCGCGCGCGGCTCCACCACTGCCTGCTTCGGCTCGTGCGATGGATCGAGAAGGTCGGCAAACGGGAGCTGTCCGCGGTCGAAGGGAGTCTCGCGGTGATGCGGCTCGGCAGCGCCGTCCTAAGTTTGCAGGAACTCCTGCGCGAGCCGGCTTTAGCGCCGGGTACTAAACGCGCCATCGGAGTGCGGTTCGGCCGGATACGGCGGAACGGCCCGGCAGGACAAGAATCGGAAGTGCCGGGCGCGTGAGCGTGAAGGAGGTGCCGGAGCGGGGTTGCATCAGACCGGCTCGTCGCGTGTGCCCGGGTCACCAAGCCGCGCAACCGCTTCTGGATTGACCAAGCCCGAGAGATCGCCGACTGCGTCGCCGACCCACACCGCCCGCACGACGCGGCGCATGATCTTCATGCTGCGGGTCTTCGGCAGGTCGTCCACAAAGACGACGCTCTTCGGCCGGAAGGAGCTACCCAAGCCGGCGGCGACGGCCTGCTTCAGCGCCTGCACGACCTCCGGCGTCGGGACCACGCCGCGGGCCGGCACGCAGACGCAGACGACGGCCGAGCCCTTGACCGGGTCGGGAACGCCGATCACCGCGGCCTCGGCGACCTTCCCGGTGGCGAGGAGCAGCGCCTCGATCTCGGCCGGGCCGGTCCGCTTGCCGGAGATTTTGAGCGTGTCGTCGGACCGGCCGTGGATGAACCAGGTTCCGTCCTCGTCGACGGACGCGAAGTCGCCCTGGACCCAGAGGCCGGGGATCCTGGACCAGTAGCTTTCGATGTAGCGCGCGGGATCGCGCCACAGGCCGCGGGTCAGACCGATCGAAGGAACGATCAAAGCGAGCTCCCCAACCTTGCCGCGCGGCAGCGGGGTGCCGTTGTCGTCGACAACCACCGCGCCCATGCCGGGGATCGGGCCGGCGAAGCCGCAGGGCTTGGCGTCTTGCTGCAGGACATTGCCGGCGAGGATGCCGCCGCCGATCTCCGTCCCGCCGGAGTAGTTCAGGATCGGCGCGCGGCCGCCACAGATCTTGCTGCGGAACCATGCCCAGGCCTCCGGTGTCCAGGGCTCCCCGGTCGAGGCGGTGACGCGTACCGATGACAGGTCATAGCCTCGACCACCTCGGGCGGCTGCTGCATGAGCGAGCGCACCAGCGTCGGGGCAACGCCCAGGAAGCTGACCTTGTGGTTCTGCACCAGGCGCCAAATGCGGCCCGGCTCGGGAAAGTCCGGCGTACCCTCGGCGAGCAGCAGAGTCGCACCCACCAGGGGGACCGCGACGGCCAGCATCGGGCCGATCAGCCAGCCAAGGTCGCTCATCCACAGCAGGCGGTCGCTAGGCCGCAGGTCGAGGATCAGCCCGAAGTCGAGCGCCACCTTGGTCATGAAGCCGCAGTGGGAATGCACCGTTCCCTTGGGCTTGCCGCTGGTGCCCGAGGTGTAGACGAGCATCGCCGACGCCTCTGCCGGAAGCTCGGCCGGAGGGGCCAGGTGTCCCCGGCCCAGGAGATCGCGCCAGCTGATCCAGCGGTCGTCCGCCGGCTCGGCTTCCTGCCCATCCGGGTCGCGTGCGACCACCACCACATGCCGCAGGGTCGGCACCTCGCCGACGGCTGCGGCGATCACCGCCGCCATCTCGATCGGCTTGCCGCGGCGCCAGGTGCGGTCGGCGGTGATGACCGCGACGGCCCCGGCATCGGTCAGGCGCTCGACCACCGCCTGTACCCCGAAGCCGGAGAACATCGGCAGGGCGATCGCGCCGATGCTAACCACGGCCAGGAAGGCGGCGATCGCCTCGGGGACGGAGTGCATGAACAGGCCGACCACGTCGCCCCGGCGGATGCCGAGCGAGGCAAGGCCGCCCGCCGCCCGCGACACCGTCGCAGCCAGTTCCGCGTAGGTCATCTCGCGCCGACTGCCATCCTCACCTTCCCAGAGGATGGCGGGCTTCTGCGCATGCCCGTTGGTGATGGCGCGGTCGAGGCAGTTGTAGGCGAGGTTGGTCGTCCCGCCGACGCACCACTCGGCCCATTCGAGACATCGAGCAGGCGCTCATACGGCTTGAAGAAGTGGAGGCCGTGGAACTCCATCACCGCCGCCCAGAACCATTCAGGCTCCTGGGCGGCGCGCTCCACCAGCCGGTCGTAATCCGCGATGCCGTGGACGCGCAGGAAGCGCTCCAGCGGAGGAAAGGTGCCAGGCTCGCTCATGGGATGCGTCCTATCCGGGAATGGCGATCAGGCGCGGCTCAGGGCGCAGCCGCCCTCGGCCAGGGGCCGGAAGGCCTGCTCGCCGGGTGTCGTCTGCAGCGGCTTGTAATAATCCCAGGGGCCGCGGGATTCGCGCGGCGCCTTGATCTCGAACAGATAGGCCGGGTGCAGTTTGCGGCCGTCGGAGCGGATGGTGCCGGCGCCGAAGGCATCGTCCTCGGTCGGCATCGCTTTCATGCGGACGACCGCTTCGGCCCCGGACGCCTTCGCGGCGGCGCCCATCTCCTTGACCGCTTTGAGGTAGTGCAGCGCCGAGGCGTAGCAGCCGGCATGCACCATCGTCGGAGCTTGGACGCCGGCGCTCTCCTTGAGCCTGCCGGTGAAGGCCCGGGTCCGGTCGTTGAGGTCCCAGTAGAAGGTCTCGGTCAGCACCAGGCCCTGCGCCGCCCCAAGCCCGAGCGAGTGCACCTCGGTGA
This sequence comes from Dankookia rubra, assembly GCF_004355005.1. GTDB lineage: Bacteria > Pseudomonadota > Alphaproteobacteria > Acetobacterales > Acetobacteraceae > Paracraurococcus > Paracraurococcus ruber_A. The sequence goes on from NZ_SMSJ01000024.1 coordinate 61,861, forward strand.
TGAACATGACCAGCGCCGCGAGCTTCGCGCCGCGCCGGGTCAGTCCGAACTCGGCCGCCTGCTTGATCGCATTGATGAGGTCGCTGCCGCCGGCCGCGAGGCCGATCACCTTCGCCTTGCTGGCCTGCGTGCGCACGAGGAAGGCGGAGAAGTCGGTGGTGCCAGGGAACGGGAAGCGCACCGAGCCGAGCACCTTGCCACCGGCAGCCTGAACGAAGCGCGACGTCTCCGTCTCCATCGAGTGGCCGAAGGCGTAGTCCGCCGTGACGAAGAACCAGCTGTCGCCGCCGCCCTTGACCATGGCAGCGCCGGTCGAGTTCGCCAGCATGTAGGTGTCGTAAGCCCAGTGCACCGTGTTCGGGCTGCACTGCGCGCCGGTGAGGTCCGCGGTGGCAGGCCCCGACGCCAGGAAGACCTTGTTCTTCTCCCGCGCGACGCCGGCGACCGCCAGCGCCGCGGAGCTGCCGGGCACGTCGATGATGGCGTCAACGCCGTCGCGGTCGATCCACTGGCGCGTGATGTTCGAGGCGACGTCGGCCTTGTTCTGGTGGTCGGCCGAGAGGACCTCCACCCGGAAGCCCTGGTCAGCAAATTCCTTGGCCGCCTGGCGGACCGCGGCGACCGATCCCGGCCCGGCAAGATCGTGGTAGGGGCCGGCCATGTCGGTCAGGACCCCCAGCCGGATCGTGTTCGCGCCCTGCGCCCGGGCGCCGCTGCTAATGGATGCCGTTGCCGCGGCCAAGGCTGCCCCGGCCTTGAAGGCCGAGCGTCGGGTGAATGTCATGGTGGTTCCTTCCTCGTCATGCAGTGCGATCGATGCCGGGTCTCACCGGTCCCGAGCGGCGGGTCCGGTATCTCGCGCCATCTCTCGCAGCCTGAACTTCTGGATCTTGCCGCTCGGGGTCCGCGGCAGTTCCTCGAGGATTTCCAGCCGCTCTGGCCAGTAGGGCCGGGCCATCCGTTGCGCCGCGAGATGCGCGACCAAGTCTTCCATGGAGAAGGCGGCGCCGTCCCGTAGCCGTACATAGGCGCAGGCACGCTCGCCGAGCCGCGCGTCCGGGAAGCCCACCACCGCGACCTCGGCGATGGCGGGATGCTTGAACAGCACGCCCTCGACCTCGACTACTGGGATGTTCTCGCCGCCGCGGATGATGATGTCCTTCGACCGGCCGGCAATCCGGATGTAGCCATCGCCGTCCATGCGGGCGAGGTCGCCGGTATCGAACCAACCGTCGGCATCGGTGGTGTCGAGGTCCAGCCGCTTCAGGTAGCCGACAAAATTAGAGCAGCCGCGCACCTGCAGCCGTCCCTCCTCGCCAGCGGGCATGGCTTGGCCGTCGGTATCGACGACGCACACCTCCATCCCCGGCAGGGGACAGCCATCGGTGGAGGTCGTCTTCTCCTCAGGGTCATCCGGCCGGGTCGTGGTCACTGCCCCGTTTTCGGACATGCCCCAGGCCGAGACGATGGCGGCGCCGAGCGCCTGCCGTGCCTTGGACACCAGGGCGCGCGGGATGGGCGCTCCGGCGGACACGAAGACCCGCAGGCTTGGCGTGGCCTGACCAGTGCGCGCGACATGCTCGGTCAGGTCGTTTAGGAAGGGCGTCGCCCCCATGGTGAAGGTCGCGCCCGCCTCGCGGATCTGGCGCGCCATCTCCTCCGCCATGAAGACGTCCTGGAGCACCGCCGTGCCGCCCATCATCACCGGCAGCACGATGCCGTACATGAAGCCGAGCTGGTGAGCGAGCGGCGACGGCATGTGGATCACGTCCGCCGCACCGAGGCCGAGCCGCTCGGCGAAGGGTACGAGGTTGGAGAGCATGGTGTTGGAGGTATGCATCACTCCCTTGGGCTCGCCAGTCGTGCCGCTGGTGTAGAGCAGCTGGATGACGTCGTCGGGCGACGGCCCATGGCCGCGAAGGGAAGCCCGGCCGGCCTCGCCGGCGCGCGGCGCGAGCAAGGTGCCAAACCCCGCCTCACCCTCGCCGCCGGCGACAAAGACATGCCGCAGCGCCGGAAGCTCGGCCCGGACATTGGCGGCCATGGCCGGGTAGTCGAAGCCACGGAAGCGTGCCGGCACGACCAGTACCTTCGATTCGGCGAAGCCGAGCATGAAGCTCAGCTCGCGCTCCCGGAAGATGACCATCAGCGGGTTGCTGACCGCGCCGAGCTTGAGGCAGGCGAGGTGAAGGACGGGGAATTCCCACCAGTTCGGGAGCTGGAAGGACACCACGTCGCCGCGTCCGACGCCGCGCTCGCGGAGCGACAGCGCCACCAGGTCGGAGAGCCGGTCAAGCTCGCGGTAGCTGATCCGCCGCTCCTCCCCGGTCTCGGAGCGCCTGGCGAGGATTGCCGAGCGCTCCGGCGTCCGCGCGACGGCGCGCGTGAGGTGATCGAGCAGCGTCTCGTCGCGCCAGTGTCCCCTGTCGCGCATCGCCGCGCGCCGCGCCAATATACGGTCCCGCTGGATCTCCATTGCCTTCCTCTCCCCATTACCCCGGGCGTCTTGCGCGCCGCTTTACCTATTTCTGCTTCGCGTACTGCACGGCGGCCTTGCCGGCCCTCTCTCGCGCCACGATCAGCTTCATGATCTGCGCCGTGCCGTCGCCGATCTCGAGGCCCATGACGTCGCGCAGCCGCTGCTGGTGCGGCAGGTCGAGCGACCAGCCGTAATGGCCGTGCGTCAGCAGGCATTGGTGGATGACGTCCACCGCCGTCTTCGGCCCCAGCCATTTGCACATGGCGGCCTCGGCGGTGTGCGGCCCGCCCTCGTCGCGCAGGCGCAGCGTGTGGTAGCAGAGCTGCCGGATGGCGGCGATCAGCCCCTCGCCCTCTGCGAGCGGGAAGGTGACGCCCTGGTACTGGGCGATCGGTGCGCCGAAAGCCTCGCGTTCCTGCACATAGGCCCAGCTTTCGTCCAGCGAGGCCTGGGCCGCGGCGCAGCATTGGAGGCCGATCAGCGCTCGGCTGTAGTCGAAGCCCTGCATCACCTGCACAAAGCCCATGCCTTCCTCGGCCAAGCGGTTCTCCGCGAGGATCCACACCTCGTCGAAGAAGATCGAGCCTCGGCCGATCGCATGGCTGCCGAGGTCGTTGAACCGCGTGGTGGTGACGCCGGGCGTGTCCATCGGCACCAGGAAGGCGGAGACGCCGCGCGCCCCGCTCTCAGGCGTGCCGGTGCGGGCGAAGATGACTGCCGCATCCGCCTGATCGGCCATGCTGATCGAGGACTTTTCGCCGCGGAGCACGTAGCCGCTCCCGTCTCGCCGGGCGGAGAGTGCCAGGTTGGCGGCATCCGAGCCGCCGCGCGGCTCGGTCAGGCCGATGCAGAACAGCGCCTCGCCCGAGACGATGCGTGGGATCCAGTGCCCGGCCAGCTCCGGCGAGGCATGCCGGGCGATAATCTGCCCGTTTAGCGAGGCGAGCAGCGGGACGTAGCCGACATTGATGTCGGCATGGCTCACCGCCTCGATCGCCAGCCCGGCGGTGACGCTCGGCTCGCCGAGCCCGCCATGGCGCTCCGGCAGGTCGGCGCCGATGAGCCCGAGCGCGCCCATCTCCCGCACCAGCGCGCGGTCGACGCGGCCAGCTTTCTCGCGCGCCATATAACCGGGCGCGATCCGCTCGCGGGCGAAGCGGCGCGCCGTCTCTTGGAAGGCGCGCTGGTCCTCGGTCAGGGTGCCGGCCATGGCACGCTTACTTCTGGAACTTGCGGAATTCGGGCTTCCGCTTCTCGTTGAAGGCGCGCACGCCCTCCTGCGATTCCTCGCTGGCGTAGTACATGGTCAGCGCCTGCATCCCCATGCCGCTAATGCCGCGGATACTGTCACTGTCCGCGTTAAAGCTGCGCTTGGCGATGGCGATGGCGGTCGGGCTGCGTTCCATGATCTCGGCGCACCAGCGCGCTACTTCGGCATCGAGCTGGTCGTGCGGCACCACGGTATTGACCAGACCCATGGCCTGCGCCTCGGTGGCGGTGTAGCGGCGGCAGAGGTACCAGATCTCGCGCGCCTTCTTCTCGCCGACGATGCGCGCCAGGTAGGCTGTGCCGAAGCCGGGATCGACCGAGCCGACCTTGGGACCGACCTGCCCGAACTGCGCTTTCTCGGACGCGATGGTCAGGTCGCAGAGCGTCGCCAGCACGTTGCCACCGCCGATCGCATAGCCCTGCACGCGGGCGATGACCGGCTTTGGCACCTCACGGATGATCGATTGCAGCTCCTCGACCGGCAGGCCGATCATGCCGCGGCCATCGTAGTTGCCGTCATGCGCCGACTGGTCGCCGCCGGTGCAGAAGGCCTTGTCGCCGGTGCCGGTCAGCACGATGACGCCGACCGACTTGTCCCAGCCGGCGCGGTTGAAGGCGTGGATCAGCTCGTCGCAGGTCCGGCCGCGGAAGGCATTCATCACCTTGGGGCGGTTGATGGCGATGGTGGCGACGCCGACGGCCACCTCGAACAGGATATCTTCGTAGTGCATGATTTTTCCTCCCTGGGTCAGCCGGCCATGGTCAGGCCGCCGGACACGCTGAGCACCTGTCCGGTGATGAAGGCGGCGTCGTCGCTCGAGAAGAACAGGATGGCGCCGGGCAGGTCCTCGGGCTCGGCAATGCGGCCCATCGGGACGGCGCGGCGGAACGCCTCGTCCAGCTTCTCAGGGTTGCCGGCGCCCCGCTTGTAGTCGGCGAAGAGCGCGGTGTTGGTGGCGCCCGGGCAGACGACGTTCACGGTGATGCCGTGCCGCGCATGCTCACGGGCCAGAGTCTTGGAGAAGCCGATCAGCCCCGCCTTGCAAGCGGCATAGACCGCCTCGCCTGACGAGCCGACCCGGGCGGCGTCGGAGGCGATATTGACGATGCGCCCCGCCTTGCGTGCCAGCATGCCGGGCAGCACCGCATGGTGCATGTTGAGCGCGCCGACCAGGTTGATGGCGATGAGCTTCTGCCACTCGGCCGGCGTACTGTCCTTGAACAGCCGGAACACGTCCCAGCCGGCGTTGTTCACCAGCACGCCGACGGGCCCGAGCGCCTCCTCGGCCGCGGCGACTGCGCCCTGGACCGCGGCATGGTCGGTGATGTCGCAGGCGAAGGCCCGGGCAGTGCCGCCGGCTTCGGCAATGGCGGTGGCGGTGTGCCCGGCCGCCGCAGCGTCGATGTCGAAAACCGCGACCTTGGCGGCGGCCTCGGCGAATCGCCGGCAGGTGGCCCCGCCGATGCCGCCGCCGCCGCCGGTGACGATGACGACCTTGTCCTTGAGACCGCGCATGGTTCCTCCCGTGCTGATCGATGTCCCGGCGATCAGGAGAAGTCCTGGTGCGCCTGATATAACAAGGGTATGCTATATTATCAGCGGAAGTGGCAAGGCATTGATAGATCATCTCGCGAAGATTCCTTTAGGCAGCCCTGCAGGAAGCCAGAAGGTTGATCTCGTCAGGTTCGATATCGCCAACAGGTTATTCCTGCGGCTGTATCAGGCCTCGAACCTGATGCACAAAACAGGAACGAAGGCGGTCAGCGACTTCGGCGCGACAACCCAGCAATGGGCGGTGCTGGGGGCGCTCTCACGCCCCGGCGTCCGCGACCACGGAATGACCGTGAAAGAGCTGATCGCCTTCCTGATGGTCAGCCGGCAGAACCTCACTGCAGTGCTGGACCGGCTGGAGGGCGCGGGACTGGTCGAGCGGATCCGCGTTGCGGGCGATGGTCGCCTGCGCCACGTCCGATTGACGGCGCAGGGCGAAAGCGTCTGGTCAGAGATGTTGGTCAGCATCCGTCGCTACTATAACGACGCCCTGGCGGGCTTCTCGACCGAGGAATGCCTGCTGCTGTTTCGCCTGCTCGACAGGCTGCGCGACGGCCTTGGTCGGATTGTCGTTCCCGAGGGCGAATAGGGGTAGTGCGAAAGCTGTCGCGTATTTAGCTGCGCGGGCGGGAACGGGTCCGCTGGCAGCTTGTTGCAGGGATCGTCGGATTGGGCAGTGCGGGGTAGGCTGGAATGAGGGCGAACCCTCGTTCGAGGGGGCCCGCCATGCCGTTCAAAGCCAATGCTGACCGCCGACACCACATTCCGGCCCAGCGGCACCGAGTGAAGAACTGGGGCGAGTACGACGCCGGCCTGCGGGCTCGCGGCAGCCTGACCGTGTGGTTCTCCGAGGAGGCAATCGAAGGGTGGCGCGCGGCGCCGCGTACCACCCGGGGCGGGCAGCCCTGCTTCTCGGATTTGGCCATCACCACCGCCCTGACCCTGCGCACGGTATTCCGCCTTCCGCTACGCCAGGCCGAGGGCTTGATCGGCTCCATTCTGCAGCTGCTCGGCCTCGACCTCCCCGTGCCGGACCACTCCACCCCGAGCCGCCGGGCCGAGACGCTGGAGGTGCTACGGCCGAAGGCGAGCAGCAAGCCCGTACACCTGCTGGTGGACAGCACGGGGCTGAAGCTGTGTGGTCCCGGCGAGTGGCTGGTCGAGAAGCATGGCAGCAAGAGGCGTCGTGGCTGGCGCAAGCTGCATCTTGCCACCGACGCCGACACGGGTCGGATCGTCGCGCCGGTGTTGACCGACAAGGACGCTGACGACGGCTCGCAGGTCGGTGCCTTGCTCGATCAGATCGAGAGGGGCAGTGGCGTCCTTCACCGGCGATGGCGCTTACGACCGGGACGATGTCTACGCCGAGGTCACGGCACGGCTTCCCGAGGCAGCCGTGGTGGTACCACCTCGCGCGAACGCGGTGCCAAGCGAAGCCGCGGCGACCGCACCGACACAGCGCGACTGCCATCTGCAGTGCATCGCTGAGCGCGGCCGCTTGGGCTGGCAGCGGGCGTCGGGCTACAATGATCGTGCCCTGGTCGAGGCTGACATCTCGCGCTGGAAGCGGGTGATCGGTGATGGGCTCCGTTCGCAAACCGACGGGCGCCAAGCGACGGAGGTGGCCATCGCCGCCGGTGTGCTGAACCGGATGCTGGATCTCGGACGGCCGGAGTATGTCCGCGTCGCATAACCCCGAACGCGGGTAGGGCTACGTGCGTCTTCACCGCTGATCGTGCAACACACTGTCTGATGGTCGCTTCGGCAGGCCACTTGCCCACAGCTCCGCCATTAGGGTCAAAACATAGCCGTACGGCCCTGTGCTGAGCCAGGAGGATGCCAGGGCTCCGCATTGGCTGCGCATCGCACCGGCAGTCAGTCCGCGGCCGCCGCACGATCGCTCTTGCGCTACCGCATCCATACTTTCGGCGTGAAAGGGCCGAGAAAAGCGTTGCGCCCCTCGGGCCGTCCACATAGGGCTGCTAGAGCCCGAAACCCAGGCGCAGGCCGAGGCTGTTCATGCCCTCGTTCGCGCGGGCGCTGCCGGCATTGCTCTCATGGTCGAGGAAGAGTGAGACCGACCAGCGCGGATCGATCTGGTAGCCGATCTCGCCGCCGACCCGGAACAGAAGATTGCCGCCGAGACTCTTGCGGTCGGAGGCATTGGTGACGTGCTTGCCATCATTCACCGAACCGCCGAAGAAGAAGTCGAAGCGGATGCCGTCGCCCGGCCGCAGCACGTCGCGGTACAGCATGGTGGTCCAGGTCAGGCCGAAATAACCCTGGCTGGTGTAGCCCTCGGTATTGGCGCTGAAGCCGATATGCGGTCGCGGCTCCAGCATCCAGCGATAGAGCGGCGGCAGATCCGCCGTCAGCCGCGCCGGCACCGGAGTGACGAACAGCAACTCTCCATTGATGTCCGCGCCGCCTTCCCTGACGCCAAGGTCATGCCAGGCGGCGCCGCCACGGATCTCGCTGAACAGGCCGGTCAGGCCCTCCCCGGCGTGAATGCGGAGCATCCCGTTTTCCGCCCGGGCCGCTACGGGCAGTGTGCCGAGGATTGCCAACAGACTGAAGAGTGGAAGTCGCACTGCCTGCCTCCATTGTGGAGCGGCGATTATGGCCAAGCGGCAGCGGATTCACACCCCTCTGCCGCGATCACGGCACTGGTGCTCGGGACCGTCGCACGATTGGAGGCCGTAGCGTTCTGGCGCTGAATGGCGTCGCCCCTTGCAATCATCTTCGAAGACTGCATTCGCGTTCAGTCACCAGCAAATAGCAGCTTCGCTTCGATCTGGGCCAAACCTCAAGCCGAAAAAATACCGAGCATATTCTGCTTTCGGCTTTTCACTTGAATCTCCCCCGATCAAGAATGGGTGCCGTCGCAAAGGCTGTTGGAAATCTCCAGGGCGCCTCCAGCGCGATGACGGTATCGCTTCAGGCGGCGAGGTCAATCATGCTCTTGGCCGGCGGCTGACCGAGGGTCTGCCAGCCATCGACCTTGCGCATGGTGATCTGGCCTGAGGCGAGCAGGGCCCAGAACAGCATGGCCGCGGTCTCGGCCGAGGGCAGCACGGTCTGCGTCTTGATGCGGCGCTTGAACTCCTCATGCAGCCGCTCGATCGCGTTCGTCGTCCGCGCTGACTTCCACTGGCTCGAGGGCAGTCGGGTGAAGGCGAAGAGGGCTTCGCCGGCCTCCTCGAGGCTGTCGGCGACAGCACGGCACTTCAGCCGCCACTTGCGCAGGAAGGCTCGGCGCCGTGTCTCGATCTCCTTCGCGGTCTCGGCGTAGATCATGTCCGTGTAGTCGGCCGAGATCTCCTCATGCAGCCGCTCCGGCGCATGGGCCAGGAGATTCCGATGCTTGTGCACGGTGCACCTCTGAGCTGGCACCGCCGGCCAGAGCGCAGCCAGCGCCTTCTCCAGGCCGGCCACGCCGTCGGTGATCAGGAACTCCGGGGTCCGCAGCCCGCGGGCGACCAGGTCATCGAGCACCGCCCGCCACGCCGCCTCGCTCTCCCCGCCCATGGCGCGGATAGCGAGCAGCACCTTCTGCCCATCACGGCGGACGCCGAGGACCACCAGCAACGAGATCGAGGTCGCCTTGCGATCCAGCCGGACCCGCACGACGGTCCCGTCGAGAATAAGGCGGACGATGTCCTCGCCGGCCAGGTCGCGCCGGCCCCAGCAGCCCGTTGAGAAAGCCATCGGTCAGCGGAAGCGGTCCGGCTCAATGCTGCGGCGACGGCCCCGGTCTGATCGCCAGCGGCGACGATCAGGATGACGACCAGGCCACCATCCGGCGTGGCAATCGCAGCAAGCGAGGCCGAAACCCTGTCCCGGAAGCCCCGAGGTCATGCGCTTGTGAGACATGAGCTGAAGATCCCGCTTGGTCCTACGGGGCCGTCCACATAAGCGCTTGTGCAGGTTCTCCCGCCCGCGCAGCCAGGCTCGGCGCATGCCACCACGGTCGAGAATGAGCGCGAAGCCTCGCTCAACCACCTCGGCGCGCAGCTTGAACGCGACCTGGGCGACACCGGACAGCAGGCGGGTGCGGTTGTTCACGACGGCGCGGCGGGCCGCATCCTCGCCGTGCCAGCGGGAGAAGCCGTCGCGCTTGGGCTCGGTAATCCGGGTCTTCCACGGCCCGTCCTCGAGGGACTTCAGCACTTCGCGCGAGTGGTACCCTTTGTCGGCCACCATCTCGGCAGGGACCTCGGCGCTCGGCGCCGCCTCAACCGCGGCCAGGTGCCGAGCGGCACTCTCCAGGGTATCAGGGAGGATCGCGGTGTCGCCACGGTCAGTCAGAAGCATCTCGGCTGCGACCACCGCACCGGTGTCGAGATCCAGCGCGTGCGCGGGCTTGTAGGCCAGGTGCGTGCGGCCGTCCTTCAGCTTGGCGATGCGCGCCTCCGGATCGGTCGGGCTCTCCCACTCCGCGTTGGACAGCATCTTGCCTTTGCGCCTGCGGTCCAGCCGCACCAGGTCTTCGGTGGTCGGCGTCTCGATGCCGCTCTCCTTGGCCATGCGGACCAGCATCTCGCGGTAGGAACTGGTCGCAGGCTCCGCCTTGCACTTGATGCACTGGACGCTATCGCCGGCCGCAGTGAGCGCGCCCTGGTGTTCGTGGATGACCTCGCCCTCATGGCGAGGCTCTCGGGGTTGCTTCAGCGGCGTTACCATCTCCCGGCGGCGCCGATGACCATCAGTGGCAGGGTCGCCGGCGCAGCACGGCAGGCGGGGGTCGACCGCTTTCAGAACGCGCCTGGTGGCTTCGACGTGATGCTCCTCTCGCCGCGGGCCGGAGGCGTTGGTCTCACCCTGACGCGCGCCAACCACGTCATTCACCTGGCGCGCTGGTGGAATCCGGCCATTGAAGACCAGTGTACGGGCCGCGTGCTGCGGATCGGCCAAGACCGGCCCGTGACCGTTCATATCCCCTTGGCGGTTCTCCCCGGTGGCCGTCCTTCCTTCGACGAGAACCTGCACGCGTTACTCGCCCGGAAGCGCGCCCTGATGAAGGAGGCACTTATGCCGCCGGACGCGGAGCCCGGAGAACTGGCGGCAATGCTGAAGGACAGCCTGGCATGACTGCGTTGCTCTGACCGCTAGCTTGGCCCACGCCGGAGTGTGGTCCGCAGTGAGTGCGACCCGGTCCGTGTAATGACCGCATCATCGCCCTCGCGTGCACCGGCCGCCCGAAATAGCTCCCTCATTGAGCCGCGCTGCCGAAAAATCATTTTGTCGCCTGCCACGTCGGTGGTGATGGTCTGACCAGACTCGAGGACCACGGCGAGGGAGCGGGGAGCCGCGGCTTCGGCGTTCGGGCCTCCGATTGCATCGGCGGGGAGAAGGTGCCTGACGCTCCGCAAGTAGATGTAGCCATTCCTGATATTGCCGCCCGTGAGGCGCACCACGCCGGCTTCGTTCTCTGTGCCACCATGTTGGAAGTCAACCGCCACTGGCGACGCGGGACGAATGGACTCGGCACGTCCGAACATCGGGCCGGCCTCGCCTGTGGCTGCGGGAGGGAGCATGCGCCCTGCGATTGCCTGCGTCACGGTGGGGTCCAACACGACCCAGCCGACCGCGCCTGCGGGATGGCGGTAAGGTACCGGTGTGACTAGCGGCCGCGCGTCCTGCAGGACCCAGGGCACCACCCAGCCCGCGGTGAGTGCGTCGGCTTGCCAGCCGGGATCGATTCCGTGCATTTCCACCGCAATAGCCATCGTAGTGGCATCAAGCGGGGGTAGGCAGTCGACAAGGTCCGCAGTGCCGACTACGTGCCCGGAGCGCTTTCGGATGAGACCGATCCTACCCCGGATGCGTGTGGCCCGGGAGCGCATCTCCCAGATTTTGCGTCCCGACAGGATCATCCCGATCCAGGGCTCGTCTATGATGAGGGCGCGGTTCGGGGCGCCGTGCAAGGATCCCAAAAAGGCAATCTCCTCAACCTCGATCTGGTGCGTTGCTTCCAGGCAGTTCGCCCGCGAAGGTGCGTAGCACGGCACCGATTCGACGTCCGTGCGAGATGGCCAAAGCACAAGAGTGGGGAGATGAGGCGGGCGCTCACCCGTTCAGAAACCACCCTTGCGTATGCGCGTCGTTTTCAGGTGCCCCAATTGAGGCGCCAACGGGGAACTTGACGGGCAGCCGTCGTCTGTTCGCCACGACGCCAGATTTCGTCGGCGGCGAGCGTGTCCGCAAGCCATGGTAACGGCGTGTCGGGACTGCGCCCGCGCCGTATCGCGAAAACCGCCTCCGAACCCAGCAGAAATCTCACGGCTTCGGGCGGGCCCTCTGCCTCCGTGGCTATCGCGTTGTAGCGTGCCGCCGTCCCCTCGCCTGCAACGAGGGCCAGGGACTCGCGGGCCAGTGGTGCCACCAAGCCATGGAAGGCCGCGTGAAGTCCTATGAGGCCGATCACCTCCTTTATCACCGTGGTAGGGGCCGCAAGGTCTCGGGCGGCCGTTATTTGCGCCGAGATGAGTGCCTGCCAGGACGCAATGGGCCATGCCCCGGCCAACTTGACGTGCATGCCAGCAAGGTCTGCGGCGTCGACTAGGAGGCCAAGATGCCTTCTGGGAACAGAATAAATCGACGGCATCCGAAGGTACCGACTAAGATCTGTGAGGTCCTTCACAGCAAGCCGGGCACCACGTCGCTTGGCCTCGATGACGAGAACGGCTTCTCCGGCCCCGTCGCGCCAAGCGAGGACGATGTCAGCGATGGGTCGTTTGCCATCCGCCGTGTACTGTTCGAAGAAATAGCACCAGCGCGCGGTCTCGACCGCGCCGCTTGGGGTGATGTTGAAGAGAGCTAACAGGGCTGGCAGCCAAGCGTGGGCTGGACCGAGCGCAGCCCACGTCTGGAAGACCGCAGGCGTCAGATGGTCCTCGGTCCCTTCCGTGTAGAAGCCCCGGTTGCCGGGAAGCAGCGAGCCGTCGGCGGCAGTGCGGAAAGCGTTCATCGTGTGATCGGACCACACCCGCTGGAGAGCGTGCGCTTTCTGCTTGTCCGGTCCTGCAGGTAGGGCCGGGACGACAGTCCACCAGTGGCGATGCACGCGGCGCGAGCCGTCGATCAGGTAGGGATTGTTCAAATTCGGTTCTCCCAGGAGCTGCGGTCCGCGGGCAGGCTCATGAGATAGCCGGGCCGGGAGGGGTATCAGCGCCTGGAAGTCTGGGCGCGGGCCTTCGGTCCGGTGAGAGCCTTCGGCATCGAGGGCACAGGATCCTACGGGGCAGGTCTTGCTCGCAACCTGCAAACGAGCGGGTACCGCATTCTGGAAGTGAACCGGCCCGATCGGAGTGCGCGTCGGCGAAAAGGCAAGGATGACGCGATCGATGCGGAAGCCGCAGCGCGTGCTGTTCTCAGCGGTCAGGCCACGGCCCAACCCAAATCCGGTAACAGCTCGGTCGAGATGATGCGCCACCTCAAGGTGGCACGCGATGCCGCTGTCAAAGCCAAAACTCAAGCCATGCTCACGCTCAAATCGATCATCATCAGCGCGCCAGAGGAGCTGCGCGAGCAGCTCGAGAGCATCCGGGGTAAGGTGGCACTCGCTCGTCATCTGGCGTCACTGCAGCCCGGCCCGATCACGTCCACGACCGCCTCCGCGAAGGCGGCACTCGCAGCCACCGCGCGACGCTGGCTTGCTCTGAGGCATGAAATCCAGGAGCACGACCGCGCCCTCGAAACCCTGGTCTCGACCGCCGCGCCCGACCTCATCACTGCTCCGGGCATTGCAACTGCGACCGCTGCCGAGATGTTGCTGCTGGTCGGCGACAATCCCGAACGCATCCGATCGGAGGGAGCTCTCGCCAAGCTGTGTGGCGCCTGCCCTATACCGGCATCCAGCGGGCGAACCAGCCGCCACAGGCTGAACCGAGGTGGAAACAGGCAGGCTAACGCCGCCTTGCACCGCATCGTCGTCACACGCATGCGCCTGCACCAGCCCACCAAAGACTACGTCGTGCGCCGCACCAAGGATGGAAAGACCACGAAGGAGATCATGCGCTGCCTGAAGCGCTATGTCGCGCGCGAGATCTTCGGCGTCCTGTGCAAACCAAGCCAGGCGGCCCCGATCCCCGCTTGACAGGACATAGGAGCATCATGACGGGCCTGTTGGGCCACTTCAAGACGCTGCAGGCGAAGACGCAGGCTCGAACTGGCAACACCTTCCCGATTGTCGTCATCCATGAGGCTGGACTGGATGGCTTCTGGATCCACCGTGTGCTGGAGCGGGAGGGTATCGAAAGCCATGTCGTTGACGCCGCCTCTGTCCTGACCTCGCGCCGGCGGCGCAAGGCAAAGACGGACCGGATCGATGGCGAGGCCCTGCTGCGCACGCTGCTGGCCTATAAGCGCGGTGAGCCGAGAGTCTGCGCCATGGTTCGGCCACCGACCCCGGACGAAGAGGACCGCCGGCGACTCTGCCGCGAGCGCAAGACGTTGGTATGCGAGCGGATCGTGCATGTGAATCGCATCAAGGGATTGCTGTTTGCGCAAGGCATTCCTGACTACGAGCCCTGTCGTCGTGATCGACGCGAGCGACTGGAGCAGTTGGTCACCGGCGATGGACGGCCCTTGCCGGCGTACCTGAAGGCCCAGCTCGGCCGCGAGCTCGACCGACTGGAGCTGACCCTACAGCAGATCAAGGCCGTCGAGGCGGAGCGGGATGCTCTGCTGGCGCCCAAGGGCGAGGCGGCACCTGCCCCGGTAGCGGCGCTGGCCGGGTTGCGCGGGATCGGCCCGGAGTTCGCCACGGTGCTCTGGCTGGAGTGCTTCTTCCGCAGCTTTGGCAACCGGCGCCAGGTGGCGGCCTATGCCGGGCTGGCGCCAACGCCTTGGCAGAGCGGGTCCGTCGATCACGAACAGGGGGTGTCGAAGTCAGGCAACTCAAAACTGCGCAGCACCATGGTCCAGCTTGCCTGGTTGTGGGTGCAGCACCAGCCGACCTCGGCATTGAGTCGCTGGTTCAAGGAGCGCGTCAAACAGAATGGTGGCCGCGGCAAGAAGGCTGCGATTGTTGCCCTGGCGCGCAAGTTGCTCGTTGCGCTGTGGAAGTTCGTCAGCAACGGCGTGGTGATCGAGGGGCCGCGATGAAGGCGGCCTAAGCGCCACAACCGCTACATTCGAATTCGGCAGGACCCTGATCAGGTCCTGACGGATCCAGGTGGGTGAACCTAGCAGCAATATGGCTTCGAAAGCCGCCATTGAAGAATGGTCTCACCTGCTTGAGCTCTATCCGCCGTATGCGGGATGATGGTGCGGCTGCTGTGTGCGCCGACCGAATGTGAGTTGGTTCTGGTTAGGGAATGCCAGAACGCAGACGGGCTCGAACCTGGACACCGTTCGGACACTGCAGCCGGAGGTCATGCCATGAGGTGCTGATTTGGCTGTTGACCGCATGACGTTCCATGTGAGGTGTTCTACCTCCCAGGATACAGTCCGGAGTTGAACCCGGACGAGGGGGTCAACGGCGACCTGAAGCAGGCGGTCACCCGCAAGGAGCCGGCGCGCAGCAAGGCGCAGCTGAAGCGTGCCGCCATCGGCCATATGCGCAAGCTGTCGAAGCTGCCCGACCGCGTCCGCAGCTCGGTGCGTGTCAAACGAGTTGCCGCGCTGGTTTCGTAACGGGGTCTCCTATCCTTGGCGTGGTTTGGATGGCGGCCCGGCGGCGGGTGAAGCTGCCCCGATGCTCGCGGCGGCCACGACGCTGTCGCGCTCAGGGTTGAGCGTCACGGCGCCGATCGGCGTCCAGTCGCGGGTCCGCCCACTCCAGCGGCGCGGGTTGGTCTCGCGTGCTTGCTGGTACAGGGCGTGGCGGGCGGCCAGCAGTGGGCCGTCGCCTCCGGCATGGCGTTGCGCCGGGGTGACGTAGCGGATGCCGCTGTGACGGTGCTCGTGGTTGTACCAGTGCACGAAATCGGCCGCCCACTGCCGCGCTCCGGCGAGGTTGGCAAAGCCTGTGGTGGGGAAGTCCGGGCGGTACTTGGCGGTACGGAACAGCGCCTCGGCATAGGCATTATCGTCGCTCACCCGTGGCCGCGAGTGCGACGGCGCGATGCCGAGCCAGTACAGCATGGCCAGCACGGTCGTGCCCTTCATGCTCGGGCCGTTGTCACCGTGCAGCACCGGGCGCAGCGCGTGGGCGTGGATGCCCTCGGCAAGCGCCGTGCGCCGGACCAGATGGGCCGCGTGTTCGGCCTGGTCGGTCTCGTGCACTTCGTGGCCGACGATCTTGCGGCTGTAGAGGTCAAGGATGAGGAACAGGTAGAACCAGCGTCCCTGCACCCGGGCGGGCAGGAAGGTCACGTCCCAGCACCAGACCTGCCCTGGGGCGGTCGCCACATGCGTGCTGGGCGGGCCGGCGGATCGCGGCGGGCGGGACCGACCCCGGCGCCGCATCTGGCCATGGTCGCGCAGCACGCGGTGAAAGCTGGCCTCGCTGGCCACGTAGACGCCCTCGTCGGCCAGCGCCGGGACGATACGGGCTGGTGGCGTGCTGGCGAAGCGCGGCTGGTTGGCGAGTTCGACCAGGCGCGCTCGCTCGGCCTCGCTCAAGGCGTGCGCCGGCCGTGGCCGGGCAGCCTCGGGTCGGCGGTCCGCCCGGACCTGGCCATCGCCATCGCGCCAGCGCTGGAAGGTGCGCGGGTCGATGCCGGCCAGCCTGCAGGCCGGAGCCAGCCGGGCACCGGCGGCACAGGCCTCAGCGATCGCGGCCATCAGGGTCTGGCGGTCCTCCCGGCAGGTCATTCGCCCTCGCCGTCGCGGAAGACCGCATGCAGTTTTTTTCGCAGCACCAGCAAGGCGGCCGTCTCGGCCAGCGCCTTGTCCTTGCGGTGCAGCTCGCGCTCGAGCTCCTTGACCCTGCGCCGGTCCTGCCGCGCCTCGACGGCACTGGCGGCCCGCGGCTCGCCCAGGCCGGCGATGGCGTCATGCTTCCACGCCTCGAGCTCGGCCGGGTATAGCCCCTGCTCGCGGCACCAGGCGCTGCGGGCGGCCTCGTCCATCGCCGCCGTGGTGATCACCGCCTCCAGCCGCGCCGCAGGCGTCCAGCGCTGGGGGTTGGTCAGTCCGCCCGGTGCCGCCAGCGCCCCGGCTCGCCACCGCGCCAGCGTGGCGACGCTGATACCTATCTCGCGCGAGACCACATCGATGGCCGCACTCTCCGGCGGCAGCAGCCGCGCGACGATGCGATCCCTGTATGCTTGTCCGTATCGAGCCACTGCCTGATGTCCACGCCCCCTCGTTCCGCGATCCTAAACACGCGACAACTCGTCTGACACAGGGGGAGCTTCTTCGGGCACAAGACCTTCCGCTACGCTGCGTAGCTCAAGATCACCCAGGCCGGGTCAATAATCTCCCATTAGAGGCGATCGACGATCGGCTGCGGCGTGGCAGCCGGAGCCAACACTTGTTTGTGGAGGAGTTGAAGCGAGCGGTTCTTGAGGCAGGCCTGCCGGAGCTCAGCGAGGACCGGCCAGGTCGCCGCGCTCCGATACCGCAGCGGGACCGGCGGTAGCCTTGCGCCGTGCGCTCCGGCCGCTCCGTCACCGCAGCCGAGCCGCAGGATACACAGTCCATCCGCTACTCCCGTCCCGCCGAGCCCGGAGCCTACCAGCGCCGTCCCAGCCAGCCAAACCAGCCGTCTGGCGCGCGCTCTGATAGAACCGACCAGGCACGCCCGGGCGGCGGCCCTGATGGCGCTGCAACGGACATCCGGCCGCAACCGCCGCGGCTCCTGCTGGCCGGGGAGGTGTTCGTCGCGGCCCTCGCCTAGCGAGCGTCTTCGGCTACACTCCGTCCATAAGAAAAGAGGGCGGAGGAGGACAGAATGACCAAGGAATTCCAGGCACAAATCCGCGGAGCGACGGACGACGAGGCGGCGCTCCGGGCGGCGCTGGCCGATGCCGATATCGCCCCGATGCTGATGGTGCTGGTGCAACTCACCGGCGACCTCACCATCCTCGACGAGGTCGCGCCGCATATCCATGGTGCCTGGAGCTTTCTGGAGTCCGTGCCGGAACCGCTCAAGCAGAAAGTGCGCGACCGCTTAGTCGATGCCCTGAAGGACTACGCCGTGGCGGACCGCCCGCCGCCGCGCCTGCCACATGCCGAGGTGCTGCAGCGGATGATGAGCGGTGGCGTCGGCCAGATGGTACCAGAGGAATATATTCCTTTGTTGGTTGAGGAAACGCAGCTGGGTGAGGAGGATACCCGCGCCGTGCACTGGCAGCGCGACCCGGCGCGCCTGGCCATCCGCGACTTCAAGGTGATTGTCATTGGCGCTGGCATCGCCGGCCTCTGCACCGCCATCCGGCTGAAAGAGATGGGAATCCCCTTCGAGATCTTGGAGAAGAACGAGACCGGTAGCTGCTCAACCCGGGGCGAGGATGGACTGGCCTTGGAGCGTGGCACGAATAGCCTGATAGGCGTCGGTGCTGCGCCGCGTCGCGGTGCCGATGACAGAGCGCACCGC